>NZ_LZJF01000061.1 GCF_001666835.1 Mycobacterium sp. E3251 | reverse complement strand
CCGCCGTCGGGCGGTGCCGCACTGCCACAACGCCTTTCAGCCTGAACACCTGCGCCGGTGGGTCTTCGTGAAGCTCGACGCTACGGAAATGCTGAGCGATGGCCCGTGGCCTTGCCAGGCTGAGATTCGGAAACGGCTTGGGGCCCATTGCGATTCGTCACCGTGACGTATTAGTACGCGTCCCGCCGGGAAGGCGAAAGAGGTAAGGCGACGACCCCGTTGCATGCGCGACTGGCCAACCCGATGACTGGTTCCTCGAGTGCGACCGACCGACCGTCCGTCAGGAGTTGCCGGGACATGCCTGCGATGCCATCAAAGGACAAACGCTGTGGTTCCAGGGATTGTCATGTTTCAGTCGATGGTCACCGGATATCGGTTTGTGCCGATAAGCGACATTATGTCAAGTTCCTCCGGCATCGCCTATCCACGATTCACAAGTGACTGGTCGCCCACCCGCGATGGATTCTGACTGCTAAGTGCGCCAGGCGGCTTGAGCTACTCGGCTGAAGTTGCCGCCCAGGACGGCGTGGATGTCGGTGTCAGTCCAGCCGCGCCGACTCAGGTGTTCGCCGATTGTCAGTAGCGTTTCAGGGGGCATCCATTGGATCGGTCCCCAGTGCGTGTAGCTGGCATCGAACAATTGCGGGTTGCGGGTGAGTTCGGCGATGAAATCGGCGTAGTCGAAGGAGAAGTCGCTGCTGATGCCGACGTGGTTGATGCCGACCAGCTCGATGGCGTACTCCAGATGCCGGGTCATGGCCTCTAGCGTGGGGGTGTTGGGTCCGAGGAATATACCCACGCCGGTGATACCGATGACGCCGCCGGTAGCCGCGCACGCCCGGGCTTGATCGTCGCTGATGTTGCGGGGGTGATCCCAGATAGCTTTCATACACGAGTGGCTGTAAATCACTGGCCCAGTCGAGGTCTCACACATGTCGAGTCCGGCGCGCGCGCTGCAGTGCGAGCCGTCAGGAACGATTCCAACCTCGTTGAGCCCGCCGACGATGGCCCGTCCCCACGCGGTCAGGCCGGCATCCTCGGTATCCAGGCATCCGCTACCAGCCCGGTTGGCGTGGTTGTAGGTCGGCAGCAGAGTGCGCACGCCCAGGCCGGCCAGAACGAGGAGGTTATCGAGGTCGTCGTCGAGAGGGCGCGAGTCCTCGAGGTCGAACACGACCGCGATGTCGCCGCCGCCAGTGATCGCGGCGACGTCGTCGGCGGTGGACGCCAGCTCGAGCCCCGGCTGCGCCGCAACCGCGTCACGGTAGTGCCGCAACAGCGCTAGCGTGTCCTGAAGGCTATGAGGCGAATATCCCGCATTAACCGAGACCAACGCTCCCCCGGCTTGCTGATACCGGTTCAGCGGGGTGACCTCGGCACCGGGCTGCAGCGGCAGACACAGGTGCTGGTCCCACAGAAGTGATGTCATGACCACCGATCCCGATTCGTCACTGTCGATCCACACACCTCGGCTCACGATCCGCCCCTTGCACATCGGCGACGTTGAGGCCATGCACGCGATCTACTCCGACCCCGAAGCCACGCAGTTCGTCCCCGGCGGCATCCGGGACCGCGCCGGAACGCGCCAACGAGTAACCGAACTGATCGACCACCAGGACCGCCACGGCGTCAGCAAATGGGCGGTCACACTCACTCAATCGGGCCGGCTCATTGGTGATTGCGGACTGCAATTCCTGCCCGACCAAACAGACCTCGAGCTGGGCTTCCACTTCGCCCGCCAATACTGGGGCCATGGCTACGCCACCGAAGCCGCCAGAGCTTGTCTGACATGGGCGCTAGACAATCGAACCGAACGCATACTCGCCATCGTCGACCCCAAACACGTCTCATCGCAACGGGTTTTAACAAAGATCGGCATGTACAGAGCCGGAAACCTCCATATCTTCGGACGCAACTGGCTGCTGTACGAAGCCACACAGACGTCCATTCCGTCTAACGCACTTTGAAGCGGTGCCAGCGCCACGCTATCGACGGGTGGCGCAGCAGGATTGGCAGCACGGCCAGCGGGTCGAAGTAGGTGATCCGCTCGACCCCTTTCCCGTCCCGAAGTCGCAGCCGGTTGACGCTAGGCCACTCCAGTACGTCGCGTCCGAAGCTAGCGCGAAGCCGAAATTCGATGAAAACGATGTCGTTGTCGCCGCTCCAGTGATCGACATCGGCAGTCAGATCGGGAAGGCTGCAGAACAAACGGTGAAACTGTGCTTGTGCGGCCTCGAGGCCGACCGTGCGCGGTGCGAGCGGTTGCACAAGAACGACATCTGGATGCAGCAGGCCCGGCAACCGTTGCGGCGATGGATGGCGCCAGAAGTCGGCAAATCTCGTGACAAACTGTTCTGCATCGGACCGCGGGTTCATACCGAAAAGATGCCCGTGAATGGACTGCCACCTCGACCCGGCATCCTGCCATCTGCTGCCAATCGCTGATCGCCGTCCAGCTACCCGACTTCCGCGATCAGCGGTCTTTTCCCAGATCGAGTTTGAACCGGTGCAGGCAGCTCGTCGTATCGTCGGCGCCATCTTTCGAGTTCAAGGTCACAGCGCAGGCGCGTGAACCCCGTCCCGTCTCCGCGGCCGGGGTTGCCGGCCATGGAGTAGGTCCCTTCCGTTAGAGGGTCCCCGGCTCTCTGAAGTGTTGGGAACCAGCAGCCGCGAGACGAGCATCGAGTCACCAAATAACTTCAGACCGGCACGTAAAGTCTTCACATGAGTAGAGGCCCGGCGTTCAGTGCCGCACACCACTCGGATGTGACGCTAACCATGTACGTGTTTCTGTGGCCGCGCCCCGGTATGGACGAAGCCCTATCTGGCTACGAGGACACAGTGCTAGCGCTCGTGCCTGAACACAACGGGGAGGTTTTGCGCCGGGACCGCACCGACGGCGCGGGTGGCCGGCCGCTGGAGATCCACCTGATCGAATGGGCGTCGCAGGCGGCGATGGATGGCTACATGGTCGATGCACGACGCACCGCCCTGGCCGCCGAGCGCGACGCCGCCATCGCCCGCACCGAGATCGTGCCGGTCCGAACCAACCGATAGAGCAGCCGCCGCCGTTCGATGAAGTGAGCGAAGTGATCGGGAGCAGATGCAGCCGTATTTCGCGCCTCTAGCAGCGCACCGATAAGCAGCTGAATCAAACTCGGCAGCTAAACCATCCGGCCGCACCACCCCCGCAGAGGGCAGAAAGACGTCACCTGCGCTAAGCAATACGGCGGAATCGAATACGGCAGCGTTACCAGTAGCGCATTGCGTGTTGCCGGAGGTGAATCATCTCGCCTGCTTGTGCTGGCCATCGCTTGCCTCGAAGATACGAGTGCGAGACCTCCCATACTGCGGCGAACCCTGTGAGCCGCAGTCGAGCTGCCTTCATGACGGAAGACGTCTCTCGTTTCAGGCACGCGGGAGGATTTTGCTCGCAAGATTCCGTTTTTGCGCGTGCCACAACAATTTTCAGACGTCGAAGACGACGTGCAGGTTCAAGGCCAATCATTCCTCGACGAGATGTGGTGGTCGTCGCGCACACTAGGACTCGCACCCGACGCTATGGAGGGCCGATACCGGAATGAGCCCGATCGCCGAATTCGACTTCATCATCGTGGGAGCAGGCAGCGCAGGCTGCCTGCTCGCCAATCGGCTCAGCGCCAACCCTGATCGCCGTGTCCTCTTGATAGAGGCCGGCGGCAAAGACGACTGGTTCTGGATCAAGGTGCCGGTGGGCTATCTGTACACGATCGCCAACCCCCGCACCGACTGGTGCTTCACGACCGAGGCCGACCCCGGCCTTGCCGGCCGCAGCATTCACTACGCGCGGGGCCGGGTGATCGGCGGCTGCTCTTCGATCAACGCGATGATCCACATGCGCGGACAGGCAAGTGACTACGAGCTCTGGGCACAGGCCACCGGTGACGAGCGCTGGCTCTGGGGTGGCCCGGACAGTCCCGGCGAGACACTGGCAATCTACAGAGAATTGGAAAACTACTACGGCGGAGCCGACGACTGGCACGGCGCCGGTGGTGAGATCCGCGTCGAGTTACCGCGGGTGCGCTGGAAGATCCTGGACGCCTGGCAAGCCGCCGCCGCCCAGGTGGGCATCTCCCCGATCGATGAATTCAACCAGGGCGACAACGCCGGCTGTGCATACTTTCACGTCAACCAACGGCGCGGCCGGCGCTGGTCGATGGCCGATGCCTTCTTGCATCCCATCACCCACCGGCCGAATCTCACGGTCTACACGCAAACTCAGGCGTTGCGGCTTCTGATGGACGACCAGGTCCACGAGGACCAGCGTCGCGGTGCGTGGACGACGGCCCAGCGCCGCGTCATCGGGGTGCGGTTGCTCAAAGCCGGCCACATTGTCGACGTCCGAGCCCATCGCGAGGTGATCTTGAGCGCCGGGGCTATTGGCTCGCCGCATCTGATGCAGGTCTCGGGTCTCGGCCCAGCCGGCCTGCTCGCCCAGCATCAAGTGCCGGTGGACGTCGACCTGCCAGGAGTGGGCGAAAACCTTCAGGATCACCTCCAGCTTCGAACGGTCTACCGGGTCCGGGGCGCCCCGACCGTCAACACCCTGTACCGGAACTGGATCACTCGTGCGGGCATGGGACTTCAGTACCTGCTGTTGCGGTCAGGGCCCATGACGATGCCGCCTTCCACTCTGGGGGCTTTCGCCAAGAGCGACCCCGCGCTGGGAAGTGCCGATCTCGAGTGGCACGTGCAGCCCTTGTCGTTGCCGAAGTTCGGCGAACCCCTGCACCCCTTTGGAGCGATCACTCCCTCGGTCTGTAATTTGCGACCCACCTCGCGAGGCCATGTGCGGATGGCCAGTGCAGATCCCCTCATCTATCCGAAAATCTTCTGCAACTACCTGTCGACTGACGCCGATCGTCAAATCGCCGTGCGGGGCCTCCGGATGACCCGGCAGATCATGGCGGCGCCGGCTCTCGCCCGCCACCGCCCGCAGGAGTTTCTTCCGGGGCCGCAGGTGGTGAGCGATGAAGCGCTGCAGAAGGCGGCCGGCGAACTCGGTACGACTATTTTCCATCCTGTGGGTACCTGCGCGATGGGAGCTTTTGACGCTCGCGGGCGGCCGCATTCGGCTGCCACGGTGCTCGACACCGACTGCCGCGTGTACCGCGTTGCCGGCCTTCGAATCGTCGATGCGTCGGCTATACCCACCATCATCTCCGGCAACACGAACGCGCCGGTGATGCTCATCGCCGAGCGCGCTGCGCGGGCGATTGTGGGATGAGTCGGCCAATCCCGGGCCGAGGTCGGCGGGCTCGAAGTCGACGTCAACGACGTCCTGGCCCCCGATTGCGGCCAGTGGAAACCTCCATGCGATCCGTCCAGTGGCGATGTGCGGTAGCGGCGAGGGCGCTGTCCCCCGTTCGAGCTAGAGCCCGGATGGCACGACCTTGTCGTTTACCGTCACCGCGACCTGGCCGGTCGCCGGGTTGTACTCGATCTTGCCGTGCTCGAAGGTCGACACCTGCAGGTCGCCGACGGCGTTCACGTCACTGGTGGGCAAGCCCAGCGGACCTGCCGAACCGTTAGTGCCGGTGACCGCCGGCGTGCCGTCCGGGCCGCGTGGGACATTCCAGGCCTCCCGGATCTTGCCCACGATGATGTAGGCGGGCGTGCCGGCCGCACCGTTCCTGGCGGTGATCGCGCCGCCCTGGAATTGCTGGAACACCACGCCGCTGTCCCGCGTCCCCGCGTTGCGGTCACCCGTGAGCGGCTTGCCGAGTGCCTTCTTCTGATCCTCGGTTGCCGACGAGTATTTGACCGCGATCGGGCCGGTCAGAGTCACCTCGACGTCGCGCTCCCCTATCAGCTTCACCTCGGTGGGCGGCGCCGGGGCTTTCGACGTGGAGGTGGCGCTCACCCCGACCTGAGGCGGTGCCGACGCGTCTACGCTCTTGCCATTGCTGCAGCCCACAGCGATTAGCGCGACGGCGGCCAGGCCGGCGATTGCCGCGTGGCGGTTTGCGATCGTTCTCATAGGCTTCCTCTCGCGAGTTCCTGTGGTGGGTCGAGTTGCGGCTGTCCTCGTCGCCCGGACGGGACTTCAAACCGAATCACTTGACGGCGCAGGCGATCCGCCCGAACGAACTTACAATGCGGTCGTAGACGGCAAGCCAGAGCGCCGAGTGAAGATCCACCGGTGTGCGATGAAATCCACCCGTCAGCGCCCCGACGTCAGCGTTCGATCACTGTCAACGAGCCATGGTTAAGGTCGCTGCTGACGTAGGCGAAGTGCGTGGTTGGGTCGACTGCGATGGCGAGCGGATTGTTTCCGACGGCAAGGATTCCGGTGGCGATGCGTTTGGTGGTGTCGATCACCGACACGGACGCACCGCTGTAGTTGGCCACGTACGCGGTGTTCGTCGGCGGGTCCACCGCCACACCCGCGGGGCGTTGCCCTACAGGGACGCTAGCGATGACGCTGAGACTGTTGGTGTCGACGAAGGACACCGATGCATCGTCGCCGCTTGCGATATAGGCGGTGTGCGATCCGGTATCGATTGCGATGCCTGCCGGGCGGCCGCGAAGTGCGACGGAACCGATGACAGTTCGGTTCGTGGTATCGACAACCGTCACCGTTGGATCGGCAGTGGTGACAAACAAGCGGTGAGCGGTCCGGTCGATGGCTACGCGGCTTGGACCTTTTCCGGTAGGCACCGTCGCGGTCACGGCATGCGTTGTCACGTCGATGACCGACACCGATGCGCTATCACCGTTAGTGACGTAGGCGATCCGGGCATCCGGGTCGACCACTACTCCACCCGGATGGCTGCCGACTGTGATTCTGGCGATGACCGTGCCGTTGGCGATGTCGATGACCGACACCGAGGAGTCGTCATAATTGGTCACGTAAACGGTCCGGGTCGATGGGTCAACGGCAACACCCACCGGGTGGCGCCCTACAGCGATGGTGGTTGTGACCGTACGGCTGCCGGTATCGACCAGCGACACGGAGTTGGAACCGGTGTTCGCGACATAGGCGGTGTGTCCGGCGGAGTCGACTGCGACGCCGAAGGCGCCATTGCCTACCCGTACTGAGGTGGCGATCGTCGGTGGACCACTCGGCACTGCGGTGACCCCTGAACTGGGCGTGCCTCCCCCGCTCGGCGCCGACAGCGGGGCCGCCGTCGCAGATCCCGTCGTCTGCGTAGATCCAGCCGTTGATGTGTGGGGGCGCAGAAGGTATAGGCTCGTGCCCCCCAACGCCACGACCAATCCAATAACCGCGGCGGCGACCACCCAAGATCGCTTGGCGCGCTTGCGGTTCTCCGCTATCTCCTGCCGCGGATCGCGGTGCAATGGTTTCTGCGCTTGCTGTGTTGGCTCACTCGGCCATGAGGCCACTTGAATGGGGGCAGTGGCGGTGGGTGACTGCGCATTCGGGTCCGGTAGGCGTAGCGGCACCGTGATCGCATCGCGCGCGGCTCGTGCCATATCGACCGGGGTGGCGTAGCGCTGCGCAGGGTCTTTGGCCATGCCAGTCGCGATGACCGCATCGAATGCCGGCGGTGCGCCGGAGTCAGAAGGGCGCGGCGGCGGCGCCGACAGATGCCCTGCCACTTGTTGCTCGATGCTGTCACCCGGAAATGGGGCGCCTCCCGTCAAGCATTCGTAGAGCACGCAAGCAAGCGCGTAGATGTCCGAGCGTGCATCGGCCTCACCGACTTTGAAGCGCTCGGGTGCCATGTAACGCAGCGTGCCGACCACCGCATCCGTACCAGTCAGACCGGTCTCGCCGAGAACGCGCGCGATCCCGAAATCGATCAAATACGCAAAGTCGTTTTCATCGAGCAAGATGTTGGAGGGCTTGATATCCCGATGCACCAATCCAATCTTGTGCGCGGCATATACGGCGTGTGCCACCTGCTCGACGATGTGCACCGCGCGTGACGGAGACATTGAACCGGAGGCCAGCACGGTTGCCAGGTCGCGCCCTTCGATCAGGCGCATGTCGACGAATAGCCGCCCGTCGATCTCGCCGTAGGTGTGAATTGGCACCACGTGAGGGTTGTTCAACCGTGCCGCTGAGTGGGCCTCGCGACGGAATCGCTGTTGAAACGTCTTGTCTGCAGCAAAGTGCGCAGGGAGTACTTTCAGCGCGACTATCCGATCGGTGACGGTGTCATAGGCTCGCCAGACCTCGCCCATGCCGCCTCGGCCGAGCAAATTGATTAATCGGTACCGGCCGAACGGGGTCCCTTCCATGGAAACCTCCCGACGGCAGCATTCAGCAACACGATAGTCCACTGCTGACACGGTTTGGGGAAACTCCCGCAACGGCCGATTCCGGACCTATCCGCTGCCAACCCATTGTGAAGATCGAGCCCGCAACGACGCCAATCACCGCCACAAGGGCCACCAAAATCACCGGTTGGTACGGCAACATCGACCGCTCCCCCGCCCCATCGTTTACGCATGTGGTTCGGTCCACTCAAGAACGCCGGCCGGCGAGAACATCGTGTGATGGGCGGATGCGCCTGGGACGCCTTCGCCGATCACCCGTGCCGAGCCCATTGGGCCGTCATACTGACAATGTGACGCCAAGACGAGTGCGGGATATATCACTTAAGCCGAAGTGGCTGACCCCGAGGCAGCAGCGCGCCTGGGTGGCCTACATGCGCGTGCAGCTACGGATGAACTACGAGATGAACCGCCAGCTGCAGGCCGAATCCGGGTTATCGCTGGCCGACTACGACGTGCTGGTCGCACTCAGCGGTGACCGCGAAGAGGCTATGCGTGTCAGCGATCTCGCAGCCCAGATCGGATGGGAACGCAGCAGGTTGTCACATCAATTGCGGCGCATGGAGGATCGCGGCCTCACCGAACGGCGCCCCAGCGCCGAGGACGGCCGCACCACCCATGTTGTACTCACCCCGAGGGGGCGGCAGGCTCTAGTCGAGGCCGCTCCCGGCCATGTAAACCTGGTACGCACCCTGTTTTTCGATCCCCTGCCGGAGAACCTGCTCGCACCGCTGACCGCTGCACTGGAGCACATTCACGTTAACCTCGATCACAACAGCTCGCTGCCACCCGCGATGAGGTAGTGCGTGCTAAGTTAGGTGAAACATCACCTATTACCGGAGTGCCACGTGAGCGAGATCATCACCCGCCTGATGGAAGCCAACCTGCTGGCCGTGTTCAATGAGCGCGACCCACAGCGGCGAACCGAGGCGATCGCGACCACCTACGCGGACAACGTGCAATGGATCGACGACGAAGGCGTGGCCACCGGCCATGACGAACTGAACACCAAAGCTGCCGAGCTGCAAGAAAAGCTGCGCGGCCTGCACTTCATCAAGGCCGGTGCGGTCCGCCAGACCCGTGGGCTGGGTTTTTTGGCATGGGAGCTACGCGCCCCTGACGCTAATACCGCGGTGGCATCGGGCTTCGACGTGGCCGAAATATCCGATGAACGGATCCATCGGCTGTGGACGGTGTTGGACCCGCCGGAATAGGTGATGTATCACCTTGGTTACCCGAGGTAGCGCATCGACACACAAAGAACGGAGCCACGATCATGGGACAGCTCGACGGCAAAACAGCACTGGTCACTGGTGGATCCTCGGGTATAGGCCTAGCCACTGCTAAGCGCCTCGCTGAGGAAGGCGCCTATGTCTTCATCACCGGCCGCGATCGCGCCCGCCTCGACGAGGCAGCCGCGTCGATCGGCGTCCACGCTGTGCAGAGCGATGTCAGTAGGCCAGAAGAACTAGATACCTTGGCCGCTGAAATATCAGCGTATGGCAAAGGCCTTGACGTTGTCTTCGCTAACGCGGGCGGCGGTGATTTCGCCGCACTGGCCGATGTGACCCCGGAACACTACCGAGACAACTTCGACCGAAACGTTGCCGGCACGGTGTTCACCGTGCAGAAGACGCTGCCGTTGCTCAACGAGGGGGCGGCGATCGTCCTCGCCGGATCTACCGCCGCCTCCCAGGGCGTACCTGCGTTCGGTCTCTACGCGGCATCCAAAGCGGCCATCCGGTCCCTCGGCCGCACTTGGGCCGCGGAACTGGCCGACCGCAAGATCCGGGTCAACACCGTCGTTCCCGGCCCCGTGGAAACCCCCGGACTTACCGGCCTGGCGCCGACTGACCAGAAACAGGATCTACTCGACGGCATGGCCGCTCAGGTACCGATGAAGCGGCTGGGACGCCCCGAGGAGATCGCGTCGGCGGTGCTGTTCTTGGCCTCGGATGAGAGCAGCTTCCTAACCGGTGCGGAGCTCACTGTGGACGGCGGGCAGATCCAGCTCTGACTTCAACGTCACGAGAACGCACCCGCGGTGTGTTCGACTCTCCCGAATCAGGTCCAACACCGCACGTCGAAAATTCTGAGCAGCCGAACGGTGACGTGCCGCGCAACCGCCGTAACGGACTCACCTGCCCATGGAAGACGAGGCGATATCGGCTAGCGCGGAGGCCGCCCCAAACAAGTGGCCCTGCGCCAATCGGCAGCCGGCCATGAAGACCGTCTCCGCCTGCTCGGCGGTTTCGATCCCTTCTGCGATCACCTTGAGCCCCAGTGCTTCGCACAATCCGATGACCGACTGGTACAGCGTGAGGTTCCGTCCCGGTTGGACGCCCGCCGCCAGGCCACGGTCGAGCTTGACGACTTGCACGGGTAGCTCGTGCAGGTAGGTCAGTGAGTTGAAACCCGTGCCGAAATCGTCCAGGGCCACCGCGATGCCCAGTTCGTTCAAACGTCTGATGGCGGCCGCTCCTTCAGCGAGATCGACGATGGGAACGGTCTCGGTGATTTCCAGGACGAGACGATGCGGCGACAACCCATGCCGCGCGAGGGTGCGGCTGACGGCACGTTCGAAATCACGGCTGCCGAGCCGCGCGGCGCCGATGTTGACGTGAAGGTTCAGATCGAGGCCCGCGCTTTGGATTTGCGCGCAGGCCTGATCGAGCACCAGGGCATCGAGCTGCGCCCCCATTCCGTTGGCTTCGGCAAGCGAGACGAAGGTTTCGGGAGGAATCTGTACCCCGCTCGGCGCCGTCCACCTCGCAAGTGCCTCGACCGCGACCGGCCTGCCGTCTGGCAGGGTGACCACTGGCTGGTACTTGAGCTGAAATCCCTGCGGGACAGCGTCATCCGCTTGTCGCAGCGCTGTCGTGAAATCTTCCGAAGCACTGAATGCCGGGCGGTACACCACGGCCGTGTCTTTGCCCAGCCGCTTCCCGGTGTACATCGAGATGTCGGCTTGCCGGAGCAGATCGTCGGAGGTCGGCGGAGCGTCGTGGTAACCGCGACTGACCAGGCCCATGCTCGCACGCACCCGCACCGATGTCCCGTGCACCGAGAACGGACTTCGAAGAGCCACCCGGAGCTGGTCGGCGACCATCTCCGGTGCGTCGACAGCACCGGCAGTGAGGATGGCGAACTCGTCTCCCCCGATCCGCGCCAGCGTGTCGGATTGGCCGAGGCAATCTTGCAGACGCGCACTGATCGCGCACAGCAACTCGTCGCCGGCCGCATGCCCGAAACGGTCATTGACCTCTTTGAAGTCGTCGATGTCGACGAAGATCAGCACGAACGGGCCGTCGCGGATAGCTTCGTCCAACCGTTCGGCCAACAGCAACCGATTCGGCAGGCCGGTCAGTGCGTCGTGGTGGGCCTGATAGGCAAGTCGGCGCTTCGCGGCGACAAGTTGTTCGGTCAGCATGCGTTGCACCCGCATGGCTACCACGTAGCGGGTCGCGACAAGCAGCGCCAACGCCAAGTAGGTGGCGGCGAAGAGCGGGTCGATCCCCCGTCCCACCAGCACTTGAAACGTGAGTAGGGCCGTGCTGCCCATGAACCCCACATACGGCAGCGTTAGCCGTGCCCAGTTGGTTGGCTGTTCGTCGTCGTGAGGGCGGGGCCGCGGAGGCAGGACGAGCAGGCTCCATGCGATCAACAGCGGAGCTAGGACGAATCCGACGCCAACCCACAGATCCAGCGTCGTAATACCGACACTCCGCAGATACGCGAGCAGCCTGTCAGAGGACGTGAGGGTGATCACCGCGGCCGCAAGAAGCATGTAGTTCGCCCGGCCCGGCCGGTACGGCGGGTACCACATCGCAAGGAGGACTGCGCCCACCACCGTGATGAGCTCGACAGCGGCAATCCCCCACACGACAGCGGTATTGGTCGATCGCGGCAGCGCGGCGCCGCCCATGGCGCCCAGTCGAGCGACGTACACCAAATGGAAGAACGCGAGCGCGCTCACTAGTCCGTCGAGAACGGTCGTGATGACCCCCGGCCACGTGCGCACCGGGGTGCGGACGTCGTGGTCACGGCCGGCACGCACCAGCAGGAGCATCGCGACGACGAACAAGAGTCCTGCGACGAAGTAGCCGACGACGGCAGGCTCCGGGGCTGTTCTGACGCGGTCGGCGGGACCGCCTAGCTGCGAGAGAGACTCGGCGGTCAGGAATGTGGCTATCGCCGCCAACAGGGCTACTCGCCACCACTTCGAGAGGCCTGCCACTCGCCCCACGACGACAAACCCAACGAGTAATGCGCCGACACACAGCGTTGCTTCGAGGACAAATTGCACGCGTTGCGCGATAGCCACTCCCCAGGGGGCGAGCGCGTTCAACGCCGCCGCAGCGACGGCGACGACAGATAGCCCGAAGCCCAAGCGGCGACTCTGAGACGACAACGCTTCCCCTCCGACCAGCGGCGTTGACGCTCAATCTTCGCAGAACATGCTGACCGCTGGACCGTTATCGCTTACCTGGCCAACCCCCGGCGTTCAATCAAAAAGCGGCCTATTGTGACCCCACGCCGCCGGACTTCCGAAAGCGGTTGCCGGCCATACCGTCTGCCAACCGCTCCACCGCCCTCGCAGTTACCCCGGTGAATATTCCGGAATCGAATGTGCAGCATTACCGGTAAGTACTCGGTTTCCAACACAGGAATCATTGCTGTTGCTTGCCTGACCACCGCTACTCCATGTGGTTTCGCTTGCGGCCCAAGCCTTTCCCCCGCTCGTCTGCATAACCACCTCGTGCTTAGCCCAGGTCGTCATCGTCGCAACGCAAGCGTGAAGACGCGCCATAGCTCGCATCGTCGACTTGCGGGAGAGCTCGCAGGAAGAACGTGTCTGCGGTTGACTGTCACTCGATCGCGGGGAGCGCCCGCGAGAGAGGCGACTGCGAGAGGAACGAGTGTGCCTACCATCACCACGTCGGACGGTGTCGAGATCTTCTATAAAGACTGGGGCTCTGGCCAGCCGATCGTTTTCAGTCATGGCTGGCCGCTGACGTCCGACGACTGGGACGCGCAGATGATGTTCTTGCTGCACCGGGGCTATCGGGTGGTCGCTCACGACCGGCGCGGGCATGGCCGATCCGAGCAGACCGGGACCGGCAATGACATGGAGCACTGGGTGGCCGACCTGGCCGCGCTGGCCGAGCAGCTCGACCTTCGTGAGGCCGTCCATGTTGGACACTCCACCGGCGGCGCCGAGGTGGCCTGCTATGTGGCGCGCCACCAGGAGCGGGTCGCCAAGGCGGTGCTGGTGTCTTCCCCGACACCGAGCATGATGCAGACCGAGAGCAATCCGGGCGGGCAACCCCGGGAGTGGTTTGACGCGGTGCAGGCGGGTGTCTTGGGAAACCGATCGAAGTTCTTCCGCGCGGTGCCGGAGGGTCCGTTCTACGGATTCAACCGACCGGGGGTGGAGCGGTCCGAGGCGGTCATCGCGAACTGGTGGCGACAGGGCATGTCGGGCAGCGCGCACGCTCACTATGAGACGGTGTTTGCCTGGCTGCAGGACTACACCGAGGATCTGCGGGCTATCACTGTCCCCGTCCTGGTGATGCACGGCGATGACGATCAGATCGTTCCGTTCGCCAGCGCGGTGCCCCGAGCGGTCGAGCTGCTGCAGAACGGCACCGTGAAGACCTATGCCGGCTACCCACACGGCATGCTGACCACGCACGCGGACGTCCTCAACCCGGATCTGCTCGAGTTCATCGCGTCCTGACCGGCACCGCTGCTAACCCATTGTCAGGATCGCGCCCGCGGCGACGCCGATCACCGCCACGAGGGCTACCAAAATCACCGTGATCGCCGCGCGCACGATCTCTTCTTCGGTAGGTCGCCAGCGCGGCTTCAATTCGACGAGAACGGTGTCCCCTCGACACGCAATGGCGTTGACTCTTGCGACCGCAGAGATGACATCGTCATGCCCGTAGGCCGTGTCTTTCTCGACCGGGTCGTGCGCGGCGATTGCGATGGTCATATCAGCCCCCCAGGCTTGCGGACGCCGATAGGCGTTATTTGGTTCGAAAGCGTCGGCCTTCTCGTATATCCAAAGATAGGAGTGCATTCATCACAATTGCGGTAACGATCCTTAACGGTCACAACACAGAGTCGTTTTCCGCGCCGACTATGCCCGGTTGGCGGCTCCCCTACCGCCCACCTCGCCGTGGGGGTGGTCTTCTCCGGCTGCGCCCCGGGCATGGCGTCCCCTGGCCAAGTTGAGATCGGTAGCTGGGGGCCCGTTATTCACTTCAACGCGAAGGCGGCCGAAAGCTGGCCGCCACCCCGACAGAAGAGGACCACCATGATGCGACGAATCGTGCGAGTAGCAACCACCGCCCTGTTGGCCGGCGGTTTGGGTGTCGCGGGACTCGGGCTCGCCGCAGGAACCGCCAACGCCGATGGCGGCCCGCACCGCTGGTGCCCAGGGGAGCCACTCCCGCCGACCGGTAACCACGTCACTAATCCGGTCATTTGGGACAACAACATCTGCCACACCTACTATTACGTCTACTTCGGACAGGGCAATGTCGCCCAGAACATTTGGGACGGCGACAACCCGCCTCCGCCACCGCCCCCACCACCGCCGGGGCTCATCAATAAGGACAACTGCCAACAGATACTGGGCATTTTCTGCCCCCACGCGTGACGGGCCGGGCCCAGGCGGCTGATCACTCGCATTCGCATCCGCCGTGGCGAAGCGGCGAATGAACTGCACCGACTTGTTCCGCGCGGCCCGATCAAGGAATTAGGTTGGTCGCGTGGCCAATAACAGTCTCCGTACCCGTAGGACCGCCCGGCGCTTGCTGATGATGCTATGCGTAGCCGCGGCCGCCGCGGGTCTGGTCGTCGCGTGGCACATCGATGAGCGGGCGCAACCTTGTTGGCGTGTACGGCAATTCATCGATTACAACCGCGACATGCAGGCCTCGTTGAAAGCCAAGACGCGGTTCGCGCCCCCGGGTTCTTACGAACAAGACTCGGTGCCCTCTGACGCCGATTACCAGGCATGGCTGGACGGCCTGCAGCAACGCGCCAACCAGGTGACCGAGCCTGGCCTGTCGGCTCACGCGCAACGAGCCGCGGCGCTGGCCCGAGAATTCATGAAAGACGCCAATCAGATGAACGGCGAACTCGGCGAACAAGACCCATTGAAAGTGGACCTGCCGCCATCGGCGAAAGCGGCGGCCCGGGTGAACCACGAGTTCGGCGATGAGATGGCGACGCTGGCACGCGCCTGCCCCGCCTGAGCGCCGGGAAGACAGATAACGGCGGGATGGCGGTGAGTGCCGCTAACGGCCCGTAGGCGCCCTATCGGCCCGTGCCCAGCGTCGACGTGTAGTAGGTGACGCCGTTCATCGTCTGTCGGTCATCGTCGGCGCGCGCTATCGCCCCCAACCCATGACCGGCGAGCAGCTCGGCCATCGGCGTTGCGACCGATGTCCAGCCGCGCGGGTCAAGGTACGCGCAGACGTCGCGGCGCTCGCCTTCGAACTCGATTACGTCGAAGTCGAGCTCGAAGCCGTGCTCGCGCCACTTGGCCGTCGCTTCGCGCATGCGCTCGCGCGCTGCATCGGGGTCCATGTCGCCGGTATTCGGCACGGCCTCGCTTGCGAGGCGGCTACCTGGCGCGCTGAGTGCGGTGATGGCATCGAGCAGCCGATCCTGAGCCTCGGGTGCCAAATAGCCGAAGAGACCTTCGGCGATCCACGCCGTGGCCTTACTGGTATCGAAGCCCGCCGCCTTCAATGCTGTCGACCAGTCCTCGCGCAGGTCGGTCGCGACCGTACGCACAGCGACCGCCGGTTCGGCGCCGAGTCCGGCCAGCGTCGTGGATTTGAACTCGATGACGGCCGGCTGATCGATCTCAAACACCGTCATCCCATTCGGCCAATCCAGTCGATAGGCGCGAGCATCCAAGCCCGAGGCGAGGATGACGGCTTGGCGGATGCCCGCCGCGGCGGCATCGGCACAGAATTCGTCGAAGTATCGCGTGCGGGCCGCAATCGATGCAGGCATCTGCGCCAGACCCCATGGGCTGCCCTCGGTGTCGAGATCCGCGGCGACCAGCTCACCGGTAGCCCAGCGGGTCAGAAAATTCACACCGACCGCGCGCACCAACGGCTCGGCGAAGACATCGTTGATGACCCCATCCCTGGTGGCGATTGCCCTTGCCGCCGCTGCCATCGTGGCCGTGGTTCCTACACCGGTGGCCGGACCCCAGGCGTCGTCGTTGGGTTGTCTCATCGCAAACCTCCGAAAGTCCCTGAATAGTCGCCCCTCCGTAGCCCCTGCGGATTCGGCATTGGGCGTGCTGGTCAGGCGCCAAAGTGCGCCCGCTACACCGCAATCCCCTCGATGATGCTCAGCGGCGATACGGTATCAACGATGCGATTCAACCGGAAACCGGCTTGGTCGAACAACCGGTCGTACTCGTTGGCGGTGAGTTCGCGCGCACCGGCGACGATGAGCATTTCGATGTCAACCCACTTGCCGTGGAAGTCGCGGTCATGGTCGGGGATGACGAACTCGCAAAGCAGCAGGCGCGCTCCGGTGCGGGCCGCGGCGCGGACGTTCTTCAGGATGCGCACCGCATCTTCCTCGGGCCAGTCGTGGATGACGTTCTTGAGCACATACGCGTCGCCGCCCTCCGGCGCGGAGTCGAAGAACGAGCCCTCTTCGATCCGGACCCGGCCATCGACACCGTACTTACAAAACAATTCGGCGGCGCCGGCCACGACCTCCGGAAGGTCGAACAGCACGCCGCGCGAATTCGGAGCCGTCTCGAGGATCGCCGCCAAGAGCCGACCGTGTCCACCACCGACATCGACGATCGTCCCGAACGCACCGAAATCGTAGGCTGCCGTCAGGGGCACGTTCGCAAACTCGGACACATTGGTCATAGCGGAGTTGAAGATTTCACCCAACTCCGGTTCGTCGGCCAGGTACTCGAACGCTGGCTTGCCGCGAAGCTCTGGGAGCGCCGGGTTTCCGGTGCGAATCGCGTCGGTCAGGTGGCTCCAGTGCTCGCGATGCTGAGGTGAGCCGACCCACCGCGCCATCCCGGCCATTGAGACCGGCGCGTCGGTGCGCAGCGTGTCCGCTAGTGGCGTGAGTGCGTAACGCCCGTCGCTGCCCTTGCGGAAAATCCCTATACCGATCAACGCGCGCATGAGTCGCCTCAGCGCGTCGGCGTCGGCACCGACCCGGTCGGCCAGTTGCTCGCCCGACAAGGGGCCGTCCGCCAGAGCATCCGCTACCCCAAGGTCCGCCGCGGACGTGATCGCCTGGGCCACCCACGCGTTCAGAATCAATTCCATCATCACTGCGGCAGGTGGTGCGGAGCGCTGGCGCAGGCGCGACAAGTGGTGGCGGGCACGTTCAACGGCTCGCGCGACCTTGACCGGCGGAACCTTCGACGTCAAGTGACACCCCTTCTCCATCCGTGGCTCCGGCTCTCCGGCAGGAACGACAAAGCCTGCCACATCAGCGCACACACTAATGCGCCCAACGCTCGCTGAGCGCTCCTGCTGTGCGACCGATCAATCTGTCCGCATAGGAAGTATGCCTGCAGAGCCGAACTATTTCAATAATGGTTGAAATAAATCGCCGCTCCGTCTAACGTTTTGACGAGGGGCCGGATGAATGGAGTCGCCATGTCACGTCTAGTCACGAAGCTCGTCGTCGCGTTGATGCTCGCCTTTACCGCCGCTTCAGCGACCGGATGCCTACCCACCACCACCACCCCCGCCGTGGGTCCGCCCCTCGGGGTCGCGGCAGGTTAAAGGTCTTGCGCCGCAACAAGTTCAACGATCGGGGCGGATGGCGCGGGCACGCATCCCGCTCCCCTAATGCGCGAGCAGGAGCGCACTTGTGATCAGCATGACGGCGGCGGTGGCGCCGTGGACTCCCCACGCTATCGACTTCGAGCCGCCGTTGCGGAGCACGATGGTCGCGTCGGCGAGCGGAATGATGGTGGCGGCCAACATCACCCAGCCGACCAGTTGTGTCGCGCCCGCGATCATCAGGATGATGACGAAGAGCCCACTGGCGATGTCGCGCACGCCCTTGACGCTCAGGTACGCGCCCACACCCGGCCGGTCCACCTCCGGGAGCACCCCGTAGCCGGCGGCGGCGAGGCGCGGCGCGACGAGGAAACGTGCGCCGATGAAGATGATGCCCGCGGCTAGGAGTCCGGCGAGCGTGTAGCCGATGGTGGTTGTCATGGTCATGTCGCGCGCTCCTGAAGTCGTCAGTGAATCGGTGAAAACGGCGTCGGGTCAAGCAGCATTGTTTGAACGTCGACGATGTCGCCGACGTCGAACCCCGTCATGTCGGCGGCGAACTCGGGGCTGGCCGGGACGTCACATCATCAGCACCACGCATAGCGCGGCCACTGCAACGCCCTGAAGGGTCGCGCGGGCGCCGATGATCGAGTCCCACTTCTCTTGCAGCGCACGCCCATCCGGTAGTCGCCGACTAGCATCCGCGGCCGCTGTCAGTCGCCGATTAATTGGTGCGCTCACCCTGGTATACAGCGCGAGCCAGACCAACAGCACGACCAGCGCGACGCCCGCCGCGATCGCCTGCGCCCAATTCACGGCCACGGTGGCCAGCACCGCGCTCGTCGCGGTCGCGACGACCCCGAGCACCCCGGGCACAGGCATGCGCCGGTCTCCAAATTGGTGCACCCTTCCCGTGACCACGACCAAGGCATCGTCGTCGACCACCGCCAATGCCGGTCGCAGCACGATTGCGCAGAACACGTCGGTTCCGTAGACCACCGCGGTCCCCAGCACCGCGATCAGTGCAGCGGCGCGGGTCATGACGTCCAAAACCATGCCCTAACTCCCCTCATGCCATGACTGCTAGCAACGCTAACCCCGGCAACTTGGCGGTGTCAATAGCGTTGCTAGCAGTTCTATCGGCGCTATCACACGTCAATCGGATGCCGAGCGGTTGGCGCTGCTGGGCGTCATCGGCACCCGGCCTTGCTCAGCGGCCGTCGCGATCGTAATGGCGGCCATCGACGCGAACGTCGCCACAACGAGAAGGTCTCCCCTCGTCGTCTATTCGAATCGGGCCCGCGGCGCGGTCATGACCACCGCGGCAGCGACGGTCTGCGATGAATTCCGGACGTTTCGGCAGTCAGACCTTTCGGACAAAAGACTTCAAAGCAAAGGTGGATCCCATGTCGCCCAAAGCCACGGCCCTGCCTCCGGTCGTCGATCAACAAACCTGGCGCGCCGCGCTCGACGAACTGCGCAAAAGGGAGAAGGCCGCCACTCGAGAATTGGATGCGGTCGCCGCCCAGCGCCGGCGTCTGCCGATGGTCGAGTTGGCCGACTACACGTTGATCGGGGCTGAGGGCCCGATCCGCCTTGCCGACGTGTTCGCCGGCCGCTCCCAGCTCATCGTGTACCACCACATGTGGTCGGACGGCGCGGAGTGGCAATGCGCCGGATGCACGGGCTTCACGTCGCAGTTCACCCGACTGGAGTTCCTCGACAACTACGACGCCCGTTTCGTCATCGTCACCAACGGACCGATCGACGAAGCCCTCGCCTACAAGCGAAAGGTCGGCAACCGCATGGAGTGGTACTCGTCGTCGCAGAGCCCCTTCGCCGCCGACATGGATGCTCCGCCCGCCGGCGGTTTTGGCGTCAACGTGTTCCTGCGCGACGGTGACACCGTGTACAGGACTTGGCACACCAATGGGCGGGGCACCGAGCAGCTCAGTCACTCTTTTGGTCTGATCGACATCCTGCCCTGGGGCCGGCAGGAGGAATGGCTCGATTCGCCCGAAGGCTGGCCCTCTCGCCCCACCTACTCGGGTTGGCTTGACTCCCCCGGTATCGCAGCCGCCTACGGGCCCGCCAGTGAGGACAACGAATGAGCCCAACCGCCGAACGTTACGTCGTCACCCGCACCATCGCCGCGACGCCGGCCGAGATTTTCGCGGTCCTCGCTGACCCGTCCCGGCACCAGAACACCGAGCCCACTGACTGGGTCCGTGATGCGGTGGACACCGCGCCAATCACCCGCGCGGGACAGCTGTTCGCGATGAACATGTACCTCACCCGGGCCGGCGGCGACTATGTCACCCACAACCTGGTCAATGTGTTCGACCCGGACCGTGCCATCTGCTGGATGCCGGGCGTACTCGACGACGCGGGCAACCACAATCCCGGTGGTTGGTTTTGGCGCTACGACCTCGCACCCAACGGGAACCAGACCGACGTGACGCTCACCTATGACTGGAGCGGCACACCGCAGGAGTTCCGCGACCGGGTCGGCGATATGCCGATCTTCGGTGAGGACTACCTAGCCGCGTCGCTGGCTACCCTGGAGCGATCGGTCGCGAACTAAGCCACCGTTTGAAAGACGGCGTCTATTGCGCCGCGAGCGTGGAGACACCGGAGACCCGCGGGATCTCGGAAGCGGGCAACGGGCGACAGAAGAAGTTCCCCTGTACGGCGTCGCAACCGTAGTCCTTGAGTCGTTGGGCCGTGGCGAGATCCTCGACGCCTTCCGCGACGGTCACGATGCCGAACGCAGACGCCAACTCGATGACCGAGTGCGTAATGATTGCGGCTCGGTCGTCGTGCAGGATCGGCGCGATGAATTCGCGCCCGAGTTTTACTTCATCGACCGGTAGCTCGCGCAGATAGGTCAAAGTGGCATAGCCGCTGCCGAAGTCGTCGATCGCCACCCGGATGCCGTTCTCCCGGAGACGATCTAGCACCGTGCGGGCCTTGGCCAGGTCGGCCACCACCAGATCCTCGGTGATCTCAATCGTGAGAGAACCGGGAGACATTGCGTATGTGTGAAGCACGGACATGATGCGGTCGGGCAGCGCGTCCTTGTCGAGCGAGGGCGCCGCCAGGTTGATCGCGACCGGGATCGCTGCGCCTGCCGCGTGCCAAGCGGCAGCGTCGGCGACGGCGCGCGACAACACCAGATCCGTGAGCGCATGCATCAGGCCGTGCTCGCGAACCAGGGGCAAAAACTGGGCGGGCTTCAGCACGCCAAAGCGCGGGTGCTGCCATCGGACGAGCGCCTCCACTCCGCGCACCGAACCGGTCATCAAGCCGAATTTCGGCTGGTATAGCAGCGTCAGCGAGTCGTTCTCAATGGCGCGTCGCAGTTCGCCGAGCAGCTGCAGTCGCGCGATGGCACTGTCGTAGGCCGGCGCCCCGCCAAGTTGATCGTCCATCTCGGGTGTGAACGTCCGAACATTGGCCGAGTTCGCCTGCCGGGCGACGGATCGTGCCGCATCGGCCTGTCTGAGGAGATCACCCGGCGTGGGGGTGGTTATGAGCCCTGAATTGGCCGATGCCACACCGATACTCACGCGCGCGTCCAGGCGGTGATCCTCAATCTCGATGGGTTCGTGGAAAGACCGTGCTAGCACATCGGCAACGTGTGCTGCCGCGTCGGGACGGTCTTCGACCAGAATCGCGAATTCGTCCCCGCCCATCCGGGCAACGGTATGGCCATCGCTGACATTGGCCTGGATCCGCTTGCCGACCGCGCGCAATAGTTCGTCGCCCACGTCATAACCGAGCGTGTCGTTCACCAGCCGGAAATCATCCACACCCAGCGTGAGCACGCTGACCGGCACGCTGTGCTGAACGTGTAGGCGCAACGCGTGGGCTAGCCGATCATCGAATAGTCGCTGATTTGCCAACCCCGTCAACGGGTCTCGTAGGGCGGCGTCAGACACCGCGGCAACTAGACGTTGTTTGCGTTCCAACAGCAGGATGTGGCGGGCCAGGGTGGTGACGAAAAGCACCACGCAAACCAAGAAGATGAACGCCTCGCTGCGGTATGCGGGCCAAAAGTGCACGGTGCCGACGACGATGGCCAGCATTACGGGCAGGTAAGGCAGCCACAACGACGCCCTCGAAGAGGGCTGCGAAAAACCGAGGTCGGGTTCCTGGCTGGGCTGAGACGTGATTCCGGACAGCGCGACGAAGTACATTCCGCCTGCCCATCCAAGAACGACGAGGTCATTCGGCGCCTGGTCGGCGTAATCCTTTGCGACGTGGATCACCCCGGCCACTGCGATGGTGCCCCATCCCAGCATCATCAGCGTGGGTGAAAGCTTGCGGTCCGCCTCGGCCTTCCTCACCACGACGAAGGTCGTGGCGACAAGGCCCACATACACGCCCGCCGCGGTGGCCAGCAGGATCTCTGGGACGCTGACCGTCTGTGGTGAGTGCGCGGCGCGACCCAACGTCAGGATGACGAGAACGATCAATAGCGACGCCGTGACGAGGATGCCGTCGAGCAGGAGGCCGATCCCAAATCGCGCGTCATCCCGGCTGGGAATCGCGACCGCGGTCCCCAGCGCGCACAGCGGCAAGATGAGGTAGCCGAAGTTGGCCGCGGAGAGGCCCGCGACCGGAAGACTGCCACCGACGGCGACGTAGCACCACGCTGCTTGGCCGGCGGTCCAGCCGAGCAGCCCAATAGAAAGAACGGTCCACGCAAGGCGTTGGCGGCTTCGAGAACCGCGCGCGGCATTGGCGGAACATGCGAGTGCAAAGACGCCCGCGACGACGGAGCCTGCCGGGGCGACTAGCCCGTGGCCCGGGGCACCGTTCGAGATGAACAGCATCGTCGCGAAAGCGAGGAGCCCGATAGTTGCCAACACGACCACCACAATGCGGCTTCGTGTCAGAGACAACATTCTCCTCAATCTGCCGGGGGCGGTTCGCAAGCAGGATAAGACACACCGCAAAAGTAGTTGTGCAAATTTGCTTACCTGTTTCTCGGCCATAACGGCCCTGAACGGGAGCAGGACACCGCACCAGGTCCAATAGCCATGGAAGCCTCACTCTGAGAGGGTGGGTTATGAACGAGACCCGAAACCGCGTACTACTCCCCACTTTCGCCGCATTGCGGTTTGTAACAGGCGTGAGCGCATGGCTTGCTCCGAAAAAGACAGCGGCTCTGATCGGGCTGGGTGCTGACCGTCAACAGCCGCTGACCACTCGACTGTTCGGTTCCCGCGAACTAACGCTGGCGATCGCCATCATGGATACCGCCTCGCCTCGGCTGCGCACGCGCGCTCTGCAACTGGGTCTTTTAGTCGACACCTTGGACGTCGTCGCAGCGGTCAACGGCATGCGGCGCCAGACGTTGTCGCCGGCCGGCGCGATCGCCTGCGGGGGTGGCGCGGCGCTATTTGCCGGTCTCGGCGTGGCTGCGCTGACCGGCTAAGGACCGCGGGAGCGATAGTGAATGCGAACGCGGACCCGCCCTCGGGGTCTTCGCTATTGTTCATATCCGCGCCGCTTTGCGGCGGCACACTTTTGCGGCCGTGCGAACGCCAAGAAGAATGGACGGGAATCAAATGCCCTCACCTCGTTGGCTGGCCACACTCGCCATCCCCGTGATGGCCGGCGCTGCCCTGGTCAGCAGTGCTGCGCTTGCAGCCGCCACCCCACAGGACGACGCCTACCTCGCACAACTGCGCGCCGTCGGCCTCAGTTGGCCGCCCCAGACCGAAGAGGCGCTCATCGGCGAGGCGCACCTCATCTGCTACGACCTCACCTGGGGTTGGACGCCACAAGAAATTGCCGACGACGTTCACGCCCACTTGAACGCGAGGGGCGTGACGTTGTTGGACGTCGGCACCATGGTCGACGCGGCGCATTCGATCTATTGCCCCGGCAACGTGTGCGACGCCCCCAGCCTCTGCACTTGATCAGCAGGCGCAGGGCTACCGCCGACGGACAACTGAACTGGCTGTAGCGTGACGGCCGTGAAGTCCTCCCTGGTGCATTCGTCCGTCGCGGCCTGCGTCGCGGCAACCGTCCTGACCCTCGTCGGCTCCGGCACGGCAACCGCGGCCGGCTCGTGCCCGACGGCACCCGCACCGAATGGCGGAACGCCGGACTGGACGCTGGCGGGAAGCACCGGCAGCGTAGCGGTTACCGGATCCACGGATACGACGGCACCGCGCGTGGACGTGACGGCACCGTTCAGCGTGACTCAGACCCAGGTCCACACGCTGCACGCGGGAGACGGCCCCGTGGTCCCGGCCGCGGCCAGGGTTTCCGTCTGCTACATGGGGGTCAACGGACGTGATGGGTCGGTGTTCGACAACAGCTACGAACGGGGCGCCCCGGTTGACTTCCCGCTCAACGGCGTCGTGCCCGGGTTCCAGAAGGCCATCGCGGGCCAAAAGGTCGGGTCCACGGTTGGTGTCGCGATGACTTCCGCGGATGGATACCCCAACGGCCAACCCAGCGCTGGAATCCGGCCGGGCGACTCGCTGGTGTTCGCGATCAAGATCCTCAGCGCATCCAGCTAGCTCGTCGCGCCAAATCCCTGTCGCTCAACTGGTCAGCGGCGCGAACATGAGCGCGGCCCTACGCCGAGTTGCTCAGCGACGTGGGTGGTATCCCAATGCTCGCGCCAGTAAGTGATCGGCTCTGCGCTCCCCTGGTTGCGTCTGTGTCAATTACTCGAGCCTAAGCGTTGCGGTCCCGCGCGGCCGCGCCGTCCGCCGCGATCACCGCTGTAATCTGAGCTGGCCATGAGCCCGCTCGTCCACTCGACACGCCGCCCCTTGTCGGTCGCGATGAAGGACGGATCAGCGGCCGAGCACATCGCCGCCGAGCAGAGCACATTCATCTCCGAATTGCTCGCTGGCCGCGTTACGGTTCGGGGCTACTCGGAATACCTGCTTCGATTACGCGTGGTGTACGCCGCCCTGGAGGACGTAATGCGGGCGCGCCGCTGCGACCCCATGGTTGCCGCCGTCTACGACCCGGCGTTGGAGCGGCTGACCGCCATCGACGCCGATCTGCGGCACTGGCGTCCCGACGGCACGCGCGAAATCGACTCCCCCGCGGCGAAGGCTTACAGCGCGCGCATCCGCACCCTGACCTGGGGTGGCTTCCTGGTGGCTCACCACTACACGCGATACCTGGGAGACCTTTCGGGGGGCCGGGTCGTTCGCGGGGCTCTCGACCGCACGTTTGGTCTGCGCGGCGTCGGGCTGGCGTTCTACGAATTCCCGATGCGGTCCAAGCCGTACAAAGACTCCTATCGGGCCCGCCTCGACGCGCTCAGCCCGAGCGCGGGCGACATCGATCGCGTCGTCGGCGAGGTCAAATTGGCATTCGTCTTGAATCACGCCTTGCTCGACGAGCTCGCCGACCACGTCCCGGCTTAAGGGCGTTGACGCTCCATCGCGCGCGCAGCGGGCTTACATCGGCCCGGGCAACTCGCCGAGGGCGGAGAGTTCGGCGTGGACGGAGGTGATAGCCGCGCGGTACTGCTCCTCGGTCAGCGTTTTGGCGTAGTAGCTGTTCATCCGCAGCTGGTATTGCAGATCCCGCAATTGCCGGATGCGGTTCAGCCTGGCGATGTCACTTTGCGAGAATTTCAGTTGCTCAGCCGTGATCTGGCCGGCCATGACTTGTTCGATCGGCGAGAGCCGATAACCGCAGCCGGAGAGGTATTCGAAGTATGGCTTGAGATATGGGCGTCCGCCGGCTTGCCAGCTGCCGTAGGCCGTATGCCATTCGAAAGCCGCGAGCACCATCGCCAGGGTCACCATCGCCGGGCGGGCGTCGATATCGATTGTCGCGCTGAGGTTTTCGTATTGAGCTTCGTCGGTTCCCAGCAGCAGTTGCGCGGCCACATCCATGCTGGCCGGGCAGTGTAGGTCGGCCAAGTAGTGGAAATTGCGTGCAATGAAAATGTCGGTCCCGGGGGGTGGCGTGCTTCCCGTGATGATGTTGGCGCGAATCCAGTCGCGGCGCATCGCAGCGACCTCGGCGGCGCGACGATCCAGTTCGCGCGTCAAGACCCAGTCCGTGTTGGCTTGCGCCTCGGCCTCGGATTGCAGCTTGGTCGGCTGGGCGCCCGTATAGGTGGCGGCGGCCGTCACCTCGCTCAGTGCGAGCGGCCGTCCCATGTCCCAGGTCAGGTACCGGGCGTATACATCAAGGTCGGGCACCTTTGCCCACCGGGCAAGATCGCCCAATGTTGTGTTACCGGCCGTCAATCGGCAGATCTGATCCTCTTGCCTGAGGTCATCGCGCGTGTAGATGATGCCGAGGTCGCGTCGGCGCACCCGGTCACCGGTGTTGACGTCGACCATCCACCCGGCCGGTCCGGCAACCCCCGGCACGTAGCGGGAGACTTCGACGAGCAAATCGTCGACGGTGGCCGAGTCGGGGAAGACCCAGAAGACGCGATGGGACTCGACGTCGTCGCCCATCGCCACGCTGGCGCGATCTAACGCGACTTTTACCGTGTCGGCCATGCTGGGGATTATGTCTCGACGTCAGGCGCGCACGCCATTCACTAGAAGTTGAGCCCCGAGAACATGATTCGGCCGGGATCGTACTTCTGACGCACGGCGGCCAGCCGGGACAGGTTCGAGCTGAAATACCGGGAGGCCGGTTGGTTCGCCTCGATGTAGTTCACGTAGCCGCCGACCGAATTCGGCTGCACCGCCTGGTGTGCGGTGTTGAGCCAGTTGGTCGCCGCCGCCGCGTCGCCGGTTTCGACGTACCACTGCACGAGCGCGTACTGGCGGCGCCACGGGAAGGCGGTCGCCCCCGGGGCCACATCGGCGAGGGCGCCGTCCAGCGCATGCATGATCGCCAACATGCGGCCCGCCCCACGCGGAAAGGCGTCGACCGCCTTGGCGATGCCCTGGGCGGTGGCCGCGTTGACGACGGGCAGCACGTCAGATCCCCCGACATATCCGAGCGGTGACGGGTTGAGGTTCCCGACCGCCAGGTACCGGACCAGGTCCAGGTAGTTGAAGGTGTGGTTGTCGGTCCCCGTCGGTTGCACCCCAACGGCTTTCGTGATCGCCGCCCCTACGCTGGCCCCCGATCCGACCGGGCACGTCGCCATGATGCGGCAATGCGTCCCCATTCCGTCGACGGTGGCGTCCGCCAGTGCCCAGCTGTTCCGGTCGGCGGTGCGCAGCCAGTTCTGCCACCCGACCAGTACTTGCGCCAACGCCTCGGGCGGGAAGTTGAGGTTCACCACGTCGAGATCCGTCGTGGGAAAGGTGGCGAAGGTCAGCGAGGTGGTCACACCGAAGTTGCCGCCGCCCCCACCGCGCAACGCCCAGAACAGGTCGGGATTACTGGCGTTCGACGCGGTCACGGCCTGACCACCGGGCAGCACCACCGACGCCGACAGCAGTTGGTCGCACAGCAGCCCCGCGTGTCGGGAATTGGCGCCCAGTCCCCCGCCCAGCGCGTGCCCGGACGCCCCGACCGACGGGCAGGTACCCGTCGGGATGCCGCGCCCGGCGCCCGCCAACGTCTGGTGCATCGCGTACAAGCTGGTCGCGGGGGTCACCGTGACGTTCCCCGTGCCCGCGTCGTAGTTGATCTCGCCGGGCAGCTGACGCAGGTCGAGCACCATGACGCCGTTTGCCGTGGAGGCACCGATGTACGAATGCCCGCCGCTGCGCGGCGCCACCTTCAGATTGTGGGCGGCGGCGAACGCCATGGCCTTCTGCACGTCGGCCGGCGACGTCGGGGTCACGATCGCCGCAGGCGTCGAGCCGTTGTAGTTGGTGTTGAATACCTGCTTGGCCGACCCGAAAGCGCCATTGTCCGGCAGCAGCACCTGTCCACCGATGGCGGTGGACAGACCCTCCCAACCGGTGGGATTGGGGGCCGCGGTGGCCCGGGCGGAACCGAAAACGGCACCGGTGGCCAACGCTCCGACGGTACCCCGCAGGAACGCCTGGCGTGAGATTTCACGCGCCACCGTCGGGCTCCCGCGTCTGCCTCATGTCCGGCATTGTCGAACGCGTGATAACGAAAACCTCGGTGCCCCATGCCGTGTGACCGGATCGAAACCCATACGAGCCGCCCCGGTGATGTACCCGCCGAGGGCGGCGGGCGCCGCCTCGAACAGACATGCCGCTCTGCGACTCGTATTGTCGGCAGCATGATCGCCGCTTTGATGTTCACGCCCGGACAGCTCACTCGGTAGCGGGTTTCAGGCGCGTGGGTGCTCTCGTGCTGGCGCTTGCGGGCCTGGCGTTTCTCGATTCGTTGAACGTCCTCAATCTGGGCGTCGTCTCGGCCGTCATTTTCGACAGCCGGTTGAATCGCCGCTCGCCGATTCCGGGTGCGCTGAGCTTCATCGCGGGCGTCTTCGCCGTGACAACCACATTCGGGCTGTGCACGGTGCTGGGCCTCAGCTTCTTGACCCATGTCGTGGATTTCCACGTGACACCGGCCATCCGTTTTCGCGGCGAGTTGGTACTCGGTCTCGTGCTGACCGGCCTGGCGTACTTCCCGCTGACCGCCCAATCATCGGCTCCCGGCTGGGCTTTGGCGGCGATGCGCGAGCGGCCATGGCTGCTCGGGTTTCTCGGCTTGGCGGTCGGAAGTGGACAGGCGCCAACCGCGATTCCCTATCTCACGGGACTCGCCATGCTCGCCGCCCTGCACCCGAGGCCACCGCTTTGGCCGTTGGCGATCATCGCCTACTGGGCGATCGCGCTTTCCCCACCGCTGATGATTCTTGGCCTTTCGATGAGACGGACCATGCGCGCCAAGCGCATTCAGCGCAGGCTCGTGCGCGCCCTGACCCGCTACGGCCCGATATCGGTGCGGCTGTTGTTCCTGGTCTTCGGCATAGGTCTGGTGGCCGACGCGCTCGTCAATCACAGCGCCCTGTGGTGACGCCGCGCGTTCTTTCTCATCTCTTGCATAGCGAGCTGCAATACGTTGTTGCGTGTGACTGATCGTCAAGAGCGCGCGACGTCCTTCGGCTCGATCGCCGAGGACTATGACGGGTTGCGTCCGCACCCTCCGCAGCAGGCAGTGGACTGGCTGGTTCCGCCCCATTGCGGGGTCGCCGTCGACTTGGGCGCGGGCACCGGGCTGTTCACCCGCACACTGGTGGACAGGGCGGCGGCGGTCATCGCCGTGGAGCCCGACGCGCGCATGCGGGCGGTACTCACCGAGCGGTCTCCCGAGGTTCGTGCCGTCGAAGGCACTGGGGAGTCGATTCCGCTTCCCGACGTCTCCGCGGACGCCGTGTTCGTATCGTCGGCGTGGCACTGGATGGATCCCGAGCGGGCCGTTCCCGAGATCGGCCGGGTATTGCGCGACGGCGGGCGATTCGGCCTGATTTGGACCAGCCGGGATCGTGACGTGGATTGGGTGCGCGACCTCGACTTGCTGCCGGGTGAGGACACACCCGAGGCGGAATCCCCCGACCGCTTCCGCCGGCGCCACGAGAACGTCGTGCTCCCCGACCCGCAGATCTTCCACAACGTCGCCCGCGAGACGTTCACGTTCGCGCGGAGGATGAGCATCGACGATGTCGTCGCGATGGTGGGCACCTACAGCCGGGTGATCATCGCGTCTCCCGAGGAGCGCGCTGAGCGACTCGCCAATGCCCGCGCCGCCTTGACTGAGCGTTTCGCTGAGGCCGACGCGATCGACGTCCCCATGAAATCGCGGTGCTGGCGCGCCGACCGGATCCCCCGCGGCGCCGGAAACTAGGCGCTAACGCCTCAGGCCTGCGGGCCTTCCGACGGCGGCCAGTGCGATCCCGGCGACGCCTCGCCGGGTGAATCGTGTTCCCCGCGGGCCAGCGGTACCCACCGCTCGCTCGGGGCGGGCTGCTTGGACGACGGAAAGTCCCGGAGCTTGCCTGACGGCTTGGCATCCCATTTGGCGAAGGTCAGCGGCGTCTGCAGCCAGGTGTGCAGCAGGCAGTACACCGCCTGCAGCGAATCCAGATGGGTGCGTTCCCAACCGTGGCTGCCGTCGAGTCCGAAGCCTACGAGCGCCGCGCGGGTGCCCGCGCCCGCCTCGATGGCCGCGGCGGCATCGGAGCGGTAAAAGCGGAAGACATCCCGCGCGCAAGGGATTTCCTGCTCCTGCGCGAGCCGACACAGCTTGCGGGTCAGGTGATAGTCGAACGGGCCGTGCAGGTCGGCCATCGGAATGGTCACCCCGTCCTCGATGGAGTGTTGGCCGGGCGCGCACACCGCGTTGTCCACCGAGACCAATTCGGCGACATCGGCGGGCAAGCCATGGCTCGCCCCGTGGCCGACTTCCTCGGTGATGGTGATCATCACCATCGTGCGGTGCGGCAGCACCAGCTTGTTTTCGGCGAAATTCTTGGCCAGTGCAAGCGCGATCGCGACGCCCGCCTTGCCGTCGAGGTGACGAGAAACGATGTAGCCGTCGGCGGTCAGTTCGGGGCTGGCGATCAGCGCGACGAAGTCGCCGATCTGCAGGCCGAGACGGACGAGGTCCTCCCGCGAGGACACCTTGCGGTCGACGCGGACCTCGACGTGTTCCCAGTCGGTTGGCTGCAGGTCGATCTCGTCGCCGAAGGCGTGCCCACTGGCTTTGAGCGGCATGACCGTGCCGGTGATGAATTCGTCGGGGTCGTCGGAGAAGATCCGCACCCGGGCGCCCGCGGCGAACCGGGCCGAGAAGGTGCCGACCGGAATGACCTCGAGACGGCCGTTGTCCTTGAGCCGTCGCACCATGCAGCCGATGGTGTCGGCGTGAACGACCAGCGCGCGGTCGATGGTCGCCGATTCCCCGGGGAGTTCGGCGGTCAGCGCGCCGCGCCGGGTCAGGGAGAACGGCACACCAAAGTCGTCGAAGATGTCGCCGATGAGCTGCATCACCGCGTCCGTCCGCCCCGCCGGACTGGGGGTCTGCAGCAGCGCGAGCAGCGTGTCAACCATCCACGTGCGGTCGGCCTCGGGCATGGCCGCGCTGTGACGCACGGTGTCTCCTCTCGAGTCGTTCGGAACCGCGTTCAACCTACCGCGTGGTCACCGTCGACTCACCGGTCCGGGCATGGCGCCCGCGCCGAAACTGGGCACCCCTGTCCCCGCCTGCCATCACGGTAGAGCACGGGGTGTCCGGACGCCCCGTTGGCGTCCCTTCCTGCGAATTCCAAGTGGGACCGATCTCCAACGCCAACGGGAGCGGACTTGGCGGTCAAACTCGCCGGCCAGATCGGCGGCCGAGTCGACAGGCAATAGCCTCGTACGCCTAGGAGGCGGAGGCCAGTTCCGCGATGAGGTCCGCGAGCGCGAGGATTCGCTCGGCATTGCGGACGTGCAGGCTCTCGATCATCCGACCGTCCACCGTGATGACACTGGTCCCCGCGGCCCGTGCCTCCTGATAGGCCGCGACAACCTTGCGGGCGTCCGCGACTTCCCGCTGCGACGGACCAAACAGGTCGTTGGCCGGGCCGATCTGGGACGGATGGATCAAAGTCTTGCCGTCGAAACCCATTTCACGCCCCTGCCGGGCCTCGGCGCGAAATCCGTCTTCGTCGGTGATGTCGTTGAACACGCCGTCCAGGATCACCTTTCCGGCCGCCCTGGCTCCCAGCACCGCCAACGACAACGCGGGCACGACCGGTGCCCGGCCAGGCACATGCAAGCCGTGCAGATCGTTCACCAGGTCGTTGGTGCCGATCACCAGCGCGGCCAATCGGTCGCTGGCCGAGGCGATCTCCTCGACCCTCAGGAAGGACCGCGGCGTTTCGATCATCACCCAGAGCTGCAACGACTCCGGGGCGTTTAGCTTGACCAGTGTCGCGGCCAGCGCCCGGACCTGATCGCCCGACTCGACCTTCGGCACCAGCACGCCGTGAGCGGCAGAACCGGCCACGGCGGCCAGGTCCTCGTCGTGCCAGTCGGTGTCCAGGCCGTTGATGCGCACCACGACCTCCCGGGGCCCGTAGCTATCCGGGGAGATCGCGCCGCACACAGCGGCCCGCGAATCGGCTTTGGCGTCAGGTCCTACGGCGTCCTCGAGGTCGAGGATGACCACGTCCGCGGGCAGCGATTTCCCCTTCTCCAATGCGCGGGGCTTGTTGCCGGGCAGGTACAACGCCGAGCGGCGCGGGCGCAGAGTCGGTGCCATCCAGTGGTTCGCTTCCTGTCTCGAGTTCGGCGGGGGCTTGGTGAGTGCGGCTTAGGCAGAAAGTACCCTTCGACCCAGGTGGTGTAGCCGCGCCCCGTTGGCGGCGAACATCCGAAATCATGCCGCCGCGGCGGCCGAATTCCAGGGAGGGAGCGGCGAGTGTCATCACTTGGTTCGGCGCGCACCGAGGGCGACAGCTGGGATTTGGCGTCCAGCGTTGGGGCGACCGCGACGATGGTCGCCGCGTCGCGGGCGCTGGCCTCCCGCGAGCCCGATCCGCTGCTGGATGACCGGTTCGCCGAGCCGTTGGTGCGCGCGGTCGGCCACCCGTTCTTCGTCCGCATGCTCGATGGCCAGATCCCGCTCGACAACGACGACATGCCTGTGACCCTGCAGCAGCGTCGCGAGCAGATCGCCGTGCGCACCAGGTTTTTCGACGATTTCCTCACATCGGCGTCCAGCAGCGGGATACGTCAGGCCGTGATCTTGGCCGCCGGGCTGGACGCCCGCGCCTATCGGTTGGCGTGGGCCGCGGGCACGGTGGTCTACGAGGTTGATCAGCCCGAGGTCATCGCCTTCAAGAGCGAAACGCTGGCCCGGATCGGCGCCGAACCGACCGCCGAACGCCGAACGGTAGGTATCGATCTGCGCGACGATTGGCCAACCGCGCTGCGCGGCAATGGGTTTGACCCTACGGCGCCGACGGCCTGGATCGCCGAGGGCCTGCTCCCCTACCTGCCGCCGCAGGCGCAGGACCGGCTCCTGGACAGCATCACCGCGCTCAGCGCACCGGGCAGTCGGCTGGCCACCGAGAACATCACCAATATGGGCGTGTTCACCGACGAGCGCGCCCGGGCGATGCGCACCACCTGGCGTAAGCACGGACTGGACATCGACGTCGCCGATCTGGTGTGGGAGGGGGCGCGCCAACCCGCCGCGGAGCACCTGGCCGCCACCGGCTGGATCGTCACCCCCCACCCCACCGATCAGCTATACGCCGGCTACGGCTTCGTCGTTCCCGACAACGAGATGCTCAAGGAATTTCGGAACGCCATCACCTACATCAGCGCCGAACTGGGCTGACCGCGCCGGCTACGAGTCGGGCCTGGCGTCGCGCCACTCGCGCTCGAAGGGCAACCGCCACGCATTGGGTGCGATCAATTGATGGATGGCGTTGGGGCCCCAGGTGCCCGGTTGATACATCTTCGCCGGCGGAGGGTCGTCGAGCAGCTCCTGCGAACGCTCCCACAATGATTCGATGCCCTCCGCGGTGTTGAACAGCGTGTGGTCACCGCGCATCGCGTCGAGGATGAGCCGTTCGTACGCCTCCAGCACGTCCACGACGGTGTCGATCTCCTGCGAGGAGAACTGCATGGACAACTTGTCCAGCTTCATCCCGGGGCCCGGCCGCTTGCCGTAGAAAGACAGCGAAACCTTTGAGTTGTCGGCCAGGTCGAACGTCAGGTGGTCGGGCCCCTGAGTCCCAACCCCCGAGCCGGGCGGAAACATCGTCCGGGGCGCCTCTCTGAATGCGATCGAGATGATGCGGATGCCTTCGGCCATCTTCTTGCCGGTCCGCAGATAGATGGGCACGCCCGCCCAGCGCCAGTTGTCGATGCCGACCTTGAGGGCGATGAACGTCTCGGTGTCGGAATCCCTTGCCACGCCTTTCTCTTCGCGGTATCCGTTGTATTGGCCGCGCACCACGTTGGAGGGCTTGACCGGCAGCATCGAGCGGAACACCTTGTTCTTTTCTTCACTGATGGCAAACGGCTCGAGCGCAGTGGGCGGCTCCATGACGACGAACGCCATCACCTGGAACAGGTGGGTCACGACCATGTCCTTGTAGGCGCCGGTCTCCTCGTAGAAGTTCGCCCGCTGATCCAGGCCGAGGGCCTCGGGGATGTCGATCTGGATATGGTCGATGAAGTTGCGGTTCCAGATCGGCTCGAAGAGTCCGTTGGCGAAGCGGAACGCCAGAATGTTCTGCGCGGCCTCCTTGCCGAGGAAGTGGTCGATGCGGAAGATCTGGGATTCCTCGAACGTTTCGTGCACGAAATCGTTCAGCGCCACCGCGCTGGCCAGGTCGGTTCCGAACGGCTTCTCCATCACCACCCGCGAGCGCTCGACGAGCTTGGCGTCGCTCAGCATGGTGATGACTTCGCGCGCGGCCTTGGGCGGCACCGACAGGTAATGCAGGCGCCTGACGTTGGGGCCCAGCTCGCCTTCGGCTTCCGCGACCGCCGCCGCCAGCGCTTCCGGTCCCTTTCCCTGCGGGACGTAGGTGATGATCTTCGCGAAATTGGCCCACTGCTCGGACGTGAGCTTGTGCCTGCCGAACGACTCGATCGCATCTTTGGCGATCTCTCGGAACTCGTCGTCGCTGAGGTCTTCCAGCGACGTCGCGACGATCTGGATGTCGGGCGCAAGCTCGGACTGGTCCAGGTAGGCCAGGCCGGGTATCAGCCTGCGTTTCGCCAGATCCCCCGTCGCACCAAACAGAACGATGACGTGGGGATCGAGCGGCTCGGATTCGTGGCGGCGCGGACGCCTGTCGGCCGCCGGGTAGGAGATGGTCTGCGGTTTCTTATCGGCCACCCTTGCGATACTTCCACCGCTGGGGCGTAATGTCGCGTCCGTCACTCCTAGCTCGGTCAACGCGGCCTTCGCTGCCATGTTGAGGATCACAATCCCCAGCCGGTTACCAGCCAGTGGATGGGGTACTGGATAGCGACGGGCGCTGCCCGACCACAGTCGATGGAAAGCGATATGACGAAACCCGACAAAGACCTCCGGGGTCACTCTCAGGAGCTGGAAGACATCGTCGACCAGCTCGAGGAGAAGGTCGCCGACGACCGGGAGGCCGAAGGTGTTGCCGGCAAGCCTAGCGACCGGGAACGCGCCCCCACCCTCGGCTCGGGCGACGAACCGCCGGACTAGCCCTAAGCGCCGGGCGGGGCGCCGAACCAGGCCGTGAGCGCGTCGCCTAAGCCGTCACCAGTGCCGTTTCCGACCCAGGCCACGTGCCCGTCCGGACGAATCAAGACCGCATCGGGGGCCGGTACTGCGCCGACTGCCGGAAGTTCCCAGTTACCCGCGTATTCCGCGTCGATCAGCTGGACGCTGTCGACCCCGGACGCCTTGGCGAATCGGCCCGCTTCCCCGAGGTTGAGCAGCACCGGGCGGGCCCGGTGTAGCAGCGTGAAAACCCGCAGTGTCCCCTCGGCGGTGGCCAGATCAAGATCCGGCATGCGGCGTCCGAGCAGCGGGTGTGCGTCGCCCAGGTCGTAGCGGATGTCCAGGCCGGACATCATCGCGGCGAACCGTTTGCGAGGTTCGTCCATGGCGAGCAGGTCGGACATCGTGTCGCGCAACGCCTTGGTTCGGTCGTCGGGGCGAAGGAGCGCCATCTGCGCAATCGCGTTGCGCAGTACGCGCGCGGCGACCGGGTGCCGTTCGGCGTGGTAGCTGTCGAGCAGGCTGTCGGGCGACGTCCCGTTGACCACCTGTCCCAGCTTCCATCCCAGATTGACCGCATCCTGGACGCCGGTGTTCAGCCCCTGCCCGCCCACCGGATGGTGGACATGCGCGGCATCCCCGGCCAGCAGGATGCGTCGGTCGCGATAGGCTGCGGCTTGCCGTGCCGTGTCGGTGAATCTGGAAAGCCAAGCGGGACTGTGTATCCCGTAGTCCGTTCCGTATACGGCGATCAGCGCCTCACTCAGATCGCCCAGCGTGGGCTCGCTGCTTGACCCGAGGCGCCGCTCGGTGACCATGACACGCACCGGTCCGCCCTCCTCCGGGGCGGCGAGGGAATGCACGCCGAGTGAGTCGTGGCGGATTCCCCACACCGGTGAATCGCCTGTCCCCCAATCTATTTGAACCTCACCGAGCAGGTAGCTCGTCGTCGGATCCCAGCCGGGGAACTCGATGCCTGCGGCTTTACGGACCACGCTGCGCCCGCCGTCGCAGCCGACGAGGTATGCACCTCGCAGGGATCGGCCGTCGGACAACGCGACGTCGACGCCCCTGCGGTCTTGGGCGATACCCGTCACCTCGTGTCCGCGATAGAACCGCACGCCCAGCTCGTCCACCCAGTCGGCGAGTATGCGTTCGATCTCGTTCTGCCACAACGCGAGACCGTAGGGATGCCGGGTGGGAAAGTCGCTGATGTCCAGCCGAATCTGGGAAAACCCGGCGACCTGGGCGACCTGACCCCGGGCAAGAAACCGATCGGCGATACCCCGCTGATCGAGGACCTCGATCGTGCGCGCATGCAGACCCCCGGCGCGCGCACCGATGAGGTCCTGGCCGGCGCGCCGTTCGACTATCGCCACATCGACCCCCGCCAGCGCCAGTTCGCCGGCCAGCATCAGGCCCGTCGGGCCTCCTCCAGCGATCAGCACCGCGTGGTCGACGTTCTCGTTTGAGGACACTCTCAACCCCCTGATAAGAGCGAAAATTGGCTTCGGCCAGCGATTGTGCGGCATCACCCCGCCCTTGCCACAAGCCCCCCGGTGCGCTATAGGTTGAGAGTGGGAGGGCAATAATTCACGTACGGTCGCGCAGCGCGTCGATCGCTCGGTAGATCCGCTGCTCGCTCACCGGCCGCGGGGTGCCCAGCTGCTGGGCCCACAGGCTCACCCGCAATTCCTCGATCTGCCACCCAACGTCGCGCACGTCGGCCGCCGCCTGCCGTGCGGGAGGCAGCGACTGTGTCAATTCCTCGTAGGCGCGCTGCACGGCTCGCACGCGCTGCATCCGCTCCCGGTCCGCCTCGATCCCGTGCGGCAGCCTCTCGAGGCGCCGGCGGATTGCGGTCAGGTAGCGGGTGAGATCCGCGAGATGGGCGCGTCCGGTGGCTGCGACGAATCCCGGCGGCAAGAGCCGATCCAGCTGAGCGCGGACGTCGGCGATCGCGTTGGACTGCGCGGGCGACGGCCGACCGGGCAGGGCGACTTGCACGTCCTGCGCGGCGGCCAACACCTGCTCCACGCGGGCCACGACGTCGGCGGTCGCGGACACTAGTGCCTCGCCCACTCGCTCGCGTAGCGCGGCGAACTCGGCGCGGGTCCACACCGGCCCGGGCGCTAGCGCCTCCGCCGCGGCATCGGCGCAGTCCTCGAGCAGCGCGGTCAGGGAGCCATCAGGGTTCGCGCCGAGCGCCAGGCGGGTCCGCGGGCTCAGTTGTCGCTCAACCGCTTTGACCGGCGAAGGCACGCTCAGCCGGACCAACCGCCGCATCCCCGACCCCAGCGCGTTGTCCCGCTCCGCCGGTGTTGTGAAGACCCGAAGGTCGACCGCGCTTCCCGTGTCGACGAAGCCGGGAAAGCCTCGCACGGCGCGGCCGTCGACCGTCCGCTCGACGACATGCGGCAGCTCGTCGAGGTCGTCGGGCCAGTTGCGCAGGCCCGAGCGTTCCAGCTCGGCGGCGACCGCCTCGGCCACGGCCTGGCGGGTGGACGCCGCGAGCCGTAGTTGCAACGCGTCGAGGTCTTTTCCGCGGGCGACCTCCGTACCGTCGGCGGACTCGACGGCGAAGGTCACCCGCAGATGCGCCGGTAACTTGTCCAGGTCGAACGCGTCGACGGGCACCAGAACGCCGGTGCGACGGCGCAATTCGCGCTGCAGCCCCTCCAGCAACGGCTCCCCCGCCGGGTCGATCCCTGCCAGCACGGCACGGGCGGTATCGGGGGCGGGAACGAAGTTGCGGCGCAAATCTTTTGGCAGTGAGCGGATGAGCGCGGTCACCAGCTCCTCCCGCAGCGCGGGAACCTGCCAGGCGAACTCGTCACCGCCCAACCGCGCGAGCACGTCGATCGGCACGTGCACCGTCACGCCGTCGTCGGCCGCGCCCGGCTCGAATCGGTAGGTCAGGGGCAGCGTGACATCGCCCGAATGCCAGGCGGTCGGCCGCTCGGCATCCGCGGTGTCGACGGTGCGCAACAGGTCGTCACGGGTGAAGGTCAGCAGTTCGGGTGTTCTGTGTCGCTGCTTCTTCCACCAGGCGTCGAAGTGCCGCGCGGAGACGACTTCGGCCGGGATGCGGGCGTCGTAGAGCGCGTAGACCTCGTCGTCACCGACGATCAGGTCGCGGCGGCGGGCCCGCTCCTCCAGCTCTTCGAGCTCGGCGCGCAGCCGCGCGTTGTCGCGGAAGAAGTGATGCCGCGTCTGCCAGTCGCCCTCCACCAGCGCATGTCGGATGAACAATTCCCGCGCCAGCGCCGGCTCTACCCGGGCGTATCCGACGCGGCGGCGCGCCACCAGCGGCAGTCCGTAAAGCGTTACCCGCTCGTAGGCCATCACCTCGCCGCGCCTGGCGTCCCAGTGGGGTTCGCTGTGGGTGCGCTGCACGAGGTCGCCCGCGATCCGCTCGACCACCTCGGGCTGGACGCGCGCGGCGGTGCGCCCGTACAGGCGGCTGGTTTCGACCAGCTCCGCCACGACCACCCATCGCGGTGGCCGCTTGGTGAGCGCTGAGCCCGGTGCGAGGACGAAACGCGAGTTGCGCGCCCCCAGGTAGTCGCGCCCGTCCTCGCGGCGCATCCCCACGTGCGACAGCAACCCGGCCAGCAGCGCCGCGTGCACCTGCGCCGGGTCGGCAGGCTCATCGGACGCGGCGCCTTCAACTATGCCCAGGTCGCGGGCGATGCCGCGGAGTTGTCCGACCAGGTCCTGCCACTCGCGGATGCGCAGATAGTGCAGAAATTCGTCGCGGCACATACGGCGAAAGCCGTTGCCCGACAGGGTCGTCCGCTGTTCGCGAAGGTAGCGCCAGAGGTTGAGGTACGACAGGAAGTCGGAGTTCTCATCGGCGAAGCGGGCGTGCTTCTGACGGGCAGCCTCCTCGCGGTCGGTGGGCCGCTCTCGCGGGTCGTGGATGGTCAGCGCCGCGGCCAACACCAGGACCTCCCGCACGCATCCCTCCGTGTGGGCCTGCAGGATCATCCGGCCCAGCCGGGGGTCGAGCGGCAGGCGAGCCAGGCGGAGGCCGAGATCAGTGATCCCGCCCTGGGCGTCGAAAGCTCCCAATTCCTGCAGCAGCTGCACCCCGTCGCGGACGCTGCGCCGGTCCGGCGGGTCGAGAAACGGGAAGTTTTCGACCTCTCCTAGCCGAAGCGCCGCCATCTGCAACAGCACCGCGGCGAGGTTGGTCCGCAGGATCTCGGGCTCGGTATAGGGCGGACGGCCCGCGAAGTCCTCTTCGGAGTACAGGCGGATGCAAACGCCGGCCGCGACCCGGCCGCAGCGCCCCGCCCGTTGGGCGGCAGAGGCCTGCGAGATCGGTTCGATCGGCAACCGCTGCACCTTCAGTCGGCGGCTGTAGCGCGAGATGCGGGCGTTGCCGGGATCGACGACATAGCGAATACCCGGCACCGTCAGCGACGTCTCGGCGACGTTGGTCGCCAGCACCACCCGGCGCCCGGTGTGTGCCGCGAACACCTTCTGCTGCTCGGCGGTCGGCAGCCGGGCGTACAGCGGAAGCACCTCGGTGTAGTCTGGGCCGCCCGTCAAGAAAGTCAAAGCCTCTGCGGTATCCCGGATTTCGCGTTCGCCCGAGAGGAACACCAGGACGTCCCCGGCCGGCTCGGCCTCGAGCTCAGCGATCGCGTCGACGATCGCCTCGACCTCGTCGCGAGTCTCGGTGCGCACGATCTCGTGGTCTGGGTCGTCGGGATCATCCTCCCGACCGCTTGACACGGGGACTTCCAGCGGCCGGTAGCGGATCTCCACCGGGTACGTACGCCCGGACACCTCGAGGATCGGCGCACCGCCGAAGTGATCCGCGAACCGTTGCGGCTCGATCGTCGCCGAGGTGACGATGACCTTCAGGTCCGGGCGGCGCGGCAGCAGCTCGCGCAGGTAACCGAGCAGGAAGTCAATGTTCAGGCTGCGCTCATGGGCCTCGTCGAGGATCACGGTGTCGTAGCGCAGCAGCCGGCGGTCGCGCTGAATCTCGGCGAGCAGGATGCCGTCGGTCATCAGCTTCACCAGGGTGCGGTCGCTGACCTGATCGGTGAACCGGACTGTGTAGCCGACAGTCTCGCCGAGCGGGCTGCCCAATTCGTCGGCGATGCGCTGCGCGACCGTGCGGGCGGCCAGCCGCCGGGGCTGGGTGTGCCCGATGGTTCCGCGGACGCCCCGGCCGGCGTCGAGACAGATTTTCGGCAGTTGCGTGGTCTTGCCCGAACCGGTTTCACCGGCGACGACGACGACCTGGTTCGTCCGAATCGCGTCGGCGATCTCCTGCCGCCGCGCGCTGACCGGCAGCTCGGGATAGCTGATGGCCGGCACCGCGGATTGCCGCGCGGCGACGAGCGCTTCGGCGCGCGTGAGCTGCTCGGCGAGTTGCCGAAGCTGGTCGGGTTTGGCTGCGCGCAGATTCTTCAGGCGCCTCCCGAGGCGCGCGGCGTCGCGGATGGTCAGACCGTCGAGGCGGGTGCGCAGTTCCGCGACGGACAGTTCGGCCACTCGGGCCAGGATAGGCGTGCCCGCCCGGGGACATCGTCGGGTCGGGCGACGGTGATTCGCGCGCAAGCGGCGCGGGTAGTCCACAGCGGCTATGGAATATCCCAAGCCGGCGGCGATTTCGCGTCTCGCGCAGGCGGCCGACTACACCAATCCCCTGTGGCGAATCTCGTTGATGCGGGGCGCCATCCCGATCGCCGTCGAGCTGCTCACGATCGTGGCGTTGGTGTACGCGATCGGATGGCGGGGGCGCCGCTGGCGGGTGCTGTCGGTGCCGGCGGGGGCGGTTACGGGCGCCCTGTTCGGCGCGATCATTCACTGGCATTACGAAACACTCGGTCTGGCCAGCGAGCCGGCGCCGTGGCCGATGTGGCTGTGGGTCTCCCTCACGGGATTCTCCGTTGTGATCGCGGTAGTCGGCTGGCGTGGTGCCGGTTGGTGGCGCCGCAACGCGTCCGTCTTCGCGGCCTCGTTCTGCCTGCTGAGCACGGGACTGACCATCAACGGCTGGCTGGGCTACTTCCCCACCGTCTACGCCGCCTGGGGCCAACTGACCAATGCGCCGTTGCCCGGCCAAGCCGACTGGGATGCCGTTGCGGCGATGCGGCACAAAGGCGTCAAGCCGTCGCGAGGTGTGGTCCTCGCGGTTGACTCCGGTGACCAAGCGTCGGGTTTTCGCCACCGCGGCGAATGGGTCTACCTGCCACCGGCCTGGTTCAGCAGCACACCACCAGTGCGGCTGCCGGCGGTGCTCATGCTCGGCGGTGAATTCAACACACCGGCCGACTGGATTCGCGCCGGCGAGGCCGTCAGCACCCTCGACGCCTTTGCCGCGACGCACGCCGGCAACGCGCCTATTGCCGTCTTCGCCGACGCGACCGGCGGGTTCGGCGTCGACACCGAGTGTGTGAACGGGTCACGCGGCAATGCCGCCGACCACCTGACCGCCGATGTCGTTCCCGCGATCAATGTCCAATTCGCGGCGGCGAGGTGGGGCGTCGTCGGCTTCTCCTCCGGCGGTACCTGTGCGGTCGATTTGGCCGTCATGCATCCCGGCACGTTCGGCGCCTTCGTCGACGTCGGCGGTGACCTCGCGCCCAATGCGGGCACGCGATCCCAAACCGTCGACCGGTTGTTCGGCGGCGACTCGGAGGCCTGGTCGTCGTTCGATCCCAGCACGGTCATCGCGCGCCACGGCACCTACTCCGACCTGTCCGGGCTTTTCGCGGTTCCGGGCGGACATGGCGCCCGGCCGAAGGCGGTCGGTCAGACCGCCGCGGAATCGCTCTGCGGTCTCGGTTCCGCCCATGGCATCGACTGCAGCATCGTCGAACTGCCCGGAAGGCACGACTGGCCCTCTGCCGCAACGGCATTCGCCGCGACGCTGCCCTGGCTCGCCGGGCGGCTGCAAACCCCAGGGGTCACCGCGACTTGCCGTACTTAGGGGGTCGGGCCGCCCGCCGTCCGCCGAGTGTCGGACGTATGGACGAATTCAGGCCAGTTCTCGTACTCAGCAGGCACACTCGGCGCCCTAGGGTGAACCCATGAGTCTCGTCACGTATGAGCTGGACGACCACATCGCCACCATCACCCTTAACCGCCCCGAGGCTCGCAACGCCATCAACGGGCCTCTTCGCCAGGACTTGAACGCGGCGTGGGAGCGGTTCCGCGACGACCTGGATGCGTGGGTCGCGATCCTGACCGCCAACGGGAGCGTCTACTGCGCCGGCGGCGATCTCAAGGACGGCGAGGGCTCGGTGGGCACCTTCGGCGGCACCTTCTGGGAGAAGCCGACGATCAACTCCTTCGAGTCCGGGATGGAGTTGTTCAAGCCGACCATCGCCGCCGTGCACGGGCCCTGCATCGGCTATGGAGTGACCGGCCTACTCTTCTGCGACTTCGTCATCGCCAGCACCGAGGCGACGTTCTGCTTTCCCGAGGTGTCGATCGGCGTGCCCACCATCGTCGGGGCCATCCGGTTGCCCCAGCGGGTCGGCTGGGCCAACGCCATGGAACTGCTCCTGACCGGCAAGCCCATGAGCGCCGAGCGGGCCAAGGAAATCGGCCTGGTGTGGAAGCTGGTGGAGCCGGACGACTTGCAGGCCGAAGCCCGGGCCTGGGCGAGGACCCTGACCGAGGCCGCTCCCCTGGCCCAACGGGCGACCAAGGAAGTGGCGTGGCGGACGGCGGACATGGGCTGGATCGAGTCGGTCCGTTTCGGCGAGACCATGCGCAAGGTGGCCGGTGCGACCGAGGACGTCGCCGAGGGTCTCCGGGCCTGGGCCGAGAAGCGCAAGCCCCAATGGCGCGGCCGCTAAGCGTGGCTGAGCGATTACGAGCCGAACTCCGCCGGGTGCTTGACGGCGGTGGCCCCGGCGCCGACCATGCCGGGGTCGCGCTCGGGGATGGGCCGATCAGGCACCGACTGGAATCGTCAATCCGCGCGCTGGCCGAGCATCGCGGCCCGCGCAGCAGCATCTGCCCCTCTGATGCCGCCCGTGCCGTGGGTGGTGCGGACTGGCGTGAGCTGATGCCGGACGCGCGCGACGCCGCGCGTGACCTGGCGAAATCGGGCCACGTGGAGATAACGCAGCGCGGCACCGTCGTCGATCCCGACGATGAGTGGGCGGGCCCCATTCGCATCCGGACTATTGCCGACTGAGAATCTCTTGTGCGCCAGAGCGATTCGGCTGCCTGCTCCCGCGTCATCACGGTAGAGCCGACCGCCGGCACCCAGGCGTGCACTGATGTGACAGGATTTCGGCATGAGTGCACGCAGACTTACTCGCATTGTTGGTCTCCCTGTGGTGGCGACGTGGGCGGTGCTGAGCGCACCTATCGCCCTGCCCACCGCTGCCGCCGATGCGTGCTCCGACGTCTCGGTGGTCTTCGCCCGCGGCACTCATCAGGAGCCCGGTCTGGGCAACATCGGGCAGGCGTTCGTGGACTCGCTCACCGCGCAACTCGGCGGGAAGTCCGTCGACGTCTACGCCGTGAACTACCCGGCCAACGACGACTACCACAACAGCGCGAATGCCGGATCCAATGACGCCAGCGCACACGTCCAAGACACCGTCGCCAGCTGCCCGAACTCGCGGATCGTGCTCGGCGGCTATTCCCAGGGCTCGACGGTGATCGACCTGGCCACCAACGCGATGCCGGCTCCGGTCGCCGATCACGTCGCCGCCGTCGCCCTCTTCGGCGAGCCCAGCAGTGGACTCTCGACGATGTTGTGGGGCGGCCAACCGCTACCCACGATCAACCCGGCGTATGGATCGAAGGTCATCAGCTTGTGTGCGACCGACGACCCGATCTGCTCCGGTGGCGGCAACCTGATGGCGCACGTGTCCTACATCGACGCCGGAATGACCGCCCAGGCCGCGACATTCGCCGCTAACAAGGTCAACCAGGGGCCGCCGCCGCGGGTCTGAGCTGCGCGCGCGTCAGTCGTTAGCGCGTTCCTCCTGCCGCAGCCGCTTCTCGGCGGCCGCCAGTTCCGCGACCCGGTCCGCCTCGGAGCGCTTGTCGGCGGCGTCGCCCAACTTGTCTTCGGCCTCGTCGATTTTCGCCGCCGCGGCCTTGGATGCGGCCTTCTCGGCGGCCTGGGTTCTGGTCTCCACCTGGCGTTTGGCCGACTCGACCGTGCGCTTCTGCCTGTCCGCCGCCTCGTCGGCGCGCCGCTTCGCCGCGGCACTCTGCCGCTGGGCCGATTGTGCGGCTTCCTGTTTGCGTTGCTCGGCGGCGTTGCGGGCCTGCGTGATCTCCTGCTGCGTGGCGGCCTGCGCTTCCTGCCGGTCCTCGATCGCCTCGTCGCGGGCGCCCTTCAGCTTCGCGTCGGCCTGTTCCTTGCGGGCCGCGGCCTTCGCGTCCAGCTGCGCCGCGCGGCCCAGCGCGTCACTGCGCTCGACGAGCGCCGTCCCACGCTCGACCAGCTTCGGGTCATCGAGCACATTGCCGACCGTGGTGTCCAGCATGCCGAGCGAACGCTCGAACAGCAGGCGAGCGGGCGCTTCGGTCGGGATTCGGGTGACAACCCGGTCCTCGATGACCTGCAACGGGAAACGGGCCAGCTGGTAGTGGAACCGCAAAACCGCGAACGGGACTTCGGATATCCTCATCAACTTCTCCTGTGTGTGGCCCGCCGTCAGGGCAGGTCGGCTTCGTCGGTCACGTTCTGGGCCTGGCGTCGCAGGCGGTCGGCCTCCGACTCTTCGTTGCGCGCCACCTGGACCGACGTCTGGTGCTCGGCGACGGCGTCGATGATGTCCTCCGACGCTTCACGGATCTCGGCGCGCTCCTCGGCCTTCGCTCGCTGCGCTTCGCGCTGCGCGTCGAGTTCGGCCTGAGTCTTCTCGGCGGTCGCCCGCTGCCGTGCAGCCTGCTCGGCGGCCCGCTTCTGAGCCGCCTCCTGGGCTTCGATCGATTCCTCGGCGGCGACGGCTTGCGCGTTTGCCGCGACGCGTTCTTGGGCGCCCTCAACCTTGGCCTCGGCCGCGGCGTCCTGCGCCTGATTGGCCTGCGCCTCGGCCACGGCCTCCATCGCGTTCGCTTCCTTGCGCTCGTGCGCCTGGGTCTGCTCGAGCTGCCCCTCGGCGGTCAGCGACTCGTTGCCGGTAACCGCCCCGACGACCTCTTTGGCTTTGCCTTTGACCGAATCGATCAGGCCCCTGCGCGCTTCGTCGGCTTTGTTCTGCTCGCTCATCGAAAATCTCCTTGCGGCGTTTAGCCAAGAATTGCGTTCGTTCGTATCAGGGCAGTGATTCCACCGATGACGCCGATCAAACACGCATGTGACCTGCGTCACCCGCGCGTGGGGGCCGGATCATCCTCCCGGGTGCGAATGAACGTGCCAGCGCTGCAACGGAATTCGTGCGCAGGGTGGTGGTCGCCGGGGAGCGAATGTGATCGAGATACGGGCGCGGTCGCCTGATCGGCTACCGTCGACCGTATGTCCAAAGCCTCCGGTAACGACCTCATCGACGACGTCTCGCCTGGCGACGTCATCGCCGTCGATCGTGGCTCGGGTGAACAGCCCTACAAGGTGGTGTTCAAAGACTCCACCGACGCCGGTTACACCCTCACCTTCCAGGACGACGACGGGGAGACCTTTCAGCTGGACCTGCCCGCCGGCACGATGGTGACCAGGTCGCTGGAGGCGAAGTGGGAATCCGCACAAAGCCCCACTCCGCACTCGGAATCCTAGGTACCTGGCCTCCGGCCGCCTGAATGCTTCTCATACACAACGTGATCGCAGGGCGGGCGCCGCTGATCGGCCAGTAATCGCAGCATCCCGTTTGGGCGCGTTCTGGGCGGGAATGCAACGCGGTGCGCGGGTGGCGATGCGACCCGGTATGAAACCCGGTGCGAGCGACACCGTAAGCCCAGGAAGGACAGGCGTCAGCGATGACAGCACAACCTCCTAATCCCGACCCGGTGCAAACGCCCGGCCTAGAGGCGGGTGGCGGCGTGCCACCGGGGTCCACTCCCCCTGCGGCGCCGCAAACGTCGGGCGTCGGTGAGCACCAGCCGCCGGCGACCGGGCGATTCACCCCCAGTTCCCTACTCACGGTGATCGCCGTTTGTGTCTTCGCCGTGGTCTTCCTCGCGGTAGCGGTATTGCTTGTCATGAAAATGGTTGGGGCGACTTGAGATGAACGTCAACGCTGACGATGTCCGGCGGCTGCTGGCCGCCGAGGATGAACACGCGGCGCTGGTCGCGATCGAGGGCCGCATCGACGTCGCCTCGCCGGCGGAGTTGGATGCACCGGATTACCGTGGCGCCCTGCAGATCGCGACGCGCCAGGAGGTGCTGGAGCGGGCCGGAGGCACGCAGCTCTCGGAACGCGAGCTGGCCGAGCAGGCCGAGGAGCTCGACACTGCGCTGCGCAATCTGGGCGCCTGACATGGCGCATGACAAGACCGCTGCGCACCGATTGAACCGCCTACCCGCCGATGGTGACCTGGTCACCGACGCGGATGACCCCTTGCGTCACCACGGCGAGATAGGCGCCAGCGCACGGTTGGGCGCCGTGACCCCCTGTGTCCCAACGGTTTTCGGCCGCAGGTGTGCGGAGCGCCTGCGGAGCGCGTGGCAGTGGACCGTGCTCGAGCGTGGGTACGACACACCGTGATGTGGCAGTCAGGACCCGTAGCCGTGCGTCGCCGACGGCGATCTCCCCGCCGACCCAGTCGTTTTCGGCGTAGGGCGGGTAACCCGGCGGCGTTGTGATCACCAGGTTGGGCCGGTACCGCAGCGCCTCGACGCCGATGTGCTCGAGCGTGGCGGTGGTGATCGCGTGCAGTGGGGCTTCGTCGGTGAAGGCATCGCCCGGAGTCGCCTGGGCGATCTCCAGGATGCGGCCGCCGACCTCGGCGTCCAAGCCCAGCTCGAGCAACTTCTCCGGGTCCGGACGCACCAGCGTGGCGCCCTCGGGGCGCTGCGCGATCAGCCGGACCGGCCGTCCCATCAGGGCGGAAAGCAGGTCGTCGATGCCGGGGTCGTCGGCACTCACGCTGGTGCCGTCGGGCAGTCCGATGCTTACCCGACCGGCGTTCGCATTCGCAGTGCACTTCAACAGGCCGCGCCACAACCGGGCGTTCTTGGCGCTGGCCACATGCCCGGTGGCGGCGTCGAGCAACGCCAGCCGCCGGTCGCCTTCGGCGCCATGCTCGTCGACGTACAGGTCGGGCACGGCTTCGCCGAGCATCGACTTCACTGGGTAGCGGAGCAGGCTGTGCACCTGCATGTCCACCGCCGCGAAACCTGAAAAGGCCGTCGAACCCTCCACTGCCCATCCCCACTCGGCGAGACCGCACCAACTGTCTCGCTCAGCGTATGCGGGCGGGGCGCGAAACCGAGTGGTGGGTCAGGGAGCGATCAGCCCGGGCAGTAGGTCGACTCCGCCGCGCTGACCCAGCCGGTCATGTCCGCGAACGAGAAGCCCTTCGAGCTCATGCTCGAATGCAAGTCGGCGGCAATCGCATCCGGTGTTTTGCCGGCCATCCGGTCGGCGCAGACCGCGTGCCCCATTGCGATCATGTCGGAGTCACTCCCCGACGGCCAGGTGAATCCCAAGTTGTGCAGTTTCGCGATGTATGCGTCGTCCGTGCTGTCGGCCGAGGCAATCGCCGTGGTTGCGGTGAGGGCAGCGCCAACCATGACGGGAATTGTCAGTTTGGCCAGCCAACGCGGTGCAAGCATTTCGTGCCCTTCTTTTGTTGTCGGTGTCGAGGTGGGGTCAGTATATGAGCGGGCGATGCGGCGAATATTAAAACTAAGAAAATTGCTGTTGTCGTGGTAATCGGCGGCCGGGACCATTTCCGTGACCTCGGCGTGAGTGTTGATCACACCCCGGAGGGCCGGTCCGTCTGCCCGGGAAAGCCGGCACTCAGCCAGGAGTCGCGGTGACGACAATCGATTCCTGTCCGGTTTGCCAGCCGGTCACGAACGTCGGAATGGTGACCTGTTCGTCGGGGTGATCGACCCCAGGGTCGTTGAGGTGGACGATCTCCCTGTTGGTGTCGATCCCGGTGACGACCAGAAAGTGATCGGCCTTGGTCCGCTGGTCGCTGGTGTTCCAGATGACGGCGGAGTTGACCCAGGCGATCACCTTGCGATTATCGGCGAGGTACCGCTCGAGCGCGGGTAGACCGGTCTGATCCGGATGCGCCGCGTAGGTTACCTCCGACTTGATGCCGTAGTGGTCGAGTAGCACTACCGCATCGGCCATTTCGATGCCGCCGTCACCGCTGGCGTGGCTCGGGTCGTCGCGCGGTGCGTAGATGGGCCCGGGATTGGTCTGTGAGGGCGTCGACTCCGCCAGCTTGATCATCTGCTGCTCCGTAGGTGCGTGGCCGGTGATCTCGCCGACCACGTCGGCCACGGACATCAGCCCGCAGTTGTCCTCCAGCGACTGTGGCTGCCAGTACTTTGCGGCCGTAGCGGGATCGCCGTAGACGCCGCCTTCGATCGACGGATGCGCGCCGGCCGCCGGCGTCGGCGTGGGATTGCTGGGGGCGCTGCTGACGATGGCCGACGGCGCGTTCGCTTGCGGTGTAGAGGGCGGCGCCGGGCGACACGATGAAAGCAGGCACACGCCGACGCACGCCGCCACCAGCGCGGTGCGGCGCGGGGACGCTGTCGTGGAAGTGAACATGGGCGCTCGCGAAGTTCGATCGGAAAAGCTTGGCGCGTGCAAACGGTAACACTTCGGCTTGCCGTGATAGGCGAAGAATGGCGCGCCGCTTACCTGCTCATCAATTCATAGTTCGGTTCGATATCAATCGCGAAATGTCGCCGCGACATACAAATATCGTACGAAACAATTGCCCGCGACATCTGTCGATATTGGACATCATTCGGGAAGCAGTGAACGGAACGCGATCAGCTATCCCCGGTTTTTGGAGTCAGTGCGGGAGCAGCCGTTGCTTTTGCTCGTTGAATTCGTCCTCGGTGATGATTCCCGCATCGCGCAGGGATGCCAGCTCGCGCAGCTCGGCGGCGATGCTGGTGATCGGGCCGCCCGCCGGAACCTGCGGCGCCCCCGAACCATCCTGCGTCGCCTTTTGCGTTGTGGCCCTGAGCCGTTCGGCGCGGCCGGCGACACCCGCGCCTGTCGTACCGGCCATAGCGCGCCCCGCCATGCTCGCCGCGGCCATTTCGCCGAACAGGCTTCCGGAGCCGCTGGACGAGGCCTGCGCGGCCGCGCCGACAGTGGTGGCGGGCAGGGCCAGGGCGGCGGGGCGTACCGCGGGGGCGGCCGCCGCCCAGCCCGGCGGAACCGACAAACCGCCGACCGTATTCGCCTGGCCCAGGCTCGCGGTCGCGGCCGAACCGCCCGCCAGGTTGGTGATCACCGGGAAGGGGGTGGGGGGCACGGGCGCCGACCCGGGCCAGGACTGCACCCCTGCCCAGCCGCTGACGATGTCATCGGTGTGGAAACCGGTCAGTGCGCCGGACACGTCGTAGGGAAGCGCGACGATCGCGGCGGCGAGCCCCGCCGTTCCGATTTCCGGGTCGACGAAGACCGCGCTCAGGTCCGCCGCCAGGCCCAGCAGGTCGCGTCCGCCGAAGCCATAGTCGAGGGGGCTTGCGAGGTTGAGCAACGCGTCGGGCGTCGCGGTGAAGGCCTGCTGGGTCGGCGAGAGGGCACTCTGCACCTTTCCGGCCGAGGTGCCGGCGGCCTGGTTGAGGGCAGCCGCTTGCCGCACCGACCCGCCCGAATTGCTGCTCTCTTGCGGCGAGGCGAACGGTGTCAGCCGCGCCGCCGCCGCCGACGACGCCGCGTAGCCGTACATGGCCCCGGCATCCTGAGCCCACATCTCCGCGTACTGCGCCTCGGTGGTCGCGATCGCCGGCGTGTTCTGCCCCAAGATGTTGGTCGCGATCAGGGACGTCAGCAGGCTGCGGTTGGCCGCGATGACGGGCGGCGGCACCGATTCCGCGAACGCCGCCTCGTAGGCGGCGGCCGCGGCTTTGGCCTGGGTGGCGGTCTGTTCAGCCTGCGCGGCGGCGGCCCGTGTCCAGGCCACGTACCGGGCGGCCGCGGCCGACATCGCCGCCGCCGATGGCCCCAGCCAGGGCCCGCCCGTCAACGCCGTGACCTCCACCTGGTACGAGTCCGCCGCCGAATGCAACGCGACGGCCAGCGCGTCCCAGGCCATCGCGGCGGCCAGCATCGGCGCGGCCCCCGGCCCGGTGTACATCCGCCCGGAGTTGATTTCCGGAGGTAGTGCTGCGAAATCCATGAGTCGTCTCCTCCGGACGGTTCAACTGGTGGCCGCAGTGTGAATGGCTCGTTTCTGGCCGTAGTGGGGTTGCCCAACGGACAGCAAACAAATCTTCGATCCTTTAAGTAGTACAGGTACCGCGATGACGGTCGACCGGGCCCTGGCCTCTGGCCGCGGAGCCTTAGCGGCAGGGGCTCGAGCATGGGCGGTGACCAGGAATTCAACGACGTTGGGGTGTCCCAGCGCACCGATAAGTTACCTCCGGATCGCCGCCAAACCGGTCAACCGCACCGGACGCGCCACGCCGAAGGCGGGCGGCGCCGGCGGGGTCCGCGTCCGGCGGCCCCGACTGGCCGGTCTGCTTGGATCAATACCGTCACCGCGAGTTAGGTCGGAGTGGATGAAATTTGTGCTGGCAAGCTACGGCGGGCGGGGCGACATCGAGCCCTGCGCCGCCCTCGGCCGGGAGCTGTCGCGCCGGGGTCACGACGTGCGCCTGGCCGTCCCGCCGGACAAGGTCGGCTTCGTCGAGTCGGCGGAAGTCCCCGCGGTCGCCTACGGGCCGGATACCCAAGGCTCGATGGATGCGGCCTCGGAGTTTCTCGGCCGCTTTCAGTACGGGATCGGCGCGCTGTCTGAAGCCAGCGAGCGTGTTAACCGGATCTGGGCGAAGAAGAGCGCGACGCTGACATCGGTGGCGAAGGGGGCTGACCTGCTCCTGGCGCACATGAACGACCAGGCGCTCGCTGCCAATGTCGCCGAACATCACGGGATTCCGCTCGCCGCGCTGCACGTCTTCCCGGCGCGGATCATGCCGTCGAGCGAGTTGTATTCGGGAATCACGAGGGAGGCCGGAGAAGCCCAACGCCGTGCGCTCGGCCTGCCCGAGGCGGCCGTCCTGGCGACGCGCGACGACGGATTGCTCGAACTTCAGACTTACGACGAGCTGTGCTTGCCCGGGCCGGCCGCCGAATGGGTGGAGCCGGGCGGTCGGCGCCCCTTTGTCGGGTCGCTGACTCTGGAGTTGCCGACGGATGCCGACGATGAGGCCTTGTCCTGGATTGCGGCCGGCACGCCGCCGATCTACTTCGGCTTCGGCAGCACACCCATCGAGTCTCCCGCCGAGACCGTCGCCGTCATCAGTGCCGCCTGCGCGCGATTGGGCGAGCGTGCGCTGATCTGCGCCGGCGCGAACGACTTCGGTGGCGTGCCGCGGTTCGACCACGTCAAGGTGGTGGGCGCGCTGAATTACGCGGCCGTCTTCCCCGCCTGCCGCGCGGTGGTCCACCACGGTGGCTCGGGCACCACGGCGGCAGGCCTGCGCGCCGGAGTTCCCACGCTCATCCTCTGGACGGTATGGGATCAGCCGATGTGGGCGGAGGCCGTCGAACGACTGAAAGTCGGTGCGGGACGGCGCTTTCTGGACAGCACCTTGGACTCGCTGGTCGCCGACCTACGCTCTGTGCTGACTCCGGAATGCGCGGCTCGCGCCCTTGAGGTCGCCGCGCAGATGAGCAAGCCCGCCGAGAGTGTCGCCAAGGCCGCCGACCTCCTGGAAGACGCCGCCCGCTCGGACTGATCGACGCGGTGGTCCGATCGGTGGTGCAAAGCGGCCGGGTCGTGTAGAAGGTTCTGGTGCAAGATCCGCCTTCCGGCTCTGTCGACCCGTCGATGCTTTACGAAGCGATGGTCAGGCGGTTGTATCGCCGGACCTCGGCCGAGGGGCACATCAGGGTGCCTGCCGTCCCGAGCCTGATCGACGAATACGTACAGCTGTGCGGCAACCTGTGCGCCACACTGGGCGTCTGGCACACGCCCGAACAGTCGGCTCAGCTGCGAATCTCGCTCGAGACCGAGCTGGCGAAGGGCTTCAAGGCCTCCCCCCGCTCGGACATCCTCATCTCGTTCAACGCGTACTTCGGAACGAGCATCAACATCCGCGTCAAGGCCGAGTGGCGGACGCTCGACGCCGACTACGACGAGTGGGTGGCCGTGCGCCCGGCGCCGCTGTTCGGCACCGAGCCCGACGCGCGGGTGCTGGCGCTGGCCGCCGAAGCGGCCGACCCGACGACCTACCGCGTGCTGGACGTCGGAGCGGGAACCGGGCGCAACGCCCTGGCCCTGGCACGCCGCGGCCACCCGGTTGACGCGGTGGAGATGGCGGCCAAGCTCGCCGACGTCATGCGCTCCGAGGCGGAGAGCGAGTCGCTGGCCGTGCACGTGATCCAGAGCGATGTCTTCACCGCGATGGAAAGCGTCCACGACGAATACCAGCTGATGGTGCTCTCCGAGGTGGTGCCCGACTTCCGAACGACCCGTGAGTTGCGCGGCGTATTCGAGCTCGCCGCCGAATGCCTTGCTACCGGCGGGCGTCTGGTGTTCAACGCTTTCCTGCCCCGCGAAGGCTACGTCCCCGACGAATCCGTGCTGCAATTCGGTCAGCAGTGCAACACCATGATCTACACGCGCGACCAGCTGGAGACCGCGGCGGCGGGGCTGTCCCTCGAGCTGGTTGCCGACGATTCCGCCTACGAATACGAGAAGGCTCACCTGCCCGAGGGCGCCTGGCCGCCCACGGGCTGGTTCGAGGGATGGGCCAACGGTCTCGATGTGTTCGACGTCGACCGTGAGCACTCGCCGGTCGAGTTACGCTGGCTCGTCTACCAAAAGACGGACTGAGCCCTTCGCGCGGATTCAGGCGGTCAGGTCGCGGGTGGCCGGCCCCTCGAGGAGGGTGCCGTCCGGGGCGAAGCGCGACCCGTGCAGCGGGCATTCCCACGCCTGGTCGGCGTCGTTCCAGTTCACGATTCCCCCGAGGTGCGGGCACACCGGCGATACCCTGTGCTCGGTGCCATTGACCCGGCAGCGCGCCTCCAGGTGCCACGGCGGCCCGCTGACCACGCCGCCCTCGTCGGCCCCCGGGCTGCGCCGTCCGGCCCGCAGCAGCGGGGTGATCCAGCCCTTGGCCAGGTCGAAGCCCACCTCCAGGTTGGCCTGCATGGCGGTTGGCAGGCCGGTCAACTCATGCGGGCTCCAGCTGGCGAACGCCCTCGCCCAGTCCATCCGGCCACCCAGGATGCGGCTCGACAGCGCCAACGCCGCGGCAGCGCCGTTCGTCATTCCCCACTTGTTGAATCCCGTTGCCACAAAGATGGTTTCGGTGCGCGGCAGGATGGGCCCGACATAGGGCAGCTGGTCGATGGGCGTGTAATCCTGCGCCGACCAGAAGTGCGTCTGCTCGGCACCCGGGTAGTGCTTGCGGGCCCACGACGCGAGTTCCTCGAGCGCCTTCGACGGGCTCTTCTTGCGGCCCACGGTGTGGCCGGCCCCGCCCACGATCAGCCGCTCCCCGTCCGCGACGGGCGCGTAGCGCACCGAGCGGGTCGGCGAGTCGGTGGAGATCATCATCGGCCGGGTGACGTTGCCGGGGACCTTGAACGCCATGCAGTAGGACCGGCTGGGCTTTACGCGCGCAAAGTATCCGCCGCGATCCAGGATTGGGATGCCGGTGGCGAGAACCAGTTGGCCGGCTTGGAGTTCGACGTCGCGCTGCGCGGCGTCATTGACGTGGACCCGCACGCGTTCGCCGCGGCTCGACACCCGGCGGACTCGCGTGTGCTCGACCAGCCGTCCGCCGCGGTTGAGCAGCTCGGTGGCCAGCGCGTCCAGGAACGGCATCGGATCGAACTGGGCCTGATCGGGCAGCCGCACCCCGCCGTGATACGGGAACGGCACGCCGGCGTCGTCGTCCCAGACGGCGGGCAGCCCCACCGCCTGGCACGCCTGAAGCTCCAGGCGCGCGGACGGCACTCCCTTGGCGGACTGGGCGTAGGTGTAGGCGTCCTCGCGCTGCACCGGTATGCCATGCGACCCGCAGTAATCGAGCACCCAGTCCTGGCCTTCACGATTCCCGTCGACGTAGGCGCGAGCCAGTTCCCTGCCATGCCGGGGCAGGATCTTCGATAGGTGGCTGCCCTGCAGCAGGCTGATCTTCGCGGTGGTGTTCCCGGTGGCGCAGGCGCCCACTGTGCGCGCTTCGAGCACCAGCACGTCCTTGCCGGCGCGGGCCAGCAGAACCGCGGTCATCAGCCCGGTGATGCCGGCGCCCACGACGATGACATCCGCGGAGCGGGGACCCTCGTCAAGCTTGCTTGCGGCCCAAGGCTGTTCGGGCCGATCGGCCAACCATAAAGACGTCACGCGTGGCCTAGTACCCCGGCTGCACACATGGAAACACCACCGCGCTTCGACGGACCCTGTCAGCCCCGCTTCAACTGCGCTTTCGCCTCTTTGACCGTTTCTGCCGCGGCGCGGCCGGCGTGCTCGGCCCGCTCGTAGTGCGCTTCGGCGCGTTCGAGTTCGCGCTCGGCGACACGCAAAGCCGCAAGCGCCTCCTCGTGGCGCTGCCGGGCCGCGGCCCGCTCCGCCCGGCGCTCGGAGAGTGTGGCCTCGGCGTCGGCCTGCTCGCGCTCAGCGGCTGTCACGGCTGCGGTCAGTGTCTCGAGCCGTCGCTGCGCTGCGGCGTCGCGCACGGGCTGTTTCGCCGGCTGTGGCCGCGCCGGCGCGGACCGCTCCTTCGCCCGCCCTGCCCGGGCGGCCGTCACGGGTGCCGCGGCGCCGAAGTCGCCGAAACCCGACCACTGCTCGGGCCGGGCCAGCCGGCCGAGCCGGTCCCTGACCTCGGGGTCGGCGATGGCCGCTTGCAGCGTGCTGGTGATGTCGTCGCGCACCGCCGAGGATGGGTTGCTGACATCGGCGGCTTGCAGAGCGGTTCGGGTGAGCTCGCCGACGAGCTGGTGCTGCTCGGCGGACAAGTCCCGGATACGCGCGCCGTCCATCGCCGCGTGCGCGGCGCGCAGACGGTCGCCCAGGTCGGTCAGGCGCCGTTTGGTGTCGGCGTGGCGCAGCGCGAGCCGGTTGACGATCCATGCCGCGGTGGTGGGTTTGTTGGCCGCGGAAATCCGCTTGGCGCCGGCGTCGTCGCCCCGGCGCTTGGCCGCCGCGGCCAACTTGGTGCGTTGCGCGGTGAAATCCTTCGGCGGCGCCGAATACAGACTGTCGAGTTCGTCGTCGACCATGCCGCCATGATCCTCGCCCGTGCGCCGGTCGGTTTAAAAACCGCACGTCCGTGGCATCTGATGGACAACATGGCCGCCTGGGCCGCGATTCGACCCGGCACCCAACAGAACGCAAGGATCCGATAGCTCAATGATGTCCAAGACCAGTGACCGGTCCGTTCGCCGGATCCCCAGGAGCGGCGGGCCGCGGCGATTACTGCTCGTGGTCGCCGCAGTTATGGGCGTGGTCCTGGTTGCGGCATCCCTAGCTGGCTGCGGTCACCGCAACTCATCGTCGAAATCCGCTGGACCGGCACAGGTCACGATCACGCCGGGCCCCGATGCGCGCGACGTGGACCCGCTCGCACAGGTGATGGTCAAGGCGGACGCCGGGACGCTGACCGAGGTCCGCATGGTCAACGAGAGCGGCAAGTCCGTGCAGGGCGTGATGACACCGGATAGCACCGTATGGAAGCCCACCGTCCCCCTGGGCTATGGCCGCACCTACACCCTGACGGTCACCAGCCGGGGCCCCAATGGCGTTGCCTCGACGCAAGTTTCGTCCTTTTCGACGCTGAAGCCGTCTAACCAGACCAAGGTTTCGTTCACCACCACGTCGGAGGCCGCCCTCAAAGACGGCGGGACATATGGCGTCGGGATGGTGATCGTCGCCCACTTCGACGAGCAGATCGCCGACCGTGCCGAAGCGGAGCGGCACCTCGCGGTGACCACCGACCCCAAGGTGGAGGGGTCGTGGTACTGGGTCGACGACCAGAACGCCCACTGGCGCCCGGAGCACTACTACGCGCGGGGCACGACCGTCACGGCCGAGGCCAAGATTTATGGAATCGCTTTGGGTAACGGCCTATTCGGGCAAGACGACACCAAGGTGTCGTTCCGGATCGGCGACGCCCACGTCTCCATCGCCGACGACGCGACCCATCAGGTCAGCGTCTTCAACAACGGCGCCCTGGTCCGCACGATGCCCACCTCGATGGGGATGGGCGGGACCGAAAACGTCGGCGGCAAGAGCATCTCGCTGTGGACTCCCCCGGGCGTCTACACCGTGCTCGACAAGGGCAACCCCGTCGTGATGGACTCCTCCACGTTCGGGCTGCCCAAGAACTCCCGCCTGGGCTACCGCGAAACCATCAACTGGGCCACCAAGATCAGCACCGACGGCATCTATCTGCATGAGCTCGATGCCACGGTCTGGGCCCAGGGCCATCGGGACACCTCGCACGGATGCCTGAACCTCAACGCCGACAATGCGAAATGGTTCTACGACTTCTCCGTGCCGGGTGATGTGGTCGAGGTCCGCAACAGCGGCGGCCCCCCGTTGACACTGGCGCAGAACGGCGACTGGACGATCAGTTGGGACGACTGGCGCAAAGGCAGCGCGCTAAAGCCAACCTAGAATCGCGTGATGTAGCTCATTCGTCACCGTGAGTTGTGCGCTACTTCACAGTAAACTCTTGACTCGTTCCAGATAAGTGCGTCATATTGGTGCGGTGTCATCGACGGCCGATTACGCGGAGCGACTGCGGATGGCCGATCTCCGGGTGACCCGGCCGAGGATCGCCGTGCTGGAGGCGGTGGACGCTCACCCGCATTCGGACACCGAGACCATCTTCTCCGCGGTGCGCGTGGGGCTGCCCGATGTCTCCCGCCAGGCCGTGTACGACGTCCTCAACGCGCTGAGCACGGTGGGTCTGGTGCGCCGCATCCAGCCGTCCGGGTCGGTCGCCCGCTACGAGTCGCGAGTCGGCGACAACCACCACCACGTCGTGTGTCGGTCCTGTGGCGTCATCGCCGACATCGACTGTGCGGTCGGTGAGGCGCCCTGCCTCACACCGTCTGACGACAACGACGTTCTGGACGGCTTCGTCCTGGACGAGGCCGAGGTCATCTATTGGGGCGTGTGCCCCGACTGTTCGACTGCAGGTCCCTAGATCGCAGCCCAATCACCAAGGAAGGATTGCTGTGTCAGATATATCCGAAAGCCGGCCGCCGCACGACGACTCCAAGACGGCCAGCAGGAGCGAGAGCGAAAACCCCGCGATCTCCTCGCCCGAACCGAAGGCGCGCGGGCCGCTGACCAACCGCGACTGGTGGCCGGATCAGGTCGACCCGTCGATGCTGCAGCCCCACAACCCGAAATCGACCCCCTACGGCGAGGACTGGAACTACGCCGAGGAGTTCGCCAAGCTCGATGTCGAGGCGCTGAAGCGAGACGTCATCTCGGTGATGACCACCTCGCAGGACTGGTGGCCCGCCGACTACGGCCACTATGGCGGCCTTTTCATCCGGATGAGCTGGCACGCGGCCGGCACGTACCGCATCTTCGACGGCAGGGGCGGCGGCGGCCAGGGCATGCAGCGGTTCGCCCCGCTCAACAGCTGGCCGGACAACGTGAGCCTGGACAAGGCGCGTCGGCTGCTGTGGCCGGTGAAGAAGAAGTACGGCAACAAGATCTCCTGGGCGGACCTGATCATCTTCGCGGGTAACTGCGCCCTGGAATCGATGGGATTCAAGACCTTCGGCTTCGCGTTCGGTCGCGAAGACGTCTTCGAGCCGGAAGAAATCCTCTGGGGCGAGGAGGACACCTGGCTGGGCACCGACAAGCGGTATTCCGGCGAGCGCGACCTCGCCCAGCCCTACGGGGCGACGACGATGGGTCTGATCTACGTCAATCCCGAAGGGCCCGAAGGCAAGCCGGATCCCATCGCCGCGGCGATCGACATCCGCGAGACGTTCGGCCGCATGGCGATGAACGACGAGGAGACGGCCGCGCTCATCGTCGGCGGGCACAGCTTCGGCAAGACCCACGGCGCCGGCAGCGGCGATCTGGTCGGACCCGAGCCCGAGGCCGCCCCGATCGAACAGCAAGGGCTGGGCTGGAAGAGCTCGTATGGCACTGGCGTTGGCAAGGACGCCATCACCAGTGGCCTGGAGGTGGTCTGGACGCCGACCCCGACCCAGTGGGACAACACCTTCCTGGAGACGCTGTACGGCTACGAGTGGGAGCTCACCAAGAGCCCCGGCGATGCCTGGCAGTTCGTCGCCAAGGACGGCGCCGGCGCCGGGACCATCCCCGATCCGTTCGGCGGCCCGGGCCGGGCGCCGACGATGCTGGTCACCGACATCTCGATGCGCGAGTCCCCGATTTATCGCGACATCACGCGGCGCTGGCTGGACCACCCCGAGGAGCTGACCGAGGCGTTCGCCAAGGCCTGGTACAAGCTGCTGCACCGCGACATGGGACCGATCAGCCGCTACCTCGGCCCGTGGATTCCCGAGCCGCAGCTCTGGCAGGACCCGGTTCCGGCCGTCGACCACGAGCTGGTCGACGAGAAGGACGTCGCTGAGCTGAAGAGCAAGGTCCTCGGGGCGGGCCTGTCCGTTCCCCAGCTGGTCAAGACCGCCTGGTCGGCGGCCGGGAGCTACCGCAACACCGACAAGCGCGGTGGCGCCAACGGGGCGCGGTTGCGCCTGGAGCCGCAACGGAACTGGGAGTGCAACGAGCCCTCCGAGCTGGACAAGGTGTTGCCCGTGCTGGAGAAGATCCAGCAGGACTTCAACGGCTCGGCATCGGGCGGCAAGAAGATCTCGCTGGCCGATCTGATCGTGCTGGCGGGATCCGCGGCGGTCGAGAAGGCGGCGAAGGACGCCGGCTACGAGATCTCGGTGCACTTCGCGCCGGGGCGAACCGACGCCTCCCAGGAGAACACGGATGTGGAGTCGTTCGCGGTGCTCGAGCCGCGGGCCGACGGCTTCCGCAACTACGTCCGTGCGGGAGAGAAGGCTCCCCTGGAGCACCTGCTGATGGAGCGGGCGTACCTACTCGGTGTGACTGCCCCGGAGACGACGGTGCTCATCGGCGGCCTGCGTGCGCTCGGCGCCAATCACGGCGGCACCAAGCACGGGGTGTTCACCGACCGGCCCGGAGCGTTGACCAACGACTTCTTCGTCAACCTGCTCGACATGGGTACCGAGTGGAAGCCGTCGGAGACCGCGGAGAACGTCTACGAGGGCCGCGACCGCGCCTCGGGCGCGATCAAGTGGACCGCGACCGCGAATGACCTTGTGTTCGGGTCGAATTCGGTGCTGCGCGGGCTGGCCGAGGTCTACGCCCAGGACGACAATCAGGGGAAGTTCGTCGAGGACTTCGTCGCGGCGTGGGTAAAGGTCATGAACAACGACCGGTTCGATCTGAAGTAACACCCGGATACCAAGCGGCGCCCCGCGGGCCATGGGCTCGCGGGGCGCCGTGCGTTAGGTCAGCGCGCGAAGTCCCACTGGCCGTAGTCGGCGGCCAACACCTCGTCGATGTCCACGTTGATCCCGCCGAGGAGCGGGCTGGGGTTGGCCGGGCTGTTGACCACCGCCTGGTAGAGCACCGCCGCGGGTTCACGAGCGCCGTGCGACCACGACTTGGTCTGCCACGCCCACCGATGCCCGGGCGTGGTCGAGTTCCCGACGACGCCGTCCCGGATCGCCCAGCCGCACGCATTGGCATGCCCATAGATGCCGGTGCGGCCCACGCCCAGTGCGGAGTTGATCCCCCGAAACCATTGCACCGCAATGCTGTTCCAGGTGTTCTCGTCGATGTCGTCGTCGACGCTGAAGAATATCGGGGCCGACGCCGAGCCCCCGGCCGCGGCGTGCAGCCGTTGCGCCGTCTGGGCATCCGCCACCCCGCCGTCGTGGCCGCGGGTGTAGTCCGACGGGTCCGGCCACCCCGGTTTGCCGTACTGGAAATTGCTGACGATCTGCAGGCCCGCCGCGCGCAGCGCGTCGGCGTACTCGCGGGTGATCGGCTTGGCCTCGAAATTCGCGCCCGGCCGCGACTCGGAAACGTAATTCACCACCCCGGCATAGCCCGCGGATTTGATCTCGTCCGGGGAAATCCTGCGCTCGGCGAAGTCGATCAGCCGTATGTCGGCGGCGAATGCCGTTGGCGCGGTGGAGCTGGCGGCCGACGTCACGAAGCTGAGGAAAGCCGGCGCCAGGGCAAGTTTCAGAACGTCGCGTCGCGAAGCCGATCGCCGCCCGCGGCATTCACCTGATGCAGCCGAACCCTGCACCGCGCGATGGTAACAAACAGCTCAAAGCCGGTGCTCGGCCTTGATGAACTGTGCGGCGCGCTCTCCGATCACCACACAGGGAGCCATGGTGTTGCCGCTCGTAATTCGCGGCATGATCGATGCGTCGGCGACGCGCAGGTTCTCGATGCCGTACACCTTCAGGCGTCCGTCAACCACCGACGCGGGGTCACGACCCATCTTCGCCGTCCCCGATTCGTGCCAGTAAGTGGTCACGGCATAACGCAGGTAATCATCGAGTTCGGCGCCCGAGAGGTCACCCGGCATGACTTCGCGTGCGACGAACGGGCGCAGTTCGGCGGAGTTGCCGATTTCGCGCAGCGTCTCGATGCAGGCGATCGCGGCCTTGAGGTCGTCGGGGTTCGACAGCGCGTTCGCCTCGATGCGGATCGGGTCGGCCGCGTTCGGCCCCGACAACCGCAGGCGCCCGCGGCTCGTGGGGTGAGTTGGGGAGCCGAACAGAATCCAACTGTTGGCCGGCAGGCCGTATCTCGCGGCGTTCTCCGGGGTCGCCTTGGGGAAGGGGCCCAAGCAGGCGAAGAGGTCGGGTCCCTGAACATCGGCCGCTCCCGAGTCCCAGAACATCGTCGCCGCAACCTGGGTGCTGCCCTGCACCGAAT
>NZ_LZJF01000060.1 GCF_001666835.1 Mycobacterium sp. E3251 | reverse complement strand
CCCGCGCCAACATCGCCGCCTCGGTGCGGGCCATCATCGACGGATACGGGCTCGGTCCCAGGGACGCCACGGTGGCGGTGATGCCGCTCTACCACGGCCACGGGCTACTCGCCGCGCTGCTGGGGACCCTGGTGTCCGGGGGAGCGGTGTTGCTTCCCGCGCGGGGACGGTTCTCGGCGCACACCTTCTGGGACGACATCGGCGCCGTGCGCGCCACCTGGTACACGGCAGTCCCGACGATTCACCAGATCCTGTTGGAGCGGGCCGAAACCGACCGACCGGGCGACGCCGCGTTGCGGTTCATCCGCAGCTGCAGTGCCCCCCTCACCGCCGAAACGGCGCAGGCCCTGCAGGACACGTTCTCGGCCCCGGTGGTGTGCGCCTTCGGCATGACCGAAGCGACCCACCAGGTCGCCACAACAGAAATCGGCCACACCGAAAACCCGGCTGCTACACCGGGTCTCGTCGGCCGCTCGACCGGGCCGGAAATCAGGATCGTCGGGCCCGACGGCCGGCCCGCGCCCACGGGGGAGGTCGGTGAGGTCTGGCTGCACGGTCCCACCGTGGTCCGGGGCTACCTCGGCGACCCGGCAATCACCGCAGCCAATTTCACCGACGGATGGCTGCGCACCGGCGACCTGGGAACGCTGTCGGCGACGGACGAGCTGATCATCCGCGGCCGCATCAAGGAGCTCATCAACCGGGGCGGAGAGAAGATCTCCCCGGAACGCGTCGAGGGCGTCCTGGGCAGCCACCCCGGGGTGCTGGAGGTGGCGGTCTTCGGGATTCCCGACAAGCTGTACGGCGAGACGGTGGCAGCGGTGATCGTTCCCCGCGGAGCCGCCGCACCGACCGCGGACGAACTCGCCGCGTTCGCCCGCGACCGGCTGGCCCCTTTCGAGGTGCCGGGCAGCTTCCGGCAGGCGACCGAGCTGCCGCACACCGCCAAAGGGTCACTGGATCGCCGTGCCGTGGCCCAGCGGTTCGGTGCGTGACGAATCAGACCGTGGCCTTCACCCGGCTGGCCGCGGTTTCCGGCATCGGTTCGTAGCGGGCGAAGGCCCGGGTGAACGACGCCGCGCCGTGGGCCAGTGAGCGCAAGTCGATGGCGTAGCGCGTCAATTCCACCTGCGGCACCTCGGCTTTGACCAGTGTGCGCTCGTGGCCGGCGGTCTCGGTACCGAGCACGCGACCGCGGCGGCCCGACAGGTCGCCCATCACCGCGCCCACGAAATCGTCGGGCACCAGGACCGAGATCTCGTCAATGGGCTCGAGCAGGCTCACCTTGGTCGCCGCGGCCGCCTCGCGCAGTGCCAGGGAGCCCGCCATCTGGAACGCGAAATCCGAGGAGTCGACGCTGTGCGCCTTGCCGTCGAGCAGCGTGACGCGGATGTCGACCACCGGGTAGCCGGCGTGCACACCCTTCTCCATCTGTGCGCGCACGCCCTTCTCCACGCTCGGGATGAATTGCCGCGGCACCGCCCCGCCGACCACCCTGTCGAGGAATTCGAAGCCGGAGCCCTCGGGCAGCGGCTCCACTTCGATATCGCACACCGCGTATTGACCGTGCCCGCCGGACTGCTTGACGTGGCGGCCGTGGCCTTTTGCTTTGCCGCCGAACGTTTCTCGCAGCGGCACCCGGAGCTCGACGGTGTCGACCGTGACGCCGTACCGGTTGGCCAGCGCGTCGAGGACGACACCGGCGTGGGCCTCGCCCATGCACCACAACACGATCTGGTGGGTTTCCTGGTTCTGCTCGATGCGCAGCGTCGGGTCTTCGGCGGCCAGCCGTCCCAGCCCGACCGACAGCTTGTCCTCGTCGGTCTTGGCGTGCGCCTGGATCGCCACCGGCAGCAGGGGCTCGGGCATCGTCCACGGTTTCAGCACGAGCGGCTCCGCCTTGTCCGAAAGGGTGTCGCCGGTTTCGGCCCGGCTCAGCTTGCCGATCGCGCAAATGTCGCCCGCCACCACGGCCGGTGCGGGGCGCTGCTGCTTGCCGAGCGGAAAGGACAGGACTCCGACGCGCTCGTCTTCGTCGTGGTCGGGGTGCGTGCTGCCGTTCCCGTTGACCGCGCCGAAGAACGACGCAAAATGGCCCGACACATGGACCGTCGTGTCGGGCCTGATGGTCCCGGAGAACACCCGGACCAGGCTGACCCTTCCGACGTAGGGGTCCGACGTCGTCTTCACCACCTCCGCGAGCAGGGGCGCGTCGGCATCGCAGGTCAGCGTCGCGTGCGGGGCGCCCTGCGGCGTAAACACCTCCGGGAGTGGATGTTCCATCGGCGACGGGAATCCGCGCGTGGCGACCTCCAGCAGTTCCAGGGTGCCGACGCCGGTGCTGCTGCATACCGGGATCACCGGGAAGAACGACCCCCGGGCGACGGCCCGCTCCAGGTCCTCGATCAGCACCGCCTCGTCGATGGACTCACCGCCGAGGTAGCGATCCATCAGCGATTCGTCCTCGGATTCCTCGATGATGCCTTCGATGAGGGTGCCGCGCGCCTCCTCGATCCGGTCCGCGTCGGATGGATCGGGCGACTGCATGGTCCGCTTGCCGTCGGCGTATTGGTAGCGGGTCTGCGACAGTAACCCGATCAAGCCTTCGCAAGACGGCAGGCCGGTCGGCAGGTAAAGCGGTGACACCTTGTCCCCGAACGCGTTCTGCGCGGCGGCCAGCGCCTCGGAGTAGTTCGCCCGGGCGTGGTCGAGCTTCGTGATCACCACGGCGCGGGGCATGCCGACCTGATCGCATTCCTGCCACAGCGATTTGGTGGGTTCGTCGACGCCCTCGTTGGCCGCGATCACGAAAAGCGCGCAGTCCGCGGCGCGCAAGCCCGCCCGCAACTCGCCGACGAAATCGGCGTATCCCGGGGTGTCGACCAGATTGATCTTGATGCCGTCGTGCGCCAGGGAGGCGACAGCGACGCCGACGGACCGCTGTTGGCGGATCTCGGCGTCGTCGTAGTCGCATACCGTGCTGCCGTCGGTGACGGAACCCGCTCTGTTCAGCACCCCGCCGGCGACCAACAGCGCCTCGACCAGGGTGGTCTTGCCGCCGCCCGAGGGCCCCACGAGGACGATGTTGCGCACATCGCCGGGACCGTTCGCGGTGGGGGCGGCCGCCGCGCCCTGGGAGGCATTCGCCTTGTCCGCCATGTCCTTCCTCCAGTTCTCCCCGGTGACGTCGCCGGTGGGTGCGCCCAGCGTGGTGTGTCCTAGCTCACAGGGTCTACTGGCAACTTTTCCCCCAACCGCGGCCCAACACAAGGCCACGGGCGGGCCACATTTGCGTCGGTCTGGCGGGGAAGGGAGCGTCGGTCGTCAGGCGTGCCAGCTCGACCAGCGGCGCACCGCGATCGCGATCACCGGCCCGTCCAACGGAACGGATTGATACTGAGGGTATTTGGCGCGCAGTAATCGGTATGCGGCCTCCATCACCGGCCCGTGGGCGTGGACGGTGGCCGCGCCGTCGGCTCGCACCCACCACAGCCGCGTCCAATCGTCGGCGTAAAGGTCGACGAGCAGGCTCACGAGGGGGTTCTCTTCGATGTTGGCCAGCCGCCGCAGCCGCCGCGTGGTCTTGGGTTTCGCGTCGACGGCGGTGTACACCACGTCGGGGGAGTCGTCGGCGACCGCGAACACCACCGGCACCAGGTGGGGGAGGCCTTCCGGCGTGACCGTGGCCAGCCGGGCCACCGGGGATCGGGTGAAGCTGGCCTTGGGGTCGAATTCGCCCACCGTGTCAGCCTAGGCGGATCGGGGCCTTGCCACTGCCATGAATAGCTACCTGCATTACGGTTATATACAGATAATTGTGCCGCCCAGAACCGCACGGCCGGGACAGTTTGGTGTTACCGCGAAGCAGGAAGGGTGTCGGATGAGCAAATCGCACCACCGCTCGGTCTGGTGGTCATGGTTGGTCAGTGTGCTGGCGGTGGTCGGGCTGGGCCTCGGTCTGGGCACCGTGCCGGCGGCCGCGACGCCGTTCACCCGGCCGCTGGCTCCGATCGACGCTGCGGCACTAGTCGGCCAGGTCGGGCCGCAAGTGGTCAACATCAGCACCAAGTTCGGCTACAACAACGCGGTGGGGGCCGGGACCGGCATCGTCATCGACCCCAACGGGGTCGTGCTGACCAACAATCACGTGATCTCCGGCGCTACGGACATCAGCGCGTTCGACGTCGGCAACGGGCAGACCTACGCCGTGGACGTGGTCGGCTACGACCGCAGCCAGGACGTCGCGGTGCTGCAACTCCGCGGGGCCGCCGGGCTGCCGACCGCCGCGATCGGCGGCGGGGTCACGGTGGGCCAGCCGGTCGTGGCGATGGGCAACGCGGGCGGCCAGGGCGGAACGCCCAGCGCCGTGGCCGGCAAAGTCGTCGCGCTCAACCAAAGCGTGTCGGCGACCGACACCCTGACCGGCGCCAACGAATCACTGGGCGGGCTGATCCAGGCCGACACGCCGATCAGGCCCGGTGACTCCGGTGGACCGATGGTCAACAACGACGGGCAGGTCGTCGGCGTGAACACCGCCGCCACCGACAACTACAAGATGTCGGGCGGACAGGGCTTTGCCATCCCGATCGGCCACGCGATGGGCGTGGCCGGACAGATCAGGTCGGGCGCCGGCTCGAACACCGTGCACATCGGCCCGACCGCGTTCCTCGGGCTGGGTGTGACCGACAGCAACGGCAACGGCGCGCGCGTCGAGCGCGTGGTCACCAGCGGCCCCGCGGCGGCGGCCGGGATCTCCCCCGGCGACGTCATCACCGGGGTTGACAACGTCGCGATCACCGGGGCCACGTCGATGACCGAGGTGCTCGTTCCGCACCACCCCGGCGACAACATCACGGTGCGCTATCGCTCGGCCGGGGGTGGCGACCGCACCACAAACGTGACGCTGGCGGACGGACCGCCGGCCTGATTCCCATGTCGACGAAGCTCGGCGGGTGGCCAATTCTCTTGGCGCCGGGCGTGTTTCGTCACATGTCAGTAGGCGTGATTCCGAATGTCGCGCCTCGGGTACCCGTGGCATCGTGGATTTGATGAACGACGCAAGAGAAGCTGTCGAGCACCATCCCGCAGGGGGCAGTCACGTCCAGGGCGGTGTCGTCGAGCACCCCGAGTCCGATGACTTCGACAACGCCGCCGCGCTGCCCACCGACCCGACGTGGTTCAAGCACGCCGTTTTCTACGAGGTGCTGGTGCGGGCATTCTTCGACGCCAACGCGGACGGGTCGGGCGACCTGCGGGGGCTCCTGGGGCGCCTGGACTACCTGCAGTGGCTGGGCATCGACTGCATCTGGCTGCCGCCGTTCTACGACTCGCCGCTGCGCGACGGCGGTTACGACATCAGGGACTTCTACAAGGTGCTGCCCGAGTTCGGCACGGTCGAGGATTTCGTCGCGCTGCTGAACGCTGCGCACGAGCGGGGCATCCGGGTCATCACCGATCTGGTCATGAACCACACCTCGGATTCGCACCCCTGGTTCCAGGAGTCGCGGCACGACCCGGACGGCCCGTACGGCGACTTCTACGTGTGGAGCGACACCAGCGAGAAGTACACCGACGCCCGAATCATCTTCGTCGACACCGAGGAGTCCAATTGGACCTTCGACCCGGTGCGCAAACAGTTCTATTGGCACCGGTTCTTCTCGCACCAGCCGGACCTGAACTACGAAAACCCGGCCGTGCAGGAAGCCATGATCGACGTGCTGCGCTTCTGGCTCGGCCTGGGTATCGACGGGTTCCGCCTGGACGCGGTGCCCTACCTGTTCGAACGGGAGGGCACCAACTGCGAGAACCTGCCCGAGACGCACGCCTTCCTCAAGCGTGTCCGTAAGGTCATCGACGACGAGTTCCCGGGCCGCGTGCTGCTGGCCGAGGCCAACCAGTGGCCGGCCGATGTGGTCGAGTACTTCGGCGACACCAGCACCGGCGGCGACGAATGCCACATGGCGTTCCACTTCCCGCTGATGCCGCGCATCTTCATGGCGGTCCGCCGGGAGTCGCGCATTCCGATCTCGGAGATCCTGGCGCAGACGCCGGAAATTCCCGACATGGCGCAATGGGGGATCTTCCTGCGCAACCACGACGAGTTGACGCTGGAGATGGTCACGGACGAGGAACGTGACTACATGTACTCCGAGTACGCCAAGGATCCCCGGATGAAGGCGAACGTAGGGATCCGGCGCCGGCTGGCACCGCTGCTCGACAACGACCGCAACCAGATCGAGCTGTTCACCGCGCTGCTCCTGTCGCTGCCCGGATCGCCGGTGCTGTACTACGGCGACGAGATCGGCATGGGGGACGTCATCTGGCTGGGTGATCGCGACGGTGTGCGCACCCCGATGCAGTGGACGCCGGACCGCAACGCCGGGTTCTCCAAGGCCAACCCGGGCCGGCTCTACCTGCCGGCCAGCCAGGACTCGGTCTATGGCTATCAGGCCGTCAACGTCGAGGCCCAACGCGACACGTCCACGTCGCTGCTGAACTTCACCCGCGTGATGTTGGCGGTGCGGCGTCGCCACGAGGCCTTCGCGATCGGCACATTCGAGGAGCTCGGTGGCTCCAACCCGTCGGTGCTGGCGTTCGTGCGCCAGGCGCCCGACGGGGGCGACACGGTGTTGTGCGTCAATAACCTGTCGCGGTTCCCTCAGCCGATCGAATTGAATCTGCAGCACTGGAGCGGTTGCACACCGGTGGAACTGACCGGGCACGTCGAATTTCCGCGGATCGGGCACCTGCCCTACCTGCTGACGTTGCCTGGGCACGGGTTCTACTGGTTCCAGCTGACCGCATGTGAGGATGAAGAGGAGCGGCGCACATGACTGAGCCAGCCAAATTGCCCTGGTCGGACTGGCTCCCACAGCAGCGGTGGTACGCCGGGCGCAATCGAGAACTGACCTCCGCCGAGGCCGCCGTGGTCGTCCCGCTGCGGGAGGACCTCGACCTGGTGCTGGTCGACGCCCAGTACGCCGACGGCTCGTCCGAGCGTTACCAGGTGGTCGTGCGGTGGGATACCGCGCCGGTCTCCGAGTACAGCACCGTGGCCACCATCGGCGCCGCCGGTGACCGCACCGGATTCGACGGCCTGTACGACACCGAGGCGCCGCAGTTTCTGCTGTCGCTGATCGATTCGTCGGACGTTCGGGCCGCGTCGGGCACCGAAGTGAGGTTCGACAAGGAACCCGACGCGGTGCTGCCGCTGGAGGCGATGCCGCATGTGTCCGACGCCGAACAGAGCAATACCAGCGTGATCTTCGACCGGGAAGCGATCTTCAAGGCGTTCCGTCGCGTCAGCAGCGGCATCAACCCGGACATCGAACTGAACCGGGTGCTGGCCCGCGCGGGTAATCCGCACGTGGCCCGGCTGCTCGGCACCTACGAGATGGCCGCCCCGGACGGGACGGCCGATGAAGCCTGGCCGCTCGGCATGGTGACCGAGTTCGCGTCCAACGCGGCCGAAGGGTGGGCGATGGCCACCGCCAGCGTTCGCGACCTGTTCGCGGAAGGTGACCTGTATGCCCACGAAGTCGGCGGTGACTTTGCCGGCGAATCCTGCCGGCTCGGCGAGGCCGTGGCGTCCGTGCACGCCACGCTGGCCGAGTCCCTCGGAACGGCGCAGTCGGCCTTCCCGGTCGACACCGTGCTAGGACGGCTGTCGTCGACCGTGGCGAAGGTGCCCGAGCTGCAGGAGTACGCGGCAACCATCGAGGAGCGATTCGCCAAGCTCGCGGACCAGACGATCACCGTCCAGCGGGTACACGGCGACCTGCACCTCGGGCAGGTGCTGCGCACGCCCGAAAGCTGGCTGCTCATCGACTTCGAGGGCGAACCGGGGCAGCCACTCGATGAGCGCCGGGCGCCGGATTCACCGTTGCGCGACGTGGCGGGCGTGCTGCGGTCCTTCGAATACGCCGCGTACGGGCCCCTGGTGGACCAGGCGGCCGACAAGCAACTGGCCGCCCGCGCCCGGGAGTGGGTCGAACGCAACCGGACCGCTTTCTGCGAGGGTTACGCCGCCGCGTCGGGCACCGACCCCCGCGATTCGGCCGAGCTGCTGGCCGCTTACGAGCTCGACAAGGCCGTGTACGAGGCCGGATACGAGGCGCGACACCGGCCCGGCTGGCTGCCGATCCCGCTGCGCTCCATCGCCCGGCTCACCGGCTCGTAGGTGCGAGATAGGAGTTCGCTATGCGTGCCCTGCGGGGGCGGCGAGCTTCTGACAGCATGTCAGCGTGGCGAGCGAAACCTTCAATAGCGAAGCGCGGTTGTCGTGGGTGCTGGCGGTGTTGGCCGGTGTGGTCGGCGCGATCTCCTTCACCCACTCCGCGGGCTATTTCGTGGTTTTCATCACCGGCAACGCCCAACGTGCCGTGCTCGGGTACTTCACCGGGCAAGGCTGGCTAGCCGCAAGCGCGGGGCTGCTCATTGCGGCGTTCGTCGTCGGCGTGATCGTTGCGTCACTGTGCCGGCGATTTTTCTGGGTGGACCATCCGCACGGCCCGACGGTGCTGACCACCTTCAGTCTGGCGGCCGCCACCGTGGTCGACGTCCTTGATGAGGGCTGGGAAGAGAATCTCGTCGATTTCTTGCCGATGATGCTGCTGGCGTTCGGCACCGGGGCGTTGAACACCTCTTTTGTCAAAGATGGTGAGGTTTCGGTGCCGTTGAGCTATGTGACCGGCACGACCGTCAAGATGGGCCAGGGCATCGAGCGTCACATCGCTGGTGGTGGAAGCGTCTCGGACTGGCTCGGTTACTTCCTGCTGTTGGCCAGCTTTGTCGTGGGCGCGGCGGTGGGCGGCTTCATCAGCGTGGTCGTCAACGGGACCTGGATGCTGGTGATGGCCACGTCCCTTTGTGCGGTAACGACCGGGTACACCTACTTTCACCAGGACCGGCGCGCTCTGTTGATGCAACGGTCCGACAAAAAGCATCGGCAGTAGCGCTGACCGGTGCGCTACTGCCGATGCTGGTCGGGGGTCAGGCGGCTGGCTGTGCCGGCTGCGCCGGTTGCGCCGGCTGGGCCGTGGTGTTGCTGGCCAGCAGCACCTGCTGGATGTCGGGCTTCATCGCGAGCAATTGCTGGTTCCAGTAGGGCCACGAGTGCGTCCCGTTGGCCGGGAAGTTGAACGTCCCGTTGCGTCCGCCCGCGGCCGCGTAGGTGTTCTGGAACTGCTGGTTGGTGCGCAGCGTGAGGCCTTCCAGGAACTTGGCCGGCATGTTGTCGCCGCCGAGGTCGCTGGGGGTCCCGTTGCCGCAGTAGACCCAGATCCGGGTGTTGTTGGCGACCAGCCGCGGAATCTGCAGCATCGGGTCGTTGCGCTTCCACGCCGGGTCAGTGGACGGTCCCCACATGCTGTTGGCGTTGTAGCCACCCGAGTCGTTCATCGCCAGCCCGATCAGCGTCGGCCACCAGCCCTCGGACGGGTTGAGGAAGCCCGAAAGCGAAGCGGCGTAAGGGAATTGCTGCGGGTAGTACGCGGCCAGGATCAGGGCGGAGCCGCCCGACATCGACAGGCCCACCGCGGCGTTGCCGGCCGGGGAGATCTGCTTGTTGGCCTGCAGCCACAGCGGCATCTCCTGGGTCAGGAACGTCTCCCACTTGTAGGTGTAGTTCTGACCGTTGCCCGACGACGGCTGGTACCAGTTGGTGTAGAAGCTGGACTGCCCGCCGACCGGCATCACCACCGACAGGCCGGATTGGTAGAACTCCTCGAAGGCGGGGGTGTTGATGTCCCAGCCGTTGTAGTCGTCCTGGGCCCGCAGGCCGTCGAGCAGGTACACCGCGTGCGGTCCGCCGCCCTCGAACTGAACCTTGATGTTGCGGCCCATCGACGGTGACGGCACCTCCAGGTACTCCACCGGCAGCCCCGGCTTCGAGAACGCCCCCGCGGTGGCCGCGCCGCCTGCGGCGGTGACGAGGCCGGACACCAGGGCAGCCCCCACAGCCGCGACCGCCAGCTGGCGCGGCATGGTCGCCGCGGCGCCACGCAACTTCCGCAACTCTTCGAAGAACTTCATAGCTCTCTACCCATCCCAACTTTCATCTGCCATGTGCGGCGGTCGAATCTGTTCGCTGGGCAGTGAAACACGTGGGGAGGGCTCGATTCGCCTGTCACGGCCGGAGCTTCACATCGCGGTTGGCTAACGATTGGGAGTCAGGCCGGAATCGTCACCGTTGGATAACGATTGGCTATCGGAACCGAACGCCGACCTTCCCAACGGGCGGCACATCGGCTAGCGCCGGACGCCTTCCCTAGGCGACGAGTCGGCGCAATAACGTTGACGCCGCGGCGATTCCGAGCACCGCGGCAACCACCAGCACGACGAGGTCCACCGCGTTGAATGGCGTGCCGATGAGCAGCCCCCGTAGGGCGTTGACCTCGTAGCTGAGCGGGTTGACCCTGCTCAGCACGTGCAGCCACCTCGGCATCACGTCGACCGGGTACAACGCGTTGGAGGCGAAGAACAGCGGCATCGTGATCGCCTGGCCGATTCCCATCAGGCGATCGCGATTACGCACCAGGCCGGCCAGCGTCATCGACAGGCAGGCGAAGAACGCGGCACCGAGCATGACGACGGCCATCGCCGCCAGAATCCGCAGCGGGTTGGCCGTCAGGCCGACATTCATCAGATACGCCAACGCCATCACGCCGACCACCTGAGCAACCGAGCGCACCCCGGCCGCAAACGCCTTGCCGGTGATCAGCGCCGACGCGGGTGCCGGCGTCACCATCAGCTTGGCCAGGACGCCCGCGTCTCGATCCCAAATGATCTGTATCCCATAGAAGATCGAGATGAACAGCGCCGACTGGGCGATGATCCCGGGCGCCAGGAAGGCTAGGTAGGACACCGATCCGGTCTGGATGACGTGCAGGTGGCTGAAGGTGGTGCCGAAAATCAGCAGCCACAGCGCCGGCTGCACCATCCGGGTGACGAGCTCGGTCCTGTCGTGCTGCAGCTTCTGCAGTTCGACGATCGCGAACGCGCCGATGCGGCTCGACACGGCACCGACCCGTTGCCAACCGCGCGGCGCGCGGACCAGGGTGCCCGGCATGGCACTATCAACCGACACGGCGCGCAACCTTTCTGGCAGAACGGATTTCACGGAACGGTTCGGCCGGCTCGTCCGCCAAGTCCGAGGCGGCATAGTGGCGGAACACGTCCTCGAGGGTCGCGCGGGGCGACACCGTCGACTTCAACTTGGCGGGCGTGCCCACCGCCCGCAACTCACCCTGGTGCATCAGTGCGACGCGATCGCACAACGCGTCGGCCTCTTCCATGTAGTGGGTGGTCAGCAGCACGGTCATCCCGAACTGCGCCTGCATCTTCTGCACCTGTGTCCAGACGCCGTCGCGCGCAATCGGGTCCAGCCCGACGGTCGGTTCGTCGAGAACCAGCAGCGACGGGCGGTTCACGAGCGCCTGCGCCACCTCGAGTCGGCGGACCATGCCGCCGGAATAGGCGGAGGCCAGCCGGTCGGCAACGTCAAGCAGGTCCATGGCGTCCAGCGCCTGCCCGACCCGATCGGAGCGCGCGGCCCGGGGCACACCGTAGAGCCGCGCGAACCATTCGACATTCTGCCGGCCGGTCAATGCGGGCTCGATCGAGAGTTGTTGCGGCACATAGCCGATGTTGCTGCGAATGTCGGTGGTTTGGCGGCGGGCGTCCAACCCGAAGATGCGCAGTTCACCCTGCTGCACCGGCGCCAGCGTGGTGAGCATCCGGACCATGGTCGTCTTCCCGGCCCCGTTGGGACCGAGCAGGCCCATGGTTTCACCCGGCCGCACCTGCAACGTCACGTCGTTGACGGCGGTGAACTGGCCGTACCGATAGGTCAGGCCTTTGGCATCGATCGCCATCGGCAGTGCTGCGCTCATGGCCGTCGCTCCTGCAGTGTCTGGGTCATCATCTCAATGACCTCCAATCCTCTTGTCAAAGACTCGATTTGGTCGTCGTCGAGTTCGGCGAGCACCTCGGCCAGCACCGCTCGACGCGCTGCCCGGGACGTGTCGACGATCTGCTGGGCGGGCTCGGCGAGGTGTAGCCGGCCGACCCGGCGGTCCGTGTCCCCGACGGTGCGCATCAGCAACCCGCCGGATACCAGCTTGGAGACCAGGGTGGAAGCGGTGTTGGGCGCCAGGCCGAGTTCGGCGGCGGCGGCGTTGACCGAAATACCCGGCCGCCTGCCCACCAGCCACAGCAGCTCGGACTGCGACTCGGTCAGCCGCGACGAATCGAAGCCGCGGCCGGCTGACCGCCGGAGTTGCCGACGGAATCTGCCGACGACGCGAAACACCTCGGTGACCACGTCGGTACTTGACTTCACCTTGCCCATAATACCTCTGTAGCCGAGCTATCTATGTGTGGAGGCTGTGCAGCAGGTAAGTACCCGTTACTTCGTAAGGCGATGCAGGACCACGTCGGCGAGGGTCCCGTCGGCGACGTCGGCGGTCATGTAGGTGCAGAACGGCTGGCGGCGCCGATCCGTCGGCGAGCCCGGATTGAGCAGGCGCAGGCCGGTGTCGGAGCGGGTGTCCCAGGGGATGTGGCTGTGCCCGAACACCAGGACCTGGGTGCCCGGATACAACCGCGACATCCGGGCCTCGCGGCCCGTCGCCGCACCGGTCTCGTGCACGACCGTGAATCGCACACCCGCCAGCGTCACGTCCGCCCGTTCCGGCAGCCTCGCCCGCAGGGCCGGCCCGTCGTTGTTGCCCCAGCAGGCCACCAGCCGCGCCGACCTGGTTTCGAGTTCGTCGAGCAGCGCGGGCGCCACCCAATCACCGGCGTGCACGACCACGTCGGCCGCGTCCACCTCATCCCAAACCCGTGGGGGCAGGTCGCGGGCGCGCTTGGGGACGTGGGTATCGGATATCAGCAGCAGCCGCACAACCCCATCTTGCCGTCCCTGGTCGTTACCTCGCCGTGGACGCCATCGCTTTTTCGGGCTTGGTGATTGGCGCGTCGGCTTCCTCGCCGAGAAGAAGCGAACGAACGAGGCGGCGGGGCCCGAAGGGCCGCAGCATTTCGCTGGCGGGGCGGGGCCGCACCCGCATCGGCCACCAGAACCAACGCCCCAGCAGTGCCGCGATCGACGGCGTCATCAGCGAGCGCACGATCAACGTGTCGAACAGCAGCCCGAGACCGATCGTGCTGCCGGCCTGGCCGATCGAGCGCAGGTCGCTGGCGACCATCGACATCATGGTGAAGGCGAAGACCAGACCCGCGGAGGTGACCACGCCACCCGTCCCGCCCATCGAGCGGATGATGCCGGTCTTCAGTCCGGCGCCGATCTCCTCCTGGAACCGGGAAACCAGCAGCAGGTTGTAGTCGGATCCGACCGCCAGCAGAATGATCAGGCCGAATACCGGTGCGATCCAGTTCAATTCGAGGCCCAACAGGTGTTGCCACACCAACACCGACAGCCCGAAGGCGGCACCCAGCGAGAGCAGCACCGTGCCGACGATCACCAGGGATGCGACCAGGGCACGCGTGATGATCAGCATCACGACGAAGATCAGCGTCAGCGCCGCGAGCCCCACGATCAGCAGGTCGTAGTGGGAGCCCGACTGGATGTCACGGTAGATGGCCGCCGTGCCCGCGAGATAGAACTTGGCGCCCGTCAGCGTCGTACCCTTCACCGCTTGATGCGCGGCGGCCAGTTCCGGCATGACCGCCGAAATGCCCGCCGGCGTTGCCGGGTCCGCGTCGTGGGTGATGATGAAGCGCGCGGCCTTGCCGTCCGGCGACAGGAACAGCTTCAGGCCACGCTGAAAGTCGGGATTCTGGAACGCTTCCGGGGGCAGGTAGAAGTAGTCGCCGCTGCGGGACGCGTCGAATGCCTGACCCATCGCGCTGGCCGTGTCGGTCATCTGCGCCATTTGGGTGACCAGACCGGAGAAGCTGCTGTGCATCGTGAGCAGAGTGCCCTGCATCGACTGGGCGACGGCGATGATCGGCGGGAACTCGGCGAGCATCTGGGGCAATATCGCGTCGACGTTGTTCACGTCATTGATCAGCGTGCGCATGTTCTCGCTGAACTTGTCCACACCATCGATCGCCTCGAACACCGACCTCGCGGCCCAGCACACGGGGATGTTGAAACAGTGCTGTTCCCAATACAGATAGCCGCGGAACGGGCGGGCGAAATCGTCGAAATCCGCAAGGTGGTCACGCATCTCGTCCAGCGTGGCCTGCATCTCGTGCATGTCGCCGACCATGTGATGCGTCGCGCCGCTCATCTGCCCGACCAGGTCCTGCATCCGCCGCATCGAGACGATCATGGCGCCGAGGTCGTCGCTCATCTTGAGCATGTCGTCGGTGCGGTCCCGCATGAATTGCAGGTTCTGCTGGATCGGGATCGACTGGGCGCTGATCTGGAACGGTATGGAGGTGTGTTCGATCGGGCCGCCCAATGGCCGGGTGATGCTCTGCACCATCGCGATTCCGGGTGCGCGAAAGATGTCTTTGGCTAGCCTGTCGAGGATGATCATGTCGCCGCCGTTCCGCATGTCGTGATCGCTTTCGATCATGAGGATGTCGGGATTCATTGTGGCGGCGCTGAAATGGCGCTCCGCGGCCGCGTAGCCGACGCTCGACGGGAGACCGTGGGGTATGTAGAAGCGGTCGTTGTAGCTGACCTTCATGCTGGGCATGATGAGGATCCCGACGATCGCGATGACGAGCGACGCCGCGAAGACGGGGCCGGGCCAGCGCACGGTGGCGGTGCCGACCCGCCGCCAACCGCGCGTCTTGATCATCCGTCTCGGGTCGAGCAAGCCGAACCGGGTGGCCACCGCGACGACGGCTGGGGCCGCGGTCATCGCTCCGGCCACGACGACGAGCAGGCCCAAGGCGGACGGGATGCCCAGCGCCCGAAAGTACGACAGGCGCGCCAGGTGAAGGCAGAACGTGGCGCCTGCGATCGTCAACCCCGAGCCCAGGATGATGTGCGAGGTCCCGCGAAACATGGTGTAGTAGGCGGTTTCTCGGTCTTGACCGGCCTGACGCGCCTCCTGGTAGCGGCCGATGAGGAAGATCGCGTAGTCCGTGCCCGCCGCGATGGCCAACGAGGACAGCATCGCAACGACGAACGTCGAGAATCCCAACAGCTCGTTGTTTCCAAGCAGCGCGACGAGCCCCCGCGCCGTGCCCATTTCGAAACCGACCATGACCAGGACCAGAAGGACGGTGCTGACCGAACGATAGGCGATGAACAGCATGATCATGATGACCACACCGGTGACGCCCATCATCTTGAACATGCTCTTGTCGGCGGCCTCGTTCATGTCCGTGGTCAAGGGGGCCGGACCGGTGACGTAGACCCTGAGTCCCTTGGGGGGCTCTGACTTGTCGACGATCTTCCGCACCGCGTCGACTGACTGGTTGCCCAGGGTGCTGCCCTGGTTGCCGGCCAGGTTGAGTTGGACGTAGGCGGCCTTGCCGTCGCGGCTCTGGACACCGGCGGCGGTGAGCGGATCGCCCCAGACGTTCTGGACGTGCTGCACGTGCTTGGGGTCGGCCTGCAGCTTGTTCACCAAGCCGTCGTAATAGCGGTGCGCCTCGTCGCCGAGCGGTCTGTCGCTCTCCAGGACGATCATCGCGATGCTGTCGGAGTCGGACTCGTGGAAGGTCGCGCCGATGCGCTTGGCGGCGATCATCGCCGGAGCGTCCTGGGGCGACATGGTCACCGCGTGGTTCCGCGCGACCGACTCGATCGGCGGCACGAGCACGTTCAGGGCGACGGTGAGTAGTAGCCAGCCGATGATGATGGGCCAGGCGAACTTGCGGACGAACCGCATGAATTTCGGACGGGCTTCGGTTTCGGTGTTCATGCGGCCTTCACCAGACAGGAAGTTTGGGCGTGGCGCCCGGCCGAGGAGCGCTGGTCCTTGACCACGCCGTTGACGGTGATGCGGCATCCGATGTCGTCGCTGTTGCCCTGTGCCACCAGGCTGGCGATCACGGCCGGCACCGTTGTGGTCACCGTGAAGGTCCACGGCAGAGCGGTGAAGTTCGCCTGTTCCGGCCGCGCGTTGTTGTCTAGGTAGCTCACGGTTCCCGTTGTGTCACTTGGGCCGTAGACCTCGTAGGTCACCTGCTTGATGTGCGAGGCTTCGAGTGGTTCGGCGCTGCGGCCCGTCGCGGTGAAGATCGCGTCGGAGCCGAAGACGCCGCGGAGCCGCTCGACGGCGATGCCACCGAGAGCGACTGCCGTCACGACGACCAGCGGCACCCACGCCCGTCTGAGAAACGTGGACACTGCCGTTTCCTTCCCTCGTGACCTGGTCGTTCTGGTACGGAGTCTCAGCCCGCGTCGCCGCGGCGAATAGGGCCGTTTGGCCCGCAGTTGAGGGCCAGCGGGCACACGCCGCACGTGATCGCGTGACTGGTACCCGCGAGTCGCGACTTGAACCCAGCGCAATTAGTACCATACCCGGTGGGGTATCGGCCAACGCGCCATGTATACCCCCGAGGGTATGGTATGAAGGAGTCATGGCTAACGAAGTTCACGACCCCGGCGACATGGATGCCGTCCTGGCCCGACTGCGTCGCGCGCACGGTCAGCTCGGGGGCGTCATCGCGATGATCGAGCAGGGCCGCAGTTGTAAGGACGTCGTCACCCAACTGGCCGCGGTGTCGCGGGCACTGGATCGCGCCGGCTTCAAGATCATTGCCTCGGGGCTGCGCGACTGCATCGCCCGACCGGAGGGTAGTCCCACCGACGGGCCGGCCGTGTCGATCGATGAGCTGGAGAAGCTGTTCCTGAGCCTGGCCTGACGGCCGGCCTTGACGAGAGGGGAAGACCAATGGAACCGACGAGGGTGACCCTGTGGTTGGACCCGGTGTGCCCGTTTTCGTGGAACACCGCACGATGGTTGCGCGCCGTCGCCGAGAAGACCGGCATTGCCGTCGATTGGCAACTGATGAATCTGGCGGTGCTCAACGAGGGACGAGAACTGCCGCCACCTCAGCAGGCCCGCATGCGCGACTCGCAACACGTAGGCCGGCTGATGGCCGCTATAGCGCGCGAAAAGGGCGCCCCCGGGTGGGCCGACGCGTACTTCGCCTTCGGTGAGCGGTACTTCGACCGCTCCGAACCGCTCGACGACGATCTGGTCGCCCACGTTTTGGCCACTGTGGGCGCGCGCGACACCACCGCCGCGGCAATCGGGGATGAATCCCTAGACGGACTCGTGCGGCAAGCGCACCGGGCGGGACAGGATGCGCTCGGGGAAACCGGGGGCAGTCCGATTTTGCGCATCGACGGGCACGCGTTCTTCGGTCCGGTCCTCACGGCGTTACCCGACCCGGCAGCCTCGATCGCACTCTTCGACGCGGTCACGACTTTGGCCGCGACTGCCGAATTCAGCCAGCTGCAGCGCCCGCGCGCCGCGGGTTAGTTGTGACCGCGCCGGGCGCGAATCGCCCTAGCGCCGAATGAAATTCCGGGTAGATCGAAACACCGAGGAGGAAGAAATGACATCAGGATTGAGCGCCACATTGCACACCTCGTTTGAGGACGCGGTGGAACAGACCACTAAGGCTCTGGCCGAACAGGGCTTCGGAGTGCTGACCACTATCGACGTCAAGGCCACCCTGAAGAACAAGCTCGGGGAGGACATGGAGGACTATGTGATCCTGGGTGCCTGTAACCCGGTGTTGGCGCATCGCGCGCTGGGCATTCACCGCCAGATCGGCCAATTATTGCCGTGCAACGTCGTGGTGCGAACCGACCCCGCCGAAAACGACGCGGTTCTGGTCGAAGCCATGGATCCCCAACTCATGGTCCGGGTGACAGGCGAGCAGGGCGCCCTGCAGGAGGTTGCGGATCAGGCCACCACCAAATTGCAGGCCGCGATCGGCGCACTCCGGTAACCGGTCCGCGGAGGGGTCGGGAGTCAGCCCTGCTGGCTCCGCGCTTCGGCACCCGATTCCCCGGCATCGAAAGAATCGTCCGAGCCGGCCGCTCCTACGTACGAGCCGTCGGCCTCGCCGGCCGCGGCGCGTGACCGTGACTCGTGAGCCTCCGGTTCGACGTCGGACTCCGTCTTGTGGCCCTTCGGCTCTCCCATTTGCTTCCTTCCGGTGCGGGTCTTGACTTCCGACGGGGTTCCCAGTGCATGCGCCGCCAAACCAGCGTGCACTGCGCTGTCGACTTCCCGCAGGATCGGTCAAGCCTCGCCCAAGGCGTCGCCGAATCCGCGGACGACGCGGTTGTGTTGGCTTTCTGCCAGCGCCTGGCCGGCGCCGAGCACCAGGGCCATGGGCCACTCGAGGATCTGAAGCGCCGCGAGTGCGGCCAATCCACCATAGAAGGCGAGATGGTCGGGGTGCGGCACCCGCACCTGCCCGATGATCGGAACGTTCAGACGCGTGAATGCGGCTTCACGGATTCGTTCCGAGGGCCGCCGGGACGTCCAGTCGTCTTCCGCGGCGGTGACGCGCGTTCGTGACCCATGCGCCTCCGATTCGATCGCGCGCTTCTTGCGTTCGGTCATGCCGTTCCCCTTCGGGTTGTTGCGTGTGCACACAGGGCTTCCCCGGGCGATCACCGTGAAACGAATTCCGGTTCTCGCGGCAGACTCGACGGGCCGAACGGCGATGCCGGATGCCCCCGGCGCTATCCTTAGCGCCCGGAGTCAAGGAGAAACCTCAATGCGCACCTTCGAATCAGTAGCCGAACTCGCGGCGGCAGCCGGCGAAACCATCGGCCACAGCGACTGGGTGACCATCACCCAGGAAGACGTCAACCTGTTCGCCGACGCGACCGGCGATCACCAGTGGATCCACGTCGATCCGGAACGCGCCGCCGCCGGTCCTTTCGGCGGGACGATCGCCCACGGTTTCATGACCCTGGCCCTGTTGCCGCGCCTGCAGCACCAGATCTACGCGGTCAACGGCATCAAGCTCGCAATCAACTACGGTCTCAACAAGGTTCGCTTCCCCGCCCCGGTGCCCGTCGGCTCCCGTGTGCGCGCGCAGACGTCGCTGGTCAGCGTTGACGACGTCGGAAACGGTGCCGTGCAGGCGACCATGTCCACCACCGTCGAGATCGAGGGCGCGCCGAAGCCGGCGTGTGTGGCCGAGAGCATCGTCCGCTACGTCTCGTGAGCCACTGCCGCGAGACATAAACCACGGCGGCGCTTTACGGCGTGTCGGCGCTGAGGTTTATGTGTCGTGACGCTGCCGGGGAGAGCCGGGTCAGAACTCCGCGACGGAATGCTCGAGCCGCTCGGCCAGTCGCGCCTGGGCTTCCGCGCGCCGGGTGGGTATGTGCGCGGACGGGAATGGCGTTGTCACCGGCTGATATTCGCGCAAGGTGCGGCGTGCCACCGTCATCTTGTGCAGTTCGGTGGCGCCATCGGCGATGCCCAGCGACTCGGCCGCCACCATCATCTTGACGAACGGCATCTCGTCGGAAACGCCCAGCGCGCCGTGCAGGTGCATGGCCCGCTGCACGACGTCATGCAGCACCTGGGGCATGGCCACCTTGACCGCCGCGATGTCGCGACGCACCTTCTGGTAGTCGTGGTGCTTGTCGATCAGCCACGCCGTGCGCAGCACCAGCAGCCGGAACTGCTCGATCTGTATCCAGCTGTCCGCGATCTTCTCCTGGGTCATCTGAAAATCGGAGAGTCGCCCGTGTCGCGTCTTTCGGGACACGGCGCGCTCGCACATCATGTCAAAGGCGCTGCGCGCCAACGCGATTGTGCGCATCGCATGATGGATGCGCCCACCCCCAAGCCGGGTCTGCGCGATCATGAACGCCTGACCCTCGCCGCCCAGCACATGGTCGGCCGGAACGCGCACGTCGATGTAGCGGACATACCCGTGGCTGGCGCGCGCCGACGACTCGGCTCCCACGCCCACGTTGCGGACGATCTCGATGCCCGGTGTCTCGGCCGGGACGATGAACAGAGACATCTTGTCGTACGTGCGCGACTCGGGGTTGGTCACGGCCATGACGATGAAGAACGAGGCGTGCTTGGCGTTGGTGGAGAACCACTTCTCCCCGTTGATGACCCAGTGGTCGCCGTCGCGGGTGGCGGCGGTGACGAATTGTCCGGGATCGGAACCGCCCTGCGGCTCGGTCATCGAGTAGCACGAGGTGATCTCGCCGTCGAGCAACGGTTGCAGGTAGCGGCCCTTTTGGTCGTCGGTGCCGAACATCGCGAGAATCTCGGCGTTGCCGGAATCCGGCGCCTGGCAGCCGAACACCGACGGCGCCCAGCGGGAACGGCCGAGGATCTCGTTGAGCAGCGCGAGCTTGACCTGGCCGAAGCCCTGGCCGCCGAGCTCCGGCCGCAGATGCGCGGCCCACAGCCCCTGATCCTTCACCTGCTGCTGTAACGGCCGCAGGATCGCCATCATTTCGGCGTTCTTCTTGTCATAGGGATCGAGCGCGACCAGATCGAGCGGCTCGAGCTCGTCGACCATGAACTTTTCGACCCAGTCGAGCTTTGCCTGATATTCCGGGTCTGTTTCGAAATCCCACACGGTGGCCACCCGTTCCCCGGCGCAGCGCCGCGCCGGCCTCGTCGATGAAGCCACCCCATCGTAGATGGCGGCGGCGGGAATCAGTCCGCGTTGCGGGTATCGATGACGCGCTGCGCGATGTCGATGAGCTTGACCTGACTTTCTTGAGACAGGCGGCGCAGCAGGTCGAATGCGCGCAGCTCGTCCACGCCATAACGCTCCATGATGATGCCCTTGGCCTGGCCGATGCGGTCGCGCGTAGACAGGGCCGATTGCATCTGCTGCCCGTGGCGGCTCGCCATGATCGCCGACGCCGCGTGTGCGGCGAAGACGGTGCCGATGGTTTCGGCCTCGGTGTCCCACACGTCGGCCCGGTAGCTGAACAGGTTCAGCGCCCCCGCCGTGCGCTCGGCGGTATACAGCTTGAACGACAGGCTGCTCAGCACGCCGCGTTCCACGGCAGCCGGCGCGTAACTCGGCCAGCGGGGTTCGTTGCGGAGGTCATCGGTCCGCACGATCGTCTGCTTCAGGGCGGCGTCGTGACAGGGGCCCTCATTGAAGTCGTGCTGCAGCTTGTCGAGCTCCGCGGCCAGACTGTGGGTGTCCGCGAACGACTCGAAGTCCTCGCCCCCCTTGATCAGCAGCACTCCCGCGACGTCCGCCGCCGGTATCAGCTCCACCGCGGCGGTGGTCACGTCGGTGAGAACCTGGTCGAGCGAGCGCGGGGCGGCGGTGTCGCGGGCCAGCTCGGCCATCCGCATCGCCAGCTCATGCCGGGAACTCGGGTCCGATAGGTCCATAACCGGGATTGTCCACGATGTGCCTCCCGCCGCCTCACGCGGGCGCCTTCCGGCAGACCCCTTGCAGGCGCCTGCGCGGTTGCTGTCGCCCCAGTTTGGTGACCCAGACCGCGGGTATCCGGCGAGACCATAACCTTCTCGACAAGCCTAGGGAGACCCCAGTGTTCGTTCACAACAAAGATCTTCAATTCGAGGTCAGAGTCGACAAGCCGGACCCGCGGTTCGCGACGTTGCTGCAGGAGCAGTTTGGCGGCGCCAACGGTGAACTCAAGGCTGCCATGCAGTACTTCACCCAGGCGTTCGTCCTGCGCGGCAAGAACCCGAAGCTGTACGACCTTTTCATGGACATCGCCACCGAAGAGCTCAGTCACCTGGAAATGGTCGGGTCGATGATCACTATGTTGCTGGACGGTCTCAACGACAACCTGAAGATCGCCAACGAGACGTGTGACTGGATGCCGGCGGTGGCCAGCGGCGACGGTCGCGACCAGATCATTCATCAAGTCGCGGTCAACCCGCTTTATCTCGCGCTGAACGGGGGCAGCCCGGATGTGAGCAACTCCCAGGGCGTGCCCTGGATGGGCTCCTACGTCAACGCCAACGGCGATCCCACGGTGGATCTGCGCAGCAACTTGGCCGCCGAATCGCGCGCGAAGATCGTGTACGAGTACCTCAAGCAGTACACGGACGATCCCGGTGTGCAGGACACCCTCAGCTTTTTGATGACGCGCGAGGTGACGCACTACCAGCAGTTCACCGCGGCGCTCAACGAGCTACCGGTTAACTTCCCGCCGGGGCAGTTGCCGGGCGACCCGCGCTTCCAGAACGTCGCGTTCAACATGTCCAACGGTGGCGGCGAATCGATCCGCGGCCCGTGGAACGAGGGCCAGGGGCCGTGGCCCAAGGGTATGGAGTGGGACTACGTCGAGAAGCCCGAACAGCAGTGGCTCGGCGGCACCACTCGGCAGAATCAGGGCGCGCAACAGAACCCGCAGGGTTCGCCCGCCATCACGGCAGAGAAACCGTTCACGCACGAACAACACAGTCCCACAAGTTAATTGGAGACAAGAAGGCCGGGCGTTGAGGATCCAACGCCCGGCCTTCGAGTTTCTACTTGACCTGCGGGTCCGGCGGGTTGTCCTCCGCGCGGCCGGTCAACGCGTCGCGCACGTGGTCGACGACCGCCGCCCCCATCCCCACCGTCTTGAGCACCGCCGGGTTGGGCGGGGTGCCCGGATGGGGGCGGGTTGGAGCGATCTTCTTTGCCTGCTCCAGCATTTCGCCGATCTTCTCCAACTCTTGTCGGCTGATCGCCAGCTCGACCTGCGGCCACACCACGTCCTGCTCGTAGGCGATGTGCTCGCGGCCGGCTTTGACGAACTCCTGCAACGCCTCGTGATAGTCCGGCTCGCCGGGCTTGCCGTCCTCGAGCCGCTGCAAGAGTTGCTTACCGGCCTGCTCCTGCTCGATCGCCTTGTCGACGATTCCGTCACCGATGGCCTCGCGCACCGCCGGCCAAAAGAATTGCTCCTCAATGGCTTCGTGTTGCGACTCGGCGATGATGAGGTTGTTCACCACGGTTTCCAGACCGCTCGCTTGGGCGCCCGAGCCCGACGGCGCCCCGTCGAGCGTCTCGAACAGACCGAGGACACTTTTGTGGTCCTGGCGAAGAAAAGTGATTGCATCCATGCGTTGCCTTCCAGTTGGGCCTGTCACTCGAAGTGGCCTGCGGATACCCGGGCCCGTGGCGTTGAAACGGCCGCCCGCGGCGCAGGCTCCAGTGCGGTTGTGGCAAAAGAGCGTCGTTTCAACCGGTCTCGCCCGGGGTAGGTCGCCGAGCCCGGTTCCGTCTAGTGCAACTTGGGCAAGACGTTGGTGCGGTAGAAGTCGATCGCCGTCAGCGGATTGCTCTGGGGGAAATGCAGAAACGGCACGGCGCCGGCGTCGAGGACCGTCTGCACGGCGTTGATGTGGGCCGCCGGGTCGGTGCCGACGGTCCAATTGGCGAGCACCTTGTCGACGGGATTGACCGCGGCGGCGCGCTGGATTTCGACCGGATTCGGCTGGTCGACGGCGCCGGCGGTGAAGCGCCACAGGCCGGCGGCCGTCGTCGCCTCGGTGTTATCGCCGACGACAGCGAACAGCTCCGCGCGCTTGCCCAGGCTGCCCGGGTCGCGGCCGGCGGCCTCCGCGCCGGCGCCGAATGCGGCCACCAGCGCGGGATTCGTGACATCGCGCGCTTGACCGATCCAACCGTCACCGTATTGACCGGCCATGGTCGCGCTTTTGGGTCCGCTGGCCGCCACGAAGATCGGTGGCGGTGTGGCCGGTGTGTCGTAGATCTTCAACGAGTTGGTCTGAAAGTAGCGGCCCGCGAACGACGTTCGCGATCCGCTCCACAATTCGCGGATCAGCTTGATCGCCTCGACCAGCCGGTCGTGGCGTTCGGCGTATTTGCCGAACGTGTTGGTGGCCGCCTGTTCGTTGAGCCGTTCCCCGGTGCCGACCCCCAGGAACACCCGGCCGGGGCTGAGGATGGCCAGCGAGGCGAAGGCCTGTGCCACCACGGCCGGGTGATAACGGTAGGTGGGGCAGGTGACTCCGGTGCCGAACCCGATGCGGCTGGTGGCGTTGCCGACCAGCGCGAGCGTCAGCCAGGGGAACATCGAATGGCCCTCGTTGTCCTGCCACGGCTGGATGTGGTCGCTGGCCCAGACATACTGAAACCCGGCCTGTTCGGCCGCCTGCGCTTGCGCCACCAGCTGGTCGGTGCGGAACTGCTCGTGCGAGAGCACCACGCCCACCCGTTTGACCGCGGGCGGCGGCGGGGCGGCGGGGGCGCCGTGGTCATGTTCCGGCCGCCCACAGCCGGCCGGCAGCCCGGCCGTGCCGAGCATGCCCGCCCCGGCGGCCATCCGCCCGAATGCGCGACGCGAAACGCCGGTCACCGCCCTAACGTACCCGCCGCTTCGGTGATGACACCCGAATGTGGTTCACCCGCTAGCCTGACTCGGATGACTCCCCAGCCACGGCCGGCGCGGAAGGCCGACGTCCGCGACCTTTCACTCACCCTGGGCCGGGCCTTCTACGACGACCCGGTAACAACGTGGCTGCTGCCCGACCCGAAGGACCGGGCCGCCAACCTGCACCGGTTGTTCGCGACGATGACCCGCCACCACCATCTGGGCTGCGGCGGCGTCGAGGTGGCCTGCGACGGACCGGACATCGGCGCGGCCGCGCTGTGGGATCCGCCGAACCAATGGCGCGAGACCCGTCGGGGCGAACTGGCGATGATTCCGACGTTTCTGCGGGTGTTCGGCCTGCGCACGGCGAGGGCACGCGGCCTGCAGGAGCTCATGAAGCGCATGCATCCCGAAGAGCCGCACTGGTATCTCGCCGTGATCGGGAGCGACCCGTCGGTGCGCGGGCGGGGGTTCGGGCAGGCGTTGATGCGGTCGCGGCTGGATCGCTGCGACGCCGAATACTGTCCGGCCTACCTCGAGTCGAGTAAGCCCGAAAACGTGCCGTACTACGAACGTTTCGGCTTCACGGTGACCCGCGAGATCGTCGTCCACGACGGCGGGCCAACCATGTGGGCGATGTGGCGGTCGCCGCGCTAGGAGCGGGGTTTAACCCCCCGACCCGGCGGGCAACCGTTCCCGCATGAGCGAAAACCCCCAAGCCGACGAGCTGGTGGACCCCTCGGACTTCCCCGAGGAAGGCGGCCCCGGTGACACGTTGAACGCGAGCGAAGGCACCGACTCCGACGAGTTGCACAATGACGACGGCGACATCGTCGTCGACCCGCCCGAGGACTGGAGCGAAGCGAACCGGTTCGGCATGACCGCGCGGGAGGAGCGCGAGGGCGAATCGCTGGACGCCCGGCTGGCGGAAGAGGAGCCGGACATCTCGCCCGACTTCCCCGCGGAAGGTGGGGATGCGCTCGCCGACGGTCGTCCCGGACGCGCCCACCGGGGCCAGATCGACGGAGCGCCCGAAGACGGTCAGTCCCTGTACGAGGTCGTCGACGAGAACGGAGCGCCGGACTTCACTCAGATCACGGAGTGAGGTAGCCAGTGTTCGACTGTTCACTCCGAGTGCGGCGCCGCTAAGGCTTGCTCTTCCAGCCGGCGATGCCGATGGCGATCATCCGTAGCTGCTTGACGGCGAGCCGCCGAATGTCTTCCAGCGTTTCGGCGCTCTGCGCATCCTCGATCGCCTCCGCGATGACGATCATCGCGTTGACGAACAGGGTCGCGAGCACGTTGAGATCCTCAGTGGTCCACTCGTGCAGCCGCGGGAAGCGCGCCAGGTCGGTGGCCAGTTCGGACGTGATCAACCGGATCTCGGTGCGGATCGCATAACGCAGCACAGCGAGACCGCTGTTGCGTTCACGGGCAATGAATCGCCAGTGTTCCCGCCGCTGCGCAACACTGGCGACCAGGATCTCGACGGATGATTCGATCACCCGGTTCGGGTCGAGCTTGCCGGCACGCGCGTCGCGCAGGGTGTCGCGCAAGCTGCGGAATGACTCGTCGATCAAGACCAGCCCGAGCGCCTCCATCGACTCGAAGTGGCGATAGAACGCGGCCGGCACGATACCGACCTCGCGGGTCACCTCGCGCAGGCTGAGACTGGAAAAGCTGCGGTCCTGCAGCAGCTTGAGTGCCGCGGCGATGATTGCGCGACGGGTCGCCTCCTTGCGCTCCTCACGCGACCGACTTTCGCGCGTGCGCTCGCGACCAGAACCGCGCACCCGTGAGCTAGGAGTACGGCTGTTCACTATGTGAACCCTACCACAGACCTGCGGAAACCCTTGACTGACCGGGGGGTATGGTCCCACAGTGTACATATGTTCACTCAAACCGCTCAGACTTCGGGTCGAGCCCTCGCTCGGACTTTTCGGAAGCGAGTCTTGGGTTCAGACCTTCTCGATCTGCTCACCGGCCCGCACGGCGTCGACCGGTACACCGAGCTGGTGGCGCCGACCTGGACGCTGGGGGAGGCCCGCGCCAAGGTGATCGACACGCGCCGCACCACCGCGCGCAGCGTCACCCTCACCCTGGCTCCGAATGACAGCTTCACGTCCGCCCATACCGTCAAAGCCGGCCAGTACGTCAACCTCAGCGTCGAGATCGACGGGCGCCGGCACACCCGCTGCTACTCCCCGGCCAACGCCGAGGGGAGTGCCCATCTCGAGCTGACGATCGGGCAGCACGACGGCGGGCTGGTTTCGAACTACCTGTACGAACACGCCCGCCCCGGCATGGTGTTCGGTTTGGCCGGCGTCGGCGGCGACTTCGTGTTGCCGGTGGAGCGGCCCCGGCGGGTCCTCTTCGTTTCGGGTGGAAGCGGCATCACACCGGTCATGGCCATGGTGCGCACCCTGATCGCCGAGGGGCACCGCGGTGAGATTGCCTTCATCCATTACGCCCGGAACGAGCGCGAGGCGTGCTACCGCGATGAGCTCGCGACGCTGACCGGCGTCCGGGTGCTGCACGGCTACACCCGAGCCGACGGCGGCGATCTCGCCGGCCGGTTCGGCGCCGCGCATCTGGCCGCCGCGATGCCGTCACCCGACGCGGTGTTCGTCTGCGGGCCAACGCCTTTGGTCGATGCCGTCCAAACCCACTGCGACAACGTCCACACCGAGAGCTTCGTGCCACCGTCCTTCGATGCGCCCGCCAACCCCGCGGGCGGGCGGGTTACCTTCTCCGACAGCGGGGTCGATGTCGTTGACGACGGACGTCCCCTGCTGGAACAGGCGGAATCGGCCGGCCTGTCACCCGAAAACGGCTGCCGGATGGGCATCTGCCACACCTGCACGCGGCGAAAGACCGCCGGCACGGTGCGCAACCTGATCACCGGCGCGGTCTCGACCGGCCCCGACGAGGACGTGCAGATCTGCGTGTCCGTCCCGGTCGGCGACGTGGAGCTCTCGCTTTAACCTTCGGAAAGGAAAAGCCATGACACAGAACAAGATCCACCTAACCCCCGAACAGGCCGACGCATTCGGCCGCGAACTGGATGCCATCAGGGAACGCGTGATGGCCAGCCTGGGCGCGGAGGACGCCGACTACATCCGCCGCGTCATCAAAGCCCAGCGCGCGCTGGAAGTCGGCGGCCGCGCGCTGCTGTTCCTGCCGCCCGCCTGGCTGCTGGGGACCACCATGCTCGGGTTGTCGAAAATCCTGGACAACATGGAGATCGGCCACAACATCATGCACGGCCAATACGACTGGATGCGTGACCCGAACATCTCCGGCCGCTCCTTCGAGTGGGACACCGCGTGCCCGGCCGATCAGTGGCGGCATTCGCACAACTACATGCACCACACCCACACCAACATCGTGGGGATGGACCGCGACATCGGCTACGGCATCCTGCGGATGAGCGAAGACCAGCGCTGGCAGCCGTACTTCCTCGGCAACCCCCTCTACGCCTTCTTGCTGATGGTGTTGTTTCAGTACGGCGTCGCATTGCACGAACTGGAAACCGAGCGAATCCGCTCCGGCGAAATCGCGCTCGCCGACAAGCGCGACGTGCTGCGCGCGATCTGGAAGAAGACGCGCCGGCAAACCCTCAAGGACTACGTGGCCTTCCCGCTGCTGGCCGGTCCCTTCGCGCCGTTCGTCTTCGCGGGCAACCTCTCGGCCAACCTGATGCGCAACGTCTGGTCGTACATGATCATCTTCTGCGGCCACTTCCCGGACGGCACGCAGGAATTCACCGTTGAGGAGACCAAGGACGAGTCGCGCGGCCAGTGGTACTTCCGCCAGGTCCTCGGTTCGGCAAACCTGACCGGCGGCAAGCTCTTTCACCTGCTGTCCGGCAACCTGTCCCACCAGATCGAGCACCACCTGTTCCCGGACATGCCGGCGCGGCGCTACGCCGAGATCGCGCCCGAGGTGCAGGCGATCTGCGAGCGCTACGGCATCCCGTACAACCGCGGCCCGCTGCTGCGGCAGTTCGGCACCGTCGTCCGCAAGATCGTCCGGCTCAGCGTCCCGGACTCGGTGCTGCGGAAGGCCACCGCCGACCGGTCGGCCGATCCGGTGCCCGCTGCTGCCTGACGGCCGCCCATAGCCCCCGCACGTGACCCGGGCATTCACGTGCGGGGGCACAATGGGCTGCGTGGAATGGACCGGCGCGCGCTATGCGGACAAACCGACGGTGGAGGCATCGACGTGGATCGACGCCGACCCATCCCGGGTGTGGAGCCTGGTCTCCGATATCAAGCTCATGCCGACGCTCAGCAACGAGCTGCAGGCGGTGGAGTGGGCCGAGGGTGCCGACGGCCCGCGGGTGGGCGCCCGCTTCATCGGACACAACGAGCACGACGCGTTCGGGCGATGGACCACCACCTCGCAAATCGTCGCGTGTGACGAGCCGCGCGAATTCGCCTGGGCCGTCGGGGAACCCGACAACCCCGCGGCGATGTGGCGGTTTCGGCTGAAGTCCCGCGATGGCGGCACGGCGCTGAGCTACTGGATGCAGATGGGTCCGGGACGTTCGGGGCTGTCGGTGGCGATCGAATCGATGCCCGACAAGGAACAGAAGATCGTGTTCGTGCGGATGCGCGAGTTCGAAGGCGCGATCGGCAAGACGCTCGCGGCCATCAAGAGACTGGCCGAGCACGGGGTGCGCTGATGCGCACCGCCACCACGGTCGAGTTGTCGAGCGCCGGCCGTGAAACCGTGGCCTTCGTCGTCGAGGCGGAGAAGCTGGGCCTCGATGTGTGCTGGGTGGCCGAGGCCTGGGGCTCCGACGCACCCTCGGCCCTGGGCTACCTCGCGGCGCGGACCGAACGAATTCTGCTCGGGTCAGGCATCCTGCAGGTCGGCGTTCGCTCGCCCGTCATGGTCGCTCAAACCGCCATCACGCTGTCGAACTTGTCGGGCGGGCGTTTCCTGCTCGGGCTGGGCGCGTCCGGCCCGCAGGTGATCGAAGGCTTGCACGGCGTCTCGTTCAGCCGGCCCCTGGCCCGCATCTCCGAGACCGTCGACATCGTCCGGCAGGTGTTCACCGGAGAGAAACTCTCGTACTCGGGCAAGCACTTTCAGATTCCGCTCCCCGGCGGCGAAGGGGTGCCGATGCGGTTGTCGACCCGGCCCGAGCATCCCATTCCGATCTACCTGGCCGCGCTGTCACCGGCCATGCTGCGGTTGACGGGCCGGGTCGCCGACGGGTGGCTGGGGACCAGCTTCGTCCCGGAGGGCGCCGGCGCCGCCTACTTCTCGCATCTTGACGAGGGTCTGGCCGCGGCCGGCCGCACACGGGCCGACGTCGACATCTGCCAGGGCGCCGAGGTCGCCTTCGCCTCGGACGAAGACGAACTGCGCGCGATGGTGGCCGGCCGCAAAAAGGAGCTCGCGTTCAGCCTGGGCGGGATGGGATCGTCGAGCACCAACTACTACAACCAGGCCTACAGCCGGCAAGGCTGGGCCGGCATCGCCGCCGAGGTGCGCGAGCGCTGGCAGCGGGGCGACCGCGCGGGCGCGGCCGCATTGGTGACCGACGACATGGTTTTGGCCACCACGCTGATCGGCACCGAGGAGATGGTCCGCGCGCGGCTCGCGGTGTGGCGCGACGCCGGTGTGAACACCGTGCGGCTGTACCCGGCCGGCGACACGCTGGACGCGAAGCTTCGCACGCTCGGCCGGGCCGTCGAGTTGGTTGCCGAGGTCTAGGACACGTCTGTCGGGGCCTCGGATGCCCTGACGAGCTTCACCTCCGGCCGCTCCGGCACGCTGTCCGCCAGGAACCACCGGAAGGCAAGGTTGCCGCGCGGATAGCCCAGCGTGGTCAGCGAATTCGGGTGGCCGGTTCGATCGCGGGACAAGACGATCGTCACGGAGCCGTCGCTGTTGAGGGCGGCGCTGTGGCCGTTGACCGAGCAGCGGGCATCCGGGCCCTCGGAGGCGCCGAAGGTGGCCATGAACTGGTTCCAGACCACCATGTTCCAGAATCGGCACGCCGGCGGCCGGTGGGTTATCACCAGCGCCTCGTCGGCGTCGAGCACGAAGCTGCCGTAGGAATAGCACGCGTCGCGCGCTGACCAACCGAAGTTTGCGTCGGGCACCTGATAGGGATCGGCGAATTCGTTTGCGGCATGGGCGGTTTCGTGCCCGAGCGCGTGCTCGTCGTCGACACGCGTCCCTACGGCCAGCGGCACGATGGCGAACATGGTGCGCAACCAGGTCGCGACCGCCCGCAGGCTCGCGGCGGTCTCGGCGTCGCCGTGGCGGATCGGCTCCGGATCGTCGAGCGCCTCGATGCGCCAGGTGACGGGACGCCCGGTCAGCGGATCGGCCTGGTAGTCGCGGGTCATCAGCACCGCGGCGTCGGGGGTAGGGCCGAGTTCGAAGGCGAAGTTGCCGTCGGCGCCCACGTCGAGATCGCTGTCACGGACGATCGCGACCACCCGGTCGGACCACGCGCCCGGTGCCGGCTCGTTGTAGGCGGTCACCGAAAAGTACACGCTGTCACCGCGATTGCCACTGATACGGTATCGGCGCTGCGGGTCGACCGGGCACATGAAGTAGTAGGCGTCGGTGTTGTCGCCACCCCAGCGGCGGTCGCGCCGGAACGGTGTGTTCACCGCGACGAACTGGGGCCGGCCGGGCTCGGGGAACAGGTAGGCGTCGAACGCCACGCCGAGCGTGCTGGCGAGCATGCGGTAGCCGTCGGCGATGTGGCGGTCGTCGGTCACGGCCCGGTCGCCCTCCAGAAAGGGGCGGTCCAGGGTGCCAAGCGTGCCGAGCAACTCCTGCCAGGCGGCCGTCGTTTCGTGCGTCATGCGCGGATTCCCTTCAGGAGCAACGTGGTTGTGCGATCGACCCAGGCGTCTCCGAGTTCGCCGACGCGGGTGAGCAAGCCCATCAGGGTGATGCCGGCGATGGCGTCGGTGAGTTCGGTGGCGGTCACGTCGGGCCGGACCTCGCCGCGGCCCGCGGCCCGCTCCAGCAACTCGGTCACGCCGCCGCCGATGACGCCGGCGAATCGGTCCAGCAGCGCCGAGTGCAGGGTCGGGTCCGCGGCCATCTCGCCCACCAGCCCCGGCAGGGCCGCCCTGGCGGCCGGCGTCGTCAGGAAAGCCATTGAGCGACGGACCATTTCGCGCAAGTCCTCGGGCAGTGACCCGGTATCGGGCAGCTCCGTCGCGACACCGATGGGAAACACCGCCTCATGGACCAAGTGCGCCTTGCTGGGCCAGCGCCGGTAGATCGCCGGCTTGCTGGTCCCGGCGCGATCGGCGATCGCGGAGACCAAGAGCCCCGCATAACCGGTCTCGGCGAGCAGCTCGACCGTCGCGGTCAACACCGCGCCGTCGATGCGCGGGTCGCGGGGCCGGCCAAAATCCACTACCATTACGAAACTGAGAGTAACATAAGTCGCCGTGACCGACGCCGTTCGCCTCGATGACCTCGCCGCGCCCCGTTTCAGCGCCGAGGCACAACAACTGCTCGACATGATGGCCACGCTGGCGCCGGACTGCCCCCTGGATGCCGACGCGTTGCATGCGAGGGCCGCCGCGGACACCGGCCTGGACGACTTCGGCCCGGGCGACTACCGCGAACGGCTCGACGTCTACCTGGCCGCGCTGCGCGACATCGACGGGCTCCACCCGGCCGGCGTGGTGAACTTCTACGGGCAGCTGCTGCAGTTGCTCAAGAACCGGCTGCTGTTGACCGACCTGCTGCGCCGGCATCCCGAGATCGACGAGATCGAGCTGCAACCGCCGGTGGTGATCGCCGGCCTGCCCCGCACCGGCACCACCCATCTGCACAACCTGCTGGCGACGCCGCCCACCTTTCGCACCATGCCGTACTGGGAAAGCGTCGAACCGTTTCCGTTGCCGGCCGAGGCCGGGGTCGAGCCGGATCCCCGCCGGGCGCGGATGGACGTCGCGGTCGGGCTCATCAACACCGTGATGCCGCACTTCCCGCTGATGCACGAGATGACCACCGAGCACGTCCATGAAGAGATCCAACTGCTCGCCAACGATCTGTCGACCATGCTCTTCGAGACGCTGGCCGACGTGCCGCGCTGGCGCGAGTACTACCAGGCCCACGAACAGACGCCGCACTACGCGTACCTCGCCCGGCAACTCAAGACCATGCAGTTCTTGCGGGGCGGGCGGCGCTGGCTGCTCAAGTCGCCCCAGCATCTCGAGCAGGTGCCGGTGCTCGATCGCGTATTCCCGGGCGGCATCGTGGTTTTCACGCACCGCGACCCGGTGCCGGTGGCGCTGTCGATGATCGCGATGATCACCTACTCCGCGCGCATGCACCGGTCGCCGGTGCCCGTGGAGCGGATCGCGGCGTCGTGGATCGACCGCCTCGAGGACATGCTCACCGCCCTGGTCCGCGACCGGGAAACCATCGGTCCAGACCGCTCGATCGACATCCGGTTCGACGACTTCATGGCCGACGAAACCGGTGTCGCCGAGCGGGTGTACGCCCTGGCCGGCGAGCCGTTCACCGACGAAGTCCGAACGGCGATCGACGAGTACCTGGCCGGTCACCGCCGCGGCCGGCTCGGGAACGTCGCGACCTCCTGCGAGATGTTCGGCCTGGACGAGGCCGACCTGCGCGGCCGCTTCGCGCCGTACGTCGAGCGGTTCCTGGCCTAACCCGCGGCGGCCCGCTACGTTCTCACTTCATGGTCACAATGCCCGCGCTGGACGGTGTCGAACACAGGTATGTGGATCTGGGAAGCGGTGTGACGATCCACGTGGCGGACGCCGGCCCGGCCGACGGCCCGGCGGTGATGCTGGTGCACGGATTCCCCCAGAACTGGTGGGAATGGCACAACCTGATCGGGCCGCTGGCCGCCGACGGCTATCGCGTGCTGTGCCCCGACCTGCGCGGCGCCGGCTGGAGCTCGGCGCCCCGGTCGAGTTACACCAAGGCCGAGATGGCCGACGATCTGGCGGCCGTCCTGGACCGCCTGAATGTCAAGGCGGTCAAGCTCGTCGCGCACGACTGGGGCGGCCCGGTCGCGTTCATCATGATGCTGCGCCACCCGGAGAAGGTGACCGGCTTCTTCGGCGTGAACACCGTTGCGCCCTGGGTGAAGCGCGACTTGCGCGCGGTTAGGAATATCTGGCGGCTCTGGTATCAGATCCCGATTTCGTTGCCGGTCATCGGGCCGAGGCTGATCAGCAACGCCAATTCGAGGGCCAGCCGCCTGCTCGGGGCATGGGTGGGTGGCGGCTACACGCTGCCCGAGGAGGACCTCCGTCTCTACGCCGAGTGCATGCGCCAGCCCGGCCACGCGGAGGCGGGTTCCCGTTGGTATCGCAGCTTCCAGACCGGGGAGATGCTGAGCTGGATGCGCGGCGAGTACGCCGACGCCCGCGTCGAGGTGCCGGTGCGCTGGCTGACCGGCACCCAAGATCCGGTGATCACGCCCGACCTGACCGACGGATACGCCGACCACATCGGCGATTTCGAGGTGGAGCTGGTCGACGGCGTCGGCCATTGGATCATCGACCAGCGACCCGAGCTCGTACTCGACCGGCTGCGGTCCTTCCTGCGCGGCGAAGGTTAAGCGCCGGCGCCTCAGGGCTGGACGAGGATGCGGATCGGGTTGCCCTGCTGGCGTTCGAGCATCTCGATGCCGTGCGCCACGTCCTCCAGGGCGACGATCTCGCTGATCGACCGTGAAAGGTCAAGGCGCCCAGCCGAAACCAGCTTCGCCAGGGTCTCGATGTCGACGTTCTGGTAGCCCAGGTGGCCGAGCACCTGCTTGCGGGTCAATCCGAACAGGGAGGTGGGCCCGACGGTCGGCGCCTCGGCGCTCATCCCGACGCCCACCAGCCGGCCGCCCGGGGTGAGGCAGTCAAGCCCCTGCTCGAACGTCGCCTTCAGCCCGACGGCGTCGAAGGCCACATCCAGCAGCCGGCCGCCGGTTATCCCCGCGATCTTGTCCTGTAGCCCGTCGTCGCGGGAGTCGAACGCGTAGTCCGCGCCCACGGCCAGGGCGCGCTCCAGAACCGCGGGGTTGACGTCGACGGCGATGATCGGCACGGCACCGACCAGCCGCGCCAGCTGGACGATGTGGGTGCCGAGGCCGCCGACGCCCCACACGCCGACCGACTCACCGACCGCCACCTTCCCGGTCCGCACGACCGCACCGAACGGCGTGGACACCGCGTCGGCCAGGATCGCCGCCTGCTCCAGCGGCACGTTGTCCGGTACCCGGGTCAGGCCAGCCGCCTGAGCCAGGGTGTAGTCGGCCCATGCCCCGTCGTAAGCGAAAGCCATCAACTGGATCCGCAGGCAATTCACCACATCACCGCGCCGGCAGTTCGCGCATTTCTGGCAGGGCCGGCCTGCGGCAACCACGACACGGTCACCCTCGGCCCAGCCGGTCACCTCCGGGCCCAGCTTCGCGATGGTGCCCGACGCTTCGTGGCCCTGGGTCACCACGGGTCGCTGCGCCGGGAAGGTGCCGTTGATGAGGCTCAGGTCGGAATGGCAGATGCCGCAGAAGGCGACCTTGACCAGGACCTCTCCTGGACCGGGCTCCGGTATTGGAACATCTTCGAGCGCAACCGTTTTGGTGTCCGCATAGAAGCGCTCGGCGCGCATCGTCGTCGCCATGGGTCAGTCGACGCCGATGGTGACTTCCGTGGACTTGATGAACACGGTTGCGGGCTGCCCGACCTTGAGACCGAGGTCGGTCGCGGCGTCCTTGGTGACGGAGGAGGTGACGACCTGGTCGCCGCCGTCGAGCTTCACCTTCACGATCGCCATCACGCTCCCGAGATCGACTTCGGTGATGGTCCCTTTGAGCTGATTCCGGGTCGACAGCCGCATCGCGAGGTCCTCCGTCTGGTTGAGGGGTATGCGATGAGCCTAGTGTCGCGGGCCGAGCAGGGCTATGGAGGCGTCGACAGCCGGCTCGACGATTTCCCGCACCGGCTTTCCGTCTTCGACGGCGAGGGCGGTGAGTTCGCGCAAACCGCCCAGCAGGATGACGGCCAGCGGGGCGGTCAGCGGGGGCAGCTCGGCCCGCTGGAACCCCGGGCTGGCGCTGAGGTCGATCAGCAGGCTGGACAGCAGCTGCAGCCCGCGGCGCTGCACCGGGCGCGCGGCGGCACCGAGCGACGGAAGCTCCCGGATCCAGCTCAGCGTGATGGCCGGCCGGGATTCGATGTAGCCGACGTAGGCCTCGACGGCCTGACGGATCTGCTGATGCCAATCGGCCTCGGGGTCGACCGCCGCCGCGATGCACGCACCGAGCTTTTCGTTGTCGGACCCCAGCAGCTCGAGGAAGCACTCCTCCTTGCTCGCGAACTGGTCGTAGAAGGTGCGCTTGGACGTCCGGGCGTGACGAACGACGTCGGCGACGGTGCTGGCGCGGTAGCCGCGCTCGGCGATCGAGCTGGCGAGGCCGTCGAGCAGTCTGAGCCGGAAAGGGTCACCGAGGACCGCTTCGTCAGCCGTTGCTGTCGTCGCTGAGGTCACGGGCGGCGCCTTTCGGTAGGTACGGCACCCTTGTCAGGCTGTGGTACCACAGAGTACCGTATCCCCGAAAGGTTTGGTACACCGCGGTACCACCCCGGGCTCGGGGGAGAAATGGGGAGAAGTCCGTCATGAGTGAAGCCGCCACCGCCCCACCGGCAACCATGCCCGTCCGGTTACCCCCAGCGACCCGGCTGCCAAAGATGTTGCAGGGGTTGGGTTTTGCGGTGTCGCGGCGCGGGATGATCCAGCGGCTGGCCCGCAAGCACGGCGACGTCTTCACGCTGAATCTCCCCATCTACGGTCCGGTCGTGGTGGTGGCCGACCCGCAGCTGGCCAAGCAGATCTTCACCACCAGCCCCGACGAGCTCGGCAACATCCAGCCCAACCTGAGCCGGCTGTTCGGCTCCGGCTCGGTGTTCGCGCTCGACGGGGAGGGCCACCGCCGGCGGCGGCGGTTGCTGGCGCCGCCGTTCCACGGCAAGAGCATGAAGAAGTACGAGGCGATCATCGAGGAAGAGACCTTGCGCGAGACCGCCGGCTGGCCGGAGGGCGAGGCCTTTCCGACGCTGCCGTCGATGATGCGCATCACGCTCAACGCCATCCTGCGCGCCGTCTTCGGGGCGGAGGGTGCCGAACTCGACGAGCTGCGCAGGCTCATCCCGCCGTGGGTCACGCTGGGCTCGCGGATGGCGACGATGCCGAAACCGCAACGCAATTACGGGCGCTTCACCCCGTGGGGGCGGCTCGACGAGTGGCGCCGCCAGTACGACACCATCATCGACAGGCTGATCGCAATCGAGCGGGCCGACCCCAACTTCGACGAGCGCTCCGACGTGCTCGCACTGATGCTGCGCAGCACCTACGACGACGGTTCCGCCATGTCGCGCAAGGACATCGGCGACGAACTGCTAACGCTGCTGGCCGCCGGCCACGAAACGACCGCCTCGACGCTGGGCTGGGCTTTCGAACGGCTGACGCGGCATCCGGAGGTGCTGGCCGCCCTGGTCGAGGAGGCCGACAATGGCGGCCAGGAGCTGCGACAGGCGACCATCCTGGAGGTCCAGCGGGCGCGGACCGTCATCGATTTCGCGGCCCGGCGCGTCTATCCGCCGCGTTATCAACTCGGGGAGTGGGTCATTCCCCGCGGCGAATCAATCCTGGTGAGCATCGCGCAGATTCACGAAAATCCCGACGTGTTCCCGAATCCGGAGCGCTTCGACCCGCAACGGTACGTCGGGACCAAGCCGTCGGCCTTCGCGTGGATCCCGTTCGGCGGCGGCACCCGTCGCTGCGTGGGGGCGGCGTTCGCCAACATGGAGATGGACGTCGTGCTGCGAACGGTGTTGCGTCACTTCACCCTTGAGACCACGACGGCCCCGGGGGAGCGGTGGCACGGCCGGGGCGTCGCCTACACGCCCAAAGACGGCGGCCGGGTCGTGGTGCACCGCCGCTGAGCCGGAGCGATCTACTGGTCCGCGGTGGCCCGCCGCGGCAGTTTCCATCCGGGGCGGATGTAGTGGCAGGTGTACCCGTTGGGGTAGTGCTGCAGGTAGTCCTGGTGCTCGGGCTCGGCCTCCCAGAAATCCCCGGCGGGGCTGACCTCGGTCACGACCTTGCCCGGCCACAACCCGGAGGCTTCGACGTCGGCGATGGTGTCCAGCGCGATCCGTTTCTGGTCCTCATCGAGGTAGAAGATGGCCGACCGGTAACTGGGCCCGCGATCGTTGCCCTGGCGGTCTTTCGTTGTCGGATCGTGGATCTGGAAGAAGAACTCCAGCATGGTGCGATAGTCGGTGACCGCCGGGTCGTAAACGATCTCGATGGCCTCGGCGTGCGTGCCGTGATTGCGATAGGTCGCGTTCGGGACGTCGCCGCCGGTGTAACCGACCCGCGTCGAAACCACGCCCGGCTGCTTGCGGATCAGTTCTTGCATCCCCCAGAAACAGCCGCCGGCAAGGATCGCTTTTTCGGTTGCCATTGCTCGTCCTCCTCACGGGCCACGATGCCGCCCAGGCTACACTCCGCCGATGAGCTGCAACGGTGCCGCGAAGTGACTACCCGTTCGTTCTCCCGCAGCGAACTGGCCGCCGCCTTCGAGAAGTTCGAGGAGACGGTGGCCCGGGCCGCCGAGACGCGGGACTGGGACGCCTGGGTCGAGCAGTACACGCCCGACGTCGAGTACGTCGAGCACGCGGCGGGCACGATGCGCGGACGCGACGAGGTCCGCGAGTGGATCAAGCAGACGATGACGACGTTCCCTGGCAGCCACATGATCGCGTTCCCCACGCTGTGGTCGGTGATCGACGAGCCCACCGGGCGGGTCATCCTCGAACTGGACAACCCGATGCGCGACCCGGGCGACGGCAGTGTCATCAGCGCCACCAACATCACGATCATCACGTACGCCGGTGACGGCCAGTGGAGCCGTGAAGAAGACATCTACAACCCGCTGCGTTTCCTGAAGGCCGGGATGAAGTGGTGTCACAAGGCCAAGGCGCTGGGCACGCTTGACGAAGACGCCGAGAGGTGGATGCAGCAATACGGAGGACCTCAGTGAGCACCAAACCCAAACTCGTCATCGGCGCCAACGGATTTTTGGGTTCGCACGTCACCCGTCAACTCGTGGCCGACGGTGTCCCGGTCCGGGCGATGGTGCGCCCGAATGCCAACACCCGCTCCATCGACGACCTCGAGCTCACCCGCTTCCACGGCGACGTTTTCGATGACGCCACATTGCGGGAGGCGATGGACGGTGTGGACGACGTCTACTACTGCGTCGTCGACACCCGGGCCTGGCTGCGGGACCCCGCGCCGCTGTTTCGCACCAACGTCGAAGGCCTGCGTAACGTTCTCGACGTCGCCGTCAGCCAACCCGACCTGCGCAGGTTCATCTTCACGAGCACCTACGCGACGGTGGGCCGGCGACACGGGCACGTGGCGACCGAAGACGACGTGATCAGCCCGCGGGGACAGACCCCCTACGTGCAGTCGCGGGTGCAGGCCGAAGACCTGGTCATGCGGTACGTGGCCGAGGCGGGGTTGCCCGCCATCGCGATGTGCGTGTCCACGACCTACGGCAGTGGCGACTGGGGCGGCACGCCGCATGGTGCCTTCATCGCCGGCGCCGTCTTCGGCAAGCTGCCCTTCCTGATGAACGGCATCCAGTTGGAAGTCGTCGGCGTCGACGATGCCGCCCGGGCCATGATCCTGGCCGCCGAGCGCGGCCGCATCGGTGAGCGATACCTGGTCTCCGAGCGGATGATCGCGTTGAACGACGTCGTCCGCATCGCGGCCGACGAGGCCGGGGTGCCGGCGCCGCAACGCTCGATATCGGTCCCGATGCTTTACGCCCTCTCCGCGCTCGGCAGCCTGAAGGCCCGGCTCACCGGCAAGGACTCCGAACTCAGCCTCGCGTCGGTGCGCATGATGCGCGCCGAGGCCAACGTGGACAGCGGCAAGGCCAAACGCGAACTGGGTTGGCAGCCGCGCCCGGTCGAGGAGTCGATCCGCGAGGCGGCCCGGTTCTGGGCCGCCATGCGCAGTCCGCGAAAGGCCAGCCCGGCCGCACAGCCCGAATAGGCGCCGGGCCCATGGACCGCATACACGTCGATCTCGAGGGGCCGCCGCAAACAATGCTGGCGACGCTCTACGCCAAGGCCCTGGACGCAGACCTGCCGAACCCGATTCTGGGCGACCGCTATGCCAAAGAGGTCGCCGAGCGGATCGAGTACGACTGGACGAAGACCGCGATCACCGCACGCAATTCAGCCTCGGTGACGACCCGCACCGCGCACTTCGACATCTGGGCTCGCCAATTCCTTGACGCGCATCCGAGCGCCGTTGTGCTGCATATGGGTTGCGGACTGGACGGCCGATACTTCAGGCTCCAGCCGGGCCCGGGGGTAGAGTGGTACGACATCGACTACCCCGACGTCGCCGAACTGCGCGCGCGGCTCTATCCGGCCACCGAGCACTGCCACGTCGTCGCTGCGCCGATAACCGATCCCGCCTGGCTGGCGGAGATACCCGATAGCCGGCCCGCGCTGATGATCGCCGAAGGCCTGACCATGTACCTGTGCGAACAGGACGGCATCGCGCTGCTGCGGCGGGTCGTTGATCGCTTTGACCGCGGCGAGCTGCAATTCGACGTGTTCAACCGAGTGGGTATCAAGTCTCAGTGGATGAACGCGGTGGTGCGCCGGTCCGGATCGAAGTTGAGCTGGGCCATCGATGGCCCGGACGAGATACTCGCGGCGGTGCCCGGCACGCGACTGCTTGCCTGGGTGCGATGGTTTGAATCCGACACCTACGAGCGGCTTCCGCGCGCCTACCACGTGATGGGCAGGGCCATGTCGCTGATTCCGGCCATGGCCAATATGTCCCAGTATCACCGCTACGCATTCGGGCCGCCCTGATCGGGAAGTGTCGGGCGCCGGCTCGTGTTGAAACCCTTATCGGCGTCTAGGAGGAGACCATGAGCCATCCCGAAATCAAAGAACCCAGTGCCGGCCACCCGATCACCATCGAGCCGACGAAGGGGCGGGTCCAGGTCCGCGTCAACGGCGAGGTGGTCGCCGACACGACGGCCGCGCTGGAACTGTGCGAAGCGACTTTGCCTGCGGTGCAATACATTCCGATGAGCGACGTGGTGCAAGACCGGCTGACCCGCACGGACACCAGCACGTATTGCCCCTTCAAGGGCGAGGCCAGCTATTACAGCGTGACCACCTCGGCCGGCGAAACCATGGAGGACGTGATCTGGACCTACGAGCAGCCCTATCCGGCGGTCGCGGCCATCGCCGGGCATGTCGCGTTCTACCCGAACAAGGCCGAAATCAGCGTGTCGGCGTCCTAGCAAATCCACCCGGGCAGCGCGGCCTCGTGGGCCCGGGTGTCGCTGTACAGCCGCATCGAGACGATCAAGCCGTCGCGGGTGTCGAATATGCAGACGAACGGGCTGTCATATTCGACGCCGGCGGTGGTGGTGCCGCTGGCGTTCGCCTCGACCACCACGGTTTCCCCCTCGTTCACACAGCGCACCAGGTCGATGGTCAGCTCGAGATCCTTTTTGCGTCGCTCGACAACTTGGCGGAAACCTTCCTTGTCGCACGAGGCCCGGGTGACGAGCGACCAGTAGCTGAAGTCGTCGCTGAGCAGTGAGAAGCCCTCGTCGAGGTCGCCCCCGTCGCTCGTACTCTGGAGGAACATCCAGGCCAGTTCGCCCTGCGGGTCATCGAACGGCGTCATCACATCGCAATATTGACTTGGCACATCGTTAACGGTCAATCGGAGAGTTGGTCGGTGGAGAGCACGCGCACCGTCACGTTCCCCGGGGCGGTCAGCTTCGGGCACACGTTGGCGCCGCTTCGCCGTGGTCTGGGGGATCCGTGTTTCCAGTCTTCCGGTGACGGCACGATCTGGCGGACCAGCCTGTTGCCGACCGGGCCCGTCGCCGCGCGCATCAGCCGCGTGGCCGCCAACGCCGCGCACTGCGTGGCGTGGGGCAGCGGCGCACCGGAGTTCGTCGAACGGCTGCCCGCGCTGCTCGGCCACGAGGACGACGCTTCCGATTTCGTCCCCCGGGACCCGATCGTCGCCGCCGCGCACCGGCGGGTACCGCATCTGCGCCTCGGCCGTACGGGGCTCGTGCTGGAGGCGCTCATCCCGGCGATCATCGAGCAGCGGGTGCCCGGCGCCGATGCGTTTCGGTCGTGGCGCCTGCTGGTGTCCAAGTACGGGTCACCGGCGCCGGGGCCCGCGCCGGCGCGGATGCGGGTGCCGCCGTCGGCCGACGAGTGGCGGCACATCCCGTCGTGGGAATTCCACCGAGCCAACGTCGACCCGGGGCGTGCGCGGACCGTGGTGACGTGTGCGCGACGGGCCGCCTCGCTGGAACGGTTGGCGTCCCGTCCGCCCGCGCAGGCGCGCGCGGCGATGATGTCGTTGCCGGGGGTGGGCGAGTGGACCGCCGCCGAGACCGCGCAACGGGCGTTCGGTGACGCGGACGCACTTTCGGTCGGCGACTATCACATCCCGAAGATGATCGGCTGGACGCTGGCGGGCCGCCCGGTCGACGACGCGGGCATGCTCGAGCTGCTCGAGCCGATGCGGCCGCACCGCCACCGGGTGGTCCGGTTGCTCGAGGCCAGCGGGCTGGCGTACGAACCGCGGCGGGGTGCCCGGCTACCGGTGCAGCACATCGCCGAGCTCTAAACGTGGTCATCGCCTCGCCGGGCCCGGGTTTTCAGCAACCGCCTCCGGGTAACCAACCCGAGAAGTGACGTGTGCGAAACGGAGGCAATCGATGACACAGTTCACCATCCCGGGGCTCACCGACAAACAGGGAGCGCGGCTGACCGAACTGCTGCAAAAGCAACTGAGCACCTACAACGACCTTCACCTGACGCTCAAGCATGTGCACTGGAATGTGGTGGGGCCCAACTTTATTGGCGTGCATGAGATGATCGACCCGCAGGTCGAGGCGGTCCGCGGTTTCGCCGACGATGTCGCCGAGCGCATCGCGGCCCTGGGCGGGTCACCGCAGGGCACGCCCGGGGCGATCATCAAAGACCGCACCTGGGACGACTATTCCGTCGGACGCGACACCGTCCAGGCGCATCTGGCCGCACTGGATCTCGTCTACACCGGCGTCATCGAGGACATCCGCAAGTACATCGAGGAGACCGAGGAGCTCGACCCGGTCACCCAGGATCTGTTGATCGATCAGGCCGGGAACCTGGAGAAGTTCCAGTGGTTCGTCCGAGCGCACCTGGAGAGCGCGGGTGGTCAGTTGACCCACGAGGGCTCGACCACCGAGCAGGACGCCGCCAGCAGCGCGCGCAGCACCTAACGGTCTTCCGAATCCGATTGCTGCGCACCGTTTTTGGGTGCAAGAACGTTTACGCGGTCGCCAGCGCTCAGCTTTAAGGTGGCGTCGGCGTCGATGAGTCGCCGATTGTGCAGCACCGAGACGGGGAAATGACCGTCCGGCCAGTCGAGATCGCCGAGAATCCGGCCGACGGCAGTCGAGTCGCCGGCCAGGGTGTATTCGACGATGCAATACCCGTCAAGCTCACTGTGCGGGTCGTGTTCGGCGGGTCGCGGCTCGACCCAATCCGCAGCCGGGTTAGTTGCGGCGACGTCCGGCTGGACGTCGGTGAAGTGGGTCGCGACCGCACGCAGCACATTTTGATTGGTCAGCCACCCCTGGACAGACCGGGCCTCGGTGTCGATGACGGGCAATCCGTCGCGCCCGTAAAGCACGAGCTGGCGCAGGGCTTGGGCGAGGCTGTCGTTGGCGAATAGTGCCTGCGGTTCGCGCATGCGCGTGACGGGGCCGAGCAAGGCCGTCAAGTCCGGACCGGCGCTGCCGACGGGCCGGGTCAGGTCCAGTGGGACGGCGAACGGGTGCATGGCGTCGGCCGCGGTGAGGTCGGCGAACGCATGGGTGGGAGTGGGGCGGTCGATGTCGATGCCCCGGCGCAGCAGCTTCGTCGTGTAGATGGTGCCGTAGGAAACCCCCCGTGACACGGTGGTGCCGACCGCCACGGCCAACATGACCGGCAGGGTAAGGCTGAAATCGCCGGTCATTTCGACCGTGCTCGCCAGCGCGGTGAGCGGGGCGCGCGCCGCGGAGGCGAACACGGCGCCCATGCCGACGATGGCGTACAGGGCGGGGTGCCCGACGGCCGTCCCGATGGTGTGCTGCACGAACAGGCCGAAGGCCATGCCGGAAGTGGCCCCGACGAACAGCGAGGGAGCGAACACCCCGCCCGAGCCGCCGATCCCGATGGTCAGGCTGCAGGCCAGCATCTTGCCGGCGGCGAGGACCACCAAGAGCCACAGCGCGTAGTGGCCTGCGAAGGCGGCGTACATCACCGGGTAGCCGACACCGTAGAGCTGCGGCACCGCGAGCAGCAGCAGGCCGAGCACGATCCCCCCGACCGCCGGCCGTGCCCAATCCGGGCGGCCACCCCACACTCGGTCGCAAAGGTCTTCGGTCTTGTACAGGACATTCTTGAAGAGGATCCCGATCAGCCCGGCGATCGCCGCGAGAAGCGCCACCAGCACGTAGTTGGCTATGTGATTCAGCTCGATGCCTGCGGGCAACTGGGTGAGGAAGGGCGCCGAGCCGAAGAACACACGGGCAACCACGTCGGCGACCATCGACGACAGCATGATCGTGAAGATCGCCTCGACGGACAGTTCGCGCAGGATCAGCTCGACGGCGAAGAACACCCCGGTGATCGGGGCGTTGAAGGTGGCCGAGATGCCGCCCGCCGCGCCACAGGCCACCAGGACCCGCAGCCGGTTTTCCGGCATCCGCACCCACTGGCCGAAACCGGAGGCGAGCGCCGCGCCAATCTGCACGATGGGTCCCTCACGGCCGACCGATCCGCCCGTACCGATGCACAGGGCGGAGGCCAGCGCCTTCACGACGGTCACCTGCGGACGGATGCGGCCGCCGTTCTCCGCCACCGCGATCATGACTTCCGGGACGCCGTGGCCGCGAGCCTCCCGGGCGAACCGCGAGATCAGCGGCCCGTAGAGCAGTCCGCCGATGACCGGGATGATCACGAAGAAGCCAATTCCCAGCCAGGGTAAATGGTCGCTGCCCACCCAACCGTCCTGGCCGAATTCGTCGTGTCCGGTCGCCAACCAGGTGAAGCCGTAGATCAGGTAGCGGAACGCCACCGCGCCGAGGCCGGCGCCGAGCCCGACGACGATCGCCACACAGAACAGCCCGAGCCGGTTCGCGCGCAGCCAACCGGCGAACTGGCCCACGGCTCTGGACACGGGCCGGATCGGCCGAACCGTACCCGTGGCCGCCACTTTTTGCCCCATCCACGCATCCTTCCCCCGACGGCCTCACTTTGCTTGTCGACCGCCTCCGGATCGGGCACGCCGCTGCGACCATCTACTGCAGCAAATATTGCACTACGCAACTATTCGCCGCGACGGCAGCGCCGGGGAATAACTGGACCGTAGTCCGGTTATGCGGGGTAGTTCTCATTTCTGGAGGTCACATGCCCGCTGTCACGGCCAACACGTTGACGTTGCCCCGCGTCGGTTCCGCCGCACCCGCCGACACCGAGCGCCCGGTCCGGTCGATCACCACCGGACCGCGCGGCTACGAGGGCGAGGGCTTTCCCGTCGTCCGCGCCTTCGCCGGGGTCAGCGCCGCCGCCCTGGACCCCTTTGTGCACATGGACCAGATGGGCGCGGTGGAGTACGAGCCCGGCGAGCCCAGGGGCACGGACTGGCACCCGCACCGCGGGTTCGAGACGGTCACCTACATGATCGACGGCAAGTTCGCCCACCAGGACTCCCATGGCGGTGGCGGCCTGATCACCGACGGCGCGACGCAGTGGATGACCGCCGGTTCGGGGATCCTGCATATCGAGACGCCGCCCGCGGAACTGGTCGATAGCGGAGGCCTCTTTCATGGCATCCAGTTGTGGGTGAATCTGCCGAAGCGAGACAAATTCGCGCCGCCTCGGTATCAGGCCATCGAAGGTGGCGACGCGAAGCTGATCTCGTCCGAGGACGGCGGGGCGCTAGTCCGCATCATCGCGGGCGAAATCGGCGGTCATCGCGGCCCAGGGATCACTCACACGCCGATCACGCTCGCCCACGCCACGATCGAAACCGGCGCCCGACTCAACCTGCCGTGGCTACGCGATTTCAATGCGCTCGTATACGTGTTGTCCGGCAGCGGATACGTCGGCCCGGTCGCTCACCCGATTCGCGAGGGCCAATTGGCGGTGCTGGGCCCCGGGGATCGGATCACGGTGGGCGCCGACCCGGCGCAGGAATCGTCGCGCACCACCGCGATGGATGTGCTGATTCTGGGCGGCCGACCCATTCGCGAGCCGGTATTCCACTACGGGCCTTTCGTAATGAACTCGCGCGCGGAATTGGTCGAGGCGGTGCAGGACTACCAGGCCGGGAAGTTTGGCAGCATTCCGCCAAATGCGCTAATGCCGCACCGTGGCGGTGGCACACTTTAACGATGTCTTCAGGGGCGGGTCGCAGGCCAGGACGCCCCCCTGCCGCAAAGGCGGATGAGACGCGCCAGCGGATCATGCGGGCCGCCCGCCTGGTGTTCAGCGAGCGCGGCTACGACGGCGCGACGTTCCAGGCTATCGCGGCCCGCGCCGATCTGACGCGCCCGGCCATCAACCATTACTTCTCCAGCAAGCGCGCCCTGTATCGCGAGGTATTGGAGCAAACCAACGAAGCCATCATCGGAACCGGCATCAAAGTTGCCAACCGCGAAACCACACTGGCGGCGCAGCTGACGGCATTCATCACCGCCGCGGTGCAAGCGAATTCCGAGAATCCCGCCGGGTCGGCGCTGATAATTTCCGGGGTGCTCGAGTCGCAGCGGCACCCGGAATGGAACAAGACCGAAAACGAGTCAGTCCGGGCGGTCCGGGAATTTCTGGACCGAGTCGTCGGGGACGCGATCGAGCGCGGCGAGGTCGCCGCTGACATCGACGCGTCGGCGCTGATCGAGTCGCTGGTCGTCATCATGTGCGGCGTCGGCTTGTACGCGGGGTGGGTGGAGAGCCCCCAGCAGATGCTGGCTGTGACCGGAATGCTGCGCCAGCTGATGGAAGGCGGACTTCTGCGGCCGGGAGCTTAGCCCCTCGCGCGGACAGTGAAGTTGCGCACAAAGCGTATAGGCTAACTAACTTATCCCGGTAACATGGCGCCCGTCATGACTGATGTGGACGCGTCGTTACCGCCTTCCTTGAGATCCGCCGGCGACAGCTGGGCCATCACCGAACTCGTCGGCGCCACCGCGCTGGGCGTCGCCGCGTCGCGCGCGGCGGAAACCGCGGGAAGCAACCCCTTGATCCGCGACGAGTTCGCTCGCGTCCTGGTCTCGTCGGCTGGCCCGGCATGGGCCCGGCTCGCCGACCCCGAATTGGCCTGGCTCGACGGCGACGAGCAGGGCCGCCGCGCGCATCGGATCGGCATCGACTACCAAGCCGTGCGCACCCACTTCTTCGACGAGTACTTCGCCGACGCCGTGAAGGCCGGGATTCGCCAGGTTGTCATCCTGGCCGCCGGCTTGGACTCGAGGGCCTACCGCCTGGATTGGCCGGCCGGCACCGCGGTCTACGAGATCGACCAGCCGAAGGTGCTCGAATACAAGACGGAAATTCTGCAGCAGCACGGCGCCGCCCCCGCCGCCAGCCGCCGCCCGGTCCCCGTCGACCTGCGCGACGACTGGCCCGCGGCGTTGGCCGCGGCGGGCTTCGACCGCACGCAACCGACCGCATGGCTCGCGGAGGGCTTGCTCCCGTACCTGCCAAGTGACGCGCAAGACCGCCTGTTCGAGATGTTCACGGCTCTCAGCGCCCCGCGCAGCCGGGTCGCCATCGAGGCGTTCGGCCTCAACTCGCGAAGCAATTCACAGCGCTGGCTGCGGATGCGGGAGCGGCTCGGCCTGGACGTCAACGTGCAGGCGCTGACCTATCACGAGCCGGACCGCTCGGACGCGGCCCAGTGGCTGACCGACCACGGCTGGCAGGTGCAGGCCGTGGACAACCGCGACGAAATGGCCCGGCTGGGCCGCCCGGTACCCGAAGACCTGGCCGAAGACGCCGTGCGCAGCGCGCTGCTGCGGGCGCACCTCGGCGAGCCGACCGCCTGACTTCCGAGGATCAAGGAGCAACCCAATGAGCTCACTGCGCACCCACGACGACACCTGGGACATCAAGACCAGCGTCGGCAGTACCGCGGTGATGGTCGCCGCCGCCCGGGCCGTCGAGACCGAACGGACCGACGCCCTCATCCGCGACCCGTACGCCAAACTTCTGGTCACCAACGCCGGTGCCGGGGTCTTGTGGGAGCACATGCTCGACCCCGACGTCGCGGCCAAGATCGAATCCCTCGACGCCGACTCCGCGGCGCAGCTCGAGCACATGCGCGGCTATCAGGCGGTGCGCACCCATTTCTTCGACACCTACTTCAAGGACGCCGTCGCCGCCGGAATCCGGCAGGTGGTAATCCTGGCGTCGGGCCTGGATTCGCGGGCATACCGCCTGGACTGGCCCGCCGGCACCGTGGTGTACGAGATCGACCAGCCCCAGGTCCTGGAGTACAAGTCCGCGACGCTGGCGGAAAACGGCGTGGCGCCTTCGGCGGAGCGCCGCGCGGTGGCCATCGACCTGCGGCAGGACTGGCCGGCCGCGCTGCGCGACGCGGGCTTCGACCCGACGGCGCGGACCGCGTGGCTGGCCGAGGGCCTGCTGATGTACCTGCCGGCCGAGGCACAAGACCGGTTGTTCACCCAGATCGGCGAGCTGAGCCCGGCCGGAAGCCGGGTCTCGGCGGAGACCGCGCCCGCACACGCCGACGAGCGCCGGCAGCAGATGCGCGAGCGGTTCAGGAGGGTCGCCGACGAACTGGGCATCGAAGAGACCGTCGACGTCGGCGAGCTGATGTACCGCGACGAGCACCGGGCGAACGTCACCGACTGGCTCAACAACCACGGCTGGCGTGCTCGGGCGCAGCGCTCGACGGACGAGATGCGCCGGCTGGGCCGCTGGATCGAGAACGTCCCCCTGGCCGACGACAAGGACGCCTTCTCCGACTTCGTCATCGCCGAGCGGATGTAATGCCCCGCACGCTGGACGACTCCTGGGACGTCGCCACCAGCGTCGGCGCCACCGCGGTGAGGCAACCGGAGGACCGGCCGTTCGCGAACAGTTTCGTGACGGCGGCCAAACCCTGAGCCGGTTCGCCGGGTCAGATCCTTTCTACTGCTCTCCCAACCGGATGGTTAGGATCGCGGTTATCACCCATGAGCGCTCGTGAGATGAGCAGCGGGCGCATCGGGGATGACCGAAGCAGGGGAAGGACAACGATGACCACCGAATCGGTTACACCCACGACATCCGCCGCCAATGGCGCGCCGGCACCTCAGCCGGCGAACATCCCCGCGACCGTGGCGCGGTTGCGCAAGACCTTCGCCAGCGGGCGCACCCGCGACGTCGAGTGGCGCAAACGCCAGTTATTGCAGCTGGCCAAGCTGATGGAAGAGAACGAGGCGGCCATCGCGGACGCTCTCGCCACCGATCTCGACCGCAGCCCGTTCGAGGCGTTCATCGCCGACATCGCAACGACGGCAGGCGAAGCGAAGTATGCGGCCAAGCGGGTTCGCAAGTGGACGCGCCGCAGGTATCAGCTGCTCGAGATGCCGCAGCTCCCCGGCCGCGGTTGGATCGAATACGAGCCCTACGGCACCGTGCTGATCATCGGTGCGTGGAACTACCCGTTCTATCTGACGCTGGGCCCGGCGGTCGGCGCGATCGCCGCGGGTAACGCCGTCATCCTCAAGCCCTCGGAGATCGCCGCCGCGTCCGCGCTGCTAATGGCCGAGCTGGTGCCCGAATACCTCGACAACGACGCGATCGCCGTGGTGGAGGGCGACGGTTCGGTCAGCCAGGAACTCATCGCGCAGGGCCTGGACCGCCTGCTGTTCACCGGCGGCACCGAGATCGGTCGCAAGGTCTACGAAGGCGCCGCGCCGCATCTGACGCCGTGCACGCTGGAACTCGGCGGCAAGAGCCCGGTGATCGTGGCGGCCGACGCGGACGTGGACGTGGCGGCCAAGCGGATCGCCTGGATGAAGCTGCTAAACGCCGGCCAGACGTGTGTGGCCCCCGACTACGTGTTGGCGGACGCCAAGATCCGCGACGAACTGGTGAGCAAGATCGGCGCGGCCATCACGAAGTTCACGTCGGACAAGCCCGACGGAATGCGGATCGTCAACCAGCGTCAGTTCGACCGGATCAGCGGCTACCTGGCCGGCGGGGACGGCACGGTCGTCGTCGGCGGCAAATGTGACCCGTCGAGCCTGCGCATCCAGCCCGCCGTCGTGGTCGACCCCGACCCGGACGGACCGCTGATGCAGAACGAGATCTTCGGACCTGTGCTGCCGGTCATCACCGTCCAATCCCTTGATGACGCAATACGTTTCATCAACTCGCGGCCCAAGCCGTTGTCCGCCTACCTGTTCACCAAGACGCGCGAGACCCGCGAGCGGGTGATCAAGGAGGTGCCGGCGGGCGGCATGCTGGTCAATCACCTCGCCTTCCAGGTGTCGACGGCCAAGCTGCCGTTCGGCGGTGTCGGCGCATCGGGCATGGGCGCCTATCACGGGCGCTACGGCTTCGAGGAGTTCAGCCACCGCAAGTCGGTGTTGACCAAGCCGACCCGGCCCGACCTGTCCAGCTTCATCTACCCGCCGTACACGGCGCGGGCCTTCAAGATGGCCCGCCGGATGTTCTGACCACTGCTCCAATTCGCTTGCTAGGCCGTAGTTTTCACTTCAGAGAGGAACCTGATGCCCGGAGTGCAGGATCGTGTCATCGTCGTCACCGGAGCCGGCGGGGGGCTGGGCCGTGAATACGCCCTGACCCTGGCCCGCGAGGGGGCCAACGTCGTCGTCAACGACCTCGGCGGGTCCCGGGACGGCACGGGCGCCGGCCACAACATGGCCGACCAGGTCGTCAACGAGATCAAGGACGCCGGTGGCCGGGCGGTCGCCAACTACGACAGCGTCGCCGAGCCCGAGGGCGCCGCGAACATCATCAAGACGGCACTCGACGAGTTCGGCGCCGTGCACGGCGTGGTGAGCAACGCCGGGATCCTGCGTGACGGCACCTTCCACAAGATGACGTTCGAGAACTGGGACGCCGTGCTCAAGGTGCACCTGTACGGCGGGTACAACGTGCTGCGCGCCGCCTGGCCGCATTTCCGGGAGCAGAGCTACGGCCGGGTCGTCGTCGCCACTTCCACCAGCGGCCTGTTCGGCAACTTCGGGCAGACCAACTACGGCGCGGCCAAACTGGGCCTGGTCGGCATGATCAACACGCTGGCGCAGGAGGGGGCGAAGTACAACATCCACGCCAACGCCGTCGCGCCGATCGCGGCCACCCGGATGACCGAGGACATCCTGCCCAAGGAGGTGCTCGAGAAGCTGACGCCCGAGTATGTCGCGCCGGTGGTGGCCTACCTGTGCACCGAGGAAAACCCCAACACCGCTTCGGTTTTCGTCGTCGGCGGGGGCAAGGTGCAGCGGGTGGCGCTGTTCCAGAACGAGGGCGCCAACTTCGACAAGCCGCCGACGGTCGAGGACGTCGCCTCACACTGGTCGGAGATCGACGACCTGTCCGCGGCCAAGCAGGCCAACTTCAAGCTGTAGCGGTCCGGGTCAGACGAGCAGTTCGTTGCGCAGGCGGTCCACCACCGCCTGCGCAATGCCTGCGTCGCGCAGATAGGCGTCCAGCGAGCCGTACGTCTCATCGATCGCTTGGCGCGCGGCCGCCAGATACTCCGGGCGGACGCCGAGGACACCGTCGGCGAGGCGCGCCTTGGTGAACGTCACGACCTCCGGGGTCAGCTCGACGTCGGAGCGCTGCTGGATCATCTCGTAGATGTGGTCTCGCAGTTGAGGTACCGCGGCGTTGCTGCGCAGGTAGTCGGCGACGATGGTGTCGCGATCGATGCCGACCGTCTCCAGCACCGTGGCGATCACAAAGCCGGTGCGGTCCTTGCCCGCAAAGCAGTGGGTGAGCACCGCACGCCCGGCTGCCAGCAACGAAAAGACATGGTGCACAGCGCGTTGCGCTCCGTTGCGAAACGGGAATTGCCGGTATTCGTCGATCATGTGGCGGACGGCCGCCTCGTTGACGGCCTCGTCGGACTGGTCGGGATCGCCAGCGAACAGCCGCCGAAACGCGGTCTCGTGTGGCGCGTCGTCTTCGGTCTGCTCCTCGTCACCAAGGTCGGGAAAGGGCAGCAGATGGATGTCGACGCCGTCGGGAACCAATCCCGGTCCGCGGCGGGCAACCTCGCGTGCGGCGCGCAGATCGGCGACGTCGGTGATGGCCAACTCGCGCAGTGTCGCGCGGCCCTCGTCGTCGAGGCGGCTTAGCTCACCGGACCGGAACAGCCGTCCGGGCCGTAGCCCGGGTGTCTCATCGGCGACATCGCGAAAGTTCCACGCGCCGGACAGCTCCCGCAGTGTTTCAGTCATGCGAGGTGACCGCCGCGGCGAGCGGGGACTTCTCCCGGCCGAGCTCGGCGCGCGCGATGGTCCGCATGTGTACCTCGTCGGGACCGTCGAAGAGGCGCATCGCCCGGTGCCAGGCGTACATGCGGGCCAGCACCGTGTCCTCGCTGACGCCCGCGGCCCCGTGCACCTGAATAGCACGGTCGATCACGTTGCACGCCACCTGCGGCGCGACCGCCTTGATCTGCGAGACCAGCGTGTGCGCGGCCTTATTCCCATGCTGGTCGATCGTCCACGCCGCCTTCTCGCACAACAGCCGCGCCTGATCGATCTCGTTGCGGGACTTGGCAATCGCCTCGCGCACCACGCCCTGCTCGGCCAGCGGGCGGCCGAATGCCACCCGGTTCTGCGCCCGGTCCACCATCAGGGCCAGCGCCCGTTCGGAGCCGCCCAGCGCACGCATGCAGTGGTGGATGCGGCCCGGGCCCAGCCTCGCCTGCGCGATCGCGAAGCCCCCGCCCTCTTCGCCCAGCAGGTTGGTGACGGGCACCCGGACGTTGTCGTAGATGATCTCGCAGTGCCCCGGCTGGTCCTGGAAGCCGAACACCGTGGTGGAGCGGACCACGGTCACGCCCGGCGTGTCAATCGGCACCAGCACCATCGACTGCTGCTGGTGGCTTGCCGCCTCGGGGTTGGTGCGGCCCATCACGATGAGGATCTTGCAGCGCGGGTCGGACGCCCCCGACGTCCACCACTTGCGGCCGTTGATCACGTAGTCGCCACCGTCGCGCACGATGGAGGTCTCGATGTTGCGGGCGTCGCTGCTGGCGACCGCCGGCTCGGTCATCGAAAAGCCGCTGCGGATCTCACCGTTGAGCAACGGCTCCAGCCACTGCTTGCGCTGTTCCTCGGTGGCGAACAGGTGCAGGGTCTCCATGTTGCCGGTGTCGGGCGCCGCGCAGTTGAGCGCCTCGGGGGCGATCTCCAGGCTCCAGCCGCTGATCTCGGCCAGGGGCGCGTATTCCAGGTTGGTCAAACCCGACTCGGCCGGCAGGAACAGGTTCCACAGGCCGCGCTCCCGGGCCTTGGTCTTGAGCTCCTCGATGATCGGCGGGACCGTGTGATCGTTGGGGCCGGCCTCGTCTCGGTACTTGTCGTATTCGGCCTCGGCCGGGAAGACGTGCTCGGTCACGAAGTCGGTCAATCGCTTGTGGTAATCGTTGGCTTTGGCCGACATCGCGAAGTCCATGCCGCCACCATAGGACACGTGCCGCGACGGCCCATATGGCCGAGCCTTATTGGTCACCTTCGCGACACTGAAACCACGCACACGACACGCCGCGAGGAGTGTGCCTGATTGCAGGCTCGAGGTGTGGTCCGCGATCGCGACGGCGCACGATGGACGCCATGACCGAATCCCGTCCGCCGTTCCCCCCGTTCACCGCTGAGACCGCCCTGGAGAAGGTGCAGGCCGCCGAGGACGCGTGGAACACCTGCGATCCGCACCGCGTCAGCCTGGCGTACACGCCCGACTCGCAGTGGCGCAATCGCGACGAACATGTCGTGGGCCGGGAAGCGATCGTGGCGTTCCTGACCCGCAAGTGGCAGCGCGAGCTCGACTACGCGTTGCGAAAAAGTTTGTGGGACTTCCACGGCAACCGGATCGCCGTGCGGTTTCAGTACGAGTGCCACGACGCCAGCGGCCAGTGGTATCGCAGCTACGGCAACGAGCTGTGGGAGTTCTCGCCGTCGGGGTTGATGGCGCGCCGCGAGGCCAGCATCAACGACGTGCGGATCGACGAGTCCGAACGCCGCTACTTCGGGCCCCGGCCGGCGGCGGAACACGGGCAGGACATCCCGCTCTGGTAGCCAACCGGCCACAACGCGGTCTTGTGGGTCCACAACGCCGCGGCCGCTACTGCGTGCGCCTCGGGTAACGAACCATCGACGGGAGTCCATCTGCCGCGCCGGTGGTGTCCCGCCCGGTCGATCGCACGTCCGGGGCGAAACCCGGCAGGCGTTAAGGTAGCGAAGCGTGCGGCCAGCCAGCGGCACATCAAACGGCAGGAAAGTGCGGGAAAGCAGATGTACGCGCCATGACAGATGCGCAGACGACGGTAGGGGTGGTCGCCGAGTCCGGGTCCGACGAGCGACGGGTCGCGCTGGTACCCAAGGCGGTGGCGGCGCTGATCAGCGGCGGTGTGGCCGTGGTGGTCGAGTCGGGCGCGGGCGAGGGCGCGTTGCTCCCTGACCAGCTCTACACCGAGGCCGGCGCCAGCATCGGGGACGCCTGGGCCGCCGACGTCGTCGTCAAGGTGGCGCCGCCGACCAAAGAGGAGGTCGGCAGGTTGCGCCGCGGGCAGACCTTGATCGGGTTCCTGGCGCCGCGCAACGCCGACAACTCGATCGGCGCCCTCACCGAGGCCGGGGTGCAGGCGTTCGCGCTCGAGGCGATCCCGCGGATCTCGCGCGCCCAGGTCATGGATGCGCTGTCGTCGCAGGCCAACGTCGCCGGCTATAAGGCCGTGCTACTGGCGGCGTCCGAGTCGACCCGGTTCTTCCCGATGCTGACGACCGCGGCCGGCACCGTGAAGCCGGCGAGCGTGCTGGTGCTCGGCGTCGGGGTGGCCGGGTTGCAGGCGCTGGCGACGGCCAAGCGGCTGGGCGCGCGCACCTCCGGCTACGACGTGCGCCCGGAGGTTGCCGACCAGGTCCGTTCGGTGGGAGCCCAGTGGCTCGACATCGGCATCGACGCGGCCGGTGAGGGCGGGTACGCCCGCGAGCTCACCGAGGAAGAACGCGCCCAGCAGCAGGAATCCCTGGAGAAGGCGATCGCCGGGTTCGACGTGGTGATCACCACCGCGTTGGTCCCGGGGCGCCCCGCGCCGCGGCTGGTGACCGCCGCGGCGGTGGAGTCGATGAAGCCCGGCAGCGTGGTGGTCGACCTGGCGGGGGAGACCGGGGGCAACTGCGAACTGACCGAACCGGGGCGGACGGTCGTCAAGCACGACGTCACCATCGCCTCGCCGCTGAACCTGCCGGCAACCATGCCCGAGCACGCCAGCGAGCTCTACAGCAAGAACATCACGGCGCTCCTGGACCTGTTGATCAAAGACGGCAAGCTGGCCCCCGACTTCGACGACGAGGTCGTCGCGGCGGCCTGTGTCACGCGGGCCGGAAAAGAGGACTCCTAGACATGTACGACGAGCTGTTGGCCAATCTGGCGATCCTGGTGCTGTCCGGGTTCGTCGGGTTCGCGGTCATTTCCAAGGTGCCCAACACGCTGCACACGCCGCTGATGTCGGGGACCAACGCCATCCACGGCATCGTGGTGCTCGGCGCGCTGGTGGTCTTCGGCGAGGTTGAACATCCATCGCTGGCGGTGCAGATCATCCTGTTCGTCGCGGTGGTGTTCGGGACGCTCAACGTGATCGGCGGCTTCATCGTCACCGACCGGATGCTGGGCATGTTCAAAGGCAAGAAGAAGGCCGCGCCCGTAAAGACCGAAGACCTGGCGGCGAAATGAACTATTTGGTCACCGTTCTCTACATCATTTCGTTCGCCCTCTTCATCTACGGCTTGATGGGCCTGACCGGGCCCAAGACCGCGGTGCGGGGCAACCTGATCGCCGCGGTCGGCATGGCCATCGCGGTCGCCGCGACCCTGATCAAGATCCGGCACACCGAGTCGTGGGTGCTCATCATCGCCGGCCTGGTCGTGGGCGTCGTGCTTGGTGTGCCGCCGGCGCGGCTGACCAAGATGACCGCCATGCCGCAGCTGGTGGCGTTCTTCAACGGCGTCGGCGGCGGCACCGTCGCGCTCATCGCGCTGGCGGAATTCATTGAGACCAAAGGATTTTCGGCGTTCCAACACGGGGAGTCGCCGACCGTTCACATCGTGGTCGCGTCGCTGTTCGCCGCGATCATCGGGTCGATCTCGTTCTGGGGATCGATCATCGCCTTCGGCAAGCTGCAGGAGATCATCTCCGGCTCGCCGATCGGCTTCGGCAAGGTTCAGCAACCGATCAACCTGCTGCTGCTGGCGGCGGCGGTGGCCGCCGCGGTCATCGTCGGCATCCACGCCCATCCCGGGACAGGTGGGGCGTCGCTCTGGTGGATGATCGGCCTCCTCGTCGCCGCGGGTGTGCTCGGCCTGATGGTGGTGCTGCCCATCGGCGGCGCCGACATGCCGGTGGTCATCTCGCTGCTCAACGCGATGACCGGGCTGTCGGCCGCGGCGGCCGGTCTGGCGCTCAACAACACCGCGATGATCGTGGCCGGCATGATCGTCGGCGCGTCCGGTTCGATCCTGACCAACCTGATGGCCAAGGCGATGAACCGTTCCATCCCGGCGATCGTCGCCGGCGGTTTCGGCGGTGGGGGCGTGGCCCCGGGCGCCGGCGGGGACGGCGGCGACAAACACGTCAAGGCGACCTCGGCCGCCGACGCCGCGATCCAGATGGCGTACGCCAACCAGGTGATCGTGGTGCCCGGCTACGGCTTGGCGGTCGCGCAGGCCCAGCACGCCGTCAAGGACATGGCCAGCCTGCTGGAGGAAAAGGGCGTGCCGGTGAAGTACGCCATTCACCCGGTCGCGGGGCGGATGCCCGGTCACATGAACGTGCTGCTGGCCGAGGCGGAAGTCGACTACGACGCCATGAAGGACATGGACGACATCAACGACGAGTTCTCCCGCACCGACGTCGCGATCGTCATCGGCGCCAACGACGTCACCAACCCGGCGGCCCGCAACGAGCAATCGAGTCCGATATACGGCATGCCCATCCTGAACGTGGACAAAGCCAAGTCGGTGATCGTGCTCAAGCGGTCGATGAATTCCGGGTTCGCGGGCATCGACAACCCGCTGTTCTACGCCGACGGGACGACGATGCTGTTCGGGGATGCGAAGAAGTCGGTGACCGAGGTCGCCGAGGAACTGAAAGCGCTCTAGCGGCGCCGGCTAGACCGGCGGGTAGGCGGGCGGCGGGTAGCCGTTGCCGTCGACGACGCCGCGCAGACCCCACGGCACGTAGCGGAAGAAGAACTCGATTTCGTCGCTAGCGTCGTAGTCCGGGTTCGGATCCATGAGGCCACCCCTCCAGTCGCGACTTGAGCTTTCGTGAAGCGAGTCTAGTCCCATCCTCGTCGGGACGACACCTGGCGTTTGCCTAGACTGTCCAACCAGTTGATTGATAATGGGCCTTGCCTGGCACCCGACATCCGGCCCGGCATTGAAGATAGCGAGAACAGATGCCATCCGAGAGCGGACTTACGCGGCGCGAGGAGTTGCTGGCTGTTGCGACCAAGCTGTTCGCCGCCCGTGGCTACCACGGGACCCGGATGGACGACGTCGCCGACGTGATCGGGTTGAACAAGGCGACGGTCTACCACTACTACGCCAGCAAATCCCTGATCTTGTTCGACATCTACCGGCAGGCCGCCGAGGGCACGCTGGCCGCCGTCCACGACGACCCGTCCTGGACGGCCCGCGAGGCGCTCTACCAGTACACCGTCCGCCTGCTCACCGGCATCGCAAGCGATCCCGAGCGCGCCGCCGTGTACTTCCAAGAACAGCCGTACATCACCGAATGGTTCACCAGCGAACAGGTGGCCGAGGTCCGCGAGAAGGAAGCCCAGGTCTACCAGCACGTGCACGGCCTCATCGACCGCGGGATCGCCAGCGGCGAGTTCTACCCGTGCGACTCCCACGTCCTGGCGCTCGGATACATCGGCATGACGCTCGGCGCCTACCGGTGGCTGCGGCCGAGCGGTCGGCGCAGCGCCAAGGAGATCGCGGCCGAGTTCAGCACCGCACTACTGCGCGGCCTGATCCGCGACGAAGCGATCCGCACGAGTTCTCCGCTCGGCCCCTAGCCCGGCGACGCCGCGCCCTTCAGGTGCTTGTCGAGGAAGGCGAGCTGGTCGGCCACGACACGCTCGAACGCCTCGTCGACGTAGATCGCGAAATGGCCCTCGGGATAAAGCTTGACCTCACCGCGCGGGGCCTTGGCCGCATGGCGCAGCGTCGCCGCCGCCGGAGCCACCGAGTCGGCTTCGCACACGCAGAACAGGATCGGGCAGGTGATCTTGGGCGTGAGACGTCCCGGACGATAGGTGAAGACCTGCAACGCGATGCGGGCGGCGACTTCGTTGCGTAGCTCCACCCCGTGGGGAACCAGGCGCAGATAGCCGGCATACGCGTCGGGAGCGTTCAACAACGCGACCTCATCGGGCCGGCCCGCGGTCGCGACCATAACCGGGGCGCGGCCCAACCGGGCCCCGACGGCGTCGCGCACCGCCCGCGCGGTGATGCGTGCCGTGATCAACGGGTTGCTGATGGTGCGCGCGGACGCGAGACCGTCGGTGAAGGGGCATTGGACGACCGCCGCGGCGATACCCGGCAGCCGGGCCGCCGTGGCGATCACATGCCCGCCGGCAAAAGAAGTGCCCCACAACGCGATTCGTTTGGGATCGATTCCGGTGAGGGTGCGGGCGTAGGCGACCGCCGCGGCCCAGTCGGCCAGCTGCAGCCCGATATCGAGCACCTGGCGCGGCCGGCCCTCGCTGTCGCCGAAATTGCGATAGTCGAACACGAGGCAGGCGTAACCTGCCGCGCTGAATCGCTCGGCGTAGGCGTCGAGCCGCATCGTGCGCACCCCGCCCAGGCCGTGCGCCATCACCAGAAGCGGGGTGGGGCCTTCGCCAGCGGGCCGGTAGAGCCAGGCGCTGATCAGATCGCCACCGGAGGGGAATTGGACGTCTTCGCGTTCTGTCATCGGCGAGTCATTCTGCCCGAGGAGTCCAGGGTCGGTCCGCCGGTATGCGCCACAAATTTTGTGGACTAGTGTCTAGAAAAGTTTTGAGCGCTCAGAGGACGGAGACTCTCATGGCGATCCGCGTCGCGCACGTCGGTACCGGAAACGTCGGAGGGTTAGCCCTGGCCGAACTGATCACCAACCCGCAATTCGAGCTGACGGGCGTCTGCGTGTCCACCCCGGAGAAGGTCGGCAGGGACGCCGGCGAGCTGTGCGGTGTCGGCTTGGATGCGGGCGCCGTGACCGGCGTCAAGGCCGTCGCGGATCTGGATGCCATCATCGCCGCGAAGCCCGAGTGCGTCGTTTACTGCGCCATGGGCGACACCCGGCTGCCCGACGCGATGGCCGACGTGATGCGCATCCTGGCCGCCGGCATCAACGTCGTCGGCTCCTCGCCGGGGCTCCTGCAATACCCGTGGGGCGTGATGCCCGACAAGTACATCGCTCGCGTGGAAGACGCTGCCAAGCAAGGCAATTCGAGCATCTTCATCAGTGGTGTGGACCCGGGATTCGCCAACGACCTGATTCCGTTCGTGCTGGCCGGGACCTGCCAGCGCATCGATCAGGTGCGCTGCATGGAGATTCACGACTACGCGTCGTACAACGGTACCGAGGTCATGGACTACATGGGATTCGCCAAGCCCATGGACGAGATCCCCATGCTGCTGCAGCCGGGCATCCTCAGCATCGCCTGGGGAACCGCGATCCGTCAGCTGGCGGCCGGTCTCGGCATCGAGGTCGACGAGATCACCGAGTCCTACCAGCGCGAGCCCGCGCCCGAGGATTTCGACATCGCGGTCGGCCACGTGGCCAAGGGCACGGTGGCCGTACTGCAGTTCGAGATTCGCGGCATGGTCAAGGGCCACCCCGCCATCGTCATCGAACACGTCACCCGGTTGCGGCCGGACCTGCGCCCCGACCTACCCCAGCCCGCCGCGGGCGACGGCTCCTACCGCGTCGAGATCACCGGGGAGCCGTCGTGCGCCGTCGACATCGTCCCGAGCAGTCGCAAGGGCGACCACAACCACGCCGCGATCGCCGGCGCCGCGGGCCGCATCGTCAACGCCATTCCGGCGGTGATCGCGGCACCGCCGGGCATCCGGAGCACCCTCGACCTGCCGCTGATAACCGGCAAAGGCCTTTACGCACCAAGCACTTTGGTGACCACCTAAACGAAAGGAGACCCGCGTGGGTCGGGTAGACGGCAAGGTAGCGCTGATCAGTGGCGGCGCTGGCGGTATGGGAGCCGAAGACGCGCGCCTGCTCGTCGAGGAAGGCGCCAAGGTCGTCATCGGCGACATTCTCGACGACCAGGGCAAGGCGCTGGCCGACGAGATCGGCGACTCCGCGCGCTATGTGCATCTCGACGTCACCCAGCCCGACCAGTGGGACGCCGCCGTCGCCACCGCGGTCGGCGAATTCGGCAAGCTCAACGTGCTGGTCAACAACGCCGGCACCGTCGCGCTCGGCCCGTTGAAAAGCTTCGATCTGGCCAAGTGGCAGAAGGTGATTGACGTCAACCTGACCGGGACCTTCCTGGGCATGCGGGCTGCGGTCGAGCCGATGATCACGGCCGGCGGCGGCTCGATCATCAACGTGTCCTCCATCGAGGGCCTGCGCGGCGCGCCCATGGTGCACCCCTACGTCGCCTCCAAGTGGGGGGTGCGCGGACTGGCGAAGTCGGCGGCATTGGAGCTGGCGCCGCACAACATTCGGGTGAACTCCGTGCACCCGGGGTTCATCCGCACCCCGATGACCGCCCACCTGCCCGAGGACATGGTGACGATCCCGCTGGGGCGTCCGGGCGAGGTTCGGGAAGTCGCGACGTTCATCCTTTTCCTGGCCAGCGACGAGTCGTCCTACTCCACCGGCAGCGAATTCATAATGGACGGTGGCCTGATCACCGACGTGAATCACAAGGAGTTCTAGCGGCGGTTCGTCGCCGAGCGTGCACTCACGGCGAGAATTGGGCTTATTTTTCGCCGTCAGTGCACGTTCGGCGTAGGGGATGGTGTCGATGCTGCGCAGCCTGGCCGACGTAGTCGGATCGAACCACGTCGTCACCGATCCCGACGTGCTCGCGGGGCGCAGCGTCGACCACACGGGTCGGTACCGGGGGCGGGCCAGCGCGTTGGTGCGCCCGGGATCACCCGAGCAGGTCGCCGAGGTGCTGCGGCTGTGCCGGGACGCCGGGGCGCACGTGACGGTGCAGGGCGGCCGCACCTCGCTGGTGGCCGGCACCGTTCCCGAGCACGACGACGTGCTGCTGTCCACCGAGCGGCTGCACGCCCTCGATGACGTCGACACCGTCGAGCGACGCGTCCAGGTCGGCGCCGGGGCGACGCTGGCGGCGGTGCAACGGGCCGCGGGCGCCGCGGGCCTGCTCTTCGGCGTGGACCTGGCTGCCCGGGACACCGCGACCGTCGGGGGGATGGCCTCGACGAACGCCGGCGGCCTGCGCACGGTCCGCTACGGCAACATGGGCGAGCAGGTGCTCGGCCTGCAGGTGGCGCTCCCCGACGGGTCGCTGCTGCACCGGCACAGCCGGGTGCGCCGGGACAACACCGGCTACGACCTGTCGTCGCTGTTCGTGGGCGCCGAGGGCACCCTGGGCGTCATCACCGCGCTGGACCTGCGCCTGCACCCCACCCCGGCGCGGCGGGTGACGGCGATCTGCGGATTCGCCGAGCTGGATGCTCTCGTGGATGCCGGCCGGGCGTTTCGGGACGTGGACGGCATCGCGGCGCTGGAACTGATCGACGGCCGGGCCGCCGCGCTGACCGGCGAGCACCTCGGGTTCGGCGCACCGGTCGAGGGCGACTGGCTGCTGCTGGTGGAGCTCGCCGCTGACCACGACCAGACTGACCGGCTCGCCGAACTGCTCGACGGCGTGCGGGTGTCCTCCGAACCCGCGGTCGGGGTGGATGTCGGCGCGCAGCAGCGGTTGTGGCAGGTGCGCGAATCACTCGCCGAGGTACTGGGTGTGTACGGGCCGCCGCTGAAGTTCGACATCTCCCTGCCGCTGTCGTCGATCGACGAATTCGCCAAGGCGGCAGTCGATTTGGTCGGGGCCCACGCGCCGGGGGCGCTGCCCGTGCTGTTCGGCCATATCGGCGAGGGCAACCTGCATCTCAACGTGTTGCGCTGCCCGGTCGAGCGGGAGAAGGCGCTGTACCAACCGATGATGGAACTGATCGCGCGATCCGGCGGCAACGTCAGCTCCGAACACGGCGTCGGCACCCGTAAGCGGCACTACCTGGGCATGTCACGCGAACCGGCGGACGTCGCGGCGATGCGGACGATCAAGGCCGCGCTGGACCCGACCGGCTACCTGAATGCGGCGGTGCTGTTCGACTAATCGTTCTTGCGCCGTCTGACATACGCTGGGCTCCATGGCATCCGGGATCTTCAGCACGCCCATCGTCGGAATCGTCAACAAATTGTTCAATGGCATGATCGACGCTCCCGTCGTCGGGCCACTGGTACGACGCGGGCTGATCAAGATTCGCTACGTCGGCAGGCATTCGGGTAAGACGATCCAGACCCCGGTCGGGTACCGCCGCTCGGGCGACGGCATCGTCATCAACGTCATGTCGCCCGATAGCAAGACATGGTGGCGAAACTTCCTCGGCGAGGGCGGTCCGATCACGCTGCTCAACTTCGACGGCGCCGACCGCACCGGCCACGCGATCGCCGGCCGCGATGAGAAGGGCCGCGTCAAGGTCGAGGTGCGGCTCGACTAATCCGAAGGCGCCTTGATCCCGACGGCGTGGCGCAGCTGGGCCAGGAACTGGTCGGCGTCGTCGCTGCGGACGATGTAGTGCGATATCGCGATCCGGATCACGGTCGCCGCCTTCACCGCCGCGTTGGGGCCCGGCAGGTGCCGCTGCAGGCCCTCGCGCATCTGCGGGATGACCCAGGAGAACTGGGCGATGGTGTGCTCGGGCTCGACATCGACCATGCGCACGCCGGAGTACGAGTGCTGGTACTCGACGATGAACCGCAGCACGGCGTCGAGCTTGTCGACCCCCTTCAGACCGGCGGTCGCGCGGACCAGGCCGCTCTCGAAGATCTGCCGCTCGTAGCTCGAAAAGGCCGACAACAACTCCTCTTTGGACGCGAACCAGCGGTAAAGCGTCGGCCGCGAAACGCCGGCCTGGGCGGCGACGTCGGACAGGCTGAGCTTGGTTTTGCCGTTGCGGCCGAGGACCTCTGCGGTGGCGTCGAGGATGCGCTGACGCGTCGAGGTGTCAGGCTCTGCGGTCTGGGCCGGACGGCTCATATCTGCAACTCTACGAAGTGCTTCAACGTCATTTCGCTTCCCGGCCAGACTTGCCCGGGCGCGGGCGCACCAGCACCGACTGCTGGATGGCACCGACCGCGCCCTGCTCGTCGAACAGTGTGCCGATCGTGGTCCCGATGCCGTCGGGGCCGTAGCTGGTCTCGGCGCGAATGCCGATCCAATCACCGTCGGGAACCCGGAACACGTGCACGGCCAGGTCGGTGTTGAGGAACGTCCACCGGCTGATGTCCAGCTTGCTGCCGATGCCGTTGGCGCAGTCCGCCACCGCGAAGAGGCGCTCCAGCGGTGTCATGCTCTCGCCGGTGACCAGGTCCGCGTTCGGGTGGATCCACGATTCGCCCGGGCCCTCGCTCAGCGGCTCGGTCAGCCACAGCCAGTCCAGGCTGTGCACGTAGTTGCGGTCCCAGTCCCGTGCCTTGAGGTTGCGGTTGCGCGCCTGGCTGCGCGGCCCGGGCATTTCAGGCGCGGCGTGAGCCACCGCTCGCGTGTCCAGCGTCTGCAACCGCCATCCGCTGGCCCGGGCCACCGGCCGGGGCTCACCATCGGGGCCCGGTGCCAGCATCTCGGCACTGACCAGTTCGATCTGTTTGCCGCCCCGCTGCACCTGCGAGCTGACCCACAGGTCGCCCTCGGCGGGCACCCCGCCCAGCAGGTCGATGACGACGCGGGACAGGCGGGTGTCGTCGCGCTGTTCGCATCGCTCCAGCGCCCGCACCAGCAGCGCCGACACCGGCCCGCCATGCTGGATCGCCGCCGACCAGGTGCCGCGCGCCAGGTCGGTGGCCCGGAACTTCTCGCCTAACGGGTCGGTGCCGTCGATGAGCTCGTAGTAGGAGTCCGTCATCGTCAACCTCTCGTCAGGGGAGCCCGGCGCCGGGCGTGGTCACCGTGACGGCATCCAGCCGGGACAGCCGGGTGCCGACCAGGCGCCGGGGAAACGCGTCGGTGCTGGACAACAAGAACAGCGTGCGGCGTTCGGGGCCGCCGAGCGCGCAGGCGATGGCGACGCGCTCACCCATGTCGATGCGGTCGGTCACGGCGCCGCCCTCGACGATCCGCTCGAACTGGTGGGCCAGCGTCATCGAGGCCCAGACTGCGCCGTCGGCGTCGAGCGCGATGCCGTCGGGTGGCCCGTCCAGGCCGTCGGCGAAGACGCGGCGCTCGGCCAGCCCGCCATCCGGACCGATCGTGAACGCGGTCAGCCGCCGGCCGACCGACTCGGCGACGATCAGCTTCTGCCGGTCCGGTGTGATCACCATTCCGTTCGGAAAGTCGAGGTCTTCGGCTACGACCACGGCGCTGCCGTCCGGATCGAGCCGGATGATGGCGCCGCAGCTGAAGGCCTGGCAGCCGATGTACGCGCGGCCGGCGTCGTCGATGACCATGTCACCGAGGTTGACCGGTGTCAGTTCAGCGAGATCGGCGAGGGTTTCGACCGTTTCACCGTCGTAACGCAACACCTTCCGGTCTTCGGCAGAGACGATCAGGAGCGATCCGTCGGGGCGGAAACCCAGGCCCGACGGGCTGTGCCCGGGCAGCGGCAACGTGGTCAGCGAGCCGCCCATGGTCGAGGTGTGGACCGCCTCGCCCAGCATGTCGGAGAACCACAGCAATCCCTCGAACCAGCGCGGTCCCTCGCCGAAGCAGAAGCCGTTGGCCAGCGGCTCGGGAATCATCCGCGCACCCTCTCCACCGCTTTACAAAACACCGCCAAAGTGTCATGCACCGCGGGTACCGGTGTCAATCTCGTGACCGGGCGGGTTCCCGCGAGACGGCGTCCGGTTCTGCGGATCGATGCCCAAGTCGTAGCGGGTATCTGCAAACTGGGTGAAAGCGGCCTCCAAGGCCCTGGTCTCGGTGCCCGATTACGTTGCCTCCCTGCGTATTTCCTCGGACAGCCGATTCACCGGGCCGCAGTCTTGTTAGCCAAGCTTTACAAATCCTACTCAAAGTGTCACGCTGAGCCGTGAGCTGCTGGCGCGAGAGGTGGAGTGCGACTTGACCACGGAATCTGAGCAGACCGAGTGGACGGTGCAGGGCCTGCTGGACCTGTTCGACGTGCAGGCAGACGGGCAGGACCGGTTCACCGGCGACACCGGGATCGCCGCCGGCGACGAACGGCAAGTGGTGGAGGGCACCCAGGTGCTCGCCCAGGCGATCGTCGCGGTGGCCAAGCGATTCCCGGACAAGTCGGTGCGCTCGGCGCACGCGGTGTTCTCGCGAGCGGTGACCGTGGGGCCGCCGATCGAGCTCGTCCTCGACGTCGTCGCAGAGGGCCGGTCCACCGCCACCGCGGTGGTCGCCGTGCACCAAAACGGGCGGCGCTGCCTGAGCATCACGGTGCTGGCCGACGTCCCAACCGCCGACGTCATCCGCCACCACCTGCCGCGCCCCGACGTGGCCGGCCCCGCCGACGCCCACCACTCGCCAATGCCGATGGCCGGCCGGGAACTGCGCCTCGTCGACGTCGTCGACGTCAACAGCCCCGACGAGGTCGGGCCGCCGGAGCTCTACGCCTGGCTGCACTACGACCCGATCCCGGAACGGGACGACCTGGCCAAGGCGCTCATCGCCTACTTCACCGGACATCTCGGGATTTCCACCACGATGCGGGCACACTCGGGCATCGGCACCGCCCAGGCGCACCTGACGGTGTCCACCGCACCGATGAGCATCTCCGTCGCGTTCCACGAGCCGGTGCGCTGGAACGGATGGCTGCTGTACACCCACGAAAGCACCCAGGTCGGCGCGGGCATGTCGTATGTGCGCGGCACCGTGCATTCCGAGGAGGGGGAGCTGCTGTGTTCCTTCGCCCAGGAGGCGCTGATCCGCCCGCTGCGCACCACCGACACGGCCATCGATTCCCGCGCACGGTTCTAACGACCGGTCGCTGTCATGCAGTTCACCATCACCCACCCGATGCACAGCCACCCGTACAACCCGGAGCTGGTGAGCGGGGACGGCATCGGGAAGGTGGCCGCGGCCACCGAAGCGGCCGGGATTCACGGGTTCGGGTTCACCGATCACCCCGCGCCGTCGCAGCGCTGGCTGGAAGCCGGTGGGCATGACGCGTTGGATCCCTTTGTCGCACTGGGTTTCGCGGCGGCCACGACGACCACGCTGCGGCTGATCCCCAACATCGTGGTGCTGCCGTATCGAAACCCGTTCGTGGTGGCCAAGTCTGGCGCCACGCTGGATCTGCTCTCCGGCGGCCGGTTCACCCTGGCGGTCGGTGTGGGTTACCTCAAGCGTGAGTTCGCCGCGCTCGGCGTGAGCTACGACGAGCGGGCCGAGCTGTTCGAGGAGGCGTTGCAGGTGATCCGGGCGGTCTGGACCGGCGACGACATCACCTACGAGGGAAAGCATTTCAGCGCCCGCGGGATCACCGCGCACCCTCGGCCCGTCAGCGACCCGCATCCGCCGATCTGGATCGGCGGCAACACGTCGTCGGCGCGCCAGCGTGTGGCGCAGTACGGTAACGGCTGGTGTCCCTTCCCCGCCCCACCGCAACTGGCCCAGACGGCGGGCACCTCCGTCATCGACTCGGTGGCGCGCCTCACCGACGGCATCGACGACCTGCGGCGCCGGTGCGATGCCGCCGGCAGGGACTGGTCGACGATCGACATCACCTTCACCAACTTCGAGGGCGGCAGCCCCGCCGACGACGAATTCAACGCCGACGCCTATCTTGACGGCCTGGAGAAGCTGGCGAAGCTGGGCGTGACGTGGGTCAGCGTCCATCTCCCCGGCGACAGCATGGCGCACGCGCTCGAAACTCTCGACCGGTTCCGTACCCTCGTGATCGACGCGGCCTGATGGACTTCTCCCGCGTCGAACTCTCGCCCGAGGACCAGGCCTTCCGCGACGAGACTCGCGCGCTCATCGCCAAGCTCGTGACGGACGAAGTGCTCCACCGGCAGGTCGAATTCGGCGAAAACTTCGACGAGCACGTGCATCTGGCGCTGGGTGAGGCCGGCTACCTCGCATCGGATTGGAAGCTGGAGTCCGAGGGGGGATTCAACCCGGTCCGTCGGCGCATCTTCCAACTCGAGATCGCCCGGGCTCATACGCCTTGGTATCACTGGGGCACGACGTCCGTCGTCGCCCGGCTGGTGCGGCAATTCGGGGCGCCGGAGCTCGCCGACAAGGTGGTGCCCGGTGTGCTGTCCGGCGAGATCCGGCTTTGTCTGGGCTACACCGAGCCCGAGGGCGGCTCTGACGTCGCCACCTGCAAGACGCGCGCGGTGCGGGATGGGGGCGCGTGGATCATCAACGGCGCCAAGATGTTCACGTCGAACGCGCAGAACGCCAGGTACGTCTTTCTGCTCACCAACACCGACCCTCAGGGCGCGAAACACCGCAACCTGACCATGTTTCTGGTGCCCCTGGACTCGCCGGGCGTCGAAATCCAGGGCATCCGCACCCTGGACGGTGACCGCACCAACATCGTCTACTACAGCGACGTCCGCGTCGACGACCTCTACCGCATCGGTGAAGTCAACGGCGGCTGGACGGTGATGCGCGCGGCGCTCGACTCCGAGCATGGCATCGTGGACCCGGAAGACCATGGCCTGCAATACATTGCCGCGATGGCGGCGCACGGCGACCTGATGGCCGAAGTGGTCGACGCGGTCGCGGCCGTCGTCGCTGACCCCGGCCCCGACGGGCGGCGGCCGTTGGACGACGACTCCGTGAAATACCGGCTCGGCCGCAGCGCCGCCCGGATGGAGGCCGCGCTGTCGACGCCGGGGATGTTCGGGCGGGTCGCGGTCGCACAGACGATGCGCGACATCACCCCGGATCTGATGGACATTCTGGGGCCCGCGTCGGCGCTGCCCACCGAAACTAAAGGCTCCGCCACTGACGGTGCCGCAGAACACCTTTACCGGCTCGCGCTGCCGCTGGGGATCTACGGCGGAACCCTGGAAGTGTTCCGCAACATGATCGCCCAGCATGAGCTCAAGCTGGGCCGCCCGAGCTACGGCGGATAGCTTCCTCGCGTTCCGGCGCGCTAACCCTCGCTGAGGGCGCTACCTTTTCACCGAGTACCGGTCGCAGAGAGGTAGGCCCGCAGTGGTTGTTCTCGTGGCCCTGGGCTCGTTCATCACCACATTGCTGGGTGGCTACGCGGCGCTGCGGATCGGCTCCTACCGCTACCTGGTGCTGGGCCTGGCCGCCGGTCTGATGCTCGGCGCGGTGGCCTTTGACCTGCTGCCGGAAGCGATGAGCCAGACGCCATGGAGCCTGTTCGGCATACCCGCTCCACTGGTGGCCTTCGTTCTCGGCTTCCTGGTGCTGCATGTCATCGAACACACCGTCGGCATCCATCGCGGTCATGGGCCGAACGATTCGGGTGATCCGGATGCGCCCGGCGTCGGGATCCTCGCCGCTTCGGGGCTGATCGGCCACAGCCTCATGGACGGATTCGCCATCGGGGCCGCCTTTCAAGCCGGGGCCGCGGCGGGCGTCGTCGTGGCGGTGGCGGTGATCGGCCACGATTTCGCGGACGGCTTCAACACTTACACCATCACATCGCTGTACGGAAACGACCGTCGACGGGCTCTGACACTGCTGGCCGCCGACGCGGTCGCCCCGGTCGCCGGCGCGGCGCTCACCCTGGCCGTGACAATCCCCCATCGCGTGCTCGAGCTGTATCTCGGATTCTTCGCCGGTTTCCTGATGTACCTGGCCAGCGCCGACATCCTGCCGAGGGCGCACGCGGGACCTCGCACCGCGGTGACCCTGGGATGCACCCTGGGCGGGGTGCTGTTCATGCTGGCGATCGTCGGCCTGGCGAGCTGAGCTTACTTCGCTCCAAAGACACTCGGCTCCAATCTATTTCGAGCCCAGGCGGCTGCCTCGGCGATGACTGCCGCCGTGTCAAACTCCGACGGGAGTCGTACGTGCGTTGATCAGGGTGGGTCGCTGCCGGTCGGCGACGCCGCTTCTCAGCAACTCGATGACCTCGTCCGTGGTGTGCGCCTCATGGGCGTCGACTCCATAGCTGGCCGCTGTTGCCACGACATTGAGCCCCGGTAGATCGAGCCCGGGCACCCCTGGCGTCTTTTCCCATCCGCCGAATTCTTTGACCACACCGTATTCCGCGTTGGAAGCCACCACGATGGTCACGGGGATCTGGTACTGCGCCGCGGTCCACAACGCGGTAATCGCGTAATGCATCGAACCGTCCCCCATCAGCGCGACGACGGGACGGTCGGGGGCCGCGAGTTGAGCACCGACGGCCGCGGGCAGTCCGAAACCCAGTCCGCCGCCGGCCGCCGAAAGATGCGAGAACGGATGACCGGGTCGAATGCTGTTCGTAATGGCGACCTCGTTGCTGCCCGCCTCGCTGACCCACAACGTCTTCGGCGGCGCGCCCCGGCCGACGGCCGTCCATAGCGCTTCGGGGCGCAGCGGCGTCTGTGAATTGTCCAGGTCCGGGATCGGCGCGCGCGCCGCGGGTGCCGGCCGCTGGGTGGGCTTGGTCGCCGCGAGCAGTGCGGCGGCCGCGCTGGCAACGTCGGCGACGATCGCGTCCCCGGCGGGGGCGCGCGCGGCCTCATCAGGGTCATTGGTGATGTGAATCAGGCTCGCACCCTTGGGGAGATACGGTCCCGGCACCAACGGGTAGTACCGGAAAACGGGTGCCCCGATCACTAGAAGTAGGTCGTGTCCGGTCAGCATCTCAGAGATCCAGCCCGCGCCGGGCGGCAAAATGCCTTGATACAGCGGGTGATTCTCCGGAAATCCGCTCCACCCCGTTAGTGGCGCCGTCCAGACGGCCGATTGGGTGCGCTCCGCCAACGCGATCACCGCGTCCCACGCGCCATAACGCTCGACGTCGCCGCCCACAATTAGCGCCGGCGATTTCGCGGAGTTCAGTCGGGCGCCGATCTGCTCGGCGAGTTGGGGGGAAAAGCCCGCAGTGTGAGTCACCGAGCGGTCCCGCACGGCAGCAACATCGGTGGCCTGGCCGTCGTCGAATTGGACCGGCATGTCATCCATCGGCAGCGAGACGAACACCGGACCCATCGGCGGGGTGGTAGCCAGATGGATGGCGCGGGCCAGCACGGCGGGAGCCTCACTGGCGATCGCGGGTTCGGCCGCCCACTTCACGAAGGGCTTTGGCACCAAAGCGGGCTCTATGTTGGTCAGCAGACAGTATTGGTTCTGCATCGTGCGGCGCTGATTTCCGGCGGTCACGATCAGCGGAGTCTTGTTGATGAAAGCGTTGTAGAGCTGGCCCTGGGCGTTACCCATGCCGGGGGCGGTATGCAGGTTGACAAATGCGGGTCGTCCGGTGATTTGTGCGTATGCGTCGGCCATCCCGACCGGCACCATCTCCTGGAGCCCCAGCACATAGCGGAAGTCTTCTGGGAAGTCCTGCAGCAGAGCCAATTCCGACGAGCCCGGATTGCCAAAGATGGTGGTCAAGTTGTGTGCGCGCAGCAGGTCGAGAATCGCCTCACGAACGGTGGTCATGCTGCCGCCTCCAAGCTGCACGAATGAGGGATGGGCTGGTACGCCCGGCTCACCTCGATGATGACTCGCCGCGACCCAACGCAGAATCCTCAAGACCTGGTAGTCCGCGTGCGATCGACGGCCGTGCCCGCCGCAAATTCAGCGGACCGGATTGGCATCCGCACAAAGGGCGTCCCTGACCCACAGCCGATAAGCTTTCGGACATGATTTACGCCCGAAGCCGGGGCGGGCGCGAAGTCATTAAGTCCGGTCTTGTCGCCCCGCCGACCGGCCGCACTGACCTGCGGCCACCGCTTCGTCGGCGAGTGCACTGATGCACCCCTCGGAGCGGATCTCAATGCTGGGGCAAAACGGTGCCCTACCGTCCGCGCTGCGCGGCGAGATGATGTTCACGTCCAAGTGCGGCAGCGACGCCGCTACCGCGTTGACTGCGCTGGCCCAGGAATGCGCGCCGCACGATGCGCAGGCCGCGCGCGAACTGTATCTCGAGGCGCTATCGGCGGTCCTGTTCGCGGGCCGTCTCGCCGGCAGCGGTGCCGTGTTGGAAGTGGCGAGGGCCGCCGGGGAAGCCCCCGCGGCACGGCGACCGCAGAGCCCGGCAGACCTCCTACTGGATGGGTTGACGGCCCTGGTCGTCTCCGGTCCCCGAGCGGGCCTCGGGCTGGTTCGAAGCGCGTTGGCCGGATTCTGTGCCGCCGAAGGGCCAAGCGTCGAGGGCGGGACGCGTTGGCTCTGGCTTGCCTGCCACGGCGCCATCAACGCTTGGGACGATCGCGCGTGGCTACACTTGCCGGCTCGACAAGTCGGGCTCGCCCGTGCGGCGGAAGACCAACGCGTGTTGCCCGTGGCGTTGCACTCGCTGGCAGCGGCGCTGACTTGGAGTGGAAATTTCGCCGCCGCCCGCCAGCTGATCACCGAGGCCGACTCGATCACGGCGTCGACGGCTACGACGGTCTTTCCCTACGCGGCACTTCCGCTTGCGGCCTGGCAAGGCGACCAAACCGAAACTGCACGATTGGCGCAGGCAGGGAAACACTATGCGCTAGCCCGTGGTGAGGGAATGGGTTTGGCGTCAATCGAACTGGCGACCGCGCTCCTGTACAACGGGTTGGGGCATTATGAGCAGGCCTTCGTGGCGGCCCGACAAGGGTGTGGGCACGCAGAAGAACTGTGGACGACGTTCTTGCTACCCGAGTTGATAGAGGCGGCAACTCGTTGCGGGCAAACCGGCGACGCGCGTGATGCTCTCGCCTGTCTTGAAGAGAGCGCGCAGGCTGCTGGAACAGATTGGGCCCTGGGAACTTACGCGTGCTCGCGGGCACTCGTGAGCAGCGGCGGGTCCGCGGAACGGTTCTACCGCGAGGCGATCGAGCGGATGGACCGCACAAAGCTGCGCCCGGCCGCCGCGCGTGCACGACTTGTCTACGGCGAGTGGCTGCGTCGAGAACGACGGCCGCTCGACGCCCGAACCCAGCTCCGGCCCGCTTATGAAATGTTCACGACCAACGGAATGGAAGCTTTTGCCAGGCGCGCGCGGCTTGAGCTTGAAGCCACCGGCGTGCGAATTCGCGAAAAGGCCGACACCCGAAACGGTTCGGGTCTAACCCCGCGTGAGGCGCAGATCGCCGCGCTGGCCGCCGGCGGGGCCACGAATTCGGAGATCGGCGCCCAGTTGTTCATCAGTCCGAACACCGTCGCGTACCACTTGCGCAAGGTATTCATCAAACTGAACGTGACCGCACGGCGGCAGCTCGCTGTCGAGAAGATCAATCAATTACCGCCCGTCACCGACTGGTGATTGGCCGCCATGGGCGGCGAGACGCCAACGGGATTCAACAGTCAATAGCGCGTCACGGGATGGACTTTGGCGATTGCTCAAGTCGGCCGGCGAGTACCGCGACTCCATCACCGGTCAAATGCCCTAGCGCCCAGGGCCGGCCGGCCAGCACTGAGGCAAGGTGGCCGGCTTCACCGGTGACCGTTGGTCCATCATTGGGGTGTGACCAGGTGGTGTCGGTAGCGATGAGGTTCAGGCCTCGTGCGCGTTTCGAGGCTGGGACGAACGGGTTCGGGATTGCTACCTCGGTTTCGAGAACGGCAGCGAGTATTGCCCGGGGAATCGCGGAGTCTGCGCCGATCGAGTAGGTGATGTCCAGTTCATGGATGACGTGATCACCGAGGAGCAGTCGCCTGGGAAAGACGCGACCGATGCCTCGTGCAAGCTGTGTCAATGCCGCAAGGTCATCGATCAGCGTGTGCGGGTCCTGTTGTGCCGCCAACGCGCGGGCCATTGAGGAGTTGGTGCGGTCGAATGAACCCCGGTGCCGCAACATCGCGGCCGCGATCGACGGCAGCGTGGCTGAGTAGCCGACGACGAGGTGGGCCAGGACTTCGTGGTTGCTCCAGTCTGTGCACAGGCTGGGCTGCGACCACTGGTCTGCGGTGAGAGTACTGAGAAATCCGACGAGCCGAGCGTCGTTGTCCTGCAGGGTATTAACTGCTTTGGACATTCAGGTGCTCCTGAAGGAATTGGATTTGATCGGCGAGCAGTTCCCCTAGTAAGGGCGGGTGATAAATCTGGAAGTGATCCCCGTCGTAGTGCCGCACGACGCCGGACGGCGCGCGGTGTCCCACGTCCGCGGCATGGCGCGGGTTCATGAGGGTCTCTCGTGTGGAGACACATACCAGCAGTGGAGCCGTAATCCTCGCGGCGCCGTGTTTGGCGCTGGTCATGCCGATCCCGATGACGTCGGCGGCGGCGATGCGGTTGTCGAAGGTCGTGCCGGCGGGCACGGTGGAGTACCAGCCGGCGAGAGCGCCGGGGATGGTGACTGCAGAGAGGCTGCCCGGTTCGCCGACGATGGGGACATATCGTGGGGCGGCGCCCCGCATCCGTCGAAGCACATCGTCGAGGATCGCCGGTGTCGCGCGGAGAGCGGGCCGCCAGCCGCCGCGGGCCAGTGTTGCCGGTCCATGGACGATCGGGCACTGCACGACCACGGCAGCAAGATCGCGCCGGGCTGCGGCTTGCCGCAGCACATGCATCGCGCCGAGGCTGGTGCCCCACAAGCCGATTCGTTGGGAGTCGATGCTGTCGTGGTGATGTAGATAGTCCAGCGCAGCGCCGACGTCCTGTTGGTGTCGGCGCATGCTGAAGCGTTGCCGTGGTGAACCGTCCGAAGCGCCGGTGTGCCGGTAGTCGAAGGCCAGTGTCGCCACGCCGGCATCGGCGAAGTGTTGCTCGTATTGCGACATCAGCATGCCGTGCGTGGCGCCGAGGCCGTGGCAGAGCACAACCCCCGGATGGGGGCCGGCGCCGCGCGGCAGGGTCAGCCAGCCCGTGCACCGAACGCCTTGCGAAGTAAATGACACCGTGGTGGTGGCGATGTTAGGGCTCATGAAAATTCCCTGGACCGTATACGTACGTTGTACGTATACGGTCTACGTTAGGTACGCTGTACGTGTCAAGGGGTCCCAAGCGGGAGGTGAGCTATCCGGGCACGATTCACCGTCTCTGAAGTGCGCGCACACGCAATGGGGATCGTCGATCGCGACGGGCTGAGCGCGCTGAACATGCGCTCGCTGGCAACCGCCCTGGGTACCGGGCCGATGACGCTCTACAACTACGTCAAAGATCGAGAGGAACTCGAGGCTCTGGTCGCCGAAGCGGTGCTGGCCGACGTGAAACTACCTGCGCCGTGCGACGATTGGCTTGCTGATGTGAAATCCATCGCGATCGCCGTATGGGAATCAATGCGCCGTCACCGTAACGCTGTCCCGCTGGTCTTGACCCGCCGCACCGTCTCGAACGAGAGCTTTGCGCCCGCAGAACAGCTCGTCGCGGCACTGGTCCGTGGCGGACTTGCCGACCACGATCTGTTGGCCGCCTTTCGTGGGGTGCTCAGCCTGATCATGGGGGCCGCGCAGGTGGAGTTGGCCGGCCCCGCGGCGGTGGGTCCTCAAGAGCAGGCCAACATCGATGCCGCCGGCCGCATCGGACGCCTGGCGGGCGCCGACCACCCCCACCTGGCAGCCCTCGCATCCACCAGCCAACAATCATCGATGGCCGCGGACTTCGACCGCGCCCTCGACATGCTGCTGGCCGGTATCCAGGCCCGCGCGGATGCGTCTCGAACGACGCGCAACGGTCGACGCACCCCGAAACGTTGAGCTGCGACGTCTAGCTACGGCGGCTGACCGGCAGCTCCGCGATCACGTCGGCGCGGGCGAGGTCGAAGCTGAAGAACCCTTCGATGGGCAGGCTTTCCGGCGGCGGATCGGCGTAACTCCACGCGATGTCGTCGACATTGCCCGCGGACCAATATGTCGCGAAACCCTTGTAGTTGCAGTAGCTCACCGTCTCCGAACGGTGTAGCAGGTCGGTGCGCACGTGCCGCGGATCGACGTAAAGCCTTGGCTCCAAGGAGGTCTCGAATAGGATCACGGTGTCGTCGGTATCCACCAGCACCGTGCCGGCGACCGAAACCCGCAGGCGGCGCTTGGTGGGACGGCAGTCGACTCGGTGGTAGGGATTCGGCGGGTAGTGCACGAGTTCTCGTCCCTCTTCGAGCCAGGTGTCGACGGCGTCCCAGGGCACGTGGACGAAGCCCGGCGCCTCGGGCTCGGGTTCGGTGGGCAGGTCACCGACCTCGTCCGCCCGAAAGACGTAGCTGAGCGGCTGGCCCCGCCGGTGCACCAGCAGCGCCCCTTCGGTGTCGATCACCAGCCGCCCATCCTGGATCGCTTGCACGCGGCGCGGATGAGGCTCGATGAAGACGACGTCGGCGGGCAGCGGCGGCGAGAATCGCCCGGCCGGATCACTGCTGAGCGGACCACGTCCGGCTACCAGGCTCATGGCGCTCCTTCCGTCGCACGCAAACGCCACCCGACGTCACGCTAGCGTGGCACTCACCATGCAGCGCCACGCTGGCGTGACATTCGAAGAGTGCAGAGTAGGAACGTAGCCATGGCGGGACCAATGGAGGGCGTCACGGTCGTCGAGCTCGGGGTATGGGTGGCCGGCCCGGCCACCGGCGGCATCCTGGCCGACTGGGGGGCCGACGTCATCAAGATCGAACCGCCCAGCGGCGACCCGGGGCGCCCGTTCGGCAGGATGCTGGGCTGCGACCTCGGGGTCAACCCGCCTTTCGAGATGGACAACCGCTCCAAGCGCAGCGTCGTGTTGAACCTCGCGGAGGCGGCGGACCTCGACACCGCGTTCGAATTGCTCGCCGGCGCCGACGTTTTCGTGACCAACGTGCGGCCCGGCGCGCTGCAACGCCTGGGGCTCGACTTCGAATCGGTGTCCGCCCGCAACCCGCGCCTGGTGTACGGGCTGATCACCGGATACGGCGAGACCGGACCCGATGCGGACCGGGCCGCCTACGACGTGGCCGCGTTCTGGTCGCGCGCCGGGGTGGCGCATCTGCTCACCCGGCCCGGCGACACGCCGCCGTTTCAGCGCGGTGGCATGGGCGATCATTCGGCCGGCATGACGCTGGCGGCCGCCATCTGCGCGGCGCTGGTTGCCCGCGCCCGCACCGGGACCGGCCAGCTGGTGAGCACCTCGTTGTATCGGCAGGGCGCCTACACCGTGAGCTTCGACCTGAACACCTACCTGCTCACGGGCCAACCGATCGCGATCGGGCAACGCGAGTCGATGGGTAATCCCTGCATGAACAACTACGCCACCGCCGATGGGCGGCGATTCTGGATCGTCGGGCTCGAAGGCGATCGGCACTGGCCCCCGCTGTGCCGCGCCGTCGGCCACCCGGACTGGCTAGACGATCCCCGCTTCGCCGACGCCTACGCGCGCTTCGTCAACGCGGCGGAACTGATCGCCGAGCTGGACGCCATCTTCGCCACCCGCACCCTCGACGAATGGGCGCAGGCCTTCGCGGCCGAACCCGATTTCTTCTGGTCGCCGGTGAACAGCCTCGAAGACGTCGTCGCCGACGAGCAGTTTCACGCGGCGGGCGGCATCGTCGACGTGCCCGACGGGGAATCGAGCGTCCCGATGGTGGCCACACCGGCCGATTTCCACGGCACACCCTGGGCACCGCGTTCTGCGGCACCGGAACTCGGGCAGCACACCGAGGAAGTGCTCGCCGAACTCAAGGCGCGCCGCGGTTCGTGACCACCGGTCGCACCTTTACAAATTTTCTGTCAAGTGTCACGCTGTCCGGTGAGTCGTCTCAGGCGGCCCAGCCCAGGACAAGCGTTGCGGTAAACGCCAATGCACGGATTCGGTGCGGCGGTGAGGAACGGATTGAATGGTCACGTCAACGTTCGACATCAGGGAAGGCAGCCGGGTCTACGCCGCCCGGGCGAGCCGTGCCGACCGGGACTGTCTGCGCTATCGGCTCGACGTCATCGCGGCGAGCGCGCTGGACGTCGTCGAATCGGCCGGAGGTTGGCTCTACGACCGCGCGATGGCCGGCTGGCAGGTGACGGTGCTGCTGCCGAATGACGGCGACGCGCGCGCCCTGCGGATCCTCGGCGTGCAGGCGCGGAATCTCGAGGAGTGGCTGGCCTCGACGGCGCCCGGCTCGACGAGCGAGAGCCTGGCGGTGAGCGCCGAGGCGTTCACCGCGGATGCGCGTGTGCGCGCCAAGGTGCTCACGTCGCTGGACGACCGGTTGACCGAAGTCGCGCTGTGGGGCCAGGCGCCTTCCGGGTGGCCCTCACGAGTGGACCGCGGGGTGGCGAGGGCGCAGTACGCGCTCAGCGCGGCCGCGCGAAGGTTCAAGGGCCACGCGCTGGCGGCGGCCGGGAGTGCTTGTCACGCCGTGTATTCCACGGAGACATTGCTCTGCGATTTGGCGACCTGTGGGCGCGGCGACTCGGGCCTGGTCCGGCTCGACCGATGAAGAAGTACTACCGCCACACGCTGCTCTATCTGCACGAGACCATCTCGCTCGGCTCCGGCCGAAGCGACCGCTTCACCGAGGTGTTCTCCGACACCTACCTGCCGATGATGGAAGAGACCGGTGCCCGGCTGTTCGCGATCTGGGAGACCACGCCCTACAACGGCCACTGGCCGCAGGTGACGATCATCTGGGAGATCGACGGGTTCGCCGACTATGCGCGGATCGGGGCCGCCCAGGCCCGCGGCGGCAGTCACGAGGCCGCCGCCGGTAAATGGTCCGCCTTTCTGGCCGACATCGGCGCCGCGGGGGAGGGGCGAATCATGTACCCCGGCCCCAGCAACAGGACCCTTGCCCAATTGCGCGAAGCCAATTTCGCTGCGCCGCTGGTGATCCAGGAGATCATGCAAACCAAGCCGGGGCGCCAAGACGACTACATCCGCGAACTCGAGCGGCTCTACGTCCCATGGTCGGAACGCACCGGCAAGCGCTGGCTGGGCTCGTTCACCACGACCTTCCGCTACAACGAGGTGATCCACTATTGGGCGCTGGACGGCGGCTGGGAATGCTTCGCCAACCACTACCCCTCGTGGAAGGAGAGCCCACCGGCCGAGATCGTCACCTGGATGAGCGTGGCGCCCGCCCTGCGCGACGGATGGGAGGATTCGATCCTGCAGGCCCTACCGCCGTCGCCGCTGCAGTGATGCGACAGCAAGAGGCCGCGCCCTTCGCCTACGACCCCTTCGACGCGCAGGTGATGGCGAACCCCCTGCCGTACTACCGAATCCTGCGGAACCATCATCCGGTGTACTACATGCCGCAGTGGGACACCTTCGCGCTGTCCCGCTTCGAGGACATCTGGCAGGTGCTGGAAGTCAACGACGGGACGTTCGTCGCCTCGGAGGGGACACTGCCCGCGGCGTCGGTTCTGGCCACGCACAACACCGGCCCGGTGGACGACCCGCCGCTGCACCCGTTGCCGTTTCACGCGGTGTTCGACACGGATCTGTACGCGGAGATCCGGCGCGCGCACTCCCAGCCGCTGCGGCCCAGGGCCGTCACCGGCTGGGAGGACAGAATCCGCGAGCTGGCCGACGAACGCCTCGATGAGCTGCTGCCCCGCGGTTCCTTCGACCTGACCCAGGACTACGGCGGCATTGTCGTGGCATCCGTCGTATGCGAATTGCTGGGAATCTCAACCGATCTCGCGCCCGAGGTGCTGGCCGCGGTCAACGCGGGCAGCCTCGCCGAGCCGGGTGTCGGGGTGGACACCGCCGAAGCGCGGCCGAACTACTTCCAGTACCTGCTGCCGGTGGTGCAGCGCCGCCGCGGCGACCGGTCCGGAAGGCCGCTCGGCGTCGTGGACGGCCTGCTCGGCTACCGCCTGCCCGACGGCAGCCCGCTCGACGATGTCGAAGTCGCGACCCAGATGCTCTGCATCTTCATCGGAGGCACCGAGACGGTGCCCAAGATCGTCGCCCACGGCCTGTGGGAGCTCAACCAGCGACCCGACCAACTCGCCGCGGTCCGCGCCGACCCAGAAAACAACGTGCCGGTCGCGCGCGAGGAGATGATCCGGTTCTGTGCGCCGGCGCAGTGGTTCGCCCGAACCGCGCGACGGCCCTTCACCATTCACGACCAGACCATCCGGCCCGGACAGCGCGTCATCACCCTGCTCGCCTCGGCCAACCGCGACGAGCGGGAATACCCCGAGCCCGACGAATTCGTCTGGGACAGGCCGATCCGCCGGTCGCTGGCCTTCGGCCGCGGTCAGCATTTCTGCATCGGCTACCACCTGGCCAGGCTGGAAGTCGATGTGCTGGTGCAGGAATGGCTGCGTCGGGTGCCCGACTACGCGATCCAGGCCGAGGCCGCCAAGCGGCTGCCCTCCAGCTTTCAATGGGGATGGAACAACATCCCGGTGGAGGTCTGACGTGTGGTCCTACCGGATCGTCGCCCCCTACCTGTTCGAGCGGACAACGCTTCCAGAGAAGACGCCCGAGCGCCTCGCCGAGGGCCAGGTGTTGTTGCGGTTCATGGCCGCCGGTGTCTGCGGCAGCGATCTGCCGGCCTTCCGCGGTGCCCGCGGCCGCCTTCCGGGTGACGACGGGGCCAGTGCGGCCGAAAAGGACGGCTTTCCCATCCACGAAGTCGCCGGCGAGGTGATCGCCAGCCGACACCCCGAGCACCGTCCCGGCGACTGCGTGGTCGGCTGGGCGTCCGGGTTCGACGGCATGATGGAACGCGTGGTCAGCAACGGCGACGGCTTGGCGCCGTACGATCCGGCGCTGACCCCGGCGCAGGCGGTCGGCCTGCAACCGCTGGCGTGCGTCCTCTACGCCTGCGAGCAGCTGCCGGATCTCGCCGGCAAGCATGTGGCGATCATCGGCCAGGGGTCCATCGGCATGCTGTTCTCCTACGTCGCGAAGGCGGCCGGTGCGCGGCGCGTCACCGGAGTCGACCCCGTCGATCGGTCAAGTCTGGCAACCGCATTCGGTGTCGACGAGCCGGTGCGTGCCACCAGCGACCGCTGGGCGAGCCGGCTTGCGGCCGGTGACCGCGCCGACATCGTCATCGAGGCCGTGGGTCACCAGGTCGCCACACTGGGCCACGCCGTCGACGCGACCGCGCCCGGCGGCACCATCTTCTACTTCGGCGTCGCCGACGACGACGCCTACCCAATCAACATGCGCGCCATGCTGCGCAACAACCTGACGCTGAAATCCGGTGTGACACTTGACCGGCGGCGGATGCTGGAACTCGCGGGCAAGTTCGCCGCCGAACATCCCGAGCTGCTCGCCACCTACCTGACGCACACGTTCGGCATCGACGACGTCCAGGGTGCGTTCGAGTTGGCCTGCCGCCCGGTTCCCGAGCGCGTCAAGATCGCGATCGGACAGTGAGCGTGCCGGGCAGTTCACAGAGCGCGTTACAGCGCGCCCTGAACCGCGGCGGGCCGATATGGGGCGGCTGGATCACCGGGCCGACGCTGCTCGGCCCGGAGGAATTCGCCGGTGCGGGCTACGACTATGTGGGTTTTGACGCCCAGCACGGCTACCTCGACGACGCCGACATCGCCGGGATGCTGCGCCGGACCGAGCACCTGCCCGTCGGCACCGTGGTGCGGCTGCCCAACGCCGACGCGGCCCCGATCGGCCGCGTGCTAGACGCCGGCGCCGACGCGGTCGTCATCGCCATGATCGAATCGGCGGACCAGGCCGCCGCGGCGGTGGCCGCCACCCGCTACCAGCCCGCGGGCATCCGCAGCTTCGGTCCGCTGCGCGCCGGCCTGGGCCGCGACACCGCCGCGCTGGAGTCCCGGGTGAGCGTGTTCGCGATGATCGAGACGGCCGCGGCGCTGTCCGGACTGGACGACATCTGCGCCGTCGACGGGCTCACCGGGCTCTACGTCGGCCCCGCCGATCTGGCGCTTTCACTGGGCGTGGACGTGGTTGGCGCGACGAAAAATCCGGCCGTCCTGGATGCCATCGTGGGAATCCACCGCGCGGCCACCGCCGCCGGGTTGGTGACCGGCATCCACGCCGGGGACGGCACGACGGGCCGCGCCATGGCGAAGCTGGGGCTGTCGATGATCACCCTGACGGCCGAATCGCACGCGCTGCGCCGGGGAGCCGCGGAGCACCTGCGCGAGGCGAAGCATGACGGATGACCGGGCCGCGGTCCGTGAGCTCATCGTCGACTACGCCCTCGCGCTCGACGCGGGAGACGTCGACGGCTGCCTGGCGTTGTTCGCCGCGGACGCCGAATTCCTGGTCTACGGACGAGTTTTCGCCGGCCACGACGGCATCGGGAAGATGTTCCGGGACGCCCCGCGGGGGCTGCACCTGACCGGGGTCAACCGGATCCACGTCGACGGCGACACCGCGACGGCGCGGTCGCAGGTGCTGTTCGTCCGCGCGGGTGACCTGCACCTGCGCCCCGCCCTCTACGACGACGAACTGATCCGCAACGATGGGCGGTGGCGTTTCCGGCGCCGGCGCTGCCAGTTCGTCACCAGCCGCGGCCTGTCCGACTCCCCCGAGGTCACCTCATCATGAATCAACGCGTCGCATTGGTGACCGGTGCCGCCGGCGGCCAGGGCTGGGCCATCGCCAAACGGCTACGCAGGGAAGGGTATTCGGTCGCCGCATGCGATCGGCGGGCCAGCGAGCTGACCGCCCTGGTCGACGAATCGGGAGACGACGGGATGGTTGCGATCGAACTCGACGTCACCTCCGAATCGCTGTGGGAGTCGGCCGTGCACACCGTGATCGGCCGATTCGGGGCGCTGACCACGCTGGTGAACAACGCCGGCGTGCTGCATCGCGCCTCGTTGGCCGACGAGACCGCCGACGGGTTCGAGAATTCCTGGCGGGTCAATTGTTTCGGCGCTTTCCTCGGCATTCATGCGACGCTGGAGCACCTGCGCGCGGCGCAGAACGCCGCCATCGTCAACATCTGCAGCACCGGAGCCATCCGCCCCTTCCCGCACCACGCCGCGTACGGTTCGGCGAAGTGGGCGCTTCGCGGCCTGACCCAGAACGCCGCCGCCGAACTGGCACCCTTCGGCATCCGGGTCAACGCCGTGTTCCCCGGTCCCATCGCCACGCCGATGCTCGATGACGCGACCCAACTGCGGCTCGCCGCGTCGTCGGCCTTCGGGCGGATCGGCCAGCCGCGTGAGATTGCCGACGCCGTCGCGTTCCTGGCCTCCGAGGAGGCGTCGTTCATCACAGGTTCCGAACTCATCGTCGACGGTGGCCAGTGCGTGCAGATCCGATGACCTGGCGAAGCCCCGGCCGTGACGGGCGCGGGACCTTCGCCTCTACTCTGAGCGCCCGGGGCATCGGCAGAATGTGCTGCCATGAAGATCACCGGCCTCGAGGTGGTGCCGTTCGAAACGTTCGTCGATCGAATCTCGTTCGGCCAGCTGATGACCGATTACCGCGTGGTGCAGACCGTGACCAAGGTGGTCACCGACGAGGGGATCGAGGGCTACTACTTCGGTGGTCACTTCCACGGTGACCAGGACGGCCTGCTCCCCGGGGATCAGGCGCTGATCACCCAATTCCTGAGCCCACTGCTCGCCGGCCAGAACCCGTTCGACAGGGCCGAGATCTGGCGGCAACTGTGGGCGGCGAAGCTACCCGAAAACGTCTGCAGCGTAATCGATCTGGCCCTGTGGGATCTGGCCGGCCGGGTCACCGGGTTGCCGGTACACAAACTGCTCGGCGGGGCGCGGGACCGGGTGAAGGCATATGCCAGCAGTTTCAACAACCTCGGATCACCCGACGAGTACGCCGCCCACGCCGTCGAATGCAAGCGTCAAGGCTACGGCGCCTACAAGATTCACCCGTATCACTACTGGAATCCCGCGACAGGTCAATTCGCCCTGCCGCGGCCGTCCTACGTGGATTGGGACATCAGGGTGTGCCGCGAGGTTCGGGCGGCGGTGGGTGACGAGATGGTGCTGATGTTCGATCCCTGGGGCACCTACCACACCCACGAGGACGCGCTGCGGGTCGGCCGCGAGCTGCAGCGACTGGGCTTCTACTGGTACGAGCACCCGATGCCGGAGTACCGGGTTGAGGCCTACCGGCGACTCGGCGACGAACTGGACATCCCCATCTGCTCCCCCGAGATCGCCGAGGGAGGCATCTACACCCGGGCGGATTGGATCCTGCGCCATGCCTCCGACATCAGCCGCATCGATGTATTGCGCGGAGGCATTACCGGTGTGATGAAGCTGGCGGGGATGTGCGAGGCGGTCGGCATGCGGTGCGAGCTGCATATGAGCGGCTTCGGCAACCTGCAGGTGCTCGGTGCCACCAGCGAAGACGTCTGCGAGTACTACGAGCGCGGCCTGCTCGGGCCCGGGGTTCGCTACGACGCCGCGCCGCCGTATCTGAAGTCGCCCTGCGATCCGCTCACCCCCGACGGGTTCGTCGAGATACCGTCGGCCCCCGGGCTGGGTTACGAAATCCGCTGGGAATACATCGAAGAACACCGTCTGCCGGACGCGGCGGTGGAACCCGTCGCGCCCCTGCACCCGAGATAGCGGCTAATCGAACCTGATGAGCTGCCGCACCGCGGTGCCGTCGGCCAGGTTGTCCATCGCCTCGTTGATCTCGTCCAACCGGATCGACGACGACACCAGCGATTCCACCGGCAGCCGGCCCGCTTGCCACAGTGCGACGAACCGGGGAATGTCGCGGCTGGGCACCGCCGAACCCAGGTAGCTGCCGATCAGCGAGCGCCCCTCGGCCACAAAACCCAACGGCGACAAACTGATTCGTGCATCCGGTGGCGGCAGGCCGACGGTGATGGTGCGGCCGCCCGGCGCGGTCAGCGCGACGGCCGTCTCGAGTGCGGCGGGATGACCAACCGCCTCGACGACCACGACTGCCTTGACCCGAGCGTCGGCGGCTTGCTGCGGCGTGTACGCCTCGTGCGCGCCTAGGGCGCGGGCGGCCGTCAGCTTGTCGGGCAATTGGTCGACGGCGACGACGCGCACGCCGTCATAGGTGAGCGCCGTGAGCACCGCCGCCATGCCGACACCGCCCAGGCCGACAACGGCGACCGTCTGACCCGGCTGCGGGTTGCCGACGTTGAGCACGGCGCCCCCACCCGTCAGCACGGCGCACCCCAGCAGCGCGGCGACCTCGGGCGGCACGTCGGGCGGCACCGGAACCACACTGGCCCGGTTGACCACCGCGTGCGTCGCGAATCCCGAGACCCCCAGGTGGTGATACACCCGTTGGCCGGCGTGGTGGAGCCGGATGTCGCCGTCCAGCAAGGTACCCGCGGCGTTGGCCGCGCTGCCCGGTTCGCACGGGGTCAGGCCCTGTGTCGCGCAGGCCGCGCAATGACCGCACCGCGGCAGGAACACCAGTACCACCCGCTGGCCGATGGCGAGGTCGGTCACGCCGTCACCAACCCGCTCGATGATTCCGGCCGCCTCATGGCCGAGCAGCATCGGCACCGGGCGCACCCGGTTGCCGTCGACCACCGACAGATCGGAGTGGCACACCCCGGCCGCCTCGATGCGAATCATCACCTCGTTGCTGCCCGGCGGGTCCAGGTCGAGATCGACGACGCGGATGGGCCGGGAATCGGCGTACGGGCGAGGCAGACCGACCCGGTCCAGCACGGGGAAGTCGTCGCTGGTGAGCCCGTCCGGCGCCGGTGGTATCACCGGATCCGGCGAGGCCGGGGGTTCCGAAGCCATGGTTGTATTCCAACATGGTTCAGATTCGGGGGGCCGTGCTGGACCGGGTCGGTCTGCCTCGCCCGTACGCCGATTCCCGGCCCATCCGCGTCGTCGAGCTCGAACTGGAC
>NZ_LZJF01000059.1 GCF_001666835.1 Mycobacterium sp. E3251 | reverse complement strand
CGTGTCCACACCCACACCATGAACGGCAGGGCGATCCCGGCGGTGGCCTTGACCGCGATCGCCACGGTGATCAGGCAAGTGGCGAGGACGTGGCGACCGGCGAAACTCAGCGCGATGCCGGCGGCCATCAGTCCCACCATCAGCATCTCGTTGTGCACCCCACCCATCAGATGGATGAGCACGAGCGGGTTGAGAACGCAGATCCATAGGGCCGTCGAGCCGTCGGCGCCCAGGTGGCGGGCCAATCGCGGGGTGGCCCAAATCAGCAGGGCCAGCCCCGGCAGCATGCACAGCCGCAGCAGCGCCGTTCCGGTCACCACGTTGTTGCCGACGAGCATCGTGACGAGCTTGGCCACCAGAATGAACGCCGGGCCGTAGGGGGCGGTGGTGATCGTCCAGATCGGACTTACGTTGTCCAGCAGGTTGTTCGGGTTGGCGACCGGCCCGACGGCGTAGGGATCCAGGCCGTCGCGCAGCAGGGCGCCCTGGGCCAGATACGAATAGGTGTCCCGGCTGAAGACGGGCACCGACAGCAGCAGCGGCGCCAGCCAGAAGGCGGTGGTGACCTTCATCGCGAACTCGGACATTTCGCCGGCCAGCACGCGGCGGCCCAGCCCCAGCCATGCGATCAGCATGAGACCCACGCCGGTCCACAACACCACCGACGACAACACCAGGCCGTGGCCGAAACGCAGCCAGGACATATGGATCGACTCCAGCAGCGGGTCGTGTTGCCGGGTGCTGCCCGCGCCCAGGCCGCCCACGGTGATCAGGACCGAACCGAGCATCCCCAGCTTCGCCGGCCGGGACTCCGGGGCGGCGGTGAATGCGCGCAACCGCGAAAACCAGCCACCGCCAGGCGGTTCCGTTGCCGGCGTGTCGGACGGCGGGCTGTGCGTCGGCGTCGTCATCGGCTCAGGCGGACCGGTCGGTGGCCATCCTGGCCAGCTCGGACAACCCGGCCTTGGCCGCCGCGTCGATGGGCGCGGCCGCCAGTGCGGTCAGCGCCCGTTGCGTCAGCTCGGCGATGCGTCGCTCGGCCGCGGCCAGCGCGCCCACCGAATCGATGACCTCACGCAGCCGGTCCACTTCGGCGTCGGTCAGCTGCGCGCCGATCGAGTCACGTAACAGGTTGGCCGCCAACGGATCCGACCTGTCCGCCAACTCCAGCGCCTCGGCCAGCAGCACGGTGCGCTTACCCGAACGCAAGTCGTCGCCCGACGGCTTGCCGGTCACCGCCGGGTCCCCGAACACGCCCAGCACGTCATCACGGAGTTGGAACGCCACCCCGAGGTCCGTCCCGAATCGGCCGAAGACGTCCTGCACGTCGGGCCGGTCGGCCGCGGCGGCCGCCCCCAGCTGCAGCGGTCGCGTAACGGTATAGCAGGCCGTCTTGTAAGTGTCGACGTTCATCGCGGACGCGATCGATTCGGCGGCGCTGGCCTCGGCGACGATGTCCAGGTATTGACCGCCCAGCACCTCGGTGCGGATCTCGGCCCACACCCGCTGGACGCGCCGCGCGGCCTCCGGTGACAGGCCCACGCGGAAAACGATGTCGTCGGCCCAGGACAGCGCGAGGTCGCCGAGCAGGATGGCGGCCGACATGCCGAACCGCTCCGGGGAGCCGCGCCACTGCCGATTGCGGTGCAGCTCCGCGAACCGGACATGAGCGGTCGGCCGGCCGCGCCGGGTGGAGGAGTCGTCGATCACATCGTCATGGACCAGCGCGCAGGCGTGCAGCAGCTCCAGCGCGGAAAACAGCAGCAGCGCTTCGGAATCGGGTTCCCCGGTCGCCACGGCGCGCCAGCCCCAGTAGGCGAAGGCGGGCCGCAGCCGCTTGCCCCCGTTGAGCACGAAATCTTCGAGGGCGGCGACGAGGTCTTCGTACTCGCCGCCGATGTAGGCGGTGTCGGCGCGCCGGTCGTGCAAGTACTGCCGCAGTCGATCGGTGATGGCGCGGGTCAACTCGACGGTTGCCGCTGCTTCTGAAGCTTTCAGGCTCAGCGCGGCGCCCCTTTCTCCGTCGACGTGTCTGCGTGTGCGGCAGGCCCGATCAGTGTATTCGGCGCGGCGCCGGGGATCCTTGCAACCTCGCGCGGGTGGGGGACCGCGGTTGCTTCGACTGGCTCACTATTCCCCCGAAAGCGGGTGGTACCCCCACGCCTATGCTGGCTGGGGTGTCGGGGCCGCCCGCTGGTGTGCGGCCGGGTGATGCCCCAAGCATTCGTCGGATGGAGAGAAGCCGCGTGACCCTCAACACCATTGCGCTCGAGCTGGTGCCGCCCAACGCCGATGAAGGCCGGGAGCGGGCGCTCGAAGACGCGCGAAAGGTGGTGCAGTACTCGGCCGAATCGGGTTTGGACGACCGGCTCCGGCACGTGATGATCCCGGGCATCATCGCCGAGGACGACGACCGTCCCATCACGATGAAACCCAAGCTGGACGTGCTGGATTTCTGGTCGATCGTCAAGCCCGAGCTGCCGGGGATCCACGGCCTGTGCACGCAGGTCACCGCCTTCTCCGACGAGCCGACGCTGCGGCGGCGGTTGACCGATCTGCGCGCGGCCGGGATGGAGGGCGTGGTTTTCGTCGGGGTCCCGCGCACCATGAACGACGGGGAGGGCTCCGGTGTCGCGCCCACCGACGCCCTGTCGATCTATCGCGAGCTGGTGCCCAACCGCGGCGTGATCCTGATTCCCACCCGCGAGGGTGAGCACGGGCGGTTCAACTTCAAGTGCGACCAGGGCGCGACCTACGGCATGACCCAGCTGCTGTACTCCGACGCGATCGTGGGGTTCCTGCGCGAATTCGCCAAGAACACCGATCACCGGCCGGAGATCCTGCTGTCGTTCGGTTTCGTCCCGAAGATGGAGAGCCGGGTCGGCCTGATCAACTGGCTGATTCAGGACCCGGGCAACCAGGTGGTCGCCGAGGAGCAGGAGTTCGTCAAGCGGTTGGCCGCCAGCGAACCGCCCCAGAAGCGCCGGCTCATGGTCGACCTGTACCAGCGCGTGATCGACGGGGTGGCCGAGCTGGGTTTCCCGCTGAGCATCCACCTCGAGGCGACCTACGGGGTGTCGGGGCCCGCCTTCCAGACGTTCGCGGAGATGCTGGCGTACTGGTCACCGGGCCCGGGGGTCTAGCTCGGCGGCTGGTCGCGGGGTGCGGTGAACCGCGGCGAACGGTCGCGGTTCATCCAGGCCAGCAGGGCGACGACGCCGGCCGCGGCGAACGACGCGATGCCGAGCCACACGCCCGCCCCGGTCAGGGACCGCGTGTTCGGGTCGGTGTAGCGGGCCTGGGCGGTCATGGTGCTCACGACGCCCGGTTTGAGCTTCCAGGAGACCACCGTGGACTCGACCCGGTCGCCGTTGGTGGAGGTCACCACGCCGGGGAAGGCGACGGTCAGCTCGACCTCGGCTTCGGGATCGGTCACGGAGGTCAGGTCCGCGCGACCCTCGAGGATCACCAGGTTGCCGTTCCGGCGCAGTGTGAGGTTCACGCCCTGCGCGTCGGAGTTCATGTTGGCCAGCTGCGGCAGCTCGGCGAAGGTCAGGTCTGAGAACACCGCCTGCGATCCCACATAACCGTCGCTGTCGTAGTTCGACACCGCCACCTTCTGGCTGAACGGCAGGTTGTTGCTGTCGAGTTGGGGCCCGGTGTCCTTGGGCGTCTTGGGTTTCGCGGCGGCGACGATCTCGCCGGACACCAGGTCATCGGGTGAGATCGTGAGCGACGCCCTGACCCGCAGGCACCCGGTGGCCAGCGGCACCAGCATGAGCAGCATCGCGATGGCGACTAACCGGCGCCGCCGAGCGGTGAATCCACGGGTTCGGGGCGGGGCATGGCTGGCGCGCACCAGGTCATCGTGCCAGATCGGGCGCGCCCCTTTGACGCGTTCGCCCGGGAGCGCCGTCGAGCCTGCGGTCACAGCGGCAGCTTGCGGCCCAGGATCGCGAATGCCCGTGGGTCGCCTGCGAAGTGGTAGCCGCGGATGAGGTCGGTGAAGCCCAGCCGCCGGTACAGCCGCCAGGCCCGATTGGGCTCACCGTTGGTCTCCGGCGTGGACAGCAGGACATTCTCTTCGGCCCGGCCGGCCAGGAGCCGCCGGGCCAGCGCCTCGCCGAGGCCGCGCCCCTGCGCGCGGGGATGAATGTGCAGCTCGGTCAACTCGAAATAGCTGTTCATCAGGCCGGCGATCTGCTGAGGCGGCAGGCCGCCGCGTTGCAGGCCGACGACGACCTGCTGCTGCCACCACTGCCCGGGGGCCCCGGGATAGCCGTAGGCCACACCGAGCAACGGCGCCTTGCTCAGTTCGGCCGCCGGCGGTATCGGGCCGTCCGCGTCGCCGCCCAGCTCGGCATCCACGACGCCCACCCCTTGCCACCCTGGCCGGCGGATGTGCTCGAGCCACATCGCCGCGCGCTGGTTTTCGGTGCCCCGCGGGTAGCGCATCGCGTCGACGTACACCTTCAGGGCGTCACCGAGGCGGCGCTCCATATCGGTGGGTGGCAGATCGATGAGGAATATCGCCAACTTGCGGTGTCCTCCTCGTCCTGTGCTCCGGCGCTTCACGCTCGCGTCTCCGCGCGGCCCGCGCCGTCATCGCCATTATCGGACCCGGGCGAGGTCGTCTGGCGAGCGGTCGCGGCAACGAACCCACGAGGGACACCGGGTGGGGAAGCCGGTTGTAGCGCACGGCCGTTCCGATTCCTATCGGTGCCAAGCCCCGGCCAGGATAGAATCGCCACCGAACCAGTGGTAAGGCGCAGATTGACCTCGTATCATTCAATTAGTTGCCCTCGCAACGGGCATCCGCGTGCTATCGATAGTTACGCGTCAAACTGTCGGCAAGGAGGGACGAATGCCACTCTCCGATCATGAGCAGCGGATGCTCGATCAGATCGAGAGCGCTCTCTACGCCGAAGATCCCAAATTCGCGTCGAGCGTCCGCGGCGGAGGGTTCCGTGCACCCACCGCGCGCCGCCGCCTGCAGGGCGCGGCGTTGTTCGTCATCGGCCTGGCGATGCTGGTTTCCGGCGTGGCCTTCAAGGCCACCATGATCGGAAACTTCCCGATTCTCAGTGTCTTCGGATTCATCGTGATGTTCGGCGGCGTGGTATTCGCCATCACCGGTCCGCGGTTGTCCGGCCGGCCCAACCACCCCGGATCGGCGACCGGGTCGCTCCGTCAGCGCCGTAACAAGGGCGGTGGCGGCTCTTTCACCAGTCGGATGGAAGACCGGTTCCGCCGCCGCTTCGACGACTAGCGGCCGCGGCGCCGCATAAGGGGTAGCCATCGGCTGCCCCTTTTCTTTTGCCCATTTCCGCCGCCCGCACCGGGCCGCGGCGCCATGGTCACAGACACATCCGAACCGGCCGGTGATCGACGGGCCGTCGATGCCGTTTCGAGGCCGGATCGAGTCCTAACCGAGCTTCGGCGCAGGACGTGAGCCCCACCGGCCCCCACGCGCTACCCCCCACTACGCCCCACCTGCCCAACGCACCGTTCTGACGTGCGGGTTTATGCCCAATGGTGTGGCGCCGGGCGTGGTCCGGCCGGCCGCCATATGTCGGCGGGAGCGGCTAGGGGTGGCAGATAACCTGGAAAACTCCGCCACGACACTTCATCAATGGGGCGAAGTGGGGGATTGTGGGGTATGGTGGCTGAAGTGTTTGGGTGACCCCGAGGGGGAGGTGAGCTGGTGTTTCTCGGCACCTACACGCCCAAACTCGACGACAAGGGGCGGCTGACGTTGCCCGCCAAATTCCGTGACGCGCTGGCAGGGGGGTTGATGGTCACCAAGAGCCAGGACCACAGCCTCGCCGTCTACCCGCGGGGCGAATTCGAGCAGCTCGCACGCCGGGCGAGCAAGGCCTCGCGGAGCAACCCCGACGCCCGGGCCTTCCTGCGCAACCTCGCCGCAGGCACCGACGAGCAGCATCCCGACGCGCAGGGGCGCATCACGCTCTCGGCGGACCACCGTCGCTACGCGAATCTGTCCAAGGACTGCGTGGTGATCGGAGCGGTCGATTACCTCGAGATCTGGGACGCGCAAGCCTGGCAGGACTACCAACAGACCCACGAAGAGAACTTCTCCGCGGCCAGCGATGAAGCACTCGGCGACATCATCTGAGGCGCATGCCCGTGCAACGTGGCCTCTGCCCGAACCGGCCCTGGCGTACTTCCCCAACGCCAGGTTCGTGCCTTCGGACAGAGACCTCGATGCAGGGACATCTCGCCCGAACCGGGGAGGTGTTGCGGTGCTTGACGATTCACCGGACTTCGGACATGTGCCCGTCCTGCTGCACCGCTGCGTCGAACTGCTCACCCCCGCGCTGACCCGTCACGACGCCGACGGTTCGGGCGCACTCCTTCTCGATGCCACCCTCGGCGCGGGCGGCCACGCCGAACGGTTCCTCACCGACCTGCCGGGCCTGCGGCTGATCGGACTCGACCGCGATCCCAGCGCCCTGGACATCGCCCGGGCCCGGCTGGCGCGGTTCGCCAACCGGATCACGCTGGTGCACACCCGCTACGACGGCCTCGCCACCGCGCTGGCCGAATCCGGTTACGCCACAGCCGGATCGGTCGACGGGATGCTGTTCGACCTGGGTGTGTCATCCATGCAGCTCGACCGCGCCGAGCGCGGCTTTGCCTACGCCCAGGACGCGCCGCTGGACATGCGGATGGATCCCGAGTCGCCGTTGACGGCGGCCGACATCGTCAACACGTACGACGAAGCGGCGCTGGCGGACATCCTGCACCGCTACGGCGAAGAACGATTCGCGCGCCGGATCGCGGCACAGATCGTGCGTAGGCGCTCCCGCGCCCCCTTCACGTCGACCGCGGAATTGGTAGCCCTGCTCTACCAAGCGATCCCGGCCCCGGCCCGGCGCACCGGCGGGCATCCGGCCAAACGGACCTTTCAGGCCCTGCGGATCGCCGTCAACGACGAACTGAACTCGCTGCGCAACGCAATCCCGGCCGGGTTGGACGCGCTCACCGTCGGCGGACGCATGGTGGTGCTGGCCTACCAATCGCTGGAAGACCGGATCGTCAAACGGTTGTTCGCCGACGCGGTCGCCTCCCGCACTCCGGTGGATCTGCCGGTCGAGCTTCCCGGCCACGAGCCGCGATTCCGGTCGCTGACTCACGGCGCCGAGCGTGCCGACGCCGAAGAGGTAGAACGCAATCCGCGCAGCGCCGCAGTCCGACTGCGAGCTGTGCAACGGGTCAAGCAGTCAACCGGAAAGGGCGACGCATGAAAGCAAAGCGCGAGACGCCGAATCGCCGCGGGGGGCGCGACGGTTCCGCCCGGCGGAGCAGGCGTTCGGCGGCCGATCCCGGTCCGGCGCGCCGCCCCCGGCCCGGACGCGCCTCCGCGCCCACCCGCGAGACCCGCGCGCCGAAGTCCGGACCGCAGACCAGCCCGGTCGCCCGGCCGGTCGAGCGGCCGGCGCGGCCCAAGAGCACGAGCCAGGCCAAAGCCCGTGCCAAGGCGCGGAAAGCCAAAGCGCCCAAGGTCGTTTGTCCTCGGCTGAGCGAACGCTTGGCGGCCCGGCTGGCCGCGATCGACCTGCGGCCCCGCACCCTGGCGAGCAAGGTTCCGTTTGTCGTCTTGGTCATCGGTGCGCTGGGCCTGGGGCTGGGCCTCACGCTGTGGTTGTCCACGGACTCCGCCGAGCGCTCCTACAAGTTGAGCCACGCCCGCGAGAAGACCCGGCTGCTGCAACAGCAGAAGGAGGCGCTGGAACGCGATGTGCGCGAGGCGGAATCCGCCCCGGCACTGGCGGAGGCGGCCCGCAAACAGGGCATGATCCCGACGCGAGACACCGCGCATCTGGTCCAGGATCCGTCCGGCAACTGGGTGGTGGTCGGCACGCCCAAGCCGGCTGACGGTGTGCCGCCGCCGCCGTTGAACAGCAAGCTCCCCGATCAAGGCCCGCCGCAGCCGCCCGCGCCGCCGGCGCCCGCCGCGGAGGTCCCGGTCCGGTTGCAGCCCGACCCCGGGGCGCCCGCGCCGGCGAGATCCGGGCCCGAGGCGCTGCTGCGCGCCCCGGACGGCTCGTCGACGCTGGGCGGCCAGCACCTGGGACAGGCCGGGCCTGTGCTGCCGGCCGCGCCGGGAGCGCCGGTTGCGCCGGCCACCGGGCAGGTCCCGGCTGTGCTGCCGGCGCCGGGTGTGCCGGTGCCGGGGTTGCCCGCACCGGCGGGGCCCGCGCTCGCTCCGGCACCCGCCGAGGTGTCGATCCCGTTGGGCGGCTTGCCCATTCCGCCGCCCGGGCAGCTGCCCGCGCCGCTACCCGCGGAGGTGCCGGTGCCGGTGCAGCGGGGGGTTACGCCCGTCGCTCCGGTGGCTCCCGTCGTCCCCGCCGCTCCGGTGCTCGGGCCGCAGCCCGCGACGCCAGGTGCGCCCCGGTGAGCCGCGGCGACTCCTCACGCAACCGCCGGTCGCAGCCGACGCGCGGACCCCGCCAGGCGCAGGAAACCAAGGGGGTTCGCCAGCCGAAGCGGCGTGCGAAGCAGCAGGCCGACGACGTCCGGGAGCCGAAGCGGTTCCGGAAAGCCAAGGCGGCCAAGGACGCCAAGAATCCCCGTCCGGGCGACCGGACTGACGCGGTGGCGGCCGGGCACTCGGCGCGGGAGCGGCGCACCCGGCTCGTGCAGGCGGGCACCCGCGGCGCGTCGTTCGTCTTCCGGCATCGGGCCGGGAATGCGGCCATCGGGGCCTTGATCGTGGTGGCCGCGGTCCAGTTGTTCGTCCTGCAGGTGACCAACGCGCCGGCGCTGCGCGCCCAGGCGGCGGGCCAGCTCAAGGTCACCGACGTCGAGAAGGCGGTGCGCGGCAGCATCGTTGACCGCAATAAGGATCAGCTGGCGTTCACCACCGAATCGCGCGCACTGACGTTCCAGCCCAAGAGGATTCGCAAGCAACTGGAAGAGGCCAAGAACAAGAACTCGGTGGCCCCCGATCCTCAGCAGCGCCTGCGGGATATCGCCAAGGAGGTCTCCACCCGGCTGGGCAACAAGCCGGACTCCGCGACCGTGCTGAAGAAGCTGCAAAGCGACGAGAACTTCGTTTATCTGGCGCGCGCCGTCGATCCGGCCGTCGCCAGCGCGATCTCCGACAAGTATCCCGAGGTCGGTTCGGAGCGACAGGATCTGCGCCAGTATCCGGGCGGGTCGTTGGCGGCCAACATCGTCGGCGGCATCGACTGGGACGGGCACGGGCTGCTGGGCCTGGAGGAGTCCCTGGACTCGGTGCTGTCCGGAACCGACGGCTCGGTCACGTATGACCGGGGATCCGACGGCGTCGTCATCCCCGGCAGTTACCGCAACCGGCACCGGGCGGTCAACGGTTCGATGGTGCAGCTGACCCTCGACGACGACATCCAGTTCTACGTCCAGCAGCAGGTCCAGCAGGCCAAGAATCTCTCTGGCGCACACAATGTCTCGGCGGTCGTGCTGGACTCGAAGACCGGCGAAGTGCTGGCCATGGCCAACGACAACACCTTTGATCCGTCACAGGACATCGGGCGCCAGGGGGACAAGCAGCTGGGCAACCTGGCGGTGTCCTCGCCGTTCGAGCCGGGCTCGGTGAACAAGGTCATCACCGCGTCGTCGGTGATCGAGTACGGCCTGTCCAATCCCGACGAGGTGCTGCAGGTGCCCGGGTCGATCCAGATGGGCGGGGTGCCCATCCACGACGCGTGGGACCACGGCGTGATGCCCTACACCACCACCGGCGTGTTCGGAAAGTCCTCCAACGTCGGCACTTTGATGCTCGCCCAGCGCGTCGGCCCGGAACGTTTCTACGACATGGTCCGCAAATTCGGTCTCGGGCAACGCACCAACGTGGGCCTGCCCGGCGAGAGCGCCGGGCTGGTGCCGCCGATCGACCAGTGGTCGGGCAGCACCTTCTCGAACCTGCCGATCGGGCAAGGCCTTTCGATGACGCTGTTGCAGATGGCCGGCATGTATCAGACGATCGCCAACGACGGGGTTCGGATACCGCCGCGGATCGTCAAGGCCACCATCGCGCCCGACGGCACCCGGACCGAAGAACCGCGTCCCGAAGGCGTGCGGGTGGTCTCGGCGCAGACGGCCCAGACCGTCCGCAACATGCTGCGCGCCGTCGTGCAACGCGACCCGATGGGTTACCAGCAGGGCACCGGGCCCGCCGCCGCGGTGACGGGCTACCAGATGGCCGGCAAGACGGGTACCGCGCAGCAGATCAACCCGGCCTGCGGCTGCTACTACGACAACGTCTACTGGATCACTTTCGCCGGCATGGCCACCGTCGACAACCCGCGCTACGTCATCGGCATCATGATGGACAACCCGGATCGCAACGCGGACGGTACGCCGGGCCATTCGGCGGCCCCGCTGTTCCACAACATCGCCGGCTGGCTGATGCAGCGCGAGAACGTCCCGCTGTCGCCCGACCCCGGTCCGCCGCTGACGCTGCAGGCCACCTGAGCGCAACGGGCCGCTACCTTCGGTGCAGGACGCAGTCGACGAGGGCATCGATCACGGTGTCGTCGACGGGCTCTCCCGTCACGATCACTCGATAGTGGAGCGGGCCGACCCACGGCGGCGTGGACGTCGAGCGCCCGTGTTTAGCCCTGAGCCCTGAAAGCGCGGTTGCGGGCGTCGATCTGTTGTTGGGTCGCCGGAACCAGGCGGTCGCCTCCGGGCGCCGCCATTGCCTGAATCCTGGTCGCGTGCTCTCGCTGCTCGCGGTCGTATTGCTGCAACGCGGGGGGAATGTCGTCGGGGTGGTCGCGCAGAGCTTGGGCGAGAAACCATGCGCCGGTCAGAGCCAGGCTGGTGCCGCGGCCGGTCAGGTTGGAGGTGCAGTGCGCGGCGTCGCCGACGAGCACCACGCGGCCGCGGTGCCAGGCGGGCAGGTGAATCTGGCTGACGGAATCGAAGTACAGGTCCGGGTCCGCGACCGCCGCATCGAGGAGTTGGGGGATTCGCCATTCGGTGTGTCCGGCGAAGGCGTCGGTGAGGATTCGCTTCTGGGCGTCCAGGTCGTGGTAATCGTATTCGATCCAGTCCGATCGAAACATGAAGACCGCCAACGCTTTGTCGTTGTAGGCGGCGATGCCGATCAGGTGACCCGGGAAGTTGTACATCGGGTTGATGCGGCCGTTGGGCGTGTAATTCGGCAGGGCGGCCAGGGCGACGTAGAAGCCGAGGTGGCGCAGAAACTGCTGTTCGGGCCCGAACGTCAGGCGGCGCACGGCCGAGTGCATCCCGTCGGCGCCGACGACCAGTTCGTAGCGCTCACGGGTGCCCGAGGCGAACCGGACGTCCACACCGCGGTCGTCGGCTTCGAGTTCGGCGATCGATTCTTCGAATCGCACCTCCGTCGCCGGCCCCAGGCGGTTGTAGAGGATGTTGGTGAGGTCTTCGCGGGGAATCTCGATGTCGTCGGACGAGTCGTTGATCTCATCGAGTGGCGGTTCGGCCACGACGGCGCCGTCCGCGTCGACGAATTGCACGCGCTCGCTCATGTCGACCCGGCGGTCGAGAATTTGTCCGAGCACCCCCATCTTGTCGGCGATGCGAATGGCGTCGTCGCCGCGAATGTCGATGGGGGATCCGTTGACCCGCAGATGGTTGGCGCGCTCGACGATGGTGACGTCGTGGCCGTCGGCGCCCAGGTCGATGGCCACGCTCAGGCCCGCGATTCCGGCGCCGGAAACGAGAATCCGCATCTGGTTCCCCTCCTTCAAATAAGATACATGCCGTATCCTATGACCATAGGTCCGGCTGATAGGAAACGCAATGTCTCTTAATGCGACCGGTCCGAACCGTCGTCGCCGCGGCCCCGCGTTGGAGGAAGCGTTGCTGGACGCCGCGTGGACCGAGCTGACCGAACGCGGTTATGACGACATGACGATGGATGCCGTGGCCGTGCGGGCGGGCACGAGTCGCGCGGTGCTGTACCGGCGCTGGCCCAACAAGCAGGAGCTCGTGCTCGCCGCGCTGGCGCACGAGGTGCGAAAGGATGTCGTCGTCGTACCCGACACGGGCAGCCTGCGCGGCGACGTCATCGAACTGCTTCGGCAGGCCAACAAGCTCAGGGTGGGGTTGGCGGTGGCGTTGATGACCCGGCTGGGCGGCTTCTACGAGCAGACCGGCCGCAGCCTGGCCGACCTCAGGGCGTTCGTACTCGGCGACCGCGACGCGGTGTTGGAACAGGTTCTCCAGCGGGCCATCGACCGTGGCGAGATCCAGCCGGAACAGGTCACGGAACGGATCGCGCGGGTGCCCGTGGAGTTGTTTCGCTACGAGATCATGATGACGCTGCAACCCCTGTCCGACCACACCATCGTGGACATCGTCGACACCATCTTTCTGCCGCTGCTCGAATCGCGTAAGGCCCGGTGACGCCCGCGTGGGCGCGGGGAGACCGCGCGCCCGCCGCTCCTCGGTAGGGTGTCATGGCCGATCATGAGGACCACGCGCGTGGACGGGAGGTGTGCCGTGCCCACTGATTTGCGCCCCAGCGCCGGCGCTGGCACGCCCCTGCCCGCGCTGGCGGCCCAGGTCGGGGCGGTGCTCGCCGACCGCGGCGCTGCGGTGCCCGACGTGGCCGTCACCGGGGTGACGCTGCGCGGCCAGGACGTGCGGCCCGGCGACCTGTTCGCCGCGCTGACGGGCGCCTCGACGCACGGGGCCCGCTACGCGGCGGAGGCGATCGAGAAGGGCGCCGTCGCGGTCCTGACCGACGCCGCCGGGGTCGCGGAGATGGGTGCGTCGGCATCGGCCGTCCCGACGCTCGTGCACCCGGCGCCCCGCAGCGTGCTCGGCGCCCTGGCCGCCACGGTGTACGGGCACCCGTCGGAGCGGACGACGGTGGTCGGGATCACCGGAACCTCCGGCAAGACCACCACGACGTATCTGGTCGAATCCGGGTTGCGCGCGGCCGCGCGCACGGCCGGGCTGATCGGCACCGTCGGCATCCGCATCGACGGCGCCGACGTTCCGAGCGCGCTGACCACCCCGGAGGCCCCCGCGCTGCAGGCCATGTTCGCGGCGATGGCCGAGCGCGGCGTCGACACCGTCGTCATGGAGGTGTCCAGCCACGCGCTGGCGCTGGGCCGGGTGGACGGCACCGGGTTCGCGGTGGGCGCTTTCACCAACCTGTCCCGCGACCACCTCGACTTTCACCCCACCATGGCGGACTACTTCGAGGCCAAGGCGAAGCTGTTCGATCCGGCGTCGCCGCTGCGGGCCCGCCGGGTCGTGGTCTGCGTCGACGACGACGCCGGGCGCGCCATGGCCGCCCGCGCCGGTGACGCGATCACCGTCAGCACCGGCGACCAGCCCGCGCACTGGCGCGCCATGGACGTGATCCCGCTGGGTGCCGGAGGGCAGCAGTTCACCGCGATCGATCCCGCCGGCGTGCGCCATCGGGTGGGCATTCGGCTGCCGGGGCATTACAACATCGCCAATTGCCTTGTCGCGCTGGCGATTTTGGATGCGGTGGGCGTGTCACCGGAGCAGGCGGCGCCGGGGCTGCTGGAAACCCGGGTGCCCGGTCGCATGGAAGACATCGACTGCGGCCAGGATTTCCTCGCGCTGGTCGACTACGCCCACAAGCCGGGCGCGCTGCGGGCGGTGCTGACCACCCTGGCGCGCCCGGGTCGCCGGCTGGCGGTGGTGTTCGGCGCCGGCGGCGAGCGCGACCCGGGCAAGCGGGCGCCGATGGGCGCGACCGCGGCCGAGCTGGCCGACCTGGTCGTTGTCACCGACGACAACCCCCGCGGCGAGGACCCCGCCGCCATTCGCCGCGAGATCCTGGCCGGGGTGGCCGAGAGCCGCAGTGCGGCCGAGGTGGTCGAGATCGGCGACCGGCGCGCGGCGATCGAACACGCGGTGGCCTGGGCCGGGCCGGGCGACGTGGTCCTGGTGGCGGGCAAAGGCCACGAAACCGGCCAGCGCGCGGCGGGGGAGGTCCGTCCCTTCGACGATCGGGTGGAGCTGGCCCGGGCGCTGAAGGCGCGGCAATGATCGACCTGACCGTCGCGCAGGTCGCCGACATCGTGGGCGGAACGCTGGCCGACATCTCGCCGCAGGCCGCCGCGGGGCTCCGCGTCACCGGCACCGTCGAATTCGACTCGCGCGCCGTCGGTCCCGGCGGGCTGTTCCTCGCGCTGCCGGGGGCCCACGCCGACGGGCACGACTACGCGGGCGCGGCGGCGGCGGCCGGCGCGGTGGCCGTGCTGGCCGCCCGGCCGGTGGGGGTGCCGGCCATCGTGGTGCCTCCGGCGGCGGCCGCCCGCGCCGATGGCGGCCTGGCCGGGGTGCTCGAACACGACACCGACGGCTCGGGCGCGGCGGTGCTGGCCGCGCTGGCCAAGCTGGCCAAGGCGGTGGCCGCGGAGCTGGTCGCCGGCGGCCTGACCATCGTCGGCATCACGGGTTCGTCGGGGAAGACGTCGACCAAAGACCTCGTCAAAGCCGTGCTCGAGCCGCTGGGCGAGGTAATCGCCCCGCCCGGGTCGTTCAACAACGAGCTCGGACATCCCTGGACCGTGTTGCGCGCGACGCGGGACACCGACTACCTGGTCCTCGAGATGTCGGCCCGCCATCCCGGCAATATCGCCGCGCTGGCGGAGATCGCCCCGCCGACGATCGGGGTGGTGCTCAACGTCGGCACCGCCCACTTGGGCGAGTTCGGCTCCCGGGAAGCCATCGCGCGCACCAAATCCGAACTGCCCCAAGCCGTTCCGTCGTCCGGAGTGGTCGTCCTCAACGCCGACGACCCGATCGTGGCGGCGATGGCCGACGTCACCGAGGCGCGGGTGGTGCGGGTCGGCCGGTCCAGCCGCACCGATTCCGGTCCCAGCGACGTCTGGGCCGACGGAGTGTCGCTGGACGAACTGGCCAGGCCCCGCTTTACCCTGCACGCGATGGACAGCGCGGTCGAGGTGCGGCTGGGCGTGTACGGCGACCACCAGGTCGCCAACGCGCTGTGCGCCGCCGCCGTCGCGCTGCAATGCGGCGCCACCGTCGAGCAGGTCGCCGCCGCGCTGTCGCAAGCCGGGCCGGTGTCGCGGCACCGGATGCACGTGACCACCCGCGCGGACGGGGTCACGGTGATCGACGACGCCTACAACGCCAACCCCGACTCGATGCGCGCCGGGCTGCAGGCGCTGGCCTGGATCGCCCACGGCGCCGACGAAAAGCGCAGGAGCTGGGCGGTGCTCGGCGAAATGGCCGAGCTCGGCGACGACGCGGTGGCCGAACACGATCGCATCGGCCGGCTGGCGGTGCGCTTAGATGTGTCTCGACTTGTCGTCGTGGGAAGTGGGAGGTCGATGAGCGCCATGCACCACGGAGCGGTCATGGAGGGCTCGTGGGGAGCTTCCGGTGATCGGGGGGCCGTCAACGTGGCCGACGCCGACGCCGCGCTCGCGTTGCTGCGCGCCGAAGTCCGGCCCGGCGACGTGATCCTGGTCAAGGCCTCCAACGCGGCCGGCCTGGGCGCGCTGGCGGACGCGCTCGTGACCGAGGGCGGGACGGGCGCGTGAGGCAGATCCTGATCGCCGTGGCCGTCGCGCTCGCCGTGTCAATCCTGTTGACCCCCGCGCTGATTCGGTTGTTCACCCGGCAAGGCTTCGGCCATCACACCCGCGAGGACGGCCCGCCCAGCCATCACGCCAAGCGCGGCACGCCGTCGATGGGCGGGGTGGCGATCCTGGCCGGCATCTGGGCGGGATACCTCGGGACGCACCTGGCCGGGCTGGCGTTCGACGGCGAGGGCGTTTCCGCGTCGGGCCTGCTGGTGCTGGGCCTGGCGACCGTGCTCGGTGGCGTCGGCTTCCTCGACGACCTGATCAAGGTTCGCCGGTCGCGCAACCTCGGGTTGAACAAGACGACGAAAACCATCGGGCAGGTCGCCGCCGCGGTGCTGTTCGGCGTGCTGGTGTTGCGGTTCCGCAATGGCAGCGGGTTGACACCGGCCAGCTCGGACCTGTCCTACGTGCGCGAAATCGCCACGGTCACTTTGGCTCCGGGGCTGTTCGTGTTGTTCTGCGTGGTCGTCGTCAGCGCCTGGTCCAACGCGGTCAATTTCACCGACGGCCTGGACGGGCTGGCGGCCGGCTGCATGGCGATGGTCACCGCCGCCTACGTGTTGATCACCTTCTGGCAGTACCGCAACGCCTGCGTCACCGCGCCGGGGCTGGGCTGCTACAACGTGCGCGACCCGCTGGACCTGGCGCTCGTCGCGGCCGCCACCGCGGGCGCCTGCATCGGCTTCTTGTGGTGGAACGCCGCTCCCGCAAAGATTTTCATGGGCGACACCGGGTCGCTTGCCCTGGGCGGCATCATCGCGGGCCTTTCGGTGACCAGCCGCACCGAGATCCTCGCCGTCGTGCTGGGGTCGCTGTTCGTCGCCGAGGTCACCTCGGTGGTGCTGCAAATCCTGGCGTTTCGCACCACCGGGCGCCGGGTGTTCCGGATGGCACCCTTCCACCACCATTTCGAGTTGGCCGGCTGGGCCGAAACCACGGTGATCATCCGCTTCTGGCTGCTCACGGCGATCACCTGTGGCCTGGGCGTGGCCCTCTTCTACGGTGAGTGGCTGGGCGCGATCGGTGCCTGACGTGCCCGGGCTCGAGCCCTTGGCGCCGGGCGCACCCGTGCTGGTGGCCGGCGGCGGCGTCACCGGCAAGGCGGTGCTGGCGGCCCTGGCCCGGTTCGGCGCGGCGCCCACCCTGTGCGACGACGACCCGGCCACGTTGCGCCGCTACGCGGAGACCGGCGTGGCGACCGCGACCACGTCGGTGGCCACCCAACGCGTTGCGGAGTACGCCCTGGTGGTCACCAGCCCGGGATTTCGGCCGGACACACCGCTGCTGGTCGCCGCGGCGGCGGCCGGAGTGCCGGTCTGGGGCGACGTGGAATTGGCCTGGCGGCTCGACGCGGCGGGCCAGTACGGGCCGCCGCGGCGCTGGCTGGTGGTGACCGGCACGAACGGCAAGACCACCACGACGTCGATGCTGCACGCGATGTTGACCGCCGCGGGCCGCAGCAGCCTGTTGTGCGGCAATATCGGCGATCCCGTCCTCGATGTCCTGGACGCGCCCGCCGACCTGCTGGCCGTCGAGCTGTCCAGCTTCCAGCTGCAGTGGGCGCCCTCGGTACGGCCCGAGGCGGGTGTCGTCCTCAACATCGCCGAAGACCACCTGGATTGGCACTCCACCATGGCCGAGTACACGGCGGCCAAGGCGCGGGTGCTCGACGGCCGGGTGGCGGTCGTGGGGCTCGACGACGCCCGGGCGGCCGCGTTGCTGGACACCGCCGCGGCCCCGGTGCGCGTCGGCTTCCGGCTCGGCGAGCCGGCGGCGGGCGAATTGGGCGTGCGCGACGGCCAACTCATCGACCGCGCCTTCGCCGACGACCTCGCGCTGCTGCCCGTCGAGACGATCCCGGTCCCGGGGCCCGTCGGCATCCTCGATGCGCTTGCCGCGGCGGCGCTGGCGCGCAGCGTCGGTGTGCCGGCCGACGCGATCGCCGAGGCGATCGCGTCGTTCCGGGTGGGCCGACACCGGGCCGAGGTGGTCGCGGTCGCCGACGGGATCACCTACGTCGACGACTCGAAGGCCACCAACCCGCACGCCGCCGAGGCGTCCGTGCTGGCGTACCCCCGCGTGGTGTGGGTAGCGGGCGGTTTGCTCAAGGGCGCATCGGTGGACGCGGAGGTCGCCAGGATGGCCCCCCGGCTGGTGGGCGCGGTGCTCATCGGCCGAGATCGCGAAGAGGTTGCAGAGGCGTTATCGCGACACGCGCCGGATGTCCCCGTCGTCCAGGTTGTGACAGGCGAGGATGCTGATATGAATGCGACGGCTGTGGCCATTGGTGCAAATGTGACAGAAGTGAAACATTCGGGCGGCGGCCTCGGCACTTCCGTCATGACCGCGGCGGTGGCCGCGGCCCGCGACCTGGCCCGGCCCGGCGACACGGTGTTGCTGGCCCCGGCCGGCGCGTCGTTCGACCAGTTCAGCGGGTATGCCGACCGTGGCGACGCCTTCGCCGCCGCCGTCCGCGCGGCCACCCGGTAGGCGGGCGTGGGTAATCCGCTGGCCCGGCTGAGGCGCCGGGGCAAGGCAACCGAAGCGACCGCCGACACCGCCGCGGCCGAGCCGGGAGAGGCCGACGCCGACGAGGCGACCGGCCCCGTGGACACGGCCAGCACGTCTGAGGCCAAGCCGGCTGCAAAAGCGCAGGCCAAAATCGGCGAGCGCAACCGGTTCGGGGCCTGGCTGAGCCGGCCCATGACCTCGTTCCACCTCATCATCGCGGTGACCGCGCTGCTGACCACGCTTGGTCTGATCATGGTGCTCTCGGCGTCGGGTGTGCGGTCCTACGACGCCGACGGGTCGGCGTGGGTGATCTTCGGCAAGCAGGTGTTGTGGACGGTGATCGGCCTGGTCGCCTGCTACGCCTCGATGCGCATGTCGGTGCGGTTCATCCGCCGCGTCGCCTTCACCGGCTACGTCGTCACGGTCATCCTGTTGGTGCTCGTGCTGGTGCCGGGCATCGGAAACCTGGCCAACGGGTCGCGGAAGTGGTTCGTCATCGCCGGCTTCTCCATGCAGCCGTCCGAGCTGGCCAAGATCGCCTTCGCGATCTGGGGTGCCCATCTGCTGGCGGCCCGCCGGGGGGAGCGGGCGTCGCTGCGCGAAATGCTCATCCCGCTGGTGCCGGCCGCGGTCATCGCGCTGGCGCTGATCGTGGCCCAGCCCGACCTGGGGCAGACGGTGTCGCTGGGCATCATCCTGCTGGCGCTGCTGTGGTACGCCGGCCTGCCGCTGCGCGTCTTCGCCACCTCGCTGCTGGCGGTCTTCATGGCCGGCGCGATCCTGGCCATGTCCGCGGGTTACCGCTCGGACCGGGTGAAGTCCTGGATGAACCCCGAGAACGACCCCATGGACACCGGCTACCAGGCCCGCCAGGCGAAGTTCGCCCTGGCGCACGGCGGCATCTTCGGCGACGGCCTGGGGCAGGGCGTGGCCAAGTGGAACTACCTGCCCAACGCTCACAACGACTTCATCTTCGCGATCATCGGCGAGGAACTGGGCTTCGTCGGCGCGTTCGGCCTGCTGGTCCTGTTCGGGTTGTTCGCCTACACCGGGATGCGCATCGCCCGCCGCTCGGCCGACCCGTTCCTGCGGCTGCTGACCGCCACCACGACGATGTGGGTGCTGGGCCAGGCGTTCATCAACATCGGTTACGTGATCGGGATCCTGCCGGTGACCGGGATTCAGCTGCCCCTCATCTCCGCGGGCGGAACCTCCACGGCGGCAACGCTTTTCATGATCGGGATCATGGCCAACGCGGCACGTCACGAGCCCGAGGCGGTGGCGGCCCTGCGCGCCGGCCGCGACGACAAGGTGAACCGGTTCCTGCGGCTGCCGCTGCCCCAGCCGTACGCGCCGACCCGGCTGGAGTCGTTCCGCGACCGTAAGCGCGGCGGCAAGCAACCGGCCAAGGGCGCCCCTTCGCGCAACGGCACCCGAAAGGCCGCCCAGGCGCCCGCCCCCAAGCGTTCCCGCAAGGCCTCCGTCAAGGCCCAGGAACCGCTGCGGCCGGCCTTCTCCCGTACAGCCGCCCGGCCGGCCCGCAGGGCGGTGCATCATGGATCTGGCCAGCGATACGCCGGCCAGCGTCAAGCACGGCGCGCTCGCGCATTGGAAGGTCAGCGTTACGGGTGAACGACACGGTCAGCAAGCCGGCCGGCGGGCTGGGGGCAACCCCCCAGCCCGCCGGTGCCGCGTTGTCGGCTCTTAAGCCTTCCAAGCCGCTGTCGGTCGTGCTGGCCGGCGGTGGCACCGCCGGCCACGTGGAGCCCGCGATGGCGGTCGCCGACGCGCTGAGCGCGCTCGACCCGCAGGTGCGCATCACCGCGCTGGGCACCCACCGCGGGCTGGAGACCCGGCTGGTGCCCGAGCGCGGTTACCACCTCGAGCTGATCACGCCGGTGCCGTTGCCGCGCAAGCCCACCGGCGACCTGGCCCGGCTGCCCCCGCGGGTATGGCGCGCGGTCCGGGAGGTCCGGGCCGTGCTCGACGAGGTCGACGCCGACGTCATCATCGGGTTCGGCGGATACGTGGCGCTACCGGCGTACCTCGCCGCCCGCGGGATTCCCCGCGGCCTCGGCCGCAGGCGCCGGGTCCCGGTGTTGATCCACGAGGCCAACGCCAGCGCCGGGCTGGCCAACCGGGTCGGCGCCCGCCGTGCCGACCGGGTGCTCTCCGCGGTGCCCGATTGCGGCCTGCCGCGCGCCGAGGTGGTCGGCATACCGGTGCGGGAGGCCATCACCTCGCTGGACCGCGCCGCCCTGCGCGCCGAGGCGCGCAGGCACTTCGGCTTCGCCGACGACGCGCGGGTGTTGCTGGTGTTCGGCGGCTCGCAGGGTGCCGTGTCGCTGAACCGGGCCGTGTCCGCCGCCGCCGCCGACCTGGCCGCCGCGGGCGTCTCGGTGCTGCACGCGCACGGACCGAAAAACACCCTCGAGCTGCGGCAGAGCCAACCGGGTGATCCGCCGTACGTGGCGGTGCCCTATCTCGACCGGATGGACCTGGCCTACGCCGCCGCCGACCTGGCGATCTGCCGTTCGGGCGCGATGACCGTCGCCGAGGTCTCGGCGGTCGGATTGCCGGCCATCTATGTGCCCCTGCCGATCGGCAACGGCGAGCAGCGGCTCAATGCGCTGCCGGTGGTCAACGCCGGGGGCGGCATGGTGGTCGCCGACGCCGCCTTGACGCCGGAGCTGGTCGCCCGCGAGGTGGCCGGGCTGCTCAACGACCCGCCGCGGTTGGCGGCGATGACGGCGGCCGCCGCGCGCGTGGGGCACCCCGACGCGGCGCGCCAAGTGGCACAGGCGGCGCTGGACATCGCCAGGAAGGCAGCGGCGGGAGGGCGACGGTGAACGCCGAGCAGCTGCCGCCCGAGCTGCAGCGGGTGCACATGGTGGGCATTGGCGGAGCCGGCATGTCGGGCATCGCCCGCATCCTGCTGGACCGCGGCGCGCTGGTATCCGGGTCGGATGCCAAGGAGTCGCGCGGGGTGCACGCGTTGCGGGCCCGGGGCGCGTCGATCCGCATCGGCCACGACGCATCATCGCTCGACCTGCTGCCGGGCGGCCCCACCGCGGTCATCACCACCCACGCCGCCATCCCGAAGACCAACCCCGAGCTCGTCGAAGCCCGACGGCGCGGCATCCCGGTGATCCTGCGGCCCGCTGTGCTGGCCCGGTTGATGGACGGGCGCACGACGCTGATGGTCACCGGCACCCACGGCAAGACCACGACGACGTCGATGTTGATCGTGGCGCTGCAGCACTGCGGACGTGACCCGTCGTTCGCGGTCGGCGGCGAGATGGGGGAGGCCGGCACCAACGCCCATCACGGCAGCGGCGACTGCTTCGTGGCCGAGGCCGACGAAAGCGACGGCTCGCTGCTCGAGTACACGCCCAACGTCGCGGTGGTCACCAACATCGAGGCCGATCACCTGGACTTCTACGGGAGCGCCGACGCCTACGTCGGCGTGTTCGACGCCTTCGTGGAGCGGCTCGCGCCGGGGGGAGCGCTGGTGGTGTGCGTCGACGACCCGGGCGCGGCCGCGCTGGCGGAGCGCACCGCCGAGCTGGGAATTCGGGTGCTGCGCTACGGATCCGCGCCGGAGAAGGACCACGCCGCCACCCTGTTGTCCTGGGAGCAGCAGGGCACCGAGGCGGTCGCGCACGTCCAGCTGGCTGGCGAGAAGTATCCCCGGGTGATGCGGCTTTCGGTGCCCGGACGGCACATGGCGCTCAACGCGTTGGGCGCGCTACTGGCGGCGATCGAGATCGGCGCACCGGTCGACTCGGTGCTCGATGGGCTGGCCGGTTTCGAGGGCGTGCGCCGCCGGTTCGAACTCGTGGGCAACGCCGGTTCGGTGCGGGTCTTCGACGACTACGCCCACCATCCCACCGAGATCAGCGCCACCCTGGCGGCGGTCCGCACGGTCCTCGAGCAGAGCGGCGGTGGTCGCAGCCTGGTGGTTTTCCAGCCCCATTTATATTCGCGCACAAAGGAATTCGCCGCGGAGTTCGGGCGCGCGCTCGATGCGGCCGACGAGGTGTTCGTCCTCGATGTCTACGGCGCGCGCGAGCAACCGCTCGCCGGCGTCAGCGGCGCCAGTGTCGCCGAGCACGTCAGCGCGCCGGTGCGCTACCTGCCCAACTTCTCGGCCGTGGCCGAGCAGGTGGCCGCGGCGGCCGGGCCGGGCGACGTCATCGTCACCATGGGCGCGGGCGACGTGACCTTGCTCGGGCCGGAGATCGTGACCGCGCTGCGGGCGCGGGACAACCGCAGCGCGCCCGGCCGCCCGGGAGTGTTGCGATGACCCAGCCGAACGACGCCGACCGACCGGCGTCGATGCGGGCCGCGGAGCGGTCGGCCGAAGACGCGGGCAATCTGCACGTGGGCGAGCCCGCCGGGGACGACGCCACCGAACCGCTGTTCGTCGGGGGGCCCGGGGCCGAAACCCCGGTCACTCCGGACGAATTCGAGGGACCGCGCCGGCGGGCCCGCCGCGAAAGGGCCGAACGGCGGGCCGCGCAGGAGCGTGCCACCGCCATCGAAGAGGCCCGCCGGGAGGCCAAACGCCGGGTCACCGGCCGCACGGCCGACGAGCCCAAACCCGTCGCGCGGGGCGTGGTCCGTGGCTTGAAGATGCTGTTGGTCACGGTCTTGCTGGTCGTCCTCGGGATCGGGCTTGCGCTCATCCTCTACTTCACGCCCGCGATGTCGGCCCGCAACATCGTCGTGGTCGGCACCGGGGTGGTGACCCGGGAAGAGGTGCTGGACGCGGCGCGGGTGCGCCCGGGGACGCCGCTGCTGCAGATCAACACCAACCAGGTAGCCGACCGGGTGGCGGCGATCCGGCGGGTGGCCAGCGCGCGGGTGCAGCGGCAGTATCCGTCGGCGCTGCGCATCACCATCGTCGAGCGAGTTCCGGTGGCGGTGAAGGACTTTCCCGACGGCCCGCACCTCTTCGACCGTGACGGCGTCGATTTCGCGACCGGTCCGCCGCCGCCGGCGCTGCCGTATCTCGACGTCGCCGACCCGGGCCCGAACGACCCGGCGACCAAGGCCGCGCTGCAGGTGCTGACCGCGCTGCGGCCCGAGGTCGCCGGTCAGGTGGGCCGGGTCGCGGCCCCCTCGGTGGCCTCGATCACCTTGACGCTGGGAGACGGCCGCACCGTCATCTGGGGGACGACCGATCGCACCGACGAGAAGGCCGAGAAGCTGGCCGCGCTGCTGACGCAGCCCGGGCGGACCTACGACGTCTCGAGCCCCGACCTTCCCACGGTGAAGTAACGACGCCGGCTGTGACCGCCGTAACAGAAAAAATTTGCGGGCGGCGCGTCGGCGCGCCTGCGGGGTTAGGGCGCGCCATACCCATACCGTTCTGGTTGCGCGGAACTACTTGACATAACTCTAACTCTATGGTTGAGGTTGAGGGTTTGCCAGGGAGGACCGCGGACGCTCGGGAGGAAACCCGTCGCGCAGAACTGAGCCCACCAGGGAGGAAAACGAATGATGACCCCCCCGCATAACTACCTGGCCGTGATCAAGGTCGTGGGTATCGGTGGCGGCGGCGTCAACGCCGTGAACCGAATGATCGAGCAGGGCCTCAAGGGCGTGGAGTTCATCGCGATCAACACCGACGCGCAGGCGCTGTTGATGAGCGATGCCGACGTCAAGCTCGACGTCGGCCGCGACTCCACCCGCGGGCTGGGCGCCGGCGCGGACCCGGAGGTCGGCCGCAAGGCCGCCGAGGACGCCAAGGATGAGATCGAGGAGCTGCTGCGCGGCGCGGACATGGTGTTCGTCACCGCTGGCGAGGGCGGCGGGACGGGCACCGGCGGCGCGCCGGTCGTGGCCAGCATCGCGCGCAAGCTGGGCGCCTTGACCGTCGGCGTGGTCACCCGGCCGTTCTCGTTCGAGGGCAAGCGGCGCGGCAACCAGGCCGAGAGTGGCATCTCCGCGTTGCGCGAGAGCTGCGACACCCTCATCGTGATCCCCAACGACCGGCTGCTGCAGATGGGCGACGCCGCCGTGTCCTTGATGGATGCGTTCCGCAGCGCGGACGAGGTGCTGCTCAACGGCGTCCAGGGCATCACCGACCTGATCACCACCCCCGGCCTGATCAACGTCGACTTCGCCGACGTCAAGGGCATCATGTCCGGCGCGGGCACCGCCCTGATGGGCATCGGCTCCGCGCGCGGCGAAGGACGCTCGCTCAAGGCGGCCGAGATCGCGATCAACTCACCGCTGCTGGAAGCCTCGATGGAGGGCGCCCACGGCGTGCTGATGTCGATCGCCGGCGGCAGTGACCTGGGCCTGTTCGAGATCAACGAGGCGGCCTCGCTGGTGCAGGACGCCGCCCATCAGGACGCCAACATCATCTTCGGCACGGTCATCGACGATTCGTTGGGTGACGAGGTGCGCGTCACGGTCATCGCGGCGGGTTTCGACGCCGCAGGCGCCGGCCGCAAGCCCGTGGTGGGAGGCACTGCCGCGGAGAAGGGCGGGGCGCACCGGATCGAGTCGGCGAAGGCCGGCAAGCTCACCTCGACGCTGTTCGAACCCGTCGACGCCGTCAGCGTGCCGGTCCACACCAACGGCGCCACGCTGAATATCGGCGGTGACGACGACGACGTCGACGTGCCGCCGTTCATGCGCCGCTGAGAGTCTCGATTCGCTTGCCAGTGCGCGACAAACCGGCCACGAAAGATAGGCGCCGGATGGCGCTGCCCGCTGGCAGGCGGTGCACTCCGGATACTGAAAAGGTGAGCGTGCGCATCCGGCGGGTGACCACCAGCCGCGCGGGCGGTGTCTCGGGACCACCGTTCGACACCTTCAACCTCGGCGACCACGTCGGCGACGATCCGGCTGCCGTCGCCGCCAACCGGAACCGACTGGCCGCCGCCATCGGCCTGGGCCCCGACCGCGTGGTGTGGATGAACCAGGTCCACGGTGATCGGGTCGAGGTGGTCGACGGACCCCGGGATGCCGTCGACGGCACCGACGCGTTGGTGACCAGCACCCCGCGACTGGCGCTGGCCGTGGTGACGGCCGACTGTGTGCCGGTGCTGTTGGGCGACGCGCGCGCCGGGGTGGCCGCGGCGGTGCATGCGGGCCGCGTCGGCGCCCAGCTCGGGGTGGTGGCCCGCACCGTGGAGGCGATGCTGAGGCTGGGCGCGCATGTCGAGGACATCTCGGCCCTGCTGGGCCCGGCGGTCAGCGGGCGCAACTACGAGGTGCCCGCGGCCATGGCCGACGAGGTGGAGGTCGCATTGCCCGGCAGTCGCACCACGACCGCGGTGGGCACTCCCGGGCTCGACCTTCGGGCCGGAATCGCTGGCCAGCTAAAGCAATTGGGCGTCACGGCCATCGATATCGATCCCCGGTGCACCGTGGCCGACCCGACGTTGTTCAGTCACCGCCGGGACGCCCCAACCGGGCGGCTCGCCTCGCTGGTGTGGATGGAGTGACTGCGATGGGGGCGCCGGAGGGTCACAGCGACCGGGAAACGGAATTGACCCACGCATTAGCGGCGGTGCGTTCGCGCCTTGCGGCGGCAGCGGAAGCCGCGGGTCGCAATGTCGGGGAAATCGAACTTCTGCCGATTACCAAATTCTTTCCAGCAACCGATGTCGTGACTTTGTCGCGATTGGGTTGCCGGGCCGTCGGCGAATCGCGGGACCAGGAAGCGTCGGCAAAAGTGAGCGAAGTCACGAAACTTTTGGCGGCTTCGTCGCGGGCGGACGTGCCGCCCCTGCGCTGGCACATGGTGGGCCACATTCAGCGAAACAAAGCCCGGTCGGTTGCCCGCTGGGCGCACACCGCCCACTCGGTGGACAGCTCCCACCTCGTCAGCGCTCTCGATCGGGGCGTTTCGGCGGCCCTGGCCGAGGGCCGCCGCTCCGATCCGATGCGGGTCTACGTTCAGGTCAGCCTCGACGGCGACGAGACGCGGGGCGGCGTCGACATCTCGGCGCCGGGAGCGGTCGACCGATTGTGCGCGCAGGCCGAGGACGCGAAGTGCCTGGAACTGGCGGGTCTGATGGCCATTCCGCCGCTGGGTTCGAGTCCGGACGAGGCCTTCGAACGGCTGCGGACCGAGCACCTGCGCGTCCTGGAATCCCATCCGAACGCCGTCGGCCTGTCCGCCGGAATGTCCGACGATTTCGAAATTGCCGTCAAACACGGATCGACGTGTGTGCGTGTCGGTACCGCGCTATTGGGTCCCCGGCCGCTACCGTCACCGTATTAAGTCACTGTAGTCACATCTTCATCACTGACACCAAGCATCAGGGGCTAGAAGGGGTCAACGCAATGAGCACACTGCACAAAGTCAAGGCCTATTTCGGTATGGCCCCGATGGACGACTACGACGACGAGTATTACGACGACCACGCACCCTCCCGCGGCTTTCCGCGGCCGCGTTTCGACGACGGCTACGGACGCATGGAAGGCCGCTACGAGGGGCGCGACTACGACGACCCGCGCGAGCCCGCCGACTACGCGCCGCCAACCGGATACCGCGGCGGCTACGCGGAAGAGCCACGCTACGGCGCCGTCCACCCCCGCGACTTCGAGCGGCCCGAGATGGGCAGGCCGCGCTTCGGGTCCTGGTTGCGCAACTCCACCCGCGGCGCGCTGGCGATGGACCCGCGCCGGATGGCGATGATGTTCGAAGAGGGCCACCCGCTCTCGAAGATCACCACGCTGCGGCCCAAGGACTACAGCGAGGCCCGCACCATCGGCGAGCGGTTCCGCGACGGCACCCCGGTCATCATGGACCTGGTATCCATGGACAACGCCGACGCGAAGCGGCTGGTCGACTTTGCGGCCGGCTTGGCCTTCGCGTTGCGCGGCTCCTTCGACAAGGTGGCGACCAAGGTGTTCTTGCTCTCGCCCGCGGACGTGGACGTGTCCCCCGAGGAGCGTCGCCGGATCGCCGAAACCGGTTTCTACGCTTACCAATAACCCGCGGTTCAGCGGCGCCGGGTTCGGTGCCGCTTCGACGGCCGGACCGGCTGAGATGTGGCCCGAGGCGGGGAGTCGGTACGCTGGCAGGCGCCGCGAAAGTCCGCGGCGCTTGACATCTCATCGGTAAGGTCGGGGCTCTTCAGTTGGTGCTGTTCTTTCAGATCCTTGGGTTTGCGCTGTTCATCTTCTGGCTGCTGCTCATCGCCCGGGTCGTCGTCGAGTTCATTCGCTCGTTCAGCCGTGACTGGCATCCCACCGGGATCACGGTGGTGATCCTCGAGATCATCATGTCGATCACGGATCCGCCGGTGAAGTTGCTGCGGCGGCTGATCCCACAGCTCACCATCGGGGCGGTCCGTTTCGACTTGTCCATCATGGTGCTGCTGCTGGTCGCGTTCATCGGCATGCAGCTGGCCTTCGGCGCCGCGGCGTAGGCCGGACGGGCCCTCGGGCCGGCCCCCTTCCAGCCTGGAGACGGTTCGGCCACGTTTTAGCGTCGGTTTGGTGCCTGCGATTTAAAAATTCTTAGGTTTCGGATTTTATTGCCCTGAGCGTTTGAAATTGGTTCTTATTTATTGGCCTAAACAGCAACGGTCGCGCCTGGTGTGACAGGATGGACGGCAGTTGCACGACGGCTACCACTGCGTTCTACACTTTCCAGAACGTTAGACAGGAACTTGAGGGGACGAAACAATGCCGCTTACACCAGCCGACGTCCACAATGTGGCGTTCAGTAAGCCACCGATCGGCAAGCGGGGCTACAACGAAGACGAGGTCGACGCCTTCCTCGATCTGGTGGAGGCCGAGCTGACGCGGCTCATCGAAGAGAACAGCGATCTGCGTCAGCGGATCGAGGAGCTGGACCAGGAGCTCGCTGCCGGCGGTGGCGCCAGCGCCGCTCCCGCGGCCGCGCCCACCCAGGCGATCCCCGTCCCCGAGCCGGAGCCCGCGCCGAAGGCGGCGCCGGTCGCCGCCCCCGCCGCCCCCGCGGCTTCCGCGGCGAGCAACGAGGAACAGGCCATGAAGGCCGCGCGGGTCTTGAGCCTGGCGCAGGACACCGCCGACCGCCTGACCAGCACGGCCAAGGCCGAGTCGGACAAGATGCTGGCCGACGCCCGTGCCAACGCCGACCAGATTCTCACCGAGGCGCGCCAGACCGCCGAGACCACGGTCGCCGACGCCCGGCAGCGCGCCGACGCGATGCTCGCCGATGCGCAAACCCGCTCTGAAACCCAGCTGCGCCAGGCCCAGGAGAAGGCCGACGCCCTGCAGGCCGACGCCGAACGCAAGCACTCCGAGATCATGGGCACGATCAACCAGCAGCGCACCGTCCTGGAAGGCCGGCTCGAGCAGCTGCGCACCTTCGAACGCGAGTACCGGACCCGGCTCAAGACGTACCTGGAATCGCAGTTGGAGGAGCTCGGCCAGCGCGGATCGGCGGCGCCCGTCGACTCCAGCGCCGAAGCAGGCGGATTCGACCAATTCAATCGGGGTAACAACTAGCCTCACAGGCGTGCCGGACACTCGCCAAGCTGCGCGGTTGGCACACTGGACCTGCACACGAACTGGCTGTCCCGCTCGCCGCTGGGAGGATGACCGATGCTGATCATTGCGCTGGTACTGGCCCTGGTCGGGCTCGTCGCATTGGTGTTCGCCGTGGTCACGAGCAATGAGTTGGTGGCCTGGGTGTGCATCGGCGCGAGCGTGCTCGGCGTGGTGCTGTTGATCATCGACGCGTTGCAGGAGCGGCAGCGGCGCGACGCGGGCGGCGCGGCCCAGCAGGAGGACGAGGCTCAGGCCGAGGCCGGCGACGAGCCGGTCGACTACCCCGAGGACGCGCCGCACGAACCGGGCGGAGCTGACGCGGAGGCGACCGAACAGTCCGCGGTGTCGGCCGAGGGCCATGGCGACGAGGCCGCCAAGTAGCACTCAGCCGGTGGGTGTGGCGAGCGTCTCGCGCACCTCGTCGTCGCTGACCTGGTGAAAATCGCCGTACACCTGGCCGACGGCTTCGAATCCGGGCGGCATCGTCACGCATACCACCTCGTCGGCCTCGAGCCCGAGCTCGCGGCAGGTCGACGGCGGTCCTACCGGAACCGCGACAATTATCTTTTTGGGCGTCGAGCCGGCCCTGCCGGCTCGCACCGCTCGGACGGCGGCCAGCATGCTGGCGCCGGTGGCGATCCCGTCGTCCACCAGGATCACCACCTTGCCGCGGGGGTCGGACACCGGACGCCCGCCCCGATACGCGTTCTCGCGGCGGGCGAGTTCCGTTGTCTCGCTCTCGATCACGTCGCGTACTTCTTCGTCGGTGATGCGCAAGCTGGAAACGACGTCGTCGTTCATCACCAGGCCGCCGCCGCTGGCCACCGCGCCCATCGCGAGCTCCGACCAGCGCGGCACCCCGAGCTTGCGGACCAGGAACACATCCAGGGGGGCGTGCAGCGCCGCGGCGATCTCCCACGCCACCGGGACGCCGCCGCGGGCCAACCCGAAGACCAGCACGTCATCCCTGTCGCGGTAGGACATCAGCTGCTCGGCCAGCGCGTGACCGGCCTCGCGACGGTCACGGAACGTGCGCGTCGCAGTGCGCCGGAGGAATCCATTGGGTGTCATCGGTCGCATTCCACCCTACGGGCTTTCGTGGCGGCCGCGCCGGTCAGCGAACCCCGGTTTCTCCCGGGGCGTTCTGGCTCGCATTCGAGGCCGGCGCTGTCACGAGATGCTCGAACGTACCGGTCACGTCCAGGATGCGATCGAGGAATCGCGGCCGGTGGTCAAGGTGCAGGCGCACACCCGCCTGACAGCTGTGGCGATGCACGAGGAGGAGGGCGGACAGGCCCGCGGAATCGCAGAAGGCCAGTCCGGAGAGGTCGAGATGCAGGTCTGCCAGGGCGGGGTGGCGGCCGAGTAGTTGACCGGCGGCGTCGACCATGGCGTCGACGGTTTCGTAGACCAGGTCGCCGGAGACCTGTACGCACGCCGATCTTTCCGTCGTGGCGACGCTCAGGAACAGGTTCATCGTGACGCTCCCGGGCCGGCGACGGTGGCGAGGGCATCGTTTGCTACCCGCAGCAGGCGCTGGCTGCGTGGGAACTCCTTGAGTTGCGCGTCCAGCAAATCCAACGCGGGGTGAAGCGATGCCGCGGGAACGCCCCGGGCGGCGAGAATGTCGGCGGTCCAGGTGACGAAGTCGGCGAACAACGCGTCGTCGTCGGTGTACAGGCCGACGGTGAGGAAGTCGACGATGTGCGCGACGTCCTCGACGGTGTGCTGGCGCTGCGGTGTGGAGTAGGCGCGCATGGCGGGAAAGCGGTCCTCCAAATCGGCGACGGTGGACTTGACAAGCTGACCCGCGCTCCGGCTCACCATGGTGTACTCCTGGTCGGCCAGATGTGGCAGGTCATCGACCGGCTGTCGGCTGAAAGTGCGCCGAACGGCGGGGAATTCGCGGCGCAGGCGTTCGTCGGCGGTCCGCGCGTCGGGCGCCCACGCGTCGGCCCCCAGCTGCCTGGCGAAACGGCCGTCGCGGCCGAAGGCGGCCCCGCCGGCCAGGACGGGGAAACCGGCGGACTGGCACGCGATGATCGCGGCGTGCGCGTTGGGCAGCCGGGTGGGGATCGAGCAGGAGAGCGCCACGACGTCCGGTCCGTGCTGGTGCAGGTGGGCGATCAGGTGCGGGGTCGGGACCTGCGCCCCGAGGAAGTCGACGTGCCAGCCGCGCAGTCGCAGCACCTCTGCCAGCAGCCGGGCGGGCAAAGCGTGCCATTCGCCGTCCACGCACGCGAGAGTGACCCGGCCGCCGTGGGCGGGTACTTTGCCGGCGGGGTGGTGAGCCAGCGCGGCGATGACGCGGTCGTTGATGGCCGTGGCCGCGTGCTCCTGCGCGACGCTGATGCGGTTGGCGGCCCATTCGGTGCCCACCTTGTGCTGGATGGGAGCGATCACCTCCAGCAGCACGTCCTCGGGCGTCATGCCCGCATCCATCGCGGCGAACACGGTGGCTGCCGCCGCGTACTCGTCGCGGTTGGCGAGGGCCCCCCAGAGCCGCTCGCGGATCACGAGTTCCTCGCCGGCACCGGTCGCGCGTGCGGCGGTCGCATCGGTGTCGTAGGACCTCATGCCACGTACCTGCCGCGGGTGTGGCCGTCGACGGCGCTGAGGTGGGTGCGCTGCGGGGCGGTGATGGCGACGACCGCGATGTCGTCGTGCACGCGTTGCCCCACCCACTGCGCGGCCAGCATCAGGACGCGTTCGACGACGGCTTCGGCCGGCATGCCCGCGCATCCGGTCAGTGCGGCCGCCAGGCGCTCCTCGCCGAAGAAGTCATCGCCGAGCGGACCACCGCGGGCCTCGGTGATGCCGTCGGTGTACAGCACGCACGTCTCGCCCGGCGCCAGCGAAGTCTCGAACGACTGCACGGTGATGCGCTCCAGCGCGCCGACCAGCGTGCCCTTGGTGTCGGCCTCTTCCACCTGCCCGTTGTCGCGCACGATCAACGGCGGCGGATGCCCGGCGCAGGTCAACCGCAGCACCACCTGACCGTCCCGGTAGGCGACCGAGGCCAGGACCAACGTGGCGAACCGGGTGTGATCCGACGACAACATGGCGCGGTTGAGCAGCGTGAGCACACCCTCGTGGTCCTGCGCCAGCGGCGTCAGGGCCTGCAGCGTGTTGCGGATCTTGCCGGTCATCACCGCGGCTTCCAGCCCCTTGCCGCACACGTCGCCCAGCACCACCAGCGTCTCGTCCTCGGGCCGCGCCGCGGGATGGAAGTCGTAGAAGTCGCCGCCGACCACCTCGTAATCCTTCGAAGCCCGGTAGCCGCCAGCGAATTCGATGCCGTGCAGGCCGTGCAGCGGGGGAGGCAACAGGTCACGCATCAGGGTGCGGGTGATGGCGGCCTGTTCGGCATAGAGGCGTGCGGCGGACAACGCCGCCCCGGCGCGCGCGGCGAACAGGCCGGCGAAGAGTTCTTCGTCCGCGCTGTACCCCGGGCGATCGATGCGCCGAAGCAACACCAAAGCCCCCGCCGAAACCCCGTGCCCGGGCAGCGTCAGGATCATCACGGATCCCACTGGACCCGAGAAGTGTTGCGGCACAAGCCAATCCGGGACCGTCACGGGATCGATCCAGCCCGAGGATACCGGCGGGAATCCGTGCAGCGCCTCGCTCAAACCCGCCACCGTCGCCGGGTCGGCGCCGACACTGCACTGCTCCACGGGCCCCGCCGCACTGCTGTAGAAGACCGGCAGCCGCCGGCCGTGGCCCGCGGGAGCCACCAGCACCGCCGCGTCCGCCAGGTGCCGGGCGGCCATCTGCACCGTCGCTTCCCGGCAGCGGTCGACGTTGAGCGACGCGGTCAACACCGAAGACGCCTCGAGCAGGATCGCCGTGCGTTCCTGCTCGCGCGCCAGCGCTTCTTGCGCCTCCCGTAACAACTGGCCGGTGTCCTCGACCAGCGACCACGCCACCTCGCCGCTGGGCAGCACCGCTGCGTGCGCGTCGAATTTTCGACCCCCCACGCTTCCCGAGACGACGGAGGCGTTTCGATCGACCGCGCCGGGTTCAACTTGGACGAGGCGGTGGTGTGCGCGCGACAGCCAGTCGACGGACTCGTTGATCTGGCCGCCCTGCGTCGCGCCCGGCAGCAGGGACTGCGCCGACCCGCTCAGCGCCCGCACGATTCCCTCGCGGTCGATGACCAGCGTGGGGCACGGCACGGCCGCCCACAAAGCGTCGAGGTCGATCTCGACGCCTATGTGGGCACCATCATGCATGCGGTTGACCTGTCAACGCGGAAAGTTGATCTTGCTGACGTTACGCCGGCTCTAGGCGTACTGGGTTGGGGGAGAAGATCGTTCGTACTGGCCATGCGTCGAACGTGCAGAGAAGAGGCCTTTTCTCGACCCCGATAGCAATAACTCTATCAACACGGCCGGCGCTCCCGAGCTCCGACGCGAGAAGCGGCCCTGCGCCATGCGTGTCCGAGGGGGGACTTGAACCCCCACGCCCATTAGTAGGGCACTAGCACCTCAAGCTAGCGCGTCTGCCATTCCGCCACTCGGACAAGACCAACGAGAGTTGGCAGCTAAGGCTATCGGATTGTCTCACGCGCTCCCAACCCAGCCGGGCCGCTGAGCACCGCGCCCGGCGGCCCCGGCAATGGTAGGAAAGGTGGTTGTGACCGCCCAGACCGAGTTCCCGACCGGCCCAAGTGACGACGTCGTCGAGGTCGTCAGCAGGCTGATCCGGTTCGACACCACCAACACCGGCGAACCGGAGACCACGCGGGGCGAGGCCGAGTGCGCGCAGTGGGTCGCCGAGCAGCTGGCCCAGGTCGGCTACGCGCCCCAATATGTGGAGTCGGGGGCCCCGGGCCGCGGCAACGTGATCGCCCGCCTCGCGGGCGCCGACAGTTCGCGCGGCGCGCTGCTGATCCATGGGCACCTCGACGTGGTGCCGGCCGAGCCGGCCGAGTGGAGCGTGCACCCGTTTTCGGGTGCGGTCAAGGAAGGCTTCGTATGGGGCCGCGGCGCGGTCGACATGAAGGACATGGTCGGCATGATGATCGTGGTGGCCCGGCGGTTGAAGCAGGCGGGGATCGTGCCGCCGCGGGACCTGGTGTTCGCCTTCCTCGCCGACGAGGAACACGGCGGCACCTTCGGGGCGCAATGGCTGGTCGACAACCGGCCCGACCTGTTCGAGGGCGTCACGGAGGCGATCGGAGAAGTGGGCGGCTTCTCGTTGACCGTGCCCCGCCGCGACGGCGGCGAACGCCGGCTCTATTTGATCGAGACCGCCGAGAAGGGCTTGTCCTGGATGCGGCTGACCGCCCGCGGGCCGGCCGGACACGGATCGATGGTGCATGACCGCAACGCCGTCACCGCCGTCGCGGAGGCGGTCGCCCGGTTGGGCCGGCACCAGTTTCCCCTCGTGGTGACCGACACCGTCGCCCAGTTCCTGGCGGCGGTCAGTGAGGAGACCGGGCTGACGTTCGACGTCGAGTCGGGCGACCTGGCGGGGGCGGTCGAAAAGCTCGGCCCGATGGCCCGCATGCTCAAGGCCGTGCTGCACGACACCGCGAACCCGACGATGCTCAAGGCGGGGTACAAGGCGAACGTCGTCCCGGCCGTCGCGGAAGCGGTGGTCGACTGCCGAATCCTGCCGGGCCGCAAGGAGGCGTTCGAGGCCGAGGTCGACGAACTGCTCGGACCGGACGTCACGCGGGAATGGATCAAGGACTTCTCGTCGTATGAGACGAGCTTCGACGGCGATCTGGTGGACGCCATGAACGCGGCCGTGCTGGCCCTCGACCCGGACGGCCGCACGGTGCCCTATATGCTCTCCGGTGGTACCGACGCAAAATCGTTCGCGCGCTTGGGTATTCGTTGTTTCGGTTTCAGCCCGCTGCGGTTGCCGCCGGACCTCGATTTCACCGCGTTGTTCCATGGTGTCGACGAGCGGGTACCCGTTGACGCGCTGAGGTTCGGCACCGAGGTGCTGGCACACTTCCTGACACACTGCTGAAAGACACGACACGTAACGAGAGGATCGCTCATGAGCACCGCGCCCGACCCGTACGCCGCGCTGCCGCAGCTGCCGACGTTCACCCTGACGTCGGACTCGATCACCGACGGCCAGTCGCTGGCCAAGCCACAGGTCAGCGGGATCATGGGCGCGGGCGGAGAAGATGTCAGCCCGCAGTTGAGCTGGTCGGGGTTCCCGGGGGAGACCCGTAGCTTCGCCGTCACCGTCTACGACCCCGATGCGCCGACGGCCTCGGGATTCTGGCACTGGGCGGTGGCCAACCTGCCGGCCGACGTCACCGAACTGCCCGCGGGCGCGGGGGACGGCAGCGACCTGCCCGGTGACGCCCTGACTCTCGTCAACGACGCCGGGATGCGCCGCTACATCGGTGCCGCGCCGCCGCCCGGGCACGGGCCGCACCGCTACTACATCGCGGTGCACGCCGTGGACGTCGACAAGCTGGACCTCGGCGAGGACGCCAGCCCGGCGTACCTCGGCTTCAACCTGTTCCAGCACGCGATCGCGCGCGCCGTTATTCACGGCATCTACGAACAGAAGTAGCCGCTCGTCCTACCCCGGCCGGCTGTCGGTGTGCGGTCGCTTAGCCCGCCGGGCCACCGGACCTCGGCGCAGCCGAGCCAACGGCATCGCTGATCGAATCGAACCCGCCCTCGCGCAGCCGGCGGGCGATGCCGTCGTGAATGTGCTTGGGCCACAAGCCTCCTCCGTAGATGAAGCCGGTATAGCCCTGCAGCAGCGACGCGCCCGCGGTGATGCGCTCCCACGCGTCGTCGGCCGTCTCGATGCCGCCGACGCTGATCAGCACCAGCCGGTCGCCGACCCGCCCGTAGAGCCGCCGCAACACCTCGGCGGCGCGGCGTGCCACCGGCGGCCCGGAAATGCCGCCGGGTCCCAGCGCGTCGACCCCCGGCGTCCGAAGGCCCGCACGCGACACGGTGGTGTTGGTGGCGACGATCCCGGCCACGCCCAGCTCGACGGCCAGGTCGGCGACGTCGTCGAGGTCGGCGTCGGAAAGATCGGGCGCGATCTTGACCAACACCGGCTTCGAGGTCTCGGCGAGGACGGCCGACAGGATGGGCCGCAGCGACTCGACGGCCTGCAGGTCGCGCAGTCCGGGCGTGTTCGGCGAGCTGACGTTGACCACCAGGTAGGACGCCAGCGGCCCGACCAGGCGGGCGCTGGCCCGGTAGTCGTCGACAGCGTCGGCGGCCGGTGTGGACTTCGTCTTGCCGATGTTGACCCCGATCGGAATGTCGGGCCGGTGACGCGCGAGCTGGATCGCCAGCGCGCCGGCGCCGAGGTTGTTGAAGCCCATCCGGTTCAACAGGGCGCGGTCGGCGGGCAGCCGGAACATGCGCGGGGGCGGGTTGCCGGGCTGTGCGTTCGCGGTGACCGTGCCGACCTCGGCGTAGCCGAACCCCAGCGCGCCCCAGGTCATTAACCCCTTGCCGTCCTTGTCGAAGCCGGCCGCCAGCCCGAGCGGCCCCGGGAAGCGCACCCCGAACACCGTGCTCGCCAGCACCGGATCGGTGGGGCCGAACATCCGGTGCAACAGCCGCCGCGCTAGGGCGACGGCGGTGGCGCCGCGCAGCACCCCGAAGACCAGCGTGTGGATGCGCTCGGGCGGAACCAGGAAGAACAGCCGTCGCACCAGGCGGTACAAACCGCCTTCGCGCGGTTGGGTCACCGTCACAGTTCCGGTTGGTCAGGCCGCCGGTTGTTCAGCCGAGACTTCTTGCGGCGCAACAACACTCGTCGGCTGCCGTCGTTGTAAAGCCGCACCCGGGTCAGCTCCCAGCCCCGGAATTCGGCCTCGATGGACAACCGGATCGACGCGCTGAGGCGGGTCACCTCGGGCGGCAGGCGCAGCGGCACCCACTCGTATTCGTCGGACAGCTCGGTGTCCCAGCCCGGGGGCAACTGACTTCGGCGCGGCGCGGTCAACGCTTACCCGCCGCGTGTTCGATGACCTGAACCCCCGCACCGGACCCCGACACCACGTACAAGGTGTCTGACGCTTCGTCGAAGGCCAGTGAGTTCGGTTGCTGCACGGTCGGGTAACGCACCTTTTCGACGGGAATTCCGGTGGACAGATCGTAACCAACCACCATATTGGAAGCGGTCTGGGTTACCCAGCTCAACTCGCGGGATCCGGCCAGGCCGTACGGCGCCTGGGGCACCGGATAGGCCTGCCGCAAGATCAGCGGGTCGACGCCGTACACCAGCAGCTGGCCGCCCCGGGTGTCGGCGACCAGAACCCGGCCCCACGGGTCCGCGGCCATGGTGGTTGCGCCCTCGCCCGCCCGCAGCGCCTGGCGGGCTTGGCCGTCGGCGCCGATCGTCGTCACCGAGGTTTGCCCCCGGTCCAGGACCGCCGTCGTATTCCCTTGCGCGGCAAGCGCGTCGACGCGGGCGAAGATCTTGGTCCGGCTGCCGACGGTCGCGGTGTCGACGCTGCCCGGTGTCGGGGAGGCAAGGATATAGACAGCCCCGTCGGCGCTGCCCAACACCAGTTTGCCGTCGGCGCGCTGGGCGACCGCGGTGAAGTCGGCCTGCCCGGCGTCGGTGACGTTCACCTGCCTTGAACGGCCGGTGGTCAGGTCGACCACGACATAGCCGCCCCGGGCGGCCAGGAAGAGCGTGCCGTGGCCGTCGTCGGTCAGCGAGGTCGCCGGCCCCGGCAGGTCGATGACGCGCGGTGCGGCCTGCGGGTCACCGAAGACCGTGACGGTGGCAGGACCCGGCGGGGCGGCGGCGGGCGCCAGCACCGCGAGGTGGTGGGTGCCACGGTCGAACACCGCGGCCGTGGCGTGGGCGACCAGCGCGCGGACCACGCCGGCCGGGTTCTGCGACACCGGCGGCGACACGGCCGGCGCGGCCGGCTCGATGGTGGGCGGAGCCGATTTGAATGTATTCGACGAACATCCCGCGGCGGCGCCCAGCAAAAGCGCGACGCCAAGCAAACCTCGGCGAGCGGCCGCTCGGCGACGCACATGCGTTGACAGCAATTCTTTTCCTCGCGTAACAACGGTGGACTGGGGACATTAAGGAACGCCTTCGCATCCAATATGGCCATGTCGCCTACATCAAGTCTCGCGGGCGGGGTATGGTCGGGCCATGGCCGTCACCGTTGACCGGCATATCGCGGAGAAAGAGTTTGCTGTCGAAGATTTGTCGACAGGCATTTTCGCCAGCGGATATGGACAAGTCGGTGATGGGCGCAGTTTCGCGTTCCACATCGAGCACCGATCGCTCGTCGTCGAAATTTACCGGCCGCGCCTTGCCGGGCCCGTTCCCCAGGCGGATGAGGTGGTCGCGAGGGCGATCCGCAGCCTGGTCGACATCGACGTCTCCGACGAGCGCAGCCTCATCGCCGCCGTCCGTGACTCGGTGGCGCACGCGGTGCCGGTCTCGCGCTAGTCAAGAACCCGCACCCGCACCGGGTACGGTCGTGATCGTGCTTTGGGCGACATGTCAGTGGGATACCGCGGTATGACGGTCATCCTGTTGCGCCACGGCCGCTCCACCTCGAACACCGCCGGCGTCCTCGCCGGACGCTCCGAGGGTGTCGACCTCGACGACAAGGGGCGCGACCAGGCCGCCGGACTGATCGACAGGATCGGCGACCTGCCCATCCGCGGGCTGATCAGTTCGCCACTGCTGCGCTGCCGGCGCACCGTCGAACCGCTCGCCGAAGCGCTGTGCCTCGAGCCGCTCATCGAAGACCGGCTCGCCGAAGTGGACTACGGGGACTGGACCGGCCGCAAGATCGCCGAGCTGGCCGGCGAGCCGCTGTGGCGGGTCGTGCAGGCCCACCCGAGTGCGGCGGTGTTTCCCGGCGGCGAGGGGCTGGCGGAGGTGCAGGCGCGCGCCGTGGCCGCCGTCCGGGAGCACGATCGGCGGCTGGCTGTCGAGCACGGCGGCGACGCCCTGTGGGTGGCCTGCACTCACGGTGATGTCATCAAGGCGGTGGTCGCCGACGCCTACGGCATGCACCTGGACGCGTTCCAGCGGGTCACCGCCGACCCGGCGTCGGTGAGTGTGATCCGGTACACCGAATTGCGCCCATTTGTGTTGCACGTCAACCACACCGGTGCGAAGTTGGCTGCGGCGCTGCGGGCCGGGTCACCGCCCAAGTACGAGCCCCAGGATGAGGCGAAGGCGAAGACGGATGGTGAGTCCCAGCCGGCGCCAACGGGAGAGCCGGCCCCGGCCATGCCGTCCGGCGACGCGGTGGTCGGCGGCTCGACAGACTAATTCCGCTTAAAAGAGGGCAAGCGGGGCAATCGAATCGCACGGCGAAGGCAACAGCCGGTATTTTGGAGGTGCCATGGCCCGCGCAATCCACGTCTTCCGCACACCCGACCGCTTCGTGGCCGGGACCGTTGGTCAGCCCGGAAACCGCACGTTCTACATACAGGCGGTGCACGATGCCCGGGTGGTGTCGGTGGTGTTGGAGAAGCAGCAGGTGGCGGTGCTGGCCGAGCGCATCGGTGCGCTGCTGCTCGAGGTGAATCGCAGGTTCGGCACGCCGGTCCCCCCGGAGCCCGCCGAGGTCGAGGATCTCAACCCGCTGATCACCCCCGTCGACGCCGAGTTCCGGGTCGGAACCATGGGCCTGGGCTGGGATTCGGAGGCCCAGACCGTGGTGGTCGAATTGCTGGCCGTCACCGACGCCGAATTCGACGCGTCGGTGGTGCTAGACGACACCGAAGAGGGTCCCGACGCGGTGCGGGTGTTCTTGACGCCGGAGTCGGCGCGGCAGTTCGCCACGCGCTCCAATCGCGTCATCTCAGCGGGACGCCCGCCGTGTCCGCTGTGCGACGAACCGTTGGATCCGGAGGGCCATATCTGCGCGCGCGCCAACGGCTATAGGCGCAGCGCGCTGCTCGGGCCTGACGATGAACTTGAGGCCTGACGACCGTGAGGTGTTGCGCAACGGCGAGCTGACGGTCATCGGACGCATCCGCTCAGCCAGCAACGCCACCTTCCTGTGTGAGTCCACGCTCGGCGAATCGACCGTGCACTGCGTCTACAAGCCGGTCTCGGGCGAGGCGCCACTGTGGGACTTTCCCGACGGAACGCTGGCGGGTCGCGAAGTCGCCGCCTACCTGGTGTCGACGTGTTTGGGGTGGAACATCGTGCCCTACACGGTGATTCGTCACGGGCCTGCCGGTCCGGGCATGCTGCAGCTTTGGGTGGACCAACCGGGCGACGCCGCCGATTCCGCCCCGAGGCCCGGCCCCGACCTGGTCGACCTGTTTCCCGCCAACCAACCTCAGCCCGGTTACCTGCCGGTGCTGCGGGCCTACGACTACGCCGGCGACGAGGTGGTCTTGATGCACGCCGACGACATCCGGCTGCGGCGGATGGCTGTCTTCGACGTGCTGGTCAACAACGCCGACCGCAAAGGTGGCCATGTTCTGCGCGACGTCGAGGGCCACGTCTACGGCGTCGACCACGGTGTGTGCCTGCATGTCGAGAACAAGCTGCGCACGGTGCTGTGGGGCTGGGCCAACAAGCCGGTCGACGAGAAGATGCTGGAGCCGGTGGCCGGACTCACCGAGGCCCTGACGGGCTCGCTGGGCGATGAATTGGCCGAGCACATCACGCGGGCGGAGATCGCGGCGCTGCGCAGGCGCGCGCACGCGCTGCTGGACGATCCGGTGATGCCGGGCCCCAACCGGCACCGGCCCATTCCATGGCCGGCCTTCTGAGCGGCACTCGGGCGTCGGGAATACTGAGCCGGTGAGCCAGGGCCCGGATGAGTTGACCGATGCCGCACTGGCCGCCGAACTCGCCGCCGACGCGGGGGAGTTGCTGCTCAATGTGCGCGACGAGATCGGCTTCGGTCACCCGTGGGCGTTGGGCGACGCCGGCGACGCATTGGCCAACGAGCTCATCCTGCGCCGGTTGCGCGCCGAGCGCCCCGACGACGCGGTGCTCAGCGAGGAGGCCTACGACGACCGGCGCCGGCTCAAGTGCGACCGGGTGTGGATCATCGACCCGCTGGATGGCACCCGGGAGTTCTCCACGCCGGGCCGCGACGACTGGGCGGTGCACATCGCGCTGTGGCAGCGTCCCACCGGCGACCCCACCAACGGCCAGCGGGAGATCACCGACGCGGCGGTGTCGTTGCCGGCCCGCGGGAACACGGTGTACCGCACCGACACCGTGACCGCCGACGCCGCGCGCGTCGGCGTACCGCACACGTTTCGCATCGCCGTGAGCGCCACCCGGCCGCCCTTCGTGCTGCACCGCATGCGCCAGTCGTTGGCGATACAGCCGGTGGCTATTGGTTCGGCGGGCGCCAAGGCGATGGCCATCATCGACGGCGACGTCGACGCCTACCTGCATGCGGGCGGGCAGTGGGAGTGGGACTCGGCGGCGCCGGCCGGCGTTGTGATGGCCGCCGGCATGCACGCGTCACGCCTGGACGGCTCGCCGATGCGCTACAACCAGTTCGACCCCTACCTGCCCGACTTCGTGATGTGCCGCGCCGAGGTGGCGCCGATCCTGCTCGCTGCCATCCGCGACGCATGGCGTTAGGTCACCGCGTTTAGAGTCGTTGGCATGCAGTCGTGGGAGTTTCCACCGGTTCCGGTATTGCCGGGACGTGGACCGGAGCTCCGGCTGTATGACACCTCCGATCGGCAGGTGCGGCCGGTGGCGGCCGGATCGACTGCGACCATGTACGTCTGCGGCATCACCCCGTACGACTCCACTCATCTCGGACACGCGGCCACCTATCTCACCTTCGATCTGGTCTACCGGCAATGGCTGGATCTCGGCCACGCCGTGCATTACGTGCAGAACGTCACCGACGTCGACGATCCACTGTTCGAGCGCGCCCAGCGCGACGGTGTCGACTGGCGTGAGCTCGGCGATCGTGAGGTCGTGCGCTTCCGGGAGGACATGGCGGCGCTGCGGGTCCTGCCGCCGCGCGATTATGTCGCGGCCACCCAGGCGATCCCCGAGGTGGTCGAGCTCGTCGAGAAGATGCTGGCGTCGGGGGCGGCGTACGTCGTCGACGGCGACTACCCGGACGTCTACTACCGGGCGGACGCCACCCCGCAGTTCGGCTACGAGTCGGGCTACGACCGCGAAACCATGCTGCGACTCTTCGAACAGCGCGGCGGCGACCCGCACCGGCCCGGCAAGAGCGACGAGCTGGACGCGCTGCTGTGGCGCGCCGCGCGGCCGGGAGAGCCGAGCTGGCCGTCACCGTTCGGCGACGGGCGGCCCGGCTGGCATGTCGAATGCGCGGCGATCGCGCTCAGCCGCATCGGCAGCGGCCTAGACATCCAGGGCGGGGGCAGCGACCTGATCTTCCCGCACCACGAATTCACCGCCGCACATGCCGAATGTGTAAGGGGCGAGCGGCGATTCGCCCGCCACTACGTGCACGCGGGCATGATCGGCTGGGACGGGCACAAGATGTCCAAGAGCCGGGGCAACCTGGTGCTGGTGTCGACCTTGCGGGCCCAGGGCATCGAGCCGGCGGCCATCCGCCTGGGCCTGCTGGCCGGGCACTACCGCGCGGACCGGTTCTGGAGCCAGCAGGTGCTCGACGAGGCCATCGCCCGGCTCGGGCGCTGGCGCACCGCGACGGGGTTGCCCGCCGGTCCCGACGCCGCCGACGTGATCGCGCGGGTGCGCCGATACCTCGCCGACGACCTGAACACGCCCAAAGCGCTTGCCGCGCTTGATGGTTGGACCACCGACGCGCTCGAGTACGGCGGCCACGACGCCGAAGCGCCGAAGCTGGTGGCGACCGCGATCGATGCGCTGCTCGGGGTGGAACTGTAAAGGGTACGTTTGCCGCCATGACGTCACTGCAGGACAAAGTTGTTTTGATCACCGGCGGGGCCCGGGGCATCGGGGCCGAGGTCGCCCGCCGGCTGCGTAACAAGGGCGCCAGGTTGGTGCTCACCGATGTCAACGACACCGAGCTGAAAGCGCTGGCCGCCGAACTCGGCGACGACCGCGTGCTGACCGCGGTCGCCGATGTGCGAGACCTGCCGGCGATGCAGGCCGTCGCCGCGCAGGCCGTCGAGCGGTTCGGCGGCATCGACGTCGTCGTGGCCAACGCGGGCATCGCCAGCTACGGGTCGGTGTTGCAAGTCGACCCGGAGGCGTTCAAGCGGGTGATGGACATCAATGTGCTCGGCGTTTTCAACACCGTGCGGGCCACGCTGCCGGCGGTGATCGAGCGCCGCGGCTACGTGTTGATCGTCTCGTCGCTGGCCGCATACGCCGCCTGCCCGGGCCTGGTTCCCTACAACGCGTCGAAGGCCGGCGTCGAGATCCTCGCCAACGCGCTGCGGCTGGAGGTCGCCCACCGCGGCGTCGACGTCGGCTCGTCGCACATGTCGTGGATCGACACCGCCCTGGTCCGCGACACCGAGGCCGACCTGCCCGCCTTCGGCAAGCTGCTCGCCAGCTTCCCCTGGCCGCTGAACAAGACCACCACCGTCGACAAGTGCGCGGACGCGTTCGTCAAGGGCATCGAACGCCGCCGCAACCGCGTCTACTGCCCGGGTTGGGTCGCCCTGTTCCGCTGGATCAAGCCGGTGCTGTCCACCCCGGTCGGGGAACTGTCCCTGCACAAGCCCACCGCGGAGCTACTGCCCCAGCTGGACGCCCAAGTCGCGGCGCTCGGCCGGTCCACCAGCGCCTACAACCAGGGCTTGGGCAAGAAGCAGGGTTAGCGGCCGAAGCCGGGACGACGGCGCCGCAGATACCGCTCGAACTCGGCGGCCAGCGCGTCCCCGTCGATCTTGCCCAGGGCCTCGTTCATGTCGACCTCGGCGTCGCCGCGCTGCTCCAGCGACGACACGTATTCGGCCAAATCCTCGTCCTCGGCGGCCATCTCGGTGATGGCCTGCTCCCACTCCTCGGCCTCCGTCGGCAGGTCGGCCAGCGGAACCTCGATGTCGAGCACGTCCTCGACGCGGCGCAGCAGCGCCACCGTCGCCTTCGGGTTCGGCGGCTGCGACACGTAGTGCGGCACCGCCGCCCAGAACGTCACGGCGGGGATCCCGGCGGCCACGCAGGCGTCCTGGAACACCCCGGCGATGCCGGTCGGGCCCTCGTAGCGGCTCTCCTCGAGCCCGAAGCGTTTCGCCGACTCGGGGGAGTAGGCCGCGCCCGAGACCGGGACCGGCCGGGTGTGCGGCGTGTCGGCGAGCAGGGCGCCCAGGATCACCACGGTGTCCACGTTGAGCTTGTCGGCGATGGCGACCAGTTCGGCGCAGAAGGTGCGCCAGCGCATATTGGGTTCCACCCCGTGCATCAACACGACGTCGCGGTCGCTGCCCGGCGGCCGGCAGTGCGAAATACGCATCGCCGGCCACACCAGCTCCCGGGTGACCCCGTCGACCTGCCGGATGACCGGGCGATTCACCTGGTAGTCGTAATATGCCTCGTCGTCGATCTCCAGGATCGGGTCGGCTTCCCAGATGGCCTCGAGGTGCTCGAGCGCGTCACTGGCCGCGTCGCCGGCGTCGTTCCAGCCCTCAAACGCCGCCACGACGATGGTGTTGTGCAGTTCGGGCAGTGCGGCTCCTCCATAGGGCCGGCCCTGGGGCGGGGTCACAGAATCAGCGTACGGCCTTGCGCCCCGATGTTCGGCGTGACCATCGGCCTTGCCTGTCAGGGACCTGTCAACCTCTGGGCCTTTTGCATAGGACGACTATCCTTGTGGGGTGACTGCCGTGAGCGACCACGACTACGACACCGACATCCTCGACGCTTTGGCACGGCGTGCGGTGGCCGGTGACGGGGCGATGGGCACTCAATCGCGGGCCGCTGACCTGGGCATCGGCGACCGCAACAACCGGCGTCGACGCGGTCGAGACGAAATACGTTCGGCCGCAATCTGGTTAACCTTGGTAACTACGACATTGCCGACAAGATCCGCGAGTTGGCGCTCACGGGCAGCGCGATCGCCGAGCGGGTCGGGTCGAGCAGGGCGTCCAGTCGTCGGGTGACGACGTAGACTTTTCTGGTCGAGAGGCGTTGCAACGGTTCGCCGGCCATGCCGGTATCCGCCACGCTCGGCAGAGTCAAGGACGCCTTCCGCTACGGAAGGAACGTACGTGAACGCCCCCAAAAGCGCCCCGGCGTCGGAGACCTTCGTGCCGAACATCCGCCCCGACTGCACCGAAGAACTGACGGCCGCCCTGCGCCGGCGAATCATGGTGATCGACGGCGCGATGGGCACGGCGATCCAGCGGGACCGGCCGGACGAGGCCGGTTACCGCGGCGACCGGTTCACGGAGTGGCCGACCGCCCTTCAGGGCAACAATGACCTGCTCAACCTGACGCAGCCGCAGATCATCGAGGGGATCCACCGCGAGTACCTCGAGGCGGGCGCCGACATCCTGGAAACCAACACGTTCAACGCGAACGCGATCTCGCTCTCCGACTACGGCATGCAGGACCTGGCCTACGAGCTCAACTACGCCGGCGCCGCCCTGGCCCGCAAGGCCGCCGACGAATACAGCACCCCGGAGAAGCCCCGTTACGTCGCCGGCGCCATCGGGCCGACGACGCGGACCGCGTCGATCTCGCCGGACGTCAACGACCCGGGCGCCCGCAATGTCTCCTACGACCTGCTGGTCGCCGCCTACCTCGAAGCCGCGAACGGCCTGGTCGACGGCGGTGTCGACCTCTTGATCATCGAGACGATCTTCGACTCGCTGAACGCCAAGGCCGCGGTGTTCGCCGTCGAGACGCTTTTCGAGGAGCGCGGACGCCGCTGGCCGGTGATCATTTCGGGCACCATCACCGATGCTTCCGGCCGGACGTTGTCCGGTCAGGTCACCGAGGCTTTCTGGAACTCGATCAGGCACGCGAAGCCGCTCGCGGTCGGCCTCAACTGCGCGCTGGGCGCGCCGGAGATGAGGCCCTACATCGCCGAGGTGGCGCGGATCGCGGACACCTTCGTCTCCTGCTATCCGAACGCCGGCCTGCCCAACGCGTTCGGCGAGTACGACGAGTCCCCGGAGCGCCAAGCCGGCTACATCGCCGACTTCGCCGAGGCGGGCCTGGTCAACCTCGTCGGCGGGTGCTGCGGGACGGCACCGCCGCACATCGCCGAGATCGCCAAGGTCGTCGAGGGCAAACCGCCGCGCGAGCTGCCGGAGATCGAGGTGGCCACGCGCCTCTCGGGCCTCGAGCCGCTGAACATCACCGACGATTCCCTGTTCGTGAACATCGGTGAGCGCACCAACATCACCGGCTCCGCCCGGTTCCGCAACCTGATCAAGGCCGAGGACTACGACAGCGCGCTGTCGGTCGCCCTGCAGCAGGTCGAGGTCGGTGCGCAGGTCATCGACATCAACATGGACGAGGGCATGATCGATGGCGTCGCCGCGATGGACCGGTTCACCAAGCTGATCGCGGCCGAGCCGGACATCAGCCGCGTTCCGGTGATGATCGACTCCTCCAAGTGGGAGGTCATCGAGGCCGGCCTGAAGAACGTGCAGGGCAAGCCGATCGTCAACTCGATCTCCATGAAGGAGGGCGAGGAGAAGTTCGTCCGCGAGGCGCGGCTGTGCCGCAAGTACGGCGCCGCCGTCGTCGTGATGGCCTTCGACGAACAGGGGCAGGCCGACAACCTGGAGCGGCGCAAGGAGATCTGCGGTCGCGCCTACCGGATCCTGACCGAAGAGGTCGGCTTCCCACCCGAGGACATCATCTTCGACCCGAACTGCTTCGCGCTGGCCACCGGTATCGAGGAGCACGCGACCTACGGGATCGACTTCATCGAAGCCTGCGCCTGGATCAAGGAGAACCTTCCGGGGGTGCACATCTCCGGAGGCATCTCGAACGTGTCGTTCTCGTTCCGGGGCAACAACCCCGTGCGCGAGGCGATCCATTCGGTGTTCTTGTTCCACGCCATCAAGGCCGGCCTGGACATGGGCATCGTCAACGCCGGTGCGCTGGTGCCGTACGACTCGATCGACCCCGAGCTACGGGATCGCATCGAGGACGTGGTGTTGAACCGTCGCGCGGATGCGGCCGAACGGCTGCTGGAGATCGCGGAACGGTTCAACAGCAAGGAGAAGGGCGAGGACCCCGCGACTGCCGAGTGGCGGAGCCTGCCCGTCCGCGAGCGGATCACGCACGCCCTGGTCAAAGGGATCGACGCGCACGTCGATGACGACACCGAGGAACTACGGGCCGAGATCGCGGCGGCGGGTGGCCGCCCGATCGAGGTGATCGAGGGCCCGCTGATGGACGGCATGAACGTCGTCGGTGACCTGTTCGGCTCGGGCAAGATGTTCCTGCCCCAGGTCGTGAAGTCGGCGCGGGTGATGAAGAAGGCCGTCGCGTACCTGCTGCCGTTCATCGAGAAGGAGAAAGAGCAGAACGGCACCGCGGCGGCGAAGGACACCAACGGCACCATCGTGATGGCGACCGTGAAGGGCGACGTGCACGACATCGGCAAGAACATCGTCGGGGTTGTGTTGCAGTGCAACAACTTCGAAGTGATCGACCTCGGTGTGATGGTGCCCGCCGAGAAGATCCTGGCCGCGGCGAAGGAGCACGACGCCGACATCATCGGACTGTCCGGACTGATCACCCCATCGTTGGACGAGATGGTCAACTTCGCCGTAGAGATGGAACGCCAGGGCCTGGAAATCCCGCTGCTGATCGGTGGTGCGACCACCTCGCGCGCCCATACGGCCGTGAAGGTGGCGCCGCGTCGCAGTGGCCCGGTGGTCTGGGTCAAGGACGCCTCCCGCTCGGTGCCGGTCGCCGCCGCGCTGCTCGACGACAAGCAGCGTCCAGCCCTGCTGGAGGCCACCGCGAAGGATTACGCCGACCTGCGCGAACGGCACTCCCAGAAGAACGAGCGGCCAATGCTGACGCTGGAGAAGGCGCGCGCGAACCGGACGCCCATCGAATGGGACGGCTACACGCCGCCGGTGCCCGCCCAGGGTCTCGGCGTCCGGGAATTCCAGGACTATGACATCGCCGAGTTGCGTGAGTACATCGACTGGCAGCCGTTCTTCAACGCCTGGGAGATGAAGGGCAGATTCCCGGACATCCTCAACAACCCCGTCTCGGGCGAGGCTGCCCGCAAGCTGTACGACGACGCCCAGGAGATGCTCGACACCCTGATCAAGGAAAAGTGGCTGACCGCCAACGGGGTGATCGGGTTCTTCCCGGCCAACGCGGTTGGGGACGACATCGAGGTGTACACCGACGAGACCCGCACCGAGGTGCTGACGACGTTGCACAACCTGCGCCAGCAGGGTGAGCATCGGGACGGCATCCCGAACCGGTCGCTGGGCGACTACGTCGCGCCCAAGGACACCGGTCTGGCTGACTACGTCGGCGCCTTCGCCGTCACCGCGGGGCTCGGCAGCCAGGAGAAGATCGCGGAGTTCAAGGCGGCCGTCGACGATTACAGCGCGATCCTGCTGGAGTCGCTCGCCGACCGGCTGGCAGAGGCTTTCGCCGAACGGATGCACCAACGGGTCCGCAAGGAGTTCTGGGGATTCCAGCCGGACGAGCAGCTGGACAACGATGCGCTCATCGGCGAGAAGTACGTGGGGATCCGCCCAGCCCCGGGCTACCCGGCCTGCCCGGAGCACACCGAGAAGGCGACACTGTGGGAGTTGCTGGACGTCAAGGAGCGGACCGGCATCGAGCTGACGGAGTCGATGGCGATGTGGCCCGGTGCCGCCGTCAGCGGCTGGTATTTCTCGCATCCGCAGTCGCAGTACTTCGTGATCGGTCGGATGGCCCAGGACCAGGTCGCCGACTACGCGAAGCGCAAGGGCTGGACCCTGCGGGAAGCCGAGCGTTGGCTCGCCCCGAACCTCGGCTACAACCCGGAGGACTGAGTAGGGGGATGTTCATGCTGGAGCGAGAGCTGAACCGCATCGTCGATATCGCGGTGGAAGCCGTGAACGCTACGGTCCTGCACGTGCGGCGCATCGTCGGAGCGCTGGGTACCGCGCTCGACCGCACGAAGCGCGAAGTCAGCGATTTAGCCTGGGATTACGGCGATCTGGCGGCAAGCGTCCGCTTCACGGCCCGCAGCAGCCGCGCGTCCACCGGGGACGGTCAGGTGGCGCACAGCGAGCACGTTGCCGACGTGATATCGATCGACCTGCGTCGTCGAAAGGCCAACTGAGCCAGCCGCACAGGCGCAGACGCTAGATGCGCAGCACCGAACTCAACGCGGACAACGGGATGTGTGCTTGCACCGTGCCGCCGTCCATGAACCACTGCATCACGCCGGGCGTGAAGTTGAGGGGCTCGTCGTGCGCCACCGGGTAGTCCGGCATGTACAGGATCAACTCGTCCGGAGTGACCGCCCACGCCTTGTAGGCCCCGGAGTAGACCTTGTCGGGAGTCCAGCGGTCGACGGTGAACGGGTAGGTTCCCGGGTCGTGTGGCGGCGGCGCCTGATCGAGCGCGGTTTCGATAAACGGTTGGGCCAGTGGGGGAATGGCCGTCAGCGGATTTGATGTCGTCAGATCCGCCAGCTGCATGCGTCGGCCACTTGCCATGTCGAACGTGAAGGTCCGGTAGGCGTTGTTGGGCTTTGGCCCGTCAGCGTGGTAGTCCTCGTGGAACACGGCGCTGAGCAGATTGCCGTGCCGGAATACCTCGAAGTTCTCCTCGCCGTAGCTGTCGGCGGCCATGGCGCCGTTGGCCGTCTTCCAATTGTTGACCAGGGTGCGCAGGTAGTCGCGGATCACCGGGCCCGTGGTCGGATTGTCGACCAGGTCGTCGGGCACCGCGACCTTGATGTCCCGGACGGCCTTGCGCTCCGACGTGACAGAGGTGTGGCAGTACTGGCCGTCCCAGTCACCGCCGAGCTCACCGCAGAATGACGGCGCGGAAGTGTACGCCGTGGCCGCGGTGGGAATCGTTGTGGCCGCGGCCAATACGACTGCCGCCAAGATCCGTCGGATCACAGCAGCTGAACCTTGCTCGCCCGCCAGCGGCCGTCGACCTTTTCCATGGTCATCTTGATCCTGCTGCGGTCGATGCGCGGGTCGGGTGCGGCGGTGTTGGTGACGGTCTGGTCGATGAAGACCAGCACGACAACCTTGTTCGCCGACTCGGACTGAATCGCCGAGTCCACCACCACGCCGTGCGCGGTCGCCTTGTTGTCGATCAGCAGCTGGCGGAGCTTGACGCTGGACTGGGTGTACATGTCCTTGAACTCGCCCGTCGCGCCGTCGAGAACCTGCCTGAAGTTCTCGTCGACCTTGTTCGAATCAATGCTCGTCAGCACTTGCGCGTAGGCGATGGCCGCCTGCTGGGCCTGCTCGCCGGCCAGCTTGACCTGATGCTCTTGCCACAGCCGCCAGCCGAGGAACCCCGAAACGCCAAGCGAGACAACGAGCAACACCGGCAACACGCTGCGGCGCAGATAGCGCTTCCACGGGCGCTTAGTGCCCTCGGTCTTGGGACGCTTGCCTTTTAGCAGCGCACCAACGTCGCCGCCCTCGTCTTCATCGGCTGCCTCGCCGGATTCTTCGCCGCGCACCTCGTCGGCGTCTTCGGTTGCGGATTCCGGTGTTTCGGCGTCCGGCTCCGGTTCGGCGTGCGCCTTGGCCTTCGGGTTCTTCTCGGTGGTCACGATCACGGTCATCTCCTAGGGATTGGCCCGATGTTAGGGGTTCAGTGGGGCGGTTCGATCGGCAGCGCCGGCCCGCCGTAGGGGGTGGGAATGGTGTAGCGGCCACGGGGGGTCGGATCGGTCCGTTGGCCCAGGTTCGCCCCCGGCGGCGGACCGGCGGTGTCGTCGCCGCCCGGCCGTGGCGCGTTCTTGGCGCCGCGGATCGAGACCGCCGGGTCGTCGTCGCGGCAGTAGGTGTACATGAACGGCTCGTAGTAGTCGGCGGCGGAGGAGGCGTGCGATGGCGTCCCGTAGTCGCACACATAGCGGGGGTAGAGGTCGGCCGTCGCCCACACGCCGTGGTCGTGGAACGTGCTCGTCACCGCGTCCAACACCGAACCACGGTAGTCGGGGAACAGCGCGTTGAGCGCCGGCACCCGCAGATATAACAGCTGCGACATGGTAGCCATGCTGCCCAGCAACTGCACCATCGTGTCGGAATTGTCGGAGAACAGATTGTCGACGGCCGACAGTGTGCGCGGCGTCTGGCCGGTCAACCGGCGATAGCCGGCTTGCATCCTGGCCACGCCGGTCAGTGTTTTATTGAGTTCCGTTGCGGCCGAGCCTAAACCGGCGTTCTTGTCACTCGCCAGCGTGAGCACGACCCGGCTGGTCTTGATGATGCTGGTGGTTTGGGGCAGCACCGAATCAAGGGTCGAGAGCAGGAACGTGCCGCCGTCGACGATGGCGGTCAGCTTCGCCGGCCCCTCCTTGCTCAGGCTCAGCTCCTTTTTGATCAACTCGAGCTTGTGGGGGTCGACCTGGGCCAGCAACCCGTCGGCGTCGGCGAGCAACTGCGCCAAGCTGACCGGGACGCTCGTGTGGTCCGAAGTGATGAGGCTGCCGTCGTGCAGGTAGGGCCCGGCGTCGGAGGTGGCCTCGAAGTTGATGTATTGCTCACCGGCGGGCGAGAGCGCCGACACGTGCACGAAGCTGTTCGCCGGGATTCGCACCTTCGACGTGATGCTGGCGACGGCGTTCACCCCGTTGTCGGTGATCTGCAGCGAATCGATCCGGCCGATCCGCACTCCCCGCAGTGCGACATCCTGGTTGGGCAGTAAGCCGCCGGAGTCCGGCAATTGCACCGTCACTCGGTAGGACGAGGCGAACGGCTTCACCCGCAGCGCGCCGACGAGCAGGTAGGCGGTGGCGACGACCAAGATGAGCACCAAGCCGGCCACCGACAGCCAGACCTGGTGGCGGTGACCGGTACGCACCGCTCGGACAACGGCGTTGGCGAAATTGTCGACGGCGCGGATCATGGCGTCGGTCCTGCCGGGGCCGGCGGCGGCCCGGGGGCGACGTCGATTTGGCCCGGGATGTTCGGGTCCGGTACGACGGGAACCTGCGGCGAATTCGGACCCCGGCCGACCACACGTTCCTGCAGCCGCCACAGGGTGTACTTGAGGGTGCCGACGAGCAGGTTCACGTTGTAGTGGTGCGGTCCGTGCAGCCCGATGTCACCGGGGAATCCGATGTCGGGGATCGATCCGAGCATGATCTTGTCCACGCCCACGTTCACCGAAATCGAGTTCCCGGCCGTCGATTTGACCAGTGCGGGAATCAGCCTGTTCAGCGCCAGCCAGCTGGTATCCGGGCTCATCGCCACGTCGTTGGCGGCCCCCGCGACCGTGTTCAGGTCACGGATGATGCTGCGGCCGCTGGTGTCGGTCCCACCGATCGACGGGAACCTGGCCAGCAACCGGGAGGTGTCACCGACCTGCACGGCCAGGTCGGAAAGCTGGGTGGTGTTGTCGGCCAGGGCCGAAGTGGCCGGCCTGGCCGCCGCCATCAGGTCGGCGATGGTCTGGTTCTTGGCATCGAGTTGGTCTGCCAGTCGCGACAATTGGGTCAGCGCGGTCGAGATCTGATCGGACCGGGAATCCAGTCTCCCGAGCAACTCGTTGGACTTGCGGATCATGTCCCCGAACGCCTGGCCCTGGTCACCGGTCGCCTTGCCGAACCCGTTGATGATGTTGGTGAAGTTACGTACCGCACCGCCGTTCACCAGGATGGCCGCTGAGCTCAGCACCGACTCGACGGTCGCCGCGGCCGCCGTCGAATCCAGGCCGATCGTGTCGCCGTTCTTCAGCAGCGGTCCCTCGGGATCGCCCGCGGCCGGCGGCTTGAGCGCGACGAAGACGTCCCCCAGCGGTGTCGCGGTGCGCAGTTCGGCGGTGCTTCCCCGGGGCAAACGCACGCCGTCCCTGATGCGCAGCCGGGTGACCGCGGTGTAATTGCGTGCGACCATCGATTCGAGCTGACCGACGTCGGCGCCGGCGAGCTTCACCTTGGCGTTCATCGGCAGGTTGAGCGCGTTGGAGAACACCGCATTCAGCGAATAGCCTCCCGAGCCCACCTCCGGCGCCGGAAGGGGCAGGCTGGCAAGGCCGTTCGTGGCGCATCCCGCGGTAACCATCGCCGCGGCCACGGCCGCAAGCATTCCCCGCGCCCCCGCGGTCGTCACTTCTGCCCCATGGCGGCCATTCCGTCCAGCACATAGGTCAAGCCGAAATCGGGGCCGAAATCCTGAATCGTGCCCGTGCTGCAGCCCAATTGCCGAAGCCCCATCAAGTTACAGATCTCTTTGGTGTACTGACTGTCGAAGAGCAGCCGGTCCGTGAGGAAGCGTGCACGCACGCTGCCGTTCGCCCGGTCGACCATGTTGTAGGCGTTGTCGGCCACCAGGGGAGCAAGGTCCAAGAGCTCGGCCAGGTCGCGCCGCTGGTCGGTCACCATCTTCAGTGTGGCATTGCCATTCAGGGCGGTCTGCTTGATGTTGTCGCGGTTGGCGTCGAGCAGGTCGCCGGCCCGCTGGATCAGCTGATCGAGTCTGCGTCCGGTGGTGCCGCTGCCAAGGTCCTCGTCGGCCATGATCTGGCTGACTTGGTGGATGGTGGAGGCGAATTCGCGCAGCTTCGTGTCGTTGGCGGCCACGGCATCGAACAGCGTGCTGATGTTTCTGACGATCGTGGTGATCTGCTCGCGGGTTGTCGCGCCGCCGTCGCTGGACAGGCGCAGCGCCTTGGAGAGCTCACCCAGCGCCGCTTTGATCTTCTCGCCGTTGCCGTTGACCACCTCGGTGCCGCCGCCCAGCACATCGGCGATCGGGCCGCCGCCGTGGCCGTCGCCCTCGAGCGACTTGGTCACCTTGTCCAAAACATTGAGGACACTGCTGAATTCGACGGGTGTCTTGGTGCGGGGCAAGCCGATGGTGTCGTGGTTTTCCAGGGTCGGTCCGCCGTGATAGGGCGGCGTGAGTTCGATCTGCCGGTCGGTGAGGATGGAGGTCGATACCGTGACGGCCTGCACGGTGGCGGGGACTTTGACGTGGCGGTCGACGGTGAATTCGACTTCGACGTAGCCGCCCTTGGCATTGATCTTGGTGATCTTGCCGACCGGCATGCCCAGTACCGCCACCACGTTGCCCTCGTAAAGGCCGGAGGCGCTGTCGAATTGGGCGGTCACGGTGATCGTGTCCTCGTCGGAGCCCAGGTACCACCAACCGATGCCGGCCACCGCTGCGATGACCGCGACGGCGGCGGCGATGGCCACTGCTTTGGATGCCAGTCCTGTCACTTGCAGTCCTTGAAGTACTGGATCATGCCGAACTGTTTGGCACGGCCACTGATCGCGCACATCCACGAGTCGATCAGCGGAACGTTGGGGGCGTTGAAGTTGATCGCGTCGCCGTCGCCCGTGAGGTTGGCCGCCTCCCGGAAGAAGATCGGGCTGGTTTGCAGCATGCTGTGCAGCAGGTCGTCGTGCGCGGACATCAGGTTGGTGAAGTCCCGCATGTCTTTGATCAGCGCGTCCAGGCCCGACCGGTCGTTGACAACGACCTGGCTCATGGTGTCGACAAGGCTGGAGAGGGATTGCATCATTGCGTGGAAAACGGCGCGCCGCGCGACGAATTGGCCCAGCAGGTCTTGGCCCTGGTCGACCAGCGTGCCGATGCCGGCCTGCTGACGTCGCAGCGTGTTGGTAACCTGCTCCGTGCTGCGCAGCAACTGCCCGAGTTGGTCACGTCGTACCGCGATGATCGACGACAGTGTGTTGATGTTCGAAATCGCCTGCGGGACAACCGTCGGCAGGCCCTCAAGCTGCTTGCCGAGCACCGCAAGCGATTGTGCGAACCGGTCGGAGTCCACCTGCTCGAAAGTGGTGGTGGCGTCCTGCAACGCGGCTTGCAGGTCGTAGGGAACCTCGGTGTGCGCCAAGTCGAAGGTGTTGTTGGGCAGGTGCGCCGGACCGTTGGGTTCCAGGGCGAGGTACCGCGAACCCAGAATGGTGGTGACTTTGATCTGCGCCCGGGAATCCTTGCCCAGCGCGATGTTGTCCCGGATCTTCAGCCCCGCCTCAACATGGTCCCCGACGAGTTTCATGCTGGTGACGTTGCCCACCGGGATGCCCGCGACCACGATCGGGTTGCCCGCCCGCAGCGAGGCCGCTTGCAGGAACTCCGCGGTGTAGTGCCGGTATCCGGCGCCGAGCGCATGCACGAGCAGCATGACCCCGATGATCACCGCGACCACCGCGACGGCGATGAACCCGAGCCAGGTCTTGTTGTAGCTTTCCAGCGGACGCCGTTTCATCCGCTCCCACACGGACGCGTCAGCCATCGGCCGTACTCCTGCATCTGGGAGTGTGCCATGCCTTGTTGCCCGGCGTGGCCGCGTTGATGATGATCGGCACCACGTCGTTGAGGCCGGGGAAGAACCCCATGAAGTTCACGTCGCACACGTAGGCATTGCCGTACGCCCCCTGATTGCCCACCCGGGTAAGCCCTTTCAGCAGCAGCGGGATGTTGTCGCCGAAGAAGGCCACCTGCGGTTCCACCTCCATGATGTGTTTGGTGACGCCGGGCTGGCGATCGATGAACTCGCGCAGTGCCGGGTACACGTCTGTGGCCGAGGCCGACAGCCGGCCGGTCACCCGCGCCAGCGAACCCACCGAGGCCACCAGGTCGGAGCGCCGCGCGTCGAGCTCGCCGACGATGCTGCGGGTCTGCGTGATGACGCCGTCGAGATCGTCGTTCTGCTGGGCCAGGTTGCCCATCACCTTGTCGAGATTGGTGATCACGCTGCCGAGGGCCTGGTCTCGGCCCGCGAAAGTCTCTGTGAGCGTGGACGTCTGGCCGACCAGAGTGGTGAGCGATGACGTGTCGCCTTGCAGCGACTGGATGATGCCCTTGGTGAGGTTGTCCGCGTCGTGGGGGTTCAGCAGGCTGAACAATGGTTCGTAACCGTTGAGCAGGGTAGTGACGTCGAAAGACGGCTCGGTGCGTTCCAGCGGGATGGTGCTGCCCGGCGGGAGCGGCTCAGGGCTACCTTCCTTCCCCAAGGACAGTCCGAGGTAACGCTGGCCGACGATGTTCTGATACGTCACCGACGCGAGGGTGTTCCCAAACAACCGCTGTTCTTGCTGCACGACGAACGAGACTCTCGCGAGTTTCCCGTCCAGATCGATCTTTTCGACTCGGCCGACGCGCACTCCAGCCATCCGGACGTCGTCGCCTTCGCGAAGCCCGTACACGTCGCTGAACACCGCCGAATACTGGGCGGTGTTGCCGGCCACGTCACGCCGCAAACTCACATACACCAGCCAGGTCAGCGTCAGCGAGACGACCATGAACAGGGTCAACGCGATGAGTGGTCCGCGAAACTTCATCTGGCCTCCCCGGGCGACGGAGCCGGGGGGTGAGCCAGTGACACCGTGGTGCCGCGGGCGACGGGACCCAGCAGCAGCTCGGTGGCTTCGGTTGCGGGTGCGCCGGTGATCACGCCCAACATGTTCCGTTCGTACTGGCTCCCAACGGGTCCCACGTTCCCGCCAAAGGACGCCTGGGGGATCCACGGCGCCTTGGGCGCTACCGGCGCGACCCACGGTTCGTGCGGTTGTGGTGTCGCGGGCGCCCCCGGTGACGGGTTATCGGGGTTCGCGCTCCCGGGCACGGGTGGCGACGGCGTAATCCCCGGCGCCAGTGGCGGATTCGGGTCTATCAGATTCGGTGGCCCGTTCACGAGCGGCGGGCCGACGGCGACGAGGTTGCCGTCCGGACCGATCACGGTGCCCGGTGGCGGAGCCAGGTCCTTGGGCGGCTGATAGTTCTGCGGCAGCAGCACCTCGGGCAGATCCGGGCGCACCGGAATCAGCGGCGCGGTGAAACAGCTGGGTCCCTTCAGCTCGCCGTAGTGCGGGCAGTCGGCGCGCGTGTAGGTGGAGCTGGGTGTGAATGTCAGCATCGCGCGCATGTTGCCGAGGTTGGTCTGCGGGTTCCAGACCTGCTCCATGAACTGGTTGGCCAGGTTGTCGAGCTTGGCGACCGCGGGCACGAAGTTGTTCGACTTCTGCGCCAGCACACCCAGGACCGGGGTGAAATCGGTGGTGATCCGGATGAGTTGGTCGATGTGGTTGCCGAGCGATTGGCGTGTTGTGCCGACCGTGTAGTCGGCGCCGGACAACAGCGAGGCCAATTGCCCGCGGGTTTCGGCGAATGTCTGCATCGGCTCCACGGCCTGGTGCAATGCGTCGAGCAGATCGGGTGCCGTCTGCGCAAGCCCACTGGTGGCTTCCAGCAGCGCGGACACCGTTGAGGGGCCGGTGTCGGTGCTGACAATCGAATTGAGCTGATCGAGAAGGCGATTCAATTGCGCACCCGCGTTGAGCAGGCTCACCCGGCGGTGGTCGGTGGCGGCGCCCAGCGCGGCCAGGATCCCCACCGACCTGTCATCGCGGTCGCGCCCGGCCGCGGCGAGCAGATCGCGCAACTTGCTCACGGTCGTTTGAAACAGAACGGTCGGCAGCCGCTTGTCTTCCGGGATGTGCGCGCCATCGCGAATTTTCGTACCCGGGCCCACCTGGTTTGGCGAGCCCACCAACTGAACCGACGAGACGGCGAAGACATTGCTGGGCACCACGCGCGCGGTTACGTTGTCCGGAATCGACTTGGCGTACTCCTCTTTGAGGTCGATGTGGACATAGTTGGGTTCGCCGTGCGCTGCCGGGACGACGCCGTCGACCGAGCCGACCAGAACGCCGTGGTACTTGACGTCCGACTTCTGCGGAAGACCATCGCCCACGTTCACCAGATCGGCGACCACGCGCACGTAATCGTTCAGCCTGCCAGTCGATTTGACCAACATCGCGGTGGTGAGCAGGGCGCTGACCACCACGACCGCGATGCCGATGCCGAACAGCTGCCGGTCGGAGGGGCCGCGTCCGTCCATCTCAAAGGAATTGGGCATGTTCGCGACCTACCCGCCGAACCGTGCGCCGGAGTCGACGCCCCACAGCGCCATGGTGAGCAGCATGTTGACGATGATCACGACGGTGATGCTGGCTCGCATGCCGTGTCCCGCCGCGACCCCGACGCCCTCGGGGCCGCCGCTCGCGTAGTACCCGTAGTAACACTGGATCGTCGATGCGATCCAGACGAAGATGACGGCCTTGATCAAGGAATAGACGATGTCCTGGCCGGCCAGCATCAGCGTGAAGTAGTGCAGATAGGAACCCGTCGAGCCGCCACTGCCGATCCCCACCACGATTTGCGTACTCAGGTAACCGATCGCCAGGCACGCGGCGTAAAGCGGCACGATCGCCACCACCGAAGCGATCAGCCGGGTGGTCACCAGGTAGGGGATCGGGCGGATCGCAATCGATTCCATCGCGTCGATTTCCTCGGCGATGCGCATGGATCCCAGCTGGGCGGTGAAGCGGCAGCCGCCTTGCATGGCGAAAGCCAGCGATGCCATCAGTGGAGCCAACTCGCGGGTATTGACCAACGAGGAGACGAACCCGGTGGCGGGGCCGAGTCCGAGCAGATCCAGGAAGTTGTAGCCCTCGATGCCGACGAGCGCGCCGACGGTCGTGCCGAGGACGACGGCCACGCCGGCGGTGCCGCCGCCCACCACGATCGAGCCGTTGCCCCAGGTGATGTTCGACAGCAGCCGCAAGAACTCGCCCCGGTACTGACGCAGGGCAAGCGGCACGGCGACCAGTGCCCGGACGAAGAAGACCAACAAATGGCCCAGTCGGATGATCGGTACTTTGCCCCTGCGGTAGAGGCGGACGAACGGAACCGAAATCGGTGCGAACGGTTGATAAGCGGAGGCCGTCACGTCATAGCCCCGTCCTGGGGGACAACATGATGTAAAGCTGGCTGATCGCGACGTTGACGATCATCAGCAGCAGGATCGCCTCGACGACCGCCGCGTTCACCGAGTTCGCGACGCCCGTTGGTCCGCCCTTGGTGGACAAGCCTTTCTGGCTGGACACGATGGCCACGATCGCGCCGAACACGATCGCCTTCACCAGTGCCAGGATCATGTCATCGGTCGTAGCGAACGACGCGAATGTCGAAACGAAGCTGCCCGGCGCCCCGTTCTGGAAATAGACGTTGAACATGTAGCTCGCGAAGAACCCTGCGAAGCACACGACGCCGGTGAGGGCCACGCCGATCATCACCGCCGCGGCGAGGCGGGGGACCACCAGACGGCGGATCACCGAGACGCCCATCACCTCCATCGCGTCGGTTTCTTCGCGCATCGTGCGCGAACCCAGGTCGGCGGTGATCGCCGACCCGACGGCCGATGCCATCAGCACCGCGGCCACCAGCGACGCCCCCTGCCGGATGACCGCGAGCCCGCTGGCCGCCCCGGCCAGCGACGTGGCCCCGACCTGGCCGGCCAGCAGCGCGAACTGGATGGAGAGGGTGACGCTGATCGGCAGCGACACCAGGATCGTCGGCAAGACGGCGGTGCCGGCCATGAACGCTCCCTGGCGGACGAACTCCTGCCATTGGAATCGCCCGGTCATCAGGTCGAAGAAGAAGTATTGAATGGTGCGCACGCCCAAAACGAACTGTTCCCCGACGGTCGTCAGCGAGGCGACCGGGTGACGTTTGACGTATCCGACCGACCAGTCCCGAACGGCGGCGACGCCATCGACTTGTGTCGTCATAGCGGCACGACCTGCGGCCCGCCCAGCAAACTAATGGCGCGAGTCATCGCGTACCAGCTACCGCGTTCATCGGCCCTCTCCCCACCCCTGAATTCCTGAGTGCCGAGCAGACGACCTCGAGCGCGATTGAAGGCTATTCTTATTAAAATAGTGTCAACAAGCCCTTAGACTCTGCAGTTCGTTGGTGTGTGCCGCATCACATTAGCCTACTTGATAGGGACTTTCAATAGTGTAGAGTCACTCATCTCGGTTCGTCGCTGGACGACACCATGGGGTCGGAATGTCGGATTGACGAAGGTGATGGCATGCCCTCAGCAAACACGGGCTCGCTGCGGGACCGGCGTCGGGCCGCGCTGCTTTCCCAGATCCAGCAGACCGCCCAGCGGCTTTTCGCCGAACGCGGCTATGACGCGGTGACAACCGAGGACATCGCCGCGGCGGCCGGCGTATCGATCAGCACCTATTTCCGGTACGCACCCAGCAAAGAGAGCCTGCTGGTCGGTCCCGTCCGGGAGGCCAGCGCCGAGATCGTCGAGTCCTACAGCGCGAGACCACCGGACGAGTCACCGGTCGAGGCGTTGATCCGGCTGTTCGTCGCGCGCGCCAAAGAGGCCAACGAAGTCCAGACGCTGGATACCTGGCGCCAGGCCGTCGCCACCGCGCCGCGGATGTTGAGCCAATCCGTGCTGGTCACCGAGGCCGAACATCGCCAATTCGTCGAGCAAGTGGCGTCCCGCATGGGCGTCGACGTTGCGGCAGACATCCGGCCCGCGCTGTTGGTGCACACCAGCTTGGCCACAGCCAAATTCGTCATCGATCGCTGGCTCACTCAGCCCCCCGACGGGGCGGAGTTTCACGTTCAGCTCGAAGAGGCGCTGCGCATGACGCTCGCCGGGTTCGACTGACCGGCGGCTCAAAACGTCACCGGCGGAAACCGCCGTGACTTTGCTCGGCGCCGCGTGAAACAATCGCTGGCCGTGAAGACCTTCGAGGACCTGTTCGCCGAACTGGGGGAGCGCGCCCGCGCCCGGCCCCCCGGCAGCGCCACGGTCGCGGCACTGGACGGCGGCATCCACGGGCTGGGCAAAAAGATCCTCGAGGAGGCCGGCGAGGTGTGGCTGGCGGCCGAACACGAACCCGACGAGGCGCTGGCCGAGGAGATCAGCCAATTGCTGTACTGGACGCAGGTGCTCATGATCGCGCGTGGCCTGTCCCTCGACGACGTCTATCGGAAGCTGTGAGCGTGCTGCGGGTCGCGGTTCCCAACAAGGGCACGCTGAGCGAACCGGCCAGCGAGATTCTCGCGGAGGCGGGCTACCGGCGTCGCACCGATTCCAAAGATCTCACCGTCATCGACCCGGTCAACCAGGTCGAGTTCTTCTTCCTGCGGCCCAAAGACATTGCGATCTATGTGGGTTCGGGACAGCTGGACTTCGGCATCACCGGACGGGACCTGGTCCGCGACTCGGACGCGCCCGTGCGCGAACGCCTGGCGTTGGGCTTCGGGTCGTCGAGTTTTCGGTATGCCGGGCCGGCCGGCCGGGACTGGACGACGGCCGATCTGGCCGGCAAGCGAATCGCCACCGCCTACCCGAATCTCGTCCGAAAAGACTTGGCCGAGCGGGGCATTGAGGCGACCGTCATCAGGCTCGACGGCGCGGTGGAGATTTCGGTACAGCTCGGCGTGGCCGACGCCATCGCCGACGTGGTCGGCTCGGGGCGCACCCTGAGCCTGCACGATCTGGTGGCATTCGGCGACCCGCTGTGCGATTCGGAGGCGGTGCTCATCGAGGGCGCCGACCCCGACGGCCAGAACGGGACACGGGCGGCGCGCGATCAGCTGGTGGCGCGGATCCAGGGTGTGGTGTTCGGCCAGCAGTACCTGATGCTCGACTACGACTGTCCGCGTTCCGTCCTGGAGAAGGCCACGGCCATCACGCCCGGACTGGAGTCACCGACCATCGCGCCGCTCGCCGATCCGGACTGGGTCGCCATCCGCGCCCTGGTGCCGCGCCGCGGCGTCAACGAGATCATGGATGAGCTGGCCGCCATCGGCGCCAAGGCGATTCTGGCTTCCGACATCAGGTTCTGCCGCTTCTGATCGAACGGGGTGCGGTGACCCCGGCTGTGTTAGCGTCCGCCTAGGGCTGTTTCGCCCGTGTCACTCCCATGGGCCGTCATCCCTGACCATTGCCGGGCTGTTCGTTCCCTCAGGAGGGTCTTCGTGACACACGCGCTTATCGTGCTGCTGGCTTTGTTGATCGGTGTCGTCGCCGGGTTGCGCTCGCTGACGGCCCCCGCCGTCGTCGCCTGGGCCGCCTTCCTGGGTTGGATCGACTTGCACGGCACATGGGCGGCCTGGATGGCCAACATCATCACGGCCATCGTCTTCACCGTTCTCGCCGTCGGCGAACTCGTCAACGACAAGCTGCCCAAGACTCCGGCCCGCACGGCGCCGCCGATCTTCGCCGCCCGGATCATCATGGGCGGGCTGGCGGGCGCGGTGCTGGGGGCATGGCCGCACTGGACCTATACCGCGCTCGGGGCCGGCGTCATCGGCGCGGTGCTCGGCACCCTCGGCGGGTACCAGGCGCGCAAGCGTCTTGCCGGCGTGGCCGGAAAGGACTTGCCCATCGCGCTGCTGGAGGACGCCGTCGCGATCGTGGGCGGGTTTGCCATCGCCGCGGCGACGGGCCACGTGCTCACGGAGTACCTGCTGACGGCGGTTAAGTGACAGAGCATTTCGACGCCATCATCGTCGGCGCCGGACAGGCCGGCCCACCGCTGGCAGGGCGACTGACGGCGGCGGGGCAGCGTGTCGCGCTGGTGGAACGCAAGCTGATCGGCGGCACCTGCGTCAACACCGGCTGCATCCCGACCAAGACGCTGGTGGCCAGCGCGTACGCCGCCCACCTCGCGCGCCGGGGTGCGGACTTCGGGGTTTCTGCCGGACCGGTCAGCGTGGACATGGCCAAAGTCAAGGCGCGCAAAGACGACATCATGCTGGGCGACCGCAAAGGCGTCGAGGACTGGCTGGCGGGCATGGCCGGTTGCACCGTCTTTCGCGGGCACGCCCGTTTCGAGGATCCGCACACATTGCGGGTGGACTCACAAAAGGGCCAACACGTGCTGCACGCCGACCGGATCTTCCTCAACGTCGGTGGCCGCGCGGTGGTGCCGGACATCCCGGGCCTGTCCGACATCGAATTCCTCACCAACGTCTCCATCCTCGAACTCGACACGCTGCCAACGCATCTCGTCATCCTCGGGGGCGGCTACATTGCGCTGGAGTTCGCGCAGATGTACCGGCGCTTCGGGGCCCCGGTGACCGTCGTCGAGAGGGCTTCGCGCCTGGCGTCCCGCGAAGACGAGGACGTGTCCGCGGCCGTCCGGTCCATCCTGGAGAACGAGGGCATCGACGTCATCGTCGGCGCCGACGACGTTCGGGTTGCCAAGACCGGCAACGGTTTTGAACTCACGCCCAGTGCGGGTGCGGATCCCATCGCCGGAAGTCACCTGTTGCTGGCCGTCGGCCGGCGACCCAACACCGACGACCTGGGGCTTGAGGCGGCGGGTGTGCGGACGGACGCCCGCGGCTACATCGTCGTCGACGACCAGCTCAAGACCAACGTCGACCACATCTGGGCGATGGGCGACTGCAATGGTAAGGGGGCGTTCACCCACACCTCCTACAACGATTTCGAGATCGTCGCCGCCAACCTCCTCGATGACGACCCGCGCCGGGTCAGCGACCGCATCACCACCTACGCGCTCTATATCGACCCGCCGCTCGGACGGGCCGGCATGACCGTCGACCAGGTGCGCGCGTCGGGCCGCAAGGCGCTCGTCGGTAAGCGGCCGATGACCAGGGTCGGCCGGGCGGTGGAAAAGGGTGAGACGCAAGGCTTCATGAAGGTCGTGGTCGATGCCGAGACTCGGGAGATCCTGGGAGCGGCCATCTTCGGCGTCGGCGGCGACGAGGCCGTCCACGAAATCCTGGACGTGATGTCGGCCAAGGCGCCCTACACGACGCTCGCGCGCACCATGCACATCCATCCCACCGTCAGCGAGCTCATTCCCACCATGCTGCAGGAGATGACACCGCTCGCCTAGAAGCGGGTCGCCGCCGTCGGGCGTGGCGGGTCGCCACCGTCGAGTAAGCCGCCTACCGCGACGCGGTGGCGGGAACGGCGTCGCCTGCTACGTGCGGCGGACGGACCGTGACCGGCAACCGCGGTCGGCCCGGGCCGGCGGGACGGCGCCGAGGCGGGCGCGACTACCTTGCGGGGCGCGGCTTCGCCGGCCAGCGCGTGGATGACCGGGGAGGCCGCCGTGACCTGTTGGGGAACGGCGCGAATGGCCGCCTTGCGCATCATCGATTCGGTGTCGCGGCGTTGCTCGGGCAGCGCGATGGTGACCACGTCACCGGAGGCGCCGGCCCGGGCGGTGCGGCCGGATCGATGCAGATAAGCCTTGTGCTCCGCGGGCGGGTCGACGTGGACCACCAGGTCGACGTTGTCGACGTGCACGCCGCGCGCGGCGATATCGGTCGCGACGAGCACTCGCGCGTGTCCGGCCGCGAACGCCGCCAAGTTCCGGTCGCGCACGGCCTGGGAAAGGTTGCCGTGCAACTCCACTGACGCGATACCCGACTGCGTGAGTTGCCGGGCCAGCTTGCGGGCCTGGTGTTTGGTCCGCATGAACAGGATCCGCCGCGAGTCTCCCGCGGCCAACCGGTGTACCAAGTCCTTCTTGGCTTGTGGCCCATCGACACAGAAGAGGTGATGTGTCATCGCAGGGGTCAGCGACGCCGGGTCCGCGACCGAGTGCGTCACCGGGCTGGTGAGGAATCGCTTCACCAGGGTGTCGACCGCGGCGTCCAGCGTGGCCGAGAAGAGCAGCCGCTGGCCGGTCGCCGGGGTGGCCGCCAAGATACGGGTAACGGTGGGCAGGAAGCCCAGATCGGCGAGGTGGTCGGCCTCGTCGATGACGGTGACCTGCACCGCGCTCAGATCGATGATGCGTTGCTTCATCAGGTCTTCCAGGCGGCCCGGGCAGGCGACGACGATGTCGACCCCGGACTTCAGCGCCGCGGCTTGCCTGTGCTGCGGCACCCCGCCGAAGATCGTGACCACGCGCAGACGCCGAACCGCGGCAAGCGGCTCGATGGTCGCGGCGATCTGGGTCGCCAGTTCACGGGTGGGGGCCAATACCAGCCCGGTCGGCCGGCCCGGCCGCCGGTTACCGGCATCGAGCCGGCTTACCAGCGGGATCGAGAACGCGAGCGTCTTGCCGCTGCCGGTCTTGCCGCGGCCCAACACATCACGGCCCGCAAGGGTATCCGGCAAGGTCTCGATCTGGATGGGAAACGGCCGGTGAGCGCCGCCCTTAGCGAGCGCGTCAACCAACGGCTGGCTCACGCCGAGGTGAGCAAAAGTTTTGTCTTCAAGCATATTTCATTGTCCCTAAGCATCGGTGGTAGCGAGATTGCCCGTCTGGCAACATCGATCGCCGCGACTCGAGGCTGTGCGGTGCGCACCTGGTCATCTCTGACTCGGCGCCCCGCGGGGATCTGAGAAGAAATAACGAATCGATCACGACGTGCTGGCAAGCCGTTCGGCGCCAACGTTGTCAACAGCATACCGCACTCGCGGTGAGCTGCTTAGTCGGCGGTTACGCGACAGAGACCCTGGTCACATTATTGGTGAGCGACCTGTCACGCCGCCGGCTCGGCCTGACGCGAAACATCTTGTGCGGGTATGTATTCCGGCCATCCCGGGTAATTCGGCGGCGTTCCGCCGAACAAGGGGCAGTGCTGCTGGTGTGGGCACCAGTCACACAACCGCGACTGGCTGGGGCGGAAATCGCCCGTCTGCCCGGCGGATTGGATAGCGCGCCAGATCGCCATCAAGGTCTTCTCGAAGCGCAGCAACTCGTCGTGGTCGGGCGAGTAGTCCAGCACTTGGCCGTCGGCGAGGTAGATGAGCCGCAGCCGGGTGGGCGGCACGCCGCGGGTGCGCAACAGGGCAACCGCGTAGAACTTCATCTGGAACATCGCCTTGAATTCGGCCAGCGCCCGCGCGGCGGGCGGCGCCTTGCCGGTCTTGTAGTCGACCACCCGCAGCTCGCCCGTGGCGGCGACGTCGATCCGATCGATGAACCCGCGCAGCAGCGTGCCGTCGGCGAGCTCGACCTCCACGCGTTCTTCGCAGCAGTGCGGGTCGAAGCGGGTCGGGTCCTCGAGCCGGTAATAGCCGGAGAGCAGCGCACGGGCCTCGGCGATCAGCTGCCCGCGCTGCGCGGGATCGAACTCACCGGCCAAGTCGGGCGCGGCGGCGATCACCTGCTCCCAGGCCGGCTCGACCAGCGACAGTGCGGTGTCGGGACCGCGCTGGGCGGCGGGCAGGCCGTAGAGCTGCTGCAGGGCCGCGTGCACCACCGAGCCGCGCAGCTGTGCGGCCGACGGCGCCTCGGGCAACCGGTCGATCGCCCGGAACCGGTACAGCAGCGGGCACTGCTTGAAGTCGGCCGCCCGCGACGGGGAGAGCGCCGGTTTCGCAGCCGGCCGCCCGCGTGTCTGCGGCTGGTCGATCATGAGCGCAGCGTAGAACCGGGTGCCGACAACCCCGAGCACCGCCCACGGCGAGTCGGCTGGCACGCTAGACGGCGTGTCCGCAACCGGCCCGTTCACCGTCGGGGAACGCGTCCAACTCACCGACGCCAAGGGCCGGCACTACACGATGTCGCTCACGCCCGGCGCGGAGTTCCATACCCACCGCGGCTCGATCGCCCACGACGCGCTGATCGGGCTGGAACAGGGCAGCGTGGTCAAATCCAGCAACGGGGCGCCCTTCTTGGTGCTGCGCCCGCTGCTGGTCGACTACATCATGTCGATGCCCCGCGGGCCGCAGGTCATTTACCCCAAGGACGCGGCGCAGATCGTGCACGAGGGCGACATCTTCCCGGGCGCGCGCGTGCTGGAGGCCGGGGCCGGATCGGGGGCGCTGACCTGCTCGCTGCTGCGCGCGGTCGGGCCCGAGGGGCGAGTGGTCTCCTACGAACAGCGCGCCGATCACGCCGAACACGCCCGTCGCAACGTCTCGGTGTTCTATGGCCGGCCGCCGGACAACTGGGAGCTGATCGTCGGCGACGTCGCCGACTCCGATCGGCCCGACGGCTCCTTTGACCGGGCCGTGCTGGACATGCTCGCGCCGTGGGAGGTGCTCGACGCGGTGTCCCGCCTGCTGATCCCCGGCGGCGTACTGATGGTCTACGTGGCGACCGTGACCCAACTGTCGCGCGTCGTGGAGGCGTTGCGGGCCCAGCAGTGCTGGACCGAGCCGCGATCGTGGGAGACGCTGCAACGCGGCTGGAACGTGGTGGGCCTGGCCGTCCGGCCGCAGCACTCCATGCGCGGGCACACCGCGTTCCTGGTCTTCACGCGACGGCTCGCACCCGGCGTCATCGCCCCGGCGCCGTTGGGGCGCAAACGCGAGGGCCGCGACGGCTAGCGGGCGCCTAGTCGTCGCTGCGCCGCAGGCCGCGCCGCACCGACAGCAGCTCGAACTCGGGGTGCGCTGCCACCAGCCGTTCGGCCGCATCCAGGACGTCGACCGCGTGGCTCCGGTCGGCGGACACCGTGGCCACGCCGATGCCCGCGCGCCGGTAGAGCTCATGCGAACCGGTCTCGGCCGCCGACACGCTGAATTTGCGCCGCAGCTCGGCGACGACAGGGCGGATCACCGACCGTTTCTGCTTGAGGGACCGGACGTCACCGAGCAAGACGTCGAACTCGAGCCAGCCAATCCACATGCCGGGGGTCAACCGGGTGGACTCGGGGTCGGCCCGGGCTCCGGGGCCGGCGCGGGGGCGGGTTGTGGCGCGGGCGCCGGCGCGGGTGCCGGGGCCGGCTCGGGAGGTGGAGCCGGTGCCGGGTTGGGGGGCGGGGTCGCCGCCGGCGACTTGCCCATCGCCAACAGCATTTCGCCGGTTCGCCGGGACAACTGCCAACCCCCTTGGAAGGGCGTGAATTCCATGGGGAAGTGGAAGCTGCCGTTTGCCGGTTGGGCCGTGTTGACGTCGATGGTCGCCACCACGTCGGCGGGGGTCTTGTCCGACCAGGCGATGTCGTGGGCGACGAAGGTCATCGGGAGGTAGCCGTTGTCGCGCAACGCGTTGGAGAACTTGCCCAGGGTGTCCGCGCTTTCCGGGGTCGCGCCCTCGACCAAACTCACCTTGTTGATACCGGGTACGTTCGGGTCGACGAGCCGGGTCAAGATGTCGGTAAGGGCTTCAGGCGTCGGCAGCGGGGTAGTCGGAGAGATGACGACCGTGCTCGACGTGGCAGGGGCCGCCGCGGGCACGGAGGAGGCGATTCGGGGTTGCTGGTGCGACGAACATCCCGAGAGTCCGACCGCCGCCAGGATGGTGGCGGCGCTCAACGTTGCGGACAGGTGTCGGTGCATCCAGTCGGTCAGGCCGGCTGCGGGTTTGGGGCGCTGCGCGAAAGGGGCACCCGCCGTGCGGTCGGGCCAACGGGTGCAACCGAACTCACACCCGCGCTCGCCACGCCGACGTCGGCTGAGCCGACTGGGCCGGTGGCGAGGCTTTTTGCGGTCACGGCGGCCCTTTCGATCAGCGAGATTAGTGGCCGAGATTACCAGCGAGACAAAAATCTTAACTTTTCGTGGGTATTTGACTCCCCACATCATTGGTCAATCGCCGGTAGCTTTGAAGTATCCACCGCGCCAATTCGGTGTGGGAAAGGAGCGCAACATGGGTGGCTCAGAGCGTTCTGAATCATTCGGTACCCCCCGCGAGTCAGGCATGTCCCCCGGCGATGCTGCCGAATTGGAAGAACTACGTCGCGAGGCAGCGCTGCTGCGCGAGCAACTCGAGCATGCGGCCGGGCAGAGTGGTGCCCGCTCCGCGCGCGATGTGCATCAACTCGAAGCCCGTATCGACTCGCTTGCGGCCCGCAATTCGAAGTTGATGGAGACGCTCAAAGAGGCGCGCCAGCAACTGCTGGCGTTGCGGGAGGAAGTCGATCGGCTCGGGCAGCCGCCGAGCGGTTACGGCGTGTTGTTGGGCGCGCACGAGGACGACACCGTCGATGTGTTCACCTCGGGCCGCAAGATGCGCCTGACTTGCTCGCCGAACATCGACGTCGCGTCGTTGCGCAAGGGTCAAACGGTTCGCCTCAACGAGGCGCTGACCGTCGTCGAGGCCGGCACCTACGAATCGGTCGGCGAGATCTCCACGTTGCGTGAGCTGTTGGCCGACGGGCACCGCGCGTTGGTTGTCGGTCACGCCGACGAGGAGCGCATCGTGTGGCTGGCGGAGCCGCTGGTGGCCGAGGACCTGCCCGAGGGGCACCCCGACGCGCTCAACGACGACACCAGGCCGCGCAAGTTGCGGCCGGGCGACTCGTTGCTGGTCGACACCAAGGCGGGCTACGCGTTCGAGCGCATCCCCAAGGCCGAGGTCGAAGACCTGGTGTTGGAGGAGGTGCCCGACGTCAGCTACCAGGACATCGGTGGCCTGACTCGCCAGATCGAGCAGATCCGCGACGCCGTGGAGCTGCCCTTCCTGCACAAGGAGCTGTACCGGGAGTACGCGCTGCGCCCGCCCAAGGGTGTGTTGCTGTACGGCCCGCCCGGATGTGGGAAGACGTTGATCGCCAAGGCGGTCGCGAATTCGCTGGCCAAGAAGATGGCCGAGGTGCGTGGGGACGACGCGCGCGAGGCGAAGTCCTACTTCCTCAACATCAAGGGCCCGGAGCTGCTGAACAAGTTCGTCGGCGAGACCGAGCGGCACATCCGGCTGATCTTCCAGCGGGCCCGCGAGAAGGCGTCCGAGGGAACACCGGTGATCGTCTTCTTCGACGAGATGGACTCGATCTTCCGGACCCGCGGCACCGGCGTCTCCTCCGACGTCGAGACCACGGTGGTCCCGCAGCTGCTCAGTGAGATCGACGGGGTGGAGGGGCTCGAGAACGTCATCGTGATCGGTGCCTCCAACCGCGAGGACATGATCGACCCCGCGATCCTGCGGCCCGGCCGCCTGGACGTGAAGATCAAGATCGAGCGCCCCGACGCCGAAGCGGCACAAGACATCTTCTCGAAGTATCTGGTCGAGACGCTGCCGGTGCATGCCGACGATCTCGCCGAGTTCGGGGGCGACCGCGCGGCCTGCATCCGGGCGATGATCGAAAAGGTCGTCGAGCGGATGTACGCCGAGATCGACGACAACCGGTTCCTGGAGGTCACCTACGCCAACGGTGACAAGGAAGTTATGTACTTCAAGGACTTCAACTCCGGCGCCATGATCCAGAACGTCGTCGACCGGGCGAAGAAGAACGCGATCAAGTCGGTGCTGGAGACCGGGCAACCGGGTCTGCGCATCCAGCATCTGCTCGACTCGATCGTCGACGAGTTCGCCGAGAACGAGGACCTGCCCAACACCACCAACCCCGATGACTGGGCACGGATTTCGGGTAAGAAGGGCGAGCGGATCGTCTACATCCGCACGCTGGTCACCGGCAAGAGCTCGAGCGCATCGCGGGCCATCGACACCGAATCCAACCTCGGCCAATACCTGTAGGGCTCTAAGTCGCGTCGCCGCGACACTTGAACCACGCACGCGACCCGCCGAGGCGGATGTGCGTGGTTTAAGTTTCGGCGGCTTCGGCAGCCGTCAGTCGGTCACCAGCGAGTAGCTGTTGGTCAGATTGTCCTGCAGCACTTGGGCCGCGCGGGTCCGGGTGTCCACGCGCAGCTCCTCGGCGAGGACACGCGGCTGGTAGGTCCACCCCGCCGGCAGGTCGAGCCGGTCGGCGAGGCGCGGCAGGTCGGCTTGCGACAGGTTGGGGTCGGCGACCTGGCTCAAGGTCTGCATCACCCAGTGCTGCCCCTGGGGGTCGATGAGTTCGTAGATCTGTTGTCCGGCGTTGAAGACGAAGACCGTGTGGCGATTGACCTTGTTGGGGATGTAGGGCGCGGGATTCATCGAGGACAACAGGACCGTCGCCTGCTGGATCATCTCGATGCCGCCGAAGGTCTTGGTCACCTGCGGACCTGGGGCCTCTTTCTCGATGGCGTTCATCAGCCAGTACCGCGGACCGTTGAGCAGCGCTGCGGCCACACCGTTTTCGGCGGCGATGGCGTGCGGGTCGAGCGCGGACCACAGTTCGGCGGGGCAATCGTTGAGCGGGAAGCTGTTGTAGACCGTTGCCTGCGGGCCGGCCTCGCCGGCGGTTACCAGCAGCACCTCGCCGTAGCGTTTTCCGGCCAGGTCGAGCGCGTGTTTACCGACGTGGTCGGATTCGGGGGCGGACACACGGTGAAGTTAGTCACTACCGTCGGTGCCGTCAACAGCAAGCGCGGACGGCGCGACCGCGCCGCGGTAGCGGTTGCGGGCGATCAGCGTGGCATGCAGGTCACCGATCAGCGGGTCCAGGAAGGTGGACCGATATTCGGCGTCGCCGGCCGCGCGGGCGCTGATGTACATGAAGGTCAGGGCCCCCAGGAAAAGACTCATGTGCACCAGCGAATCCGGGACCGGCAGCGTGAAGCCCAACACGGTCGCGGTGCTTTTGTAGGTGTGGGTCCATTCGTTGAGCAGTTCGGGGCTCAACACGATCAGGCCGAGAATCAGGTAGATGGTGGCGGTGACCACTGCCACCACCAGGATCTGCGCCAGTTGGGATGCGGCCAGAACGAACACCACGTTGAGGCGTTCCGTCTTCTTCAAAGGGGCGCTGTCCGGGGTGTCCGTCAACGCCGCGAACGGCGTGCCGGCCAGGTGCTCGGTGTCTTCGGGCAGGACCGCCGCCGACTTGAGCATCGGCCGCACCCGCTCGACCGTGGCGGAGATGACGAAGGCCGCCGCGATGGAAACCAGGAACGCCATCGCCAGTCCCAGCCGGTTCCCGCTGATCGTCGCGGCCATCAGCCACACGTAGGTGTTGAAGAAGACCAATGCGGTGAGCAGCACGACGGGCAACGCCCGGACCGCCAGGGCGCCCACCATCGTGAAGTGCGACAACATCATGCGCATCGCCCAGCCGACCACCGAACCGACGCCGAAGCCGGTCAGGATCAGCACGACGGCAATGACGGCGGCCTGCTGCGGCAGTTGAGCGGCATCGCCGGTCGCCACCCCGACGGACGCTACGACCACAACCGACGCCGTCGCTATCGTCGCGCGTGCCCGCCCGTTTCGTGATCGCGACACCAGCCAGCCCGCAAGCGCCATCAGCGGCAGGCTGAGGCCGACGATGACGAGCACGAACAATTCGGAAGTCGTTGGTGTGCCCGTGATTTCGACGTCATGGCCGCCGGTGATCAGATACACAGGCAGGATGCAGGCCTGCAGCGTCGCGTACGCCGCCAGCACCGGCGCCGCGCGTGGCCATAGCCGCCGCCACCGGCCCCGCCGGGTCAGCACCGACGGCAACCCACGCTCTAAGAACCACTGTTCAGCCGCGGCCGACTGCCTGCGGTCCGGCGTGCGGCGCCGAGTTGGGTCCACATCGGCTCACCCTAGTGGCGCAACAACCTCGCGCCGCCGATTTCCCCCTGCGCGAGGACGGATCGTCGCGCGGCCTACGCTGAACGGATGCAACGGATTATCGGGACGGAGGTCGAGTACGGCATTTCGTCGCCGTCCGACCCGACTGCCAACCCGATCCTCACTTCGACTCAGGCGGTGTTGGCCTACGCGGCAGCCGCCGGCATCCAGCGCGCCAAGCGCACCCGTTGGGACTACGAGGTGGAATCGCCGCTGCGCGACGCCCGCGGTTTTGATCTGAGCCGTTCGGCCGGGCCGCCGCCGGTGGTCGACGCCGACGAGGTGGGCGCCGCCAACATGATCCTGACCAACGGGGCGCGGCTCTACGTCGACCACGCCCACCCCGAGTATTCGGCGCCCGAGTGCACCGACCCGCTCGACGCGGTGATCTGGGACAAGGCCGGCGAGCGGGTGATGGAGGCCGCCGCCCGGCACGTCGCCAGCGTGCCCGGGGCCGCCAAGCTGCAGCTCTACAAGAACAATGTGGACGGCAAAGGCGCCTCCTACGGCGCGCACGAAAACTACCTGATGTCGCGGCAGACGCCGTTTTCGTCGATCATCGCCGGATTGACCCCTTTTCTGGTGTCCCGGCAGGTGGTGACCGGCTCCGGCCGGGTCGGCATCGGTCCGTCGGGTGACGAGCCCGGCTTCCAGCTCTCGCAGCGCTCCGACTACATCGAGGTCGAGGTCGGCCTCGAAACCACGCTCAAGCGGGGCATCATCAACACCCGCGACGAACCGCACGCCGACGCCGACCGGTACCGCCGGCTGCACGTCATCATCGGCGACGCCAACCTGTCGGAGACGTCGACGTATCTGAAGCTGGGCACGACGGCGCTGGTGCTGGACCTGATCGAGGTCGGCCCGGAGCACGGGATCGACCTGAGCGACTTGGTGCTGGCCCGGCCGGTGCATGCGGTTCACGCGATCAGCCGCGATCCGTCCCTGCGGGCCGTCGTGGCGCTGGCCGACGGTCGCGAATTGACCGCCCTTGCGCTGCAACGGATTTACCTGGACCGGGTGGCGAAGCTGGTCGACAGCCGCGACCCCGACCCCCGCGCCGCCGACATTGTGCAGACCTGGGCGCAGGTGCTTGACCAACTCGAGCGGGATCCGATGGAGTGCGCCGAGGTGCTCGACTGGCCGGCCAAGCTGCGCCTGCTCGAGGGTTTCCGGCAGCGGGAGAATCTCAGCTGGTCGGCGCCGCGGCTGCATCTGGTCGATCTGCAGTATTCCGATGTGCGGCTGGACAAGGGCCTGTACAACCGGCTCGTCGCGCGCGGCTCGATGAAGCGTTTGGTCACCGAACATCAGGTGCTGGAGGCCGTGGACAACCCGCCGACCGACACGCGCGCGTACTTCCGCGGTGAATGCCTGCGCAGGTTCGGCGCCGACATCGCCGCGGCCAGTTGGGACTCGGTGATCTTCGACCTGGGTGGCGACTCGCTGGTGCGGATTCCGACGCTGGAGCCGCTGCGCGGCAGCAAGGCGCACGTCGGAGCGCTGCTGGACTCGGTGGACAGCGCCGCCGAACTGGTGGAACAACTCACCAGCTAAGCCGGTTAGACCGGGGAACGTCGGGGTTGACCGGTAGGGTAGAGATACCAGCGGGGCAGTGTGGCTTAGGGACCGAGCAAGCCGCTGGACAAGTTCAGATGAAGCAGGAGGCCGGCGATGGCTCAGGAGCAGACCAAGCGTGGCGGTGGTGGTGGCGACGACGACGACTTCGCCGACAGCACGGCCGCGGGCCAGGAGCGCCGCGAGAAGCTAGCCGAGGACACCGACGATCTGCTCGACGAGATCGATGACGTCCTCGAAGAGAACGCTGAAGACTTCGTCCGGGCATACGTCCAAAAGGGCGGACAGTGACCTGGCCCTTCCCTGACCGCCTGTCCACTAACTCCCCACTCCCGGCAAATCCCGCCGTAGACCTGTCGTCCTTTGCCGACTTCCTGCGCCGCCAAGCGCCGGATCTGCTGCCGGCGAGCCTCGGCGGCGCGCAGGCCGGCGCGGCCGGCTCGCAGCTGCCGCACGGCACCACCATCGTGGCCCTGAAGTATCCCGGTGGCGTCGTCATCGCCGGGGACCGTCGCTCGACCCAGGGCAACATGATCGCCGGGCGCGACGTCAAAAAGGTGTACGTCACCGACGACTACACCGCTACGGGCATCGCGGGCACCGCGGCCATCGCCGTCGAATTCGCCCGTCTCTACGCGGTCGAACTCGAGCACTACGAGAAGCTCGAGGGTGTGCCGCTCACGTTCGCCGGAAAGGTGAACCGGCTCGCGATCATGGTGCGCGGCAACCTGGCCGCGGCCATGCAGGGCCTGGTGGCCCTGCCACTCCTGGCGGGCTATGACATCGACGCGCCCGATCCGGAGGGTGCCGGCCGGATCGTCTCGTTCGACGCCGCCGGCGGCTGGAACGTGGAAGAAGAGGGCTACCAGTCGGTGGGTTCGGGGTCGATCTTCGCCAAGTCGTCGATCAAGAAGTTGTACTCGCAAGTCGTCGATGCCGATTCCGCGGTGCGGGTGGCCGTGGAGGCGCTGTACGACGCCGCCGACGACGATTCCGCCACCGGCGGACCCGACTTGGTGCGCGGCATCTATCCGACGGCGGTCACCATCGGCGCCGAAGGGGCGGCCGAGGTGCCCGAGCGTCGGATCGCCGAGCTGGCTCGCGAAGTCATCGAAAGTCGCTCGCGCGCAGATACTTTCGGCCCCGATGGCGGTGAGAAGTGAGCTTTCCGTATTTCATCTCGCCCGAGCAGGCGATGCGCGAGCGCAGCGAGCTCGCACGCAAAGGCATCGCGCGCGGCAAGAGCGTGGTCGCGCTGGTCTACGCCGGTGGGGTGCTGTTTGTCGCGGAGAACCCGTCGCGGTCCCTGCAGAAGATCAGCGAACTCTACGATCGCGTGGGCTTCGCGGCGGCGGGCAAGTTCAACGAGTTCGATAACCTGCGGCGCGGCGGAATCCAGTTCGCCGACACCCGGGGCTACGCCTACGACCGCCGTGACGTCACCGGGCGCCAGCTGGCCAACGTCTACGCGCAGACCTTGGGCACCATCTTCACCGAGCAGGCCAAGCCGTACGAGGTGGAGTTGTGCGTCGCCGAGGTGGCGCACTACGGCGAGACGAAACCGCCTGAGTTGTACCGCATCACCTACGACGGGTCGATCGCCGACGAACCGCATTTCGTGGTGATGGGCGGCACGACGGAGCCGATCACCAGCGCGCTCAAGGAGTCCTACGCCGAGAACGCGGACCTGCGCGACGCGACGCAGATCGCCGTGAAGGCGTTACGGGCCGGCAGTGCGGACGGTTCCAACGGCGATCTTTCTCCGGATGTGGGCAGCCTGGAGGTTGCCATCCTGGACGTCAACCGGCCGCGGCGGGCATTCCGGCGGATCAACCGGGCCGCCCTGGAAAACCTGCTGCACGAGGGGGATTCGAAGCAGCCGGAAACCAATGGCGAAGCGCCGGATTCCAACGGCGACTCCGCGGGCTGAATCGCGCGTACCGCCTCGTGTTCGCTACAGGCAGAACACCGAGCGCACCGGTGCGGTTTTGGGACCGCTGGTGCCCAGGGTGCGGGTGAGCCCTCGGGAGACGCTTTAGCGGGCCGCGCGAAACTCGTCGGGACCCATAGGCGCGGCTTCCGTGCCCTCCCGGTGAGACAACCAGTACCCTCGATTACGTGCAGCGACGAATTATGGGCATCGAGACCGAGTTCGGTGTCACCTGCACCTTCCACGGCCATCGCCGCCTGTCCCCGGACGAGGTCGCCCGTTATCTCTTCCGGCGCGTCGTGTCCTGGGGGCGCAGCTCCAACGTTTTCCTCCGCAACGGTGCCCGCCTGTATCTCGACGTGGGCAGCCACCCCGAATACGCGACGGCCGAGTGCGACAGCCTGGTGCAGCTGGTCACCCACGACCGGGCCGGCGAATGGGTGCTGGAAGACCTGCTCATCGACGCCGAGCAGCGGCTCGCCGACGAGGGCATCGGCGGCGATATCTACCTGTTCAAGAACAACACCGATTCGGCGGGCAACTCCTACGGCTGCCACGAGAATTACCTGATCGTGCGGGCCGGCGAGTTCTCCCGGATCTCCGATGTGTTGCTGCCATTCCTGGTCACCCGCCAGCTGATCTGCGGGGCCGGCAAGGTGCTGCAAACCCCCAAGGCGGCGACGTTCTGCCTTTCCCAACGTGCCGAGCACATCTGGGAGGGCGTCTCCTCGGCCACCACCCGCAGCCGGCCGATCATCAACACCCGCGACGAGCCGCACGCCGACGCCGAGAAGTACCGGCGCCTGCACGTGATCGTCGGCGACTCCAACATGTGCGAGACCACCACCATGCTGAAGGTGGGCACCGCGGCCCTGGTGCTGGAAATGATCGAGGCCGGCGTCCCCTTCCGCGACTTCTCGCTGGACAATCCCATCCGCGCCATCCGGGAGGTCAGCCACGACGTCACCGGCCGGCGGCCGGTGCGGCTGGCCGGCGGGCGTCAGGCCAGCGCGCTGGACATCCAGCGCGAGTACTACAGCCGCGCCGTCGAACACCTGCAGACCCGGGAGCCCAACGCCCAGATCGAGCAGGTCGTGGACCTGTGGGGGCGCCAGCTCGATGCCGTCGAGAGCCAGGACTTCGCCAAGGTCGACACCGAAATCGACTGGGTGATCAAGCGCAAGCTGTTCCAGCGCTATCAGGACCGCTACAACATGGAGCTGTCCGACCCCAAGATCGCCCAGCTGGACCTCGCCTATCACGACATCAAGCGCGGCCGCGGCGTGTTCGACCTGCTGCAACGCAAGGGCCTTGCGGCGCGCGTGACCACCGACGAGGAAATCACGGAGGCGGTCGACCATCCGCCGCAGACCACCCGCGCCCGGCTGCGCGGCGAGTTCATCAGCGCCGCCCAGGCCGCGGGCCGCGACTTCACCGTCGACTGGGTGCACCTCAAGCTCAACGACCAGGCGCAGCGCACCGTGTTGTGCAAGGACCCCTTCCGGGCGGTCGACGAGCGGGTCAAGCGGCTGATCGCCAGCATGTAGCTCGACCGCTTCCGGTCACAGCTGTCACACCAGTCGCTCGTCTCCACCGATAATCGAAGCCACAATTTTGATATCGCGGGCGCTATCAAATTCTGCGAGCCGGTGATCCCCACGAACCCGTGACTGATGTGACGATTGTTAATGCTGCGACTCGCCAGCCGGTGCAGGCGCGACGCGAGCGCCGGCTATAACCTGGTGCGAATGGCGACCTCGAAAGTCGAGCGGTTGGTCAATCTCGTCATCGCCCTGCTGTCCACCCGCGGCTACATCAGTGCGGAGAAGATCAGGTCCAGCGTGGCCGGTTACTCGGACAGTCCCAGCGCCGAGGCGTTCTCCCGCATGTTCGAGCGCGACAAGAACGAGCTGCGCGACCTGGGCATACCGCTGGAGGTCGGCAGGGCGTCGGCCCAGGAGCCCACCGAGGGCTACCGCATCAACCGCGACGCCTACTCGCTGCCGGCCGTCGAGCTGACTTCGGACGAGGCGGCCGCGGTAGCCGTCGCGACGCAACTGTGGGAGTCGCCCGAACTGATCACCGCCACCCAGGGCGCGTTGCTCAAGCTGCGTGCCGCCGGGGTGGACGTCGACCCGGACGCACCGGTGGCCATCGCCTCCCCGGCCGGCGTGCCCGGGCTGCGCGGGTCGGAGGAGGTGCTCGGAGTCCTCTTGTCGGCCATCGATTCTCGGCAGGCGGTGCAGTTCCCGCACCGGCCGTCGCGGGCCGAGCCGTACAGCGTGCGCACCGTGGAACCGTGGGGCGTCGTCACCCAGAAGGGTCGCTGGTATCTGGTGGGCCACGACCGCGACCGCGACGCCACTCGCACCTTTCGGCTGTCGCGGATCGGCGCCGAGGTCAAGCCGATCGGCCCGCCCGGGGTCGTCGTCGTGCCCGAGGACGTGGACCTGCGCCAGATCGTCGCCCGCACCGTGGCCGAAATCCCGACCGGCGGGCGGGCGCGGGTGTGGGTCGCCGACGGTCGGGCCACCGCGCTGCGGCGCGCCGGGACGCCCACCGGCAGGCGACAGCTGGGCGGCCGCGACGGCGACGTGGTCGAGATCGACATCGGATCCAGCGACCGGTTGGCGCGCGACATCGCCGGCTACGGGGCCGACGCCGTCGTGCTCGAGCCACCGTCGCTGCGTGAGGACGTGCTGGCGCGGCTGCGCGCCCACGTGGAGGAGGCGAACCACCCATGACTCCCATATCCACGCGATTGATCCGGCTGCTCAACATGGTGCCGTATTTCCAGGCCAACCCGCGGGTCACCCGGGCCAAGGCGGCCGCCGACCTGGGGGTATCCGCCAAACAACTGGAAGAGGACCTCAACCAGCTCTGGATGTGCGGCCTGCCCGGCTACTACCCGGGTGACCTGATCGACTTCCAGTTCTCCGGTGACACCATCGAAGTGACGTTCTCCGCGGGCATCGACCGGCCGCTCAAGCTCACCTCGCCGGAGGCCACCGGACTGCTGGTGGCGCTGCGGGCGCTCGCCGACATCCCGGGAGTCGTCGACCCGGAGGCGGCGCGCAGCGCGATCGCCAAGATCGAGGCCGCGGCCGGCGCCATCGGGCACGACGTCACCGGCTCGGTGGCAGCGGCAGACGAGCCCGCGCCCGTGGAGAGCCGCGCCGCGGCCGCGGTCCGCACGGCGGTGCAGCACAAACGCGCGCTGGCCATCGACTATTACTCCGCGTCGCACGACACCCTGACCAGCCGGATCGTCGATCCCATCCGGGTGCTGCTGATCGGTGGCCACAGCTACCTGGAGGCTTGGTCACGGGAGGCGGACGGGGTGCGGCTGTTCCGCTTCGACCGGATCGTGGATGCGACGGAACTGGACGAGCCGGCGGCGCCGCCCGAATTGGCGCTGCAGGCGCCGCCGGACACGTCGCTGTTCGACGGAGATCCGGCACTGCCGTCGGCCAGGCTGCGGGTCGCGCCCTCGGCGTCGTGGATGTTCGAGTACTACCCGATGCGCGAGGTGCGGGAGTTGCCGGACGGGTCCTGCGACGCGGTGATGACGTACGCCTCCGAGGACTGGATGACGCGCCTGGTGCTGGGCTTCGGGTCGGACGTGCGGGTGCTTGAACCGGAGTCACTCGCGAGACGTGTCCGGGATGCGGCGGCCGCGGCGTGTGAGTCCTATCAGGCGCTAAGCCGCTGAGGTCACGGCGCGGGCGGCCCGGCGGACCGCCGCACTGCGGTAGCATCGGGTAGACGTCTGGAGGTAATCAAAGTGGGCAGTCTTAGTCCGTGGCACTGGGCGATCCTCGCTGTGGTGGTGATCCTGCTTTTTGGTGCCAAGAAGCTCCCCGATGCAGCACGTTCGTTGGGCAAATCGATGCGCATCTTCAAGTCCGAGATGCGCGAAATGCAGAGCGAAGGCAAGACCGAAGCGCCTTCCATCGAGACCCCTCAGCCTGTGCAGTCCCAGCGGGTGGAGCCGCCGGCGGCCACCGAGCAGGGGCACTCCGAAGCACGCCCGGCCTAGCCCGCCGTCATCGTCGCGGTGCCCGAACGCCACTGAACGAGCGTCGTGAAAGTTTTCAAGGTTTCAGCGCGCACTGCCGGCGTGCTGAAGCGCCTCAATCCGCGTAACAGGCGCAGCCGCACCAATCCCGACGCGACGATGTCGCTCGTCGACCACCTCACGGAGCTGCGCACCCGGTTGCTCCTCTCGCTGGCAGCCATCCTGGTCACCACGATCTTCGGGTTCGTCTGGTACTCGCATTCGATCTTCGGGCTGGAAAGCCTTGGCGAGTGGCTGCGCCATCCTTACTGTTCGCTGCCCCAGTCCGCGCGCGCGAGCATCAGCGCCGACGGTCAGTGCCGACTGTTGGCGACGGCCCCCTTCGACCAGTTCATGTTGCGGCTCAAGGTCGGGCTGACCGCCGGGGTGGTGCTGGCCTGCCCGGTGTGGTTCTACGAGCTGTGGGCGTTCATCACGCCGGGGCTGTACCAGAAGGAGCGCCGGTTCGCGGTTGGATTCGTGGTCCCGGCGGCGGTGCTGTTCGTCGCGGGTGCGGTGCTGGCGTACTTCGTGTTGTCCAAGGCGCTGGGCTTCTTGCTGACCGTCGGTAGCGACGTTCAGGTGACCGCGCTGTCCGGGGACCGGTACTTCGGATTCCTGATCAACCTGTTGGTGGTGTTCGGGGTCAGCTTCGAATTCCCGCTGCTGATCGTCATGCTCAACATGACGGGGGTGCTGCCCTACGAGCGGCTCAAGTCCTGGCGGCGCGGCCTGATTTTCGCGATGTTCGTGTTCGCGGCTGTCTTCACCCCCGGCTCCGACCCGTTTTCGATGACCGCCCTCGGCGTGGCGCTCTCGGTGCTCCTTGAGCTCGCCATCCAAATCGCCCGCCTGCACGACAGACGGAAGGCCAAACGCGAAGCCCAGGCGGTGATCCCGGACGACGAGGCATCGGTCATCGAGGCGCCCGCACCGATACACGAGTCGGCGCGGGAGCCGTCGTTCACCGCCGGCCAGCATGACGATGTCACCTAAACCGTCGGTGCCACAGGACTTGACGGAGCTCGTCGAGCTGACCCGGTTCACCGCAGAATTGCCCTTTGCGCTGGACAACTTTCAGCAGCGGGCGTGCGCCGCGCTGGAGCGCGGTCACGGCGTGCTGGTCTGCGCGCCGACCGGGGCCGGCAAGACGGTGGTGGGCGAATTCGCCGTGCACCTGGCGCTGGCCGCGGGCGGCAAGTGCTTCTACACGACGCCGCTCAAGGCGCTGAGCAATCAAAAGCACACCGACCTGACCGCGCGCTACGGCCGCGACCGGATCGGCTTGCTCACCGGCGACATGTCGGTGAACGCCGACGCTCCCGTGGTGGTGATGACCACCGAGGTGCTGCGCAACATGCTCTACGCCAATTCGCCGGCGCTGCAAGGGCTTTCCTACGTGGTGATGGACGAGGTGCATTTCCTGGCCGACCGGATGCGCGGGCCGGTATGGGAGGAAGTGATCCTGCACCTGCCCGACGAGGTGCGAGTGGTCAGCCTGTCGGCGACGGTGAGCAACGCCGAAGAATTCGGCGGCTGGATCCAGACGGTGCGGGGCGACACCACCGTGGTGGTCGACGAGCATCGGCCGGTGCCGCTGTGGCAGCACGTCTTGGTGGGCAAGCGGCTTTTCGACCTGTTCGACTACCGAAACCCGGACGTCGGCGAGCAGCCAACGGCCATCCGCGAGCCGCGCGTCAACCCGGACCTGGTGCGCCACATCGCGCACCGCCGCGAGGCGGACCGGATGTCGGACTGGCAACCGCGGCGCGGGCGCGGCGGACGCGGTGCGCCGGGCCGGCCGCGCTTCTATCGTCCGCCCGGCCGGGCGGACGTGATCGCGACGCTGGACTCCGAGGGGCTGCTCCCGGCGATCACGTTCGTGTTCTCCCGCGCCGGCTGCGACGCCGCCGTCCAGCAGTGCCTGCGTTCGCCGCTCCGGCTGACCACCGAGGAGGAGCGTGCGCAGATCGCCGAGGTGATCGAGCACCGGTGCGGTGATCTTGCCGACGCCGACCTGGCGGTGCTCGGCTACTACGAGTGGCGCGAAGGGCTGATGCGCGGTCTGGCGGCCCACCACGCCGGGATGTTGCCGGTCTTCCGGCACACCGTCGAGGAGCTGTTTACCGCCGGGCTGGTCAAGGCGGTGTTCGCCACCGAGACCCTGGCGCTCGGCATCAACATGCCCGCCCGCACGGTGGTGCTCGAACGGCTGGTGAAGTTCAACGGCGAGCAGCACATGCCGCTGACGCCGGGGGAGTACACCCAGCTCACCGGGCGCGCCGGGCGGCGCGGCATCGACGTCGAGGGCCACGCGGTGGTGCTCTGGAATCCCACCGAAGAAAACACCGAACCGTCCGCGGTCGCGGGCTTGGCTTCCACCCGCACCTTCCCGCTGCGCAGCTCGTTCGCACCGTCGTACAACATGACGATCAACCTGGTGCAACAGATGGGTCCCGAGCAGGCCCATCGGCTGCTGGAGCAGTCTTTTGCCCAGTATCAGGCCGACCGCTCGGTCGTCGGCCTGGTCCGCGGTATCGAGCGCGGCAACGCGATGCTCGGCGAGATCGCCGCCGAGCTGGGCGGGCCGAAGGCGCCGATCCTCGACTACGCCCGGCTGCGGGCGCGCATCACCGAGATGGAGCGCGCGCAGTCCCGCGCGTCGCGGCTGCAGCGGCGGCAGGCGGCCAGTGACGCGCTGGCCGCGCTGCGGCGCGGGGACATCATCAACATCACCCACGGCCGGCGCGGCGGGCTGGCGGTGGTGTTGGAATCGGCCCGCGACGGCGACGACCCGCGCCCGTTGGTGCTCACCGAAAACCGCTGGGCGGGGCGGATTTCGACGGCCGACTACTCGGGAGCGGCGGCGCCGGTCGGTTCGATGCCGTTGCCGAAGAGGGTCGAGCACCGCCAGCCGCGCGTCCGTCGCGACCTGGCGTCGGCGCTGCGGTCGGCGGCCGCCGGATTGGCCGTTCCGGCGAGGCGGCGCAGTGGCCGCGGCGACCATGATGGTTTCCACGACCCCGAGCTGGCGTCGTTGCGGGAGGACCTTCGGCGGCACCCGTCGCACAACAACGCCGGCCTGGAGGCCCAAGTCCGGCAGGCCGAGCGCTACCTGCGCATCGAGCGGGACAACGCCCAATTGGAGAAAAAGGTTGCCGCGGCGACCAATTCGCTGGCCCGGACGTTCGACCGGATCGTCGGTCTGCTCACCGAGCGCGGCTTCATTCAGGGCCCGGACACCGATCCGCACGTCACCGACGATGGCCGGCTGCTGGCCCGCATCTACAGCGAGAGCGACCTTTTGGTCGCCGAATGCCTGCGCACCGGCGCGTGGGCCGATCTGAAGCCCGCCGAGCTGGCCGCGGTGGTCTCGGCGGTGCTGTACGAGAGCAGGGGTGGTGAGGGCCCGGGGGCGGCGTTCGCCGCCGAGGCGCCTACCCAGCGAGTGCGGCAGGCGCTGCAGCAAACGTCGCGACTGTCCTATGCGCTGCGCACCGACGAGCAGACGCACCGGCTCGCGCCCAGTCGGGAGCCCGACGACGGCTTCGTCAACGTCATCTACCGCTGGGCCAAGACCGGCGACCTGGCCGCCGCGCTGGCGGCCGTCGACCCGGTCGGCACCGGCTCGCCGCTGTTGGCGGGGGACTTCGTGCGCTGGTGCCGCCAGGTGCTCGATCTGTTGGACCAGGTGCGCAACGCCGCCCCTGACCCGGAGTTACGTGCCGTCGCCAAGCGCGCCATCAATGACGTTCGGCGCGGCGTCGTCGCTGTTGACGCCGGGTAGGCTGAGCCGAAGCTACCGTAGATGCGGAAATCACCACGCCGATGATTCGTGCCGAGACACAAGGGGCTGAGGAGAGACGATGAGCGGACCGCAGGGACCGGAACAGCAGTGGCAACCGCCCGGCCAAGCTGGCGACCAGTCCTCCGAGCCGACCCAGGTCGGCTCGCCCTGGCAGCAGCAGGCGGGCCAGGAGGCGACCTGGCAGGCCCCGGCATACACGCCGCCCGCCGATTACCCGCAGTACCAGCAGCCGGCCGAGCAGGCCTACCCGCAGCAATACCCCCAGCAGCCCGGCTATCAGCAGCCCGGGCAGTACGGGCAGCCCGGGCAATATGCGCAGCCCGGCCAGTACGCGCAGCCGGGACAGTACGGTCAGCCGGGCCAGTACCAGCAGCCGGGGCAATACGGTCAGCCGGGGCAGTACGGACAGCCCGGGCAATACGGTCAGCCGGGACAGTACCCGCAGCAGTACCCGCCCTACGACCAGCAGCCGGCCAAGAAGCGGTCGGTCGGCGTGATCGCAGGCGTGGGCGGCGTGATCGCCTTCTTGCTCATCGCGGTCGTGCTGATACTCGGCTTCTGGCAGCCCGGGTTCTTCGTCACCACCAAGCTGGACGTCAATAAGGCACAGACCGGTGTGCAGCAGGTCCTGTCGGACGAGACCAACGGCTACGGGGCCAAGAACGTCCAGAACGTCAAGTGCAACCACGGCCAGAATCCCACCGTCAAGAAGGGTGCCACCTTCGACTGCGACGTCAGCATCGACGGCGCCCCCAAGCACGTGACGGTGACGTTCCAGGACAACAAGGGCACCTACGAGGTCGGCCGCCCGCAGTAGCCGGTTACGTCGGCAGCGCGTCGAGCGCTTTCTGCAACCGGGCTATCGAGGACCCGACTCCCAGCTTGGTCGCCAGCTTCGCGGTGCGTTGCGGGTCGTCGGCCACCAGCGGTAGCGCGTCGGTCGGCGTCGACAGGCTGACGGGCGCGTCGGTTGCCACCCGCACCACCTGCCCGGCGGCCTCGATGTAGTCGGCCGCACCCAGCAGTTTCGAGCGCAAACCCTTGGCCATCTTCGATTTCGGATCGTGGGCGGCCGCCAGGATCCGTTCCAGCGACCCGTGCTGAGCCAGCAGGGTTGCCGCCGTCTTCTCACCGACACCCGGGACGCCCGGCAGGCCGTCGGAGGGATCGCCGCGCATCAGCGCGAATTCGGCATAGGCCGGCCCCGCCCGATGCTCCGGCACGCCGTAGTGTTCGGCGACCTCAGGCGGCCCGAACAAAGTGGCCTTGGTCAGCCCACGGCCCAGGTAGAGCACCCGGACCGGGACCGGATCGTCGGAGACCACCTGCAACAGATCGCGGTCGCCGCTGACCACCACCACCGGGTCACGGCGTTCGCGGGCGGCCAGCGTGCCGAGCACATCGTCGGCCTCGAAACCTTCGGCGCCCGCGGTCGGGATCCCGAAGGCGTCCAACAGCTCCATGATCATGTCGATCTGCGGTGTCAGCTCGTCGGGGACCTCCTCGACGTCCGGCTCGCCCTCGGGCTCCGGCTGCGCAACGCGATGCGCCTTGTAGGAGGGGACGAGGTCCACCCGGAACTGCGGTCGCCAATCCAGGTCCAGGCACACCACCAGCCGGCTGGGGCGTTGCCGGTTGATCACCACGGCCATCGAGTCGATGAAGCCGCGCACGGCGTTGACGGGCCGGCCATCGGGGGCGGTGATCGAGGACGGCACCCCGAAATACGACCGGAACCACATGCTGGCCCCGTCGAGTAGCAATAGCGGCGCGGACATGCTGGCTATCCTGCCAGCGCCGAAGCCAACCGGTTAGCCTGGCTGCCATGGAATCTCATCGGTTCGGCGCCGGGGTGTATGCCAGCCGGCTGGCGGCGGCGGCCGCCGCGACCGCTGACGCGGGCTTGTCCGGGCTGGTGATCACCCCCGGCTACGACCTGCGCTACCTCGTCGGGTCGCGGGCCCAGACGCTCGAGCGGTTCACCGCGCTGGTTGTTCCGGCCTCCGGCGACCCGACGGTAATCGTCCCGCGACTCGAGCTGGCCTCGCTCAAGGGGTCGGCCATCGCGGAATTGGGTCTCGCGGTGCGGGATTGGGTCGACGGGGACGACCCTTACCAACTGGTCGGCGCGGCGTTCGGCGGCGGTCCGGCGGCGACCGCCGTCACCGATTCGATGCCGGCCCTGCATCTGCTGCCGCTGGCCGATGTGCTCGGGGTGCTGCCGGTCCTTGCCACCGACGTGATGCGCACGCTGCGGATGGTCAAGGAGGAGGGCGAAATAGACGCGCTCCGCAAAGCAGGCGCGGCCATCGATCGCGTGCATGCCCGGGTGCCGGAGTTCTTGGTCCCCGGCCGCACCGAGGCCGACGTGGCCGCCGACATCGCGGAAGCGATTGTCGCCGAAGGGCATTCGGAGGTGTCGTTCATCATCGTCGGCTCCGGGCCGCACAGTGCCGACCCGCACCACGGCTACTCGGATCGAGAACTGCAAGTCGGTGACATCGTCGTCGTCGACATCGGCGGGGCCTACGAGCCCGGCTACCACTCGGACTCGACGCGCACCTACAGCATCGGTGAGCCGAATTCCGAAGTGGCACAGTACTATTCGGTGCTGCAGCGCGCCCAACGCGCGGCCGTCGAGGCGGTCCGTCCCGGCGTGACGGCCGAGCAGGTCGACGCGGCCGCCCGGGACGTGCTGGCCGACGCCGGGCTGGCGGAGTATTTCGTGCACCGCACCGGCCACGGTATCGGCCTCTCGGTGCATGAGGAGCCCTACATCGTCGCGGGCAACGACCTGCCGCTGGCCGCGGGCATGGCCTTCTCCATCGAGCCGGGCATCTATTTCCCGGGCCGATGGGGCGCACGTATCGAAGACATCGTCGTCGTGACCGACGACGGCGGCCTGGCCGTCAACAATCGGCCCCACGAACTGATCGTGGTGCCCGCGACTTAGCGTCCGGACCTCTCCGGCGCGTACGTTTGGGCTTGATGTCACTTCTGGATTTGACTCTCCTTCCGCTTCGCATCGCACGCCACATCGCCGACACGCTGGTGCATCCCGCGGCGACGGCACCCACGCCACCGGCTGAGCTCGTCGTGGCCGGCGGGATGCCCGAGGGTGTGCCGCCGGCGGCCCTGCGCCCGGAGCCGCGACTTCCGGCGCCGTCGGGATGGCCGTTCGGCGAGGACTTTCCACGGACCTGTGGCACCGGCCGCGTTGCCGGTGGTGCCCTCTTTTGGACCGACTTCCTGTACGACGACCACGGCGCGACCGGCCTGCCGATCGGCGACCTGAAGGTGCAGGCGCCGCCGCGCGGCACCTACGTCTATCCCGGCGGGCCCGCGGCACGCAACGGCGCCGACATCTTCCGTGTCGGAATCGGGCTCACCGCGACCGATACGTGGTGGCGGATCGACTGGAACACGCTGCTGGACGCGTCCGTCCCCATCGCGCTGTTCACCTTCGATACCGGCCCCGCCAGGACTGCGCCGGAGCAGTGGCCCGCCGGGGCCGGTCTGCGCTCGGCCGGGATCGACATGGCCCTGCTGGTTTCGGGGTCTGGCGCCGCGCTGATCGACCTGACCAACCAGTCCACGACGCCGGTGCCGCACAGCGTCGACATGGGATCGCGGACGTTTCTCGCGCAGGTGCCGCGGACCTTGCTGGAGCCGGCCGGCAACTGGAGGGTGCAGTTGGCGGCGGGGCTGGCCAACGCCGCCGGTGACGGGTTCGCCGACGTGCCCGCCGAGCATGGCGCGCTGCCCGGGCAACCCAACGTCTACAACGTCGCGTTCCGCACCAACGAGCAGGAGCCGCCGCACCTGAACTTCTGGTCGGATTCCGCCCAGGCCGAGGCCTTGACCCACGGCGACGTGTCGAAGTTCGTCGTGACCGTGGCGTGGGATCGGCTGGCGGCGGGCGAGACCGATGCCGAGCCGGTGATCGCCGGCCCGTCGACCCGGTGGTACGTGTCCTCGGTCGAGTTGGGCCAGGGTCTTGCCGCCGACGACATCTTGAGCACCAAGCCGCAGTTCCTCGGTCGGGTGCAGCCGTATTCGGTGTGCCTGCCGTCCACTTTCAAGCCGGGCCGCACGCTGCCGTTGACCCTGCTGCTGCATTCGCTCGCCCTCGGGCAGAGCCAATTCGCCGCCATCGACCCCCGCTTGCTGCACCAAGTATGCGAGGGTCGCGACTCGGTGGTGGTCACACCACTCGCCCGAGGCCCGTCGACGTGGTACTTCGATACCGGAGAACTCGACGTCTGGGAAGTGTGGGCGTGCGTCGCCGAACAACTGGGCACCGATCCCAATCGCACCGTGATATCGGGCTACTCGATGGGTGGCTATGCGGCGTACAAGTTGGGATTGACTTATCCGCAAGTGTTTTCGCAGGCGGTCGTGCTGGCCGGTCCGCCGGCGTGCGGGGTGCGGCTGCTTCCCGACGTCGACATCCCGGCCGACCTCGACCCGGACTCGGCCTGTGCCCGCGAGGGCGATACCTGGAAGCTGCTGGTGAACGCGCGCTGGCTGCCCTATGTCATCGCCCACGGGCTGGTCGACGAGTTGGTGCCGTTCCCGTCGGCCGCCGAGCAGGTGCTCGAACTCGACCGGCTGGGCTATCGGCACCGCTTCACCGTGTATCCGCTCGAGGATCACATCGCCTGGGTGCTGCAGGACAAGTTCGAAGACCCGATCGCCCACATGGAAACCGGCTTACGGCAAGCGGATCCAGGACACATCACGTACGCGTGGCATCCGCAATTGGTGCGCGACGACCTGGGTATCGGGCCGCATCGGGTGTGGTGGCTGTCCGACCTGACCGCGGACCCGGGGGTGACGGCGCGGCGCGGGGCCATCGCCGAAGTCGATGCGCGTTCGTACGCGCGCCCGGACCCGACGCACACCGTTCGGCATCATCGCGGGTTCATCCTGAACTTCGACCCGACCCCGGGCGTGTACAGCGAACTGGACTGGCGGGCAGGCCCGTCGGTCGGTCCGCTGCCGTATCTCACGCTGCGGCTCACCGGCGTTGCCAGGATCACGGTGGATGTCCAGCGTGCCGGACTGGCCGCTCTTCAGGCATCGACGATCACGGTGGCCACCGATACCGCCGCGCGGATCACGCTGAGTGGGCTGCCTGACGGGTCCAGCGTCCAAGTCGACGGTCAGCCGGCCGGGCGAACCGTGGCGGTGGCGGTGGGACGGCACCGCATCACGTTGGCCGCACAGGCTGTTGACGAATGAGTTGTGGCTCCGTTGTGAGCGCGGCTAGCTTGGCAAAGCCATCATTGGGTGAATAGCGCCTGCGTGCGGTCTCGACGAGAATTTCGCGCGTGGCTCCGTTGTCCGTCGACCCAGAGGCCTTGTACGCCGCGGGTAGCGCGGTGGCAGCCGCTGGCGACTCTCTGGCGGCCAACCTGTCGATCTTGACGGCCGGCTTTTCGGCCCACACCGGTGTTGACCGAGCCGGCGAGGTGTTCGGCTTGACGTATCAGGAGAAGGCCGAGTCGGCGCTGAAGGCGGCCGCTGCCGCCGTCAACGCCTGCCGGAAAAGCGGGGCTGTCATACAGCAAGGCGCGTCGAACTACTCCCACGTCGATGCGGCGTCGACGCTGGGCGGCGGACGCAGTGCTTTGACGCAACCGTCCCCGCCGGCCGAGCTTGCCGCGCCCGGGCCGCCTGGGACGTGGGGGCCCGGCCAGCCGCCTCCACCGCTGTGGGCGCTCGTGCAATCGTTTGTCCTCGAGGCATGGCCCGACGGCGACGTGGCGGGTCTGCGTGCGGCTGCATCTCGTTGGCGAGCCTTCGGTGCGGCAGCTACCGGTGTGAAGGGGACTCTCAACGCGTCCAAGATGCTGTTCGACGGCCAACACATTCCTGAAGGCGAGAAGATCGACCACGCGTTGACCGAAATCGGCTCGTCGACAGCGACTATCGGCGACCTGTGCGACGCATTGGCCCGCACCATCGACACGTTCGCGAATAAGGTCGACCACGCCCAAACCGCGATCCGGGATCTGTTGCATCGCATCGAGTCCCTGGGCGACCTCGGTCACGATGTGATGCTCATCATCGACGGCGACGCCTGGGATGAGATCAAACAGATCGTCAAGGACATCAATGCCGTGCTCCAGCATCTTGGCCAGGAAGCCAGGGCCTGCGAGGACGAGATCAAGTTCGTCATGCAAGAGGCCGATCGCGCGGTCACCACGTGCGAGAAGTACGCGCGCCGCGGGCTCGTCCAATTCCTCGGGGACGACGTCGGTAACCCCGTCGCGACCATAGCCGACACCTGGATCAATGCCCAGGAGGGCGTCCTCAAAGGTGTGGTCGGCATGGGGCTGGGCCTCGTCGACCTGAGCCCGCATTGGATCGCCGCAGATCCACAGGGTGCGGCCACCACCTGGACGGGCTTGGTGAAAAACGCCTGGAAAGAAAGCTTGATCAATGCCGCGGTCAATCCCCACGAATTCGCGGAAGCGCGGCTGCAGGAGCTGAAAGGCCTTGTGCATGCGAAGGATTGGAGTAGGGACCGTCCGGGGTTGGGCGCCGGGGAAGTCGCGTTCGACGGCCTCACGCTAATCGCCCCGGGCCTCGGTGAGGCGGGTGCGGCGGCCGACGGTGCGGGAGCGGCTGCACGTGGTGCAGGGGAAGAGGCGGAGGCCGCGGGTGGCGCTGCTGGGCGTGCCGGTGGGGCAGGCGCAGCGGGAGCGCGCGGCGCGCTGACTGACATCACCAAGGCCGGCGGCGACGTGACCAAGAGCCTCGAAGGCGTTACGGGTGATCTGCCGGAAATCAAACCGCCCACTGGCGGTACTCCTGTGGGGCTGCCAGACGGTAAGCCGTTTGATGCACCCGTGGAGGCGACGCCACGCCCGCCCGACACCGGACCCGGTGCGCACGAAGGACCAACTGCCGGGCCCGAGCCAACGCACCCGGACGGTCCGGGACCGGGGACTGGTCCGCACGAGCCGGTGTCTGCGCCGGCCGCACCACCAGGCTCGGGTGGTGCCCACGAACCGCCCCTCGAGCCGGAGGCCGCTCCGGCGCCAGCGTCAGCGCCTCCGGGCGGCAATTCTCACGATCCGTTCTTCGCGCCGGGGGAGTCTGCGCCGACTCCGGCGGCGGGTGCGGGTGGCCCGCATGATCCGTTACCGGTGCCAGCTGAGGCCCCGTCTCCTGCGTCAGCGCCTGCAGGCGGTGGCCTGCACGAACCGGGCTCGACTCCTCCGGTAAGTCCCCATGACCCGGTGCCTGCGCCGCACAGTCCTCCCCGTGAGCCGCTTTCCGTGCCCGCGGGTGATGGGCGCGAACCCATTCCGGCTACCGCACCTGGGTCTGCTCCGCCGGCCATAGCCACCGAGCGTGTGCCGTCGAGCCTTCAACTCGCGCACGCGGGTGCCCCGGTCGAGCCCGCGCCGGTCGGTGTGAGCCCGCCAAGACCAGCACCGGCGGCTTCTGCTGCGCCTATGACTCCTGCGCCGACGGCTTCTGCGCCGCATTTCACCGCCCCGGCCGGCAGCCCCACCGAGGTGCCCGCGCCGGGTCGCGGATGGCGCGGTCCCGGCGACGGTGGCCCGCCAGACGGACAGCCGCCGCATGACGGAAGATCGAGCGGTCCCGGCGACGGCCATCCGGCCGGCGGTAAGACAGATGGGCAAACACACGACAGCGGCGGTCGGCGAGGGCATGGCGACGGGGATGCATCCGGTGACCGCGGAGATGGCCGGCCGCCCGACGATGAGGGTCCAGCAGGACCGGACGATGGAGATTCTCCCGGTAGTGAACGTCAGGACCCCGTACATTCACATGAGCCTGCTGGTGATGGATGGCACCGGTTATCGGATGAGCCACTTGACCCGCATTATGGGGAACCCTTATCCGAACACTGGAATTACCCGTACGATCCATCAGATATGAGCCAGATAGACTCGGCAGTCAGGAAGCTGATAAAGGATCCCGAAGCCCCATTCGGGCGCGATGCACACGGTCATGCCTATTCTCAGAAAGAATACGAGGAGCGCTTCAATAAACTCGGTCCAGAAGGCCAACATTGGTATAATTTCCCCAAGAATGCTGGAGCGGTACCGGGCACGCGAGTCGCTTATTCAAACCTTCGTATATTCGTCCGAGATTATGGGGAACTTCTGGATCGTATCGGCGATGACGAAGGCGCGTATCTGGCGGTTATGGAGGATGGGCGTGCAGCGACGTGGGAGGAGCGCGGTCTTCATGTGAGTTCTCTACGAGACCCGTATAACGCATACACACTTAGTCAACTGCCCGAGAAGTGGACAATCGAAGTATCAGAGGTCGCTCCCGGGCTCGGTCAGCGTGGTGGATCGTTGCAGGTGCGGATCTTCGATGCTCAGGGTGAGTCGCGCACCATCGAGGAATTGCTTGGAAAGGTGTTGACGCGTGGTGGGTGATGTGGACATCTCGTCCGGCGTGCGAGAGTGGATACGGCTCGCCGGGATGGAAGTGATGCAAGGATCAGAAACGGATGATGGCCGGACCCTGATTTGGAACAAAGGTGGCGAACGGCGCTATTTCATCAGCGCTGTCAACGGCTATTTTGTAATCACGTCTTCCGACCGCATGGGCAGAGAAAGTTTTCATCTGGCAGCGCTGACCATCGAGCTTATCGAAAAGTACCTTTACGGCCACTTTGGCAACGCAGTGCGCAAACATCGCGGTTTGCCCCACGTTCAGAAGCCTTTCATGCGGGATGAATTAGTCCAAAAATATACGCTCGGAAAGACTGCTTTCCTGGATCGCGAGCGGGATGCACTCATAGGTCCAGGAGGGGCAACGATAGCAATTTCTGCAGATGATAGGTTAGTTGAGCTATCACATTATGTGGATGTACCAGTAGAAGGCATAGAAAAGTCTTTTCTCAATCCCGATGGTGGTCCGCTGTTCGCCCATCAGACGTGAAACGGGATCTTAAATTAGGAAGACGGCGATGAAATTCGACGACACATATTTCTCACTGGAAGATAAATACTCTATAGGTGTTGAATCGATCTCCGGCGGCTACTACGCGTCAATACCGGTCAGCAACGGCATTGTCGATTATGAAGAGTATTATCGACTTACGTCGGACCAATACTGTCGCTTTCTGGACGACCGGCGGGCCGCAATCGAGTTCATAGAGGGGTGCCGCAAAGGAGAGCACGATGACCTGCTTCTCCAAAGGCCCGGCAGTAACCGGGGAACACCTGTCTAACGGCGTAGGACAAGACTGAACGTGCGCCGAGAGGGCCGTAGAAAGGCGGAATCGGAGTAATGAGCCGGAAAATCGCCGGGAAGATCTTCTCTACTCCACAAGAAGCTGGCGTGACTCCGCCGACAGAAGAGGAGTTGGCGGAGGCGCGCAGGGGTTTCGATGAATTTGAGCAGAAAGTAAACGCTGTTGCTCCTGGCGACAGGGTGACGGACGTCTCGCCAAAGTTCTGGGATGACATTTCAGGGACCGAGTACGACCCTCGGAGAAAAGGTGGCTAAGCGGATTCCGCGTTATGGCCGGGCGAGGTAACCAATCGCAAACCCGTTACGTCTCGCCCCGGTCCAGCAATCCCGAAGACCCCAGCACTCGCTCCACCCGCACCTCGATGACCACCCGCCGCGGGTTGGGGCGCGGGGTGCGATAGCGCTGGGCGTACCGCAGCTCGGCATCGCGGACGGCGTCGCCGTCGCTGTTCACCGTGGACCGGCCCTCCAGCGACAGCCACCGCGCGCCGTCCACCTGACTGAGCACCGCCACCCCGCCGCGGTCGGCGTTCACCGCCTTCTGCGAGCCGCCAGTGGTGATGACCCGCGCGATGTGCGTCTTGGGGTCGAAGGTGAAACCCACCGCCACCACATGGGGCGAATTGTCGGCTCGCAGCGTGGTCAGCATGGCCAGATGCCGTTCGGACAGAAACGCCAGCGCATCATCGGTGAGCCGGGTAGTGGTATTCGCCATCACCGCCCACGCTAGCGCAGGCAATAATCGCAGCCGTGGACGACACGGGCGCAGGACCAGTACTAATCCTGGGCGGACGCAGCGAGATCGGCATCGAGCTCGCGCGCCTCCTAGCGGCCGGGGCGCCGGTGGTGCTGGCGGCACGCAGGGCCGATCAACTCGACGAGCAGATCACTGCGCTCAAAGCAGCCGGCGCGACGGCGGTGCACACCGTGGAGTTTGACGCCGACGACCTGGCGTCGCACGGTCCGCTGGTCGACGCGCTCGTCGCCGAACACGGCCCCATCGCCACGGCCGTGCTGGCGTTCGGGATCCTCGGCGACCAGGCCCGCGCCGAGACCGACGCCGCGCACGCGGTGGCCATCGTGCACACCGATTACGTCGCCCAGGTCAGCATGCTCACCCACTTGGCCACCGCGATGCGCACGGCCGGGCGGGGCCGACTCGTGGTGTTCTCCTCGATCGCCGGCGCGCGGGTGCGCCGCGCCAACTACGTCTACGGCTCGGCAAAGGCCGGCCTGGACGGCTTCGCCAGCGGCCTGGCCGACGCTCTGCACGGCACGGGCGTTCGGCTGCTGATCGCTCGCCCAGGGTTCGTGATCGGGCGCATGACGGAGGGGATGACGCCCGCCCCGCTGTCCAGTACCCCCGCGCAGGTGGCCAAGGCCACCGCGCGTGCGCTGGCGAAGGGCCGCCGCACCGTGTGGATCCCTTGGGCGCTGGGGCCCGCCGCTGCCGTGATGCGGCTGCTACCGCAGTTCATCTGGCGCAGGATGCCGCGATGATCCGCGCCGGTGACGATGCAGAGCGAAGCGATGCGGAGGAGCGGCGCTCATGATCATCGTGGTCGGCATCGGAGCCGACGGAATTGCGGGCCTCGCGGAAACGTCGCGTCGTGAATTACGAAGGGCGACGGTGATTTACGGGTCGAAACGACAACTCGACCTGCTCGACGACACCATCGCCGCGCCGCGCCGGCAGTGGCCGTCCCCGATGCTGCCCGCCCTGCAGGCCCTGCGAGACCGCCACGCCGAAGACGTCCACGTGGTGGCCAGCGGCGACCCCCTCCTGCACGGCATCGGGGGCACCCTGATGCGGCTCTACGGCACCGAACAAGTCCGGGTGTTGCCGCACGTGTCGTCGGTGACGCTGGCGTGCGCGCGGATGGGCTGGAACCTCCACGACACTGAGGTGATCAGTCTGGTCACCGCGCCGCCGCACACCGCGGTCCGCCGCGGCGGCCAGGCCATCGCGCTGTCGAAAAGCGCAGCCACGCCGAACGAACTCGCCGCGCTGCTCGACGCGCATGGGCGCGGTGACTCCGAGTTCACCGTCCTGGAAAACCTCGGCGGCCCAACCGAACACCGCCGTGACGGCACCGCACGCCATTGGGCAGACAGCGCGCCGTCGAACGTCGACGACCTCAACGTCATCGCCATCCGCTACCTGCCCGACGAACGCCTCTCGCCCCTGCCCGACGACGCATTCCTCCACGACGGGCAGATCACCAAGCACGGCATCCGCGCGGTGACGCTCGCGGCGCTGGCCCCACGCCCGGGCGAGCGGCTCTGGGACGTCGGGGCGGGCTCGGGCAGTATCGGCGTCGAGTGGTGTTTGAGGTGGAGCGGTTGCAGCGCCGTCGCATTCGAACGTGACGAACAACGCTGCCGGAACATCGGTTACAACGCAGCGGCATTCGGCGTCAACATCGATGTCCGCGGCCACGCCCCGGAGGCCTTCGACGGGCTCGAGCCGCCGGCGGCCATCTTCATCGGCGGCGGCCTCACCCAACCCGGCCTGCTCGACGCGTGCCTCGACCACTTGCCCACCGGCGGTCGCCTCGTCGTCAATGCGGTCACGGCGGAATCCGAAGCGGCCGTGGTGCAAACACATTCGCGTCTGGGAGGTCACCTGCGACGCTTCCAGCACTACAGGGGCGAGCCGCTCGGGGGCTTCACCGGATGGCGCCCGCAGATGCCGGTCACCCAGTGGACGGTGACGACATGACCGTGTATTTCATCGGTGCGGGTCCGGGCGCGGCGGACCTGATCACCGTCCGCGGCCAGCGGCTCCTCGAGCGATGCCCGGTGTGCCTGTATGCGGGTTCCATCATGCCCGACGACCTGTTGGCCCTGTGCCCACCCGGAGCGAAAGTCATTGACACCGGCCCGCTGACGCTGGAGCAGATCATCACCGAACTGCGCGACGCCGACGTCGGCGGCCACGACGTGGCCCGGCTGCATTCCGGTGACCCGTCGCTCTACAGCGCGCTGGCCGAGCAATGCCGCCGGCTCGACGCGCTGGGCATCGACTACGAAATCGTTCCCGGCGTGCCATCTTTCGCCGCGGCGGCGGCCGCGCTCAAACGCGAGCTCACTGTTCCCGGCGTTGCGCAGACCGTAACCTTGAGCCGGGTCGCCACCCTGTCGACGGCCATGCCGCCCGGTGAAGACTTGACCGTGCTCGCCCGATCCGGCGCCACGCTGGTCCTGCACCTGGCCGCAGCCCAGATCGACGCGATCGTCCCGCAACTCATCGAAGGCGGCTACCGCCCCGAAACACCTGCTGCTGTCGTCGCTTTCGCCAGCTGGCCGCAACAGGTGGTGCTGCGCGGCACGCTCGCCGATATCGCCGAGCGGATGCACCGGGATAACATCACCAAGACCGCGGTGATCGTCGTCGGCGACGTGCTGGCCGCCGAGGGATTCACCGACAGCTATCTGTATTCGACCGGGCGATCGCGGGGGAGTAGGCACTGATGCGGGTGCTGCTGCTCGGCGGAACGGCCGAAGGTCGTGCGCTGGCGAAGGCACTGCACCCACGCGTCGACATCGTCAGCTCCCTGGCCGGCCGGGTGCCCGACCCCGCGCTGCCGGTCGGCCCGGTCCGCATCGGCGGATTCGGCGGCGTCGACGGGCTCCGGCGCTGGCTGCTTGACGAACGCATCGACGCCGTCATCGACGCGACCCACCCGTTCGCGGCGACGATCACAGCACACGCCGCCGAAGTCTGCGCTGATTTGCGGATCCCGCATCTGGTCCTGGCCCGCCCGGCGTGGGACCCCGGCGACGCGACGGTTGTCGAGTCGGATATCGAGGCGGCAAAAACCGTTGCGCAGCAAGCATACTCGCGCGTTTTTCTCACTACGGGACGCTCGGGGGCGCGGGCGTTCGCGGGCAGCGACGCATGGTTTCTGATCCGCGCGGTCACCGAGCCCGACCCCGCGTCGCTGCCGCGCCGCCACCGATTGGTGCTGTCCCGTGGCCCGTATCGCTACGACGGCGAGCTCGCGCTGTTGCGGGAACACCGCATCGACGCCGTGGTCACGAAGAACAGCGGCGGGCAGATGACGCGGGCGAAGCTGGATGCCGCTGCGGCAGTGGGCATTCCGGTGGTGATGGTGGCGCGACCGGTGCTGCCGGCCGGGGTGGCGGCGGTCGGCACCGTCGAACAGGCCGCCGACTGGGTAGCGGCTTTGGGCTAACCAGTCAGGTCGTCGCGCTCGGCGTCGGCGGCCAGCAGCGCGTCACGGGCGCGCGCGACGCGGGACCGAATGGTGCCCACCGGGCACCCGCACACCGCGGCGGCGTCGGCGTAGGGCAGCCCGAGCAATTGGGTGAGCAACAAGGCTTCCCGTTGCTCGGGGGTGAGGCTCGCGATCATTGTCGTGACCTCGACCAGGTCTTCGAAACCACGGGCGTGGCGGTCACCGCGCAGAACGTGTTCCGGGTCGGCCCCGAGGGCGGCGCGCGGTCGCGACTGCACGTGACGGATGTGGTCCGCCACGACGCGGCGCGCAATGGAAAGCAGCCAGGTTCGGGCACTTGACCGTCCGGAGAACCGTTCGATGGCGCCGATCGCGCGCAGGAACGTTTCCTGGGTGAGGTCGTCGGCGCTGCCCGCGTCCGACAGGTAGGTGACAAACCGCCATACATCTTGCTGGGTGGCTTTGATGAAACTCTCTAGCGCCCGATCATTCCCACGCGCGGCGGCCAACGCGAGCTCGGTAACGGCCTCGTCATCGCTGGGCGCGATCATGGCGAACCACCTTTGTTTCGCGGGCTGACTGAGTCTACGACGGCCTGTCGTAGGCGCGGCGGCGGGGTCGAGGGCGGCCCGGTTGATCGGCCAGAGGTGACCACGTCGCCGGGCAACCGGGGAGTCGGCGGGCCATCCGGCGTCGTCCGACGTGTCGGAGACGCCGGCTCTGTCCGATCGGACCCGTTCCCGCGCCACCAGCAGCGCGAACGCGAGGCCCAACAGCAAGGGCATGTGGCTGGCGATCCGCGTTGCCGTGACGTCGCCCGCGAAGGCGTCGACGACGACGTATCCCAACAGCGCGACCGAATAGACGCCCGTAATCGCCGCCACCCCAATTGCGGTGACGGGCCAGACGCCCGCGGCGACCATCGCCAGGCCCAGGGCCAGCAACCAGGCGGTGGACTCGTGCATCAGGTGCTCACCGGACATCGCGCCGTGCATGTGGCTCGACACCATCCCGAAATCGATGCCGCTGATCTGGGCGGCGGCGATCGCGACCTGGAATAGACCGACGGCGATCAGGCCCCACCGCCGGTAGTGCGAACGCAGCCAACGCATCCGACGCTGGTGTCCCGACGACTCCTCGCCGATGCTGGCCATGATCTTCGCGACCAGGTCGGGCCCGTCGGCCGGCTCGACCGTGGCCAGCCGGCGAGTCTGAGCCGCGGCGCCGATGAGCCAGGAGCGGCAACGCCGGCACGACTCGAGATGGGCGTCGACCTGCTGCGCGAGCACCTGGGGACGTTCGCCGTCCAGTCGAGCCGAAAGCGCCTCACGCGCCGCGTCACACCGCATCCCTGCATCGTTGCGCATGCCCGGTCCGCGCGCAAAGACCAGGGAAATCAAACGGCGGGAACTAAACCTTCCGGCAAACCGACCACTGAACGTCAACAGCCCCGACATTCACCGAAGAGGTATTCGTGTTCGTGCCCGAAGGCCACCGACGATGACCGCCCCGATCTGGATCGCATTCCCGCCTGAGGTGCACTCGACCTTGCTCAGCAGCGGCCCCGGACCGGGGCCACTGCTCGCCGCGGCCGCGACGTGGTCGGAGATGGGCACTCAATACGCCGAGGCGGCAGACGAACTCACCGGCCTGCTGGGGGCCGTGCAGGGCGGAGCATGGGAGGGCCCCAGCGCCGAACAGTACGTCGCGGCCCACGCTCCGTACCTGGGCTGGCTGCTTGAAAGCTCCGCCAAGAGCACCACCGCGGCCGCGCTGCACGAGACGGCGGCCGGCGCTTACACCGCGGCACTGGCCGCTATG
>NZ_LZJF01000058.1 GCF_001666835.1 Mycobacterium sp. E3251 | reverse complement strand
GGTGCGCACCGCCTTGTCGACCCGGGCCGGCAGGGCCGCCCCCGGCGAGCGGACCAACCCGTCGACCACCTGAAGGCCGGTGCCCTCCAGCAGCGTCGGCAGTAGTTCCGCGGCGGGCAGGCCGGCGCGCTGTCGCAACGTCTCGAGCGGCATTCCCGCCGCGATGTCATGGTCCTGGGCCCAGCCCCGCACCGCGGCGGTCGCGCACTCGCGCCGCGCGGCCCACCACTGCGGCTGCACCACCCAGTCGCCCACCCGTAGCCCCGAAGGCGGCAGGCCCATCGCGCGCAGCTCGTCGGCCCGGGCGTAATCGGGCGGACGGACGCGGCCGGTTGCCAGTTCCGCGGCACGATCCCGGGCCGCGCCGCGGCGGCGCAGCGCCGGCGGCCGGACGTCGAGCACCTCGATCCCGGCCGCGATCCGGTGCTCGCCGGGATCGCGCAGCAGCCCGGTGTCCGAAACCCGCAGCGGCAGGGGCTTGGCCAGCCGCAGCCGGGCCGCCGCGTCACCCAGCTGGCGCACCTGCACGGGCACGGCCGCGGACCCGACGTGCAGCACGAGCTGGCGGTGCAGCGTGCCCGCCGAGCGCAGGGCGACGTCGATCTCCGCGGTGTCGCGCCACACGCCCGGTGTCCGAACGGTGTCGCCGC
>NZ_LZJF01000057.1 GCF_001666835.1 Mycobacterium sp. E3251 | reverse complement strand
CATCGGCGCGGGCTTCGGTGGGCTGCTGACGGGGGTGCGGCTGCGCCAGCTCGGCGTGCGGAGCGTGCGGCTGATCGACCGGGCGGCCGACGTGGGCGGCACCTGGTACTGGAACCGGTATCCCGGAATCGCCTGCGACGTCGAGTCGTACGTGTACATGCCGTTGCTGGAGGAGCTCGGCTACGTTCCCACCGAGAAATATGCCAAGGGACCGGAGATCTTCGCGCATTGCCAGCGCATCGCGCGGCACTACGACTTGTACCGCGACGCGCGCCTGCAGACCGACGTGCGTGAGATCCGTTGGGATGTCGAAGAATCGCGGTGGATCATCCGCACAGACCGGGGCGATGAGATGCGGGCCCGGTTCGTGTCCATGGCCAACGGCTATCAGGCCAAGCCCAAGCTGCCCGGCATCGAGGGCCTCGGGGCCTTTCGCGGGCACGCGTTCCACACCAGCCGGTGGGACTACGCCTACACCGGAGAGAACCTCGAGCGGCTCGCCGACAAGCGCGTGGGCATCATCGGTACCGGCGCCACGGCGATCCAGTGCGTCCCGCACCTCGCCGGGGCGGCGCGGCGACTTTACGTCTTCCAGCGCACGCCGTCATCGGTGGACGTGCGCGCCAACCGCGCCACGGATTCGCAGTGGGCCAGCACATTACGGCCGGGCTGGCAGCGCGAACGCATCGAGAACTTCCAGATATTGACGGCGGGCGGTCAGGCCGACGAGGACCTGGTCGCCGACGCCTGGACAAGCATCACCCGCAAACTGCCGGTGATGCGTCATGACGGGGACGGCGGCGTGGACCCGGCGCAGCGCGGCCACGACATCGAGATCGCGGACTTCGCCAAGATGGAGGAGATCCGGGCGCGGGTCGACGGCATCGTCACCGATCCGGCCACCGCGGAGGCGCTCAAACCGTGGTACGGGTATTTCTGCAAACGACCCTGCTTCCACGACGAGTATTTGGAGACCTTCAACCGGGGCAACGTCACGCTGGTCGACACCCGCGGCCGCGGCGTGCAGCGCATCACCGATTCCGGTGTGGTCGTCGACGGTGTGCCCTACGAGCTCGACTGCCTGATCTTCGCAACGGGATTCGAGGTGGGCACCGACTACTGTCGGCGCACCGGTTTCGAACTGATCGGCCGCGACGGCGTGTCGCTGACCCAGCACTGGGCCGACGGGGTGCGCACCTTCCAGGGCCTGTGCACGACGAAGTTCCCAAATTGCTTCATCGAAAGCATCGCCCAGGCGGGCCTGACGGTGAACTTCCCCTACCTGCTCGACGTGCAGGCGACCCACGCGGCGTGGATCATCGCCTGGGCGCTCGAGCGCGGCGTCACCGAGGTCGAGGCGGCACCCGCCGCGGAGTCCGCCTGGGTCGACACCGTCGTCACCCGCTCGGCGGCGAGCGCCGAGCGCGCCCAGACCTGCACGCCCGGCTACTACAACCGGGAGGGCAAGGCGGACAACAAGACCCGCCAGGGCAGCTTCTTCTTCGGTGCCCCAACCGAGTACGCCGACATCCTGCAGGCATGGCGCGCCGACGGTGGCCTGGCGGGCTACCTGATTCGCGGGGGCAGCCCGTGACCAGTAGGCAGGCCCGCTGGCGCTACGGCATCGGCCGGCTGCGGGCGGCGACCCGCCGCGGACGCCCGCCCAGGGTGGCGATCATCGGTGCGGGGTTCGGGGGCATCGGCGTCGCCGTCGCCTTACGCCGGGCCGGGATCGACGATCTAGTCATCATCGAGGGCGACGACGGCGTCGGCGGGACCTGGCGGCGCAACACCTATCCCGGAGCCGCGTGCGACGTGCAGAGCCACCTGTACTCGTTCTCCTTCGCCCCCAACAAATCCTGGAGCCGTACTTACGCCCGCCAGCCCGAAATCCTGGCCTACCTGGAATCGGTGGTCGACGACTTCGACCTGCGCCGCCACCTGACCTTGCGGACTCACGTACGGCGGGCGCGATGGGACGAGGGCGGCCGGCAGTGGGAATTGCAGCTGCAACAGGCGAATAGCGACACCGTCACCACGCTGCGTGCCGACGTGGTGGTCAGCGCCGTCGGCCTGTTCGGCGCCCCCAAACTGCCAGACATCGAGGGACTCACCGGTTACCGCGGCCACTTGATGCACACATCTGCGTGGGATCCGGGGGTGGACCTGTCCGGCCGGCAAGTCGCGGTGATCGGTACCGGCGCCAGCGCGGTGCAGGTGGTCCCCGAACTCGCTCGAATCGCCGCCGGTGTCACCGTGTTTCAGCGAACGCCGCCCTGGATGGTGCCCAAGGACGACCGTCCCTTCAGTGATCAGGAGCTGGCGAGGTTTCGCCGCCACCCGTGGGCGGTTCGCAGGGAACGATGGCGAGTCTGGAAGCAATTTCACGACTTCGCCGGCAACGCCGTCGAAGACCCGCGGGTGGCGAGTCGCTCACGGGTCGCGACGTCGTTCCTCGAGCGCACCGTTGCCGACGAGCGACTGCGCCGGGCGCTGACGCCCGACTATCCATTCCGATGCAAGCGGGTGCTACTGGGCGACGACTACTATCTGGCGCTACAGAAGGACCACGTCGATCTGGTGACCGAACCGATCGCGCGAGTTACCGAGACGTCGATCGAGACTGTCAGCGGCGGGTCGATAGGCGCCGACGCGATCGTGTGCGCCACCGGATTCCAGACCAGCCGCTACCTCGCCGGCATCGAGGTGCTCGGACGAGGCGGCCAAAGTCTGCACGAGCGCTGGGGTGACGACCCGAGTGCCTACCTGGGCGTCGCGGTCAGCGGTTTTCCGAATTTCTTCATGCTCTACGGCCCGAACACCAACCAGGGCGGCAACTCGATTGTCTACATTCTGGAGGCCGCCGCGCGTCTGGTTGCCAGCGCGGTCAGCCGGGTGGCGCGCACGGGCGGCTACGTGGACGTCCGCCCGGAAGCCGAAAAGCGCTACAACGACCAGCTTTCCGCGGATCTGGAGCGCACCATCTGGACCCGGTGCGACAGCTACTTTCGCTCGCCCACCGGCCGCATCGTCACCCAGTGGCCCTACACCGAGCTGGAGTACGCCCGCCGGACCTGGCGGCTCCGGTCGCGGGACTGGCTACTGGCCCAGGCCGAAGTCGATGACCCCGCGGACCAGGCGGCCTGCAGCCAGATCGGCGTAGGCGTCGTTGATGTCGCCGAGCCGGTAGCGCTGGGTGATCATCTCGTCGAGGAGTAGTCGACCCGACTCGTACAGCGTGGCCAGCAGCGGGATGTCGCTCTTGGGATTGCACGAGCCGAACACCGTGCCGCACAACGTCTTGTTCATCAGGATGAAGTCTTGCAGGGCGACGGCGATCGAGACCGTCGCGGGCACCGGAAGCCCGGTCAGCACGCACGTGCCGCCCTTGCGGGTCAACGCCAGCGCCGTCCCGACGTCGGCCTCGCCGATCATGGTGGGGGAGACCACGACCGCATCCGCCATCACTCCGCGCGTCAGGTCGCGCACCAGCTCGAGCGCGTCGGTCGCCGTCGCGGCGACGTGGGTTGCGCCGAAAGTCATAGCGGAGGTGCGCTTGAAGTCGCTCACGTCGACCGCGACGATCCGGGCCGCGCCGCTGATGCGCGCGCCCTGAACGGCCGCGGTTCCGATGCCGCCGGTGCCGATCACCACCACCGTGTCGCCGCCCCGTACCCCGGCGCGCCGGGCCGACGACCCGTACCCGGTGGGCGCCGCGCACGCCAGCAGCGCGGCGGGCACCAGGGGAAAGCTCGGGTCGATCTTGACCAGCGAATTAGCCGCCACGACAGTGTGTTCGGCGAATGCACCGATCTTGGACACGTGGCCGAGGTCGCGGCCGTCGGCGGTGTGATGGCGAAAGGTGCCGTCCGTCGGCATGCCCGGCGCCAGGGTCCCCGACCCCGTGTCGCACAGGTACTCCATCCCCGAGGCGCACCAACGACACTGGCCGCAGACCGCGACGAAGGATGTCACCACGTGGTCGCCCGGCGCGAATCCGGCGACGCCCGCCCCGACATCGACGACCACGCCGGAGCCCTCGTGGCCGCCGATCGTCGGCGACATGGCGGGTAACCCCAAGGCGCGCAAGGTCTCTGGCGGCGCGGCCAACTTCCCCTGCCGGATGTGTTCGTCGGAGTGGCAGAGCCCGCACGCGGCCAGCCGCACCAGCACCTCGCCCGCCTTCGGCGGATCCAGCTCGAATTCCTCGACGGTCCAGGGGTGTCCGTACTCATAGAGGATGGCCGCGCGGCTTCGCATCGACTGGTGCCGCCTTTCTGCCGGGGTGTTCGAGTGGGGCCGCGCCGGGCAAGTTGCTACCGGGCGGGGTCCGCCGCGACCTCGATGTCGCCGGCCGCGGCCGCGGCCTTCAACTGGTGGAAATCGTCGAGCGACTTGTCGGCGTAGACGTAGCACCATTCGGCCACCGCGGATTGCACGATCCCGCCAGAGCCGACGTATCCGCGCAGCAACGAGGCGTTCGCACTCTGGGAATGGGCCCGGGCCAGGAGCACCGCGCAGGCGGCGACGTAGTCGCTAAACGTGGCGGCCGCCATGCCCTCGGTCTCGATCGTGCCCTTCATGTCGTGGAATTGCCGGACGTAGTAGTCGCGGCCGTCCTTGCGGGTCGGCCCGAGAAACACGTCCGACATCGCCTGCAGTATCCGCTGCCCATCGACGACGCGCATGCCCTGGCCCTTGGCCTCGATGGCGGCCGTCAACATGCGCGGTTGAGGCCAGCCGCCGTATTCGTCGAGCACTGACCGGGTCGCCTCCTTGATCTGCAGGATGAGCGGTGTGGCGTTGGGTCCCACCAGGATGACCAGGAAGCAGCGGGTGCCGACGCTGCCGACGCCGACCACCCGCAGCGCCACGTCCGTGACGCGAAAGTGTGACAGCAGCAGCGCGATGTCGGCGGGAACGGTGGTCAGGTACTCCTGAATCGATTCCACCAGAACGGCTTCGGCGTCCTCATCGAGGTGCTGCAGGACCGGTGGCGCCTCCCGCAGCCGCGGCGTCCCGTCGGCGCCGACCTCGGTGAGCTGCCTGAAGAGCCGCGCCGACGTCCGGCTGCGAGCCCGGGATGTCGTCTTTTGAATCACGCCGAGCAGGCCCTTGGATACCGTCTCGGCGTGGCGTTCCGGCTCCACACGAAGGTAGTAGCGGTCCAGGACGTCCATCGCGAGCATGGACTGCAGGCTGGACTGGTAGCCGGCCAGCGCCTGCCCGACGCAGCGGCGGATGGCCTTGGCGGGATAGCCCGCATGGCGCCCGCCGACGATCGCGCTGGTGATCAGGCGCTTAACGTCCCATTCGGCCGGGGCGACGGCTGCCTCGTCGAAGTCGTTCAGGTCGAACACTATTGAGCGATGCGGCGCCGCGTACATTCCGAAGTTGGACACGTGAGCGTCGCCGCAACACATCACTTCGATCCCGCTCGACGGGCTGGCGCCCAGGTCGGCGGCCATCACCGCGGCCGACCCGCGGTAAAAGGAGAACGGGTCGGCGAGCATCCGGGCGAACCGCAGCGGGACGAGTTCTGGTACCCGATCGGCATTCTGAGCCACCAGGATTTCGGTGGCCGACTTCCCGGACGGGGTCAGCTGTGCGAGCGTGCGCCGTGGCACGGCCTTGCGCAGCGCGCGGCCGCGCGCCTCGTCCTGGTCCGGGACCTCGAGATCGATCAGGCGTTCACGCAGCACCGGTTGCGGCATCCGCTCAGCATAGGTAGCGCGGCCGCGCCGGCGGCGGGCATTGCCGCTGAAACGAGTTGGTGTCGGGGGATCCGGTGTCAACCGGTGGCAGCGGCCGCCCTGGCGCGCTCGGTCATCGAGGCGATCACGCCTCCGTCGTTGAGGATGTCGGTGCCGGTCAGGTAACCCGCCTTATCGCTGGCGCAGAAGGCGAGCAGCTCGGCCATCTCTTCGGGCTTGCCCCAGCGCGGCACCGCGGCGTTGGTGACCATCGCGCCGGCGCCGGCCTGCTCCTCGAGCCGGCCCATCTCGGTGTCGATGGACCCCGGCGAGACCGAGACAATGCGCAATCCGCGCGCGTTGAATCGCTCCGCCTGCGACTGGCTGTACCACTTCACGAAGCTCTTGCTGACGGCGTAGGCGATCCCGGACCGCGCCTCCTCGGGCACGACGTTGCAGGTCGTCATCATGGCCTCCAAGAAGGCGTCGGCGTCCCGCAGCGCCAGCGGAAATTGGTCGACCGGAACCATTTCCGCCGGGAGCAGATGGGCCGCCATCGATGCCACGTTGACGATCACCGCGCCCTCGCCGGCCGCCGCGTAAAACGCTTCGTTCACGTTGAGCGTGCCGAGCGCGTTGGTGCGCATGACGTAGTCGGCGGCGCCCATGCTCGGGCTGACCCCCGCGGTGTGGATCACCGAGGCGAGCGTCCCGAGGTTGTTGGCGGTCTTGAGCAGGTCTGCGACCGCCCGCCGGTCGGTGACGTCACAGTCGACGGCCGTGGGCGCCATCCCGAGCTCTTGCAGCGCTGCGGCCGCGTTCTCCAGCCGGTCCTGCCGGACGTCGCAGAGGACCACGATGTGGTCGCGGCCGACGATCTTCGCCGTGGCCAGCCCCATGCCACCCGCGCCGCCTGTGATCACCGACACTCGATCCATAACGTGGACCGTATACGGCGAGGGTTCGTCGGTGGTTACGGGTCCGGCACCGGATGGTGGGGGTGACCGCTGTGCCGGACGGCCGTACCGAAGAACGGCGCCCGGACGGTGGCCGCCAGGTAGCGGCGGTAGCGGATCAGTGCGACGACGGCCACCGCGGTGTAGACGCCGCAGAGCAGCAGCCGGCCGTGCGTCGAGGCGATGGGGAATTGCACGACGAACAGGCCGAGCAGCGTGCATGCGGCGGCGCGCTGGAAGCGCAGGGCCAACAACAGGGTCACTCCCATCAGGGTTTGGGTGGCCGTGAGCAGCACTTCCTCGACCTGACGCGAGTCGAGCTGCAGCGAGAACCCCCCGCCGCCGAGCAGGTGGGCGATCGGCAGCGACCCGATCAACAGCGTCCACTGGTTGACCTTGGAGGAGATCAGGGTGGCGATGGCCGCCGTGCCCTTGCCCCGGGCGGCGAAGATGGTCGCCACGATGAACTCAGGGGCCTCCGAGGCGAGCGGGGCGAGCCACTGGACCAGCAGGAACCGGTCGATGCCCAGTTCGGTGCCCGCGGCGACCAGGTTGTCGGCGAACGGCTTGGCGCACAACAGGATCACCGCGCCGGATGCCAGGAAGAGGCTGACGACGACGACGCGCCGACGACGATCGGGCAGCTCCCCGAGGGCGGCTGCGGTTCCGATCAGGTCGGGCTCCTCGACGTCGCCGTGGCTGACCTTGTAGAGGTAGAACCCGAACCAGGCCAGCAGCGCCAGCCCCAGCCCGAAGTGGATCTGCCCGCTCGCCGGTATCGCGAATGCGATCACACCGGCGACCAACAGGAATCCGAGTTCGAGACGGTTGGTTGGTTGCAGCGCCAGGCCGGTGGCCTTCGCGGAACCGGCCCTGCGGGCCACCACGATGCTGACCAACACCACGACGGGCCAGCCAAGGCCCATCAGCAGCCGGTTGGACCCGGTCATGTTGGCGGCCGCGTATTGCGTGTACTCCGCGTTATGGCCGGACACGTAGGCGTAATAGAGGTCGACGGCGTACTCGGGCAGGACCGCGATCAGCGCCAGTATCGCGGTCGCCATCCCACCGGAGACGTCGATCTGCGCGGTTTCGGCGGCCCACGCGAGCAGGAAGCTGGCCGACACCACCGCGGCCCCGAAGATCAGCAGCGCGACGACCGGGTCCGGGTGCAGGCCTGCGAGTCGCGTCACCACCGCCGGGACGACGAACGCCGTGGTGATCAGTGCCGAACGTGCCAGGGTGCGACGCCGCGAGCGTTCTGCCGTTGCGACCGCGGTGGCGGGCCTGTCGGAGGCGAGCATCGTCATCCTTCGATACGGAGGGGTGGCGAATGAGGCGGCTACTCCGGATGAGGCAGCCGTGCCGAACGATTACCCAAGTTACCCGCGCAGCCGGTCGCCAGCAACGTCGTCGCTCAGCGGAGCGCCATCGTGGCTGATCGCATCTTTGCTGGCTAACGGGCTGTGCCGGGAAAGTTAGGGTGACCTGATCCCGAAGTTTGGCAAACCTGCGGCCGCACAAATCGCTCCCTGCGCAGTACGACGAGCCGCGAGGCGGGGAGGTTCCCGCTACCTATCGGGGCCCATGGCCGCGGCCGCGGCTTGGGCGAACAGCGCGACGGCCTGGTTGCGGGTTAGCGACGCCAGCATTTGCTCGGCGGCGCGCATCATGTCGCCGACCATCAGGGTCGGCCCGTTACCGAGATTCTCGAACGCCTCCGCGATGACGTCGGCAACGTCGGCCGCGCCCGGCGGCACCTCGTCGAGCGAACCGATCTGGCCGCGGCTGTGTTCGAGTTGCCGCAACGCGGGCGTGTCGGTCTTGCCCAGGATGAGGCCGAGGACGTCGACGCCCTTGTCGTGCAGCTCGGCCCAGAGCGCTTCCGCGAAGACCATGTCGAAGGCCTTCGAGGCGCCGTAGGCCACCATGTTGGCGCCGCCGGCCAAGCCGGCGCCCGACCCGAAGAGCACGATCCCGCCGCGGCCCCGCTCGACCATGGGGGCCGCGAAGTGGTGGCACAGCTGCATCGGCACCATGCAGTTGCGTTGCACCATCGCCTCGGCGGCTTCGACCGGATTGGCGAGGAACGGCTCGAAGTTCGGGTCGGCGCCCGCGCAATACACCAGGAGGCCAACCTCCAGGTCGCTGGTCGCCGCGGCGATCGCCGCCGCCGCGCCCGGCTCGGCGAGATCGATGGCCAGGGCCCGCGTGGACGCCGCCGTTTCCCGCTCGATCTCGGCCGCGACTTCATCGAGGAGGGCCTGCCGGCGCGCGATCAGCACCACGTTGATGCCACGCTCGGCGAGCGCGCGGGCGAACGCCGCGCCCACTCCGTCCGAGGCGCCGGCGACCAGCGCCCACGGGCCGTACTTGGCTGCGAACGTCATCTAAGTGCTCCCCACTGTCGTCAGGCGCACCTGGGTGTAGCGCCGGCGGGCGATGCGCCAGCCATCACGGGTGCGCACGATCTCGTCGTCGTAGTAGCCGATCGCGTTGACGCCGGAGTTGTTGTCGCCGGCCATGATCAGCCCGTCGATGTAGGTCCGCGCCGTGGCCTTATCGCCGTCGATCGTGATGGCCTGGTTGGTCAAGCGGTGCAGCGTGTGCCCGGCCAGGGCGTGCACCCGCTCCATGAAGTCCGCGACGGCGTCGACTCCGGTCCACGACCCGATCTCGCCGTAGTCGAGCTCGCAGTCGGCGGTGAACACGGTGCGAAACAGCGGCCAGTCGCGCCGGTCTATTCCGGTGGCGTAGCGCACCAGCAGCTCCGAGATGTCTTGGCGGTCATCACGTTCGGTCATGGCAGGTCTCCGTTCGGGTGAACCGCGATCCACCGCGGGCCGTCCCTTAACGAAACCGCACGCAATGCGTTACTCTCTCGGATAGTCGAAGAAAAACCTCGAAAATATTCGCCTTACTCTAAATCGTATGGCAGAGGAGTCAACCCATTCGCGGATCGACGTCTGCGCCGACCGCCCGGGTGCTCGACGTTGTCGAGCTCCTGGCCCGGTCCGGGAATGCGCGGCCGCGGTTCTCGGACATCGTGCGCGAGCTCGGGCTCACCCAGGCGACCGCGCACGCGATTCTGAAGACGCTGTGCGACCGGGGGTGGGCCAGCCGCGATCCGGTCACCAAGACTTTCACCCTCGGGCCTGCGTTGGCCGTCGTGGCGGCGCGGACGGACACCGCCCGGCCGCTCGCGCACGCGGCCCGTTCCGTGGCACTGCGGTTGTCCGGCGAGGTCGGCTACGCCTGCTCGGTGGTCGAGCGTTTCGGAGACTCGTTGGTGGTCACCGCTTTTGAGGGCGAGCCCGCCACTCAACCGTCCGGAATTCCGGGCGATCGGATCCCGTACGCGCCGCCCTTCGGGGTCGCACTCGCCGCGTGGGACGACGACGAGCACCAACGCGCGTGGATCCGCCGCGGTGCGGGCAACAATCCCGATCGCGCCCGACGGCTCGAGCAGGTGCTGGAGCACACGCGCGAGCGCGGCTACGACGTCGACTGGACCACACCCGCACTGGCCCAGGCGGTGCAGGTGGTCGGCACGCTGGACAGCGATGAGATGCCCACGCCGGTGCGGCACATCTTGGATCAGCTGCTCGTCGAGTTCACCACCATCGGCTTCCTCTCCGATGACAACCCGGGACGGCGCAAGCAACCCGTGGTGACCATCGCCGCACCGGTTTTCGAGGACGGCCGGGTTGCGCTGATGGTGGCCGTCCATCCGCTGTGCCCGCTGTCGGCGCGGCAGATCCGGGTCATCGGCAAACGCCTGACGGACGAAACGACGGCGATCAGCCTGCCCCCGCCGCGGCCGGACGCGGTCGATCGTGCCGTCTAGGCTCGGCGTATGGAACTGCGGCAGGTGCGCTACTTCGTGGCCGTCGCAGAGGAGTTGCACTTCGGCCGCGCCGCGCAACGCGTGCACATCTCCGGACCGGCCCTGTCGCAGCAGATCATCTCGCTGGAGCGCGAACTGGGTGCCGACCTGTTCGTGCGGGACCGGCGGAGCGTTCGGCTGACCGAGGCCGGACGGACCTTCCTTCCGGATGCGCGCCGAATCCTTTCGCTGGCCGACGATGCCAAGCACCGGCTGCGGCAGGCCGCCGCGCGCAGCACGCCGGTGCGCCTGGGTTACGTCAGCTGGCTGCCGGAGGGCATCACCACGATGCTGGGACCGGCGGCGGATGTGCGCCTCGACGAATGGGTGCTGCCGTCGCACGCGCAGGCCGACCGCGTGGCCGAGGGCACCCTCGACATCGCGCTGGCATGGGTCACCGCCGGCCAGGTCGAGGAGCGCGGCCTGACGGCGCACCTGCTGCGGACCGAGGCGCTGCACGCGGTCATGCCCGGCATGAGCTCGGCGAAACCCGTTGCCGCGCAACGAGTCAGCGTGCTGATCGACGCGGACGAATCGGCATGGTCGTCCTGGAACCGGTACGCCAAGGAGTTCGCCGCCCACACCGGTGCCCGCGTCGTCCCCATCGACGACGGCGGCATCGCCGGCGACGCGTTCTACGCGCACGTGCGAAGGGTCGGCGGGCCGGTGCTCGCGTCGCCCAAGCGCCACACCGCGGCGCTCCCGCCCAGCCTGGGTCAGCGTCCCGTCGCCGAACCGGTGCCGCTGTGGACGTGGTCGCTGCTGCACCGCCGCGACGACGACCGCGCCAGCGTGCGCGGCGCCGTGGAAGCGCTGCTGGCCGTGGCCCGCTCCCGCGATTGGCCGGCCCCTCCCGCCGGCCCGTGGTGGGCGCCGGCCGACGACCCCCACCTGCGGTGAGAAGTCTCACCGAGCACTGGTAGGAGAACGGTCCTGGACGGCGGGCCGGCGCTGGGCTTCAGTGAAAGTAAGCAGCCCGGAAGGCGAAAAGGCATGGCAGAGAACTACCTTGTGGATGACCTGGCCGGATTCGTCGTCGGCGCCGAGTGGGCCGATCTGACCGAGCGTCCGCGCGCGCTGATGAAACGCAATGTGCTCGACAGCGTCGCGTGTGCCGTCGGTTCCCTGGACGGGAAGCTCGTCGCGTCGATTCGCGAACACACCGACCAGTTCAGCGGAGTGCCCACCGCGACTTTGGTGGGCGGCGGACGCGCGTCGGTGGACCAGGCCGCGTTCTTCAACGCGGTGCTGGTGCGCTACCCCGACCTGCTGGACACCTATCTGACGGTCGGCGGCCTGTGTCATCCCGCCGACAATTTCGGCGCCGTCCTGGCCGTGGCCGAGCACACGGGAGCCAGCGGGGCGGACTTCCTGCTGGCGCTGGCGGTCGCCTACGAGGTGCAGTGCCGATTCAGCTCCCAGGTGCCGGTCATGGCCCGGGGTCTCAATCACGCGTTGCAGCTGTCGATGTCGGTGGCGGCGGGCACGGCCAAGCTGCTCGGTCTCAGCGTCGAGCAGACCGCCAACGCCATCGTGGCCGCCGCGACCGACAATGTGTCGCTGGCGACGGTGCACGCCGAGCCGGTCTCGAACTGGAAGGGCATCTCGCCTGCCATCACCGGCATGCGCGCGGTATACGCGACCATGCTGGCCGGCCGCGGCGTCACCGGGCCCAGGTCGCTGTTCGAGGGTCCACACGGCCTGGTGCAGCTCTTCGATCAGCCCATCGACCTGGCCACCACCGACCGGCGGCTCACCTGCGTCGAACAGACCTACCTCAAGCAGTACTGCGCCCTCATCCACGGGCAGGTCGTGATCGACGCGGTCCTGGGCCTGCGCGCCGAGAACAACCTGTGCGGCGAGGACGTCGCACGGGTGACGCTCGAGGTCTTTCAGGGCGCGTACGACTTCGCTGGCGGGGGAGCCTACGGCGGCAAGGACGATCCGCGCACCAAGGAGCAGGCAGACTACAACCTCAAATACCTCAGCGCGGTGGCACTCCTCGACGGCGGGGTGGGCCCCGAACAGCTAGAACCCGAACGGGTTTCGCGGGCCGACGTGCGGGACCTGTTGACGCGTGTCGACGTCAAACCGGCCGCCGACCTCACCGCCGACTATCCTCGACGCACGGCGGCCCGGGTGCACCTGGTGACCCGCGACGCGCGGGAATTCGACCGCGAGCAAGCCGATTACGAGGGGTCGCCGACCCGCCCCATGTCCTGGGAACGCGTCGTGGACAAATTTCATTGGCTGGCCGAGCCGTTCTGTGACGAAGCGCTGCGCGCCGAGATCGTCACGGCCGTGGATCGCCTCGACGAGAGCCCCGTCGCCGAACTCACCGGCCTGCTGGGTGCGGCGAGCCCGACCGCCCAACGGCCACGCACCAAGTCCCGATTCTGACGCGCGCCGTGCGCGCCCCCTTGCGTCGCCCGCTGCCCGCGGTCGATGATCGGCCATGCGCAAAGATCAGGGCGGCAATCGGTGGGAGCTGGTCACCTGTGCGGTCGCGGGCCACGCCACCTACGCGCCCGACGAGGAGGACCTCGCCGCGCGGCTGAGCGGCAGCACCGGGTTGGGTGAGGTTTGGCGTTGCCTGCGCTGCGGGGAATTCACCGTGGGCGACCCGCACCGGCGGGGTCCGGCCGAGGACGCGCCAATGATCATGCGCGGCAAGGCGTTACGCCAGGCCATCATTATCCGGACGCTCGCGGTGGAACGCCTGTTCCGGGCGGTGGTGATCGCGCTCGCCGCGTATGCGGTGTGGAAGTTTCGCGGTGCACGGGGCGCGATTCAGGCCACCCTCGAACGCGACCTGCCGATCTTCCGCGCCGCCGGGTTCAAGGTCGATCAGATGACGATCGTGCACGAGTTGGAAAAGGCGCTGGCCGCCAAGCCCTCCACCCTGGCCCTGCTGACGCTGATGCTGGCCGCCTACGCGCTGCTGGAGGTCGTCGAAGGCGTCGGCCTGTGGCTGCTGAAGCGCTGGGGCGAGTACTTCGCGGTGATCGCCACCTCGGTGTTCTTGCCCCTGGAGATTCACGACCTCGCCAAGGGCATCACGATGACCCGGCTGGTCACCTTCACCATCAACGTGGCCGCCGTGATCTACCTGCTGTTCTCGAAACGTCTGTTCGGCTTGCGTGGCGGCCGCGAAGCCTACGACGAGGAACGGCGCGGCGAGCAACTGCTCGATGTCGAGAAGGCCGCCGCCAAAGCCTGACGTCAGGCCGGTGGCTGCCTGGGGTGGATGAAGATTCCTTCCGCCTCGACGGTGACGCCGTGCTCGTCGGCCAGGTGACCAACGGCGAACGTCTTGACGCCCTCGGTGCGCTCGACATGCGCCTGCACGCGCAGCGGCCGCTCCAGCTCGGTTCGGCGCCGGTAGCGCAGGGTGAGGGTCCCGGTGTAAGCGGGCCGGCCGGGCCGGTGCGCGGTCGCCCCGAGCACATGGTCGAGCACCAGCGCGCAGATGCCGCCGTGCACATGGCCGGGCGGTCCCTCGTAGGCCGCGCCCAGCGTGAATTCCGACCAAACCACGCCGTCGGGCTCGTGGTGGACCACCAACGGCGGTGCCACCGGGTTGCGCACACCGACCACCGCGTTGCCCCACGCGACGGTCTGGCCGTCGGGCAGGTAATGCACGCCGACGGGTCCGGGCTGCGCCGCCTCGCCCAATTCGGCTGCGGCCGCGTCGATCTTGGCCTGGGCCGCGGCCACCGCCGCGGGTTCCGCTTCGGTGCGGATGCTGACGTCGATGAGCCGGCGGATCGACGTGGCCAGCGGCGCGTAGACGGACTCGAGCCGGCCGAGGTCGATACAGGGCGTTTGGTCATGCATCCCGGCAACCTAACAGGACGGCGGCTGGTAAGAACGGAGCGATGGGCACTTATGCGGTCACCGGATCGGCTTCCGGAATGGGCCACGAGACCGCGCGGCGGCTCAAGGCCGATGGGCACACCGTGATCGGCGTCGACATCAGGGACGCCGATATCGTCGCCGACCTGTCCACGCCGCACGGTCGCAAACAGGCCGCCGACGGCGTGCTGGCGGCCGCGGACGGCAAACTCGACGGTGCGGTGCTGGCCGCGGGCCTCGGGCCCAGCCCAGGTCGAGAGCGCCTGCGCCAGATCGGCCAGGTCAATTACTTCGGCGTCGTCGAACCGCTCGTCGCCTGGCGGCGGGCGCTGGCGGCGGCCGAAAGCGCGAAAGTGGTCGTCGTGGGGAGCAATTCGTCGACGACGGTGCCGCTCGTGCCGCGCCGGACGGTGAAGGCGCTGCTCGCCGATGACGCCGACAAGGCGCTGCGGTCGGTGCGCCCGTTCGGTCCGGCGGCCTCGACGATGATGTATGCGGCGTCGAAGATCGCCGTCAGCCGCTGGGTGCGACGGCACGCGGTGCTGCCGGAATGGGCGGGCTCTGGGGTGCGCGTGAACGTCCTGGCCCCGGGGGCCATCATGACGCCGTTGCTGCAGGAACAGCTGGCGAATCCGCGGCAGGCCAAGGCCGTGCGGTCCTTCCCGGTGCCGCTCGGTGGCTTCGGCCAGGCGGGGCACATGGCCGACTGGATGTGCTTCATGCTGTCGGAGTCCGCCGAATTTCTCTGCGGGAGCGTAATTTTCGTCGACGGCGGCACCGACGCCTATTTCCGTGCCGACGATTGGCCGAAAGCGCCGCCGGCGCACGGGTTGCCCGGCTACTTGCGGCGGTTCAGACGTCCGCCGACTGTGTGACCAACGGCGGGTGCTGCGGCGGGTGTGGGTCGCGCCACAATGCGGCTTTTCGTGGCGTTCACCCCGGCGCGGCGCATCCGTAAAGCGGGCGCGGTGGAATTCAATGATTCGGCGCACAGGCCGAACAGACGAAGGATCGAAACCGTGGCAACACTGCCGTCCTGGATCAGCCAGAGCCCTGCCAACTTCGACATGGTGACGCCCATCAAGGCGCGGGCCTGCGACGCGTGGCAGGCGGTGCGCAGAAGCGCGCCACCCCGAACACGCACCAACGTGACGCTTATGCAGAGGGGCGTCGAGCGCTGCTGACGGCGCCCAATTACTGGAACCACAACAGCGCGTATCACGGCTGGCTGGTCCAACTCGCGGCGCGCCACGCCGGCGATGTCCTGGATGTGGGGTGCGGTGAGGGGCTGCTGGCCGAGCGGCTGGCCTCGGTGTCGCGCAGCGTCGTCGGCATCGATGCCGACCCATCCGCGATCCGTCGGGCCAAGGATCGACTGCAGTCCGCAACCAACGTGTCGGTGCGGCGCGCTCGATTCGAAGCCTTTGAGGCTCAACCACATTCGTTTGACCTCATCACCTTCGTGGCGAGCCTGCATCACCTGCCGCTGCGTGAGACGCTGTGCAAGGCGCGCGAAATGCTCAGGCCGGCAGGAGAGCTCGCCGTCGTCGGTTTGTCGGCCAACAAGACCGTCGGCGACTGGGCATGGTCCGCCCTGTGCACACCGGCGGCGCGCGTCGGGTCGTTACTGCATCGGGAGACGCGCGGCATCGGCGTTGCCGTGGCCGATCCCCGGGAAAGTTTGCACGAGATCCGTCGGGTAACCGCGGACGTGCTGCCGGGAGCGCTCATTCGGCGAGGCCTGTACTACCGGTACCGCCTACTGTGGCGAAACCGCTGAGCCGGTCACGCGCTCGCGTTCGCGTCGGCGGGCCCGGGACGCGCGCAGGTTGGCGGCGTTGCCGCACGTTTTGACGTCGTGCCATACCCCGCTGTTGTTTTTGGAGCGGTCGTAGAACGTCGACCCGCAGCGCGGGTTATGGCACTGCTTGATGCGCCGCCAGGTGTCGTCCTGCTGACTGAGCAGAATCTCGGCCCACAGCGCCGAGGCGAGCCAGCGCCAGCCCGTGCCGCTGGGCTCCAACCGCACCTCACCGGCATCGGTGACCACGAGGGCTGCGGGGACGGCACTTCGTCCACCGGGTGCCTCGCCGACGACCAGGGAATCGATCCTGGCCCGTAAGGCGCGCAGCTTGGCCAGGTCCGCGTCGTCGAACGTGGGCACCGGCGCGTCCATCCCGCGGGCGGCCGACCAGGCGTGCACCGCGTCCGCTACCCATTCGCCGGCGAGCGCGGGGTCGGCGAGCAGGTCCGGTCCGTACCCGTCGATGCCCCTCGTGTTGAGGAAGTCCTGAACCAGGCCCAGGCCTCCCGGTGCCGGGATGATGATGCCGTAGCGCTGTGACGCAGGCCATGGAATAGACATAGGTAAAGAATACTTGACTATGTCGTCGCCGGCACGACGGTGACAGAATCAAAATCGATACAGCTACGTCAAGGAGTGCGGATCATGGTCAACATCAAGGGGTCGACGGTCGTCGTCACCGGCGGACAGCGCGGGCTCGGCAAGGCCATCGTGGACGAGTTGTTGCAACGCGGCGCTGCCAAGGTGTACGCCACGGCGCGGACGCCCAAACCGAGTACGGATCCGCGGGTGGTCGGTGTCGAGTTGGACGTCACCAAGCCGGAGTCGGTTGCGGCCCTGGCCGTTTCGGCTCCGGATGCCGGCATCGTGATCAACAACGCGGGTGTCCTCGGCGCGCGGACGCTGCTCGACAGCGACATCGAGGAAGTGCGCGCGGTGTTCGAGACGAATTACTTCGGCGCGCTCCGCGTCGCCAAGGCGTTCGCGCCCATCCTGGCGGCCAACGGTGGCGGGGCCCTCGTCGACATAGCCTCGATCTTGTCCTGGATGCCCGGCTCCGGTGGGTACGGAGACTCCAAGGCGGCGTTGTGGTCGACGACGAATTCGTTGCGGATAGAACTCGAGAAGCAGGGCACCCTGGTCGTCGCCGCGCACCTCAGCTTCACCGACACCGACATGACCGCGGGCTTCACCGCCCCCAAGAACGACCCGCGCCAGGTGGCGCGCGCGATCGTCGACGGCATCGAAAACGACGACACCGAAGTGCTGGCCGACGACGACACCCGCTACGTCAAGGCGGCGCTATCGGGACCGGTCGACGCGCTGCCCCGGATGCCGTGAGCATGAAGGTCTGCCCGAAGGCAGATCCCCGTCCTGCGACGGTGGGTCAAGCAGGCCCTTGCGGATGGCCTCGCCCAAAAATGGGCTTGCTGCACTTCGGGCAGACCACCGGGTTGTCCCGGCATCACCACGGTCGCATCCCCGGGCCGGCGCTTCGACGGCCGAAGGTCCCCGATGCTTCGGCCGAAGGTCACATTCACACCGTGCCCCGCCGACCGTCCGCGTGTTTGGATAGCGATATGTCCGACACGGAAGCAGAACGCATCGTGAGCGCCACGCGCGTCATCGCGGCCAACGCCGCGCGGATTTTCGAGCTGATCGCCGATCCCTCCCGCCACCCCAGCTGGGACGGCAACGACAACCTCGCCTCGTCCGCTCCGGGGCAGCGGGTGCGTGCGGTCGGTGACGTGTTCAAGACGACGCTGACGAACGGCGCCGTGCGGGAGAACCACGTCGTCGAATTCGTCGAGGGCAGCAAAATCGCCTGGTGCCCAGCCGAACCCAGGAGACAGCCGCCCGGTCACCTCTGGCGCTGGGAGCTCAGCCCGGTGAACGCCGAACTCACCACGGTGACGCACACCTACGACTGGACGGCGCTGACCGACGCCACCCGCCTCGAGCGCGCCCGCGCGACGACACCGGACATGTTGCGCGAGTCCATGGACCGGCTCGCGGTGGTCGCGCAGACGCCCTCCTAAGGCCGAAGCGCGCCGGACTCAGCCGTTCTTGCCGCGGACCCACTGCACCGTGCCGAGGTTCTTCACCCGCACGCTGAGGAACCCGTGGTCTTCCAGGATGTCGGCGATCTCGTCGTCGTCGAAGACATGCGCCCCCACGTTCGGCAGCCTCTGGAAGAGCCGGGCGGCCGGGCCGACGGTGGGGACCATGACGGCGAGCCTCCCGCCCGGTCGCAGCACCCGCGCCATCTCGCCGAGGGCCGCCGCCGGATTCGGAACCAGCTGCAACACGGCCGTCGAGATGACGACGTCAACCGTGTCGTCGCGCAGCGGAAGTCGTTGCGCGTCAGCCTTGATGAAGCCGACCTGCGGCCCCGCTTCGTTGCGGACGGCGCGGGCGAGCATGGCCTCGGAGATGTCGATCCCCAGGGCCAACCCGTCCGGACCGGCCGCGCGCGCCAGGGAGGCGGTGACGTTGCCCGGGCCCGAGCCGACGTCCAGCGCGATGCCGCCCGGCGGAATGTTCAACCACTCGAGGGGCGTCTGCCACGCGGCGATCAGCCGCCGCGACAGGGCCTGGGCGTTGTCGTAGAGCATCGACCCGATCGGTGACGCCCACGCGGCCTGGATCGGTCCGGTGTTTTTCGCGACGCGGTCGCCCTCGTCGGCTCCGCTGCCGAGCAGATCGAGGTAACCCTTGCTCACGTCGGGATCCGCCGGCGGATCGGCGAGCAGATCCAGCGCTCGCCGCAGCGCGGGAGGCAATGAGACATGCACGTCAGTCATGCGTACTCCTTCGAGTGAAAAACCAAGCTGTGCGCCAGAACTCGGATCAGGGGCCAGCCTACGCCGAGCCGCGCCTGCTCACCGCCGGACGATCGCGTGCTCGCGCACCAGGGAGTACAGCCGCCACTGGCCCGGCACGCCCTTGAGCGCGGTCTCGCCGCGGTCGCCGAAGCGGTGTCGCGACCCGGTGACGATGTCGCGCAACGTCGAGGACACCAGCACTTCGCTGGCGCCGGCGAGTGCCGCCACCCGCGCGCCGATGTGCACGGCCATACCGGCGACGTCGTTGCCGCGCACCTCCACTTCGCCCGCGTGAATGCCCACCCGCACCTCGATGCCCAGCACGCGGACCGCGTCGACGATGGCGTCGGCGCAGGCGATCGCGGCGCTCGGGCTGCTGAATGTGGCGACGAATCCGTCGCCGGCCGTGTTGACTTCGCGCCCGGCGAACCGCTGCAGCTCGTGGCGCACCAGGGTGTCGTGGTTGTCCAGCAGATCGCGCCAGCGGTGATCGCCGAGCAGTGCGGCGCGCTCGGTGGAGCCGACGATGTCGGTGAACACGATCGTGGTGAGCAGGCGCTCGGCGTCGGAGCCGCCGCGCACGCCGGTGATGAACTCCTCGATCTCGTCGAGCAGGGGCGCGGTGTCGCCGACCCAGTACAAGGTGTCCTCGCCCGGGCACTCGACGAGGCGCGCCCCGGGGATGTGCTCGGCGAGGTAGTGCGCGTGCCCGATGGGACTGAAGCCGGGGTTGTCGCGATGCAGGATCAGGGTGGGCACGGCGACGCGGGGAAGCCGGTCGCGGACGTCGCCCTCCCTGACCTTGTTGATGAACGCGCGGGCCATGCTGGGCGACGCGGCCCGGTTGCCGGCCATGTCCCACCACGCACGGAACGCATCGTTGTTCGCAGCGGAGGGAGCGATGATGCCCAGCATGTCGAAGCCCTGCTCGACGGCGTCCGGCTCCATCCCGACCGTCGTGAAGCGATCGGCGTCGTCGAGGTCACTGCCGATGGGGTAGTCGGGACCCCGCAGGGTGCGGGCCGCGCCGTTGGCAATGACGAGGCTGTTCACCCGGTCGGCATGGTCGGCCGCGAGAACGACACCGGCCAACGAGGTGAAACCCGGGGCGAAGACGGTCGCACGCTCGCATCCCACCGCGTTCATGACCGCGATGGCGTCCTGCGCCCAGGACTCCGGGCCGAGCATGTCAAGCGACGGCACCCGCGAGGACAGGCCGATGCCGCGCTGGTCGAACCGGATCACCCGGCAGAACGATGCGAGCCGGCGATGAAAGCGGTACATCGACGGCTCGAGGTCGACGCAGTCGATGGGGATTAACGGGCCCGGCAGCACGAGCAGGTCGATCGGGCCATCGCCGAAGACCTGATAGGCGATGTCGATCTCGCCGCAACTGGCGTACCGGGTCCGCGGAGCCGCAGAACTCCCAGCCACGCATTCAGGCTAGTGCAGGTCACCGACAAGCCGGAACGGCTCAACCGCGGATGATCGGCACCAGATAGCGGGCGGCGTACTCGCGGACGGCCGCGGGATCCGACGTGTCGAGCCGGTCGGTGGGAAACACGATGATGCCCAGGGCGACGCGAAGCAGGATGTCGGCGATGTTGATCAGGTCGCGTTCGGGGATGTCGGCACCGCACCGGCGGAGGGTGTGCGCGATCCCGTCGGCGAACTGACCGATGGGGAAGGCATTCGAGCGGGAGAACATCCCCAACAACTCCGGTTCGCTGTCCACGATCCGGGAGTACAGCGGGGAATCGTGGACCAGGCGCACGCCGAGCGCGAACGCCTCGATCACGGCCTGCTGCGGATCGCAGCCCGCGGTGGCCCGGTCCAGTGTGGTGAAAAACGACTCGGCCTCACGGCGCACCACATGCCCGAACAGGTCGTCCTTGGTGGGGAAGCGCCGGTAGACGGTGCTGCGGCTGACGCGGGCGCGCGCGGCGATGTCCTCGATGTTGGCCCGGCGCACACCGTAGGTCTCGAACACGGCGCGCGCGGTGTCCAGGATGGTGCGGTCCAGGTCGGTGAGCGAATCCGCTGCGAGATTGCCGCCAAGGCTGTGGTTCGGCATGGATCACGACCCCCACTGCAATCTGGCCGCGCGGTTGCTAGGCTGACACAAAGATACGAGTTTGTGTCATTGATTCGCAAGGACGTCTGTAGCGGGGAGGGGAGCATGACGGCCCACGACGACGAACTGGCCGCCGCGACCGTCGGATCCCGATTCGACACCGGCGTTCGGGAAGCGTTGCCCATGCCGGTCGACGGGCCGGTCGGCGAGGCCGACGGCCTGACGCGGCTGGGGCCCGAGTCGCTGATCTGGAAGTTCTACGGGGACAACCGCACCCAGTTCTTCGGGTTCCAGCGCACCGCCGGGGTCGAGAACTGCATCGAGCAACTGGCCCAGGGCGTGCTCGACCACTCGGTGGTCTTCAGCGACACCTTGGGGCGGGCCAAGCGGACCGCGCCACCGCTGATGAAGACCGTCTACTCCGACGAACCGCGCGAGTGGGGCCGCAAGGTCCGGGACTTCCACAAGACGATCAAGGGCACCATCAGTGACGGCTCGCGGTATCACGCGCTGAATCCGGAGCTCTTCTACTGGGCGCACGCCAGCTTCGTCGACCAGGTCATCTACAACGCCGATACGTTCATCCGCCGGCTGTCCTTCGCGGAGAAGGAGCAGATCTTCAACGAGGGCAAGGTGTGGTACGGCCTCTACGGCGTCAGCGACCGCGGCCAGCCGCAGACCTACGACGAGTTCCTCGCCTACTGGGACGAGATGCTCGAGCGGTTCGTCCCGCATAAGACCGTCTTGTACGGCACCGGCTACATCAGGAAGGGGATCCCGGGCCCGCGCTGGATCCCGCGACCCGTCTGGAAGGTGTTGTCCGCGCCGCTCAACGCCTACACCCGACTGGTGTTGGTCGGGACCATGCCGCCGCAGATGCGCGAGGTCTGCCAGCTGGAGTGGAATGCGAAGAAGGAGAAGCGGTTTCAGCGGTTCGCCGCCGTAATGCGCGCCCTCAACCCGCTGATCAACCGGCTGCCGGTCGGGGTGATCTATACCCCGTGGGCGGCCAGCGCGTGGCGGCGCTCGGGCATCGACCCGCGCCGGCTGCACAACCACGCCCGCTAGGACGGGAGGCGCCGTTTCCGCTCGGTGCTCAGGAGCGGCGTTCGGCTGCGGCGATGCCGCCCTTGAGGAGCTCGTCGATGACCTTCTTGAACACCGGCAGCATCAGCCAGTCAACACCGGGGATCTTCAGCGTTGACCGTAGATGCCAGCTGACCTCGGTTCCCCCGCCTGCTGCACACAGCTGGACCGTGCCGACGTGGTCCCGGGTCGGTGCGCCCGAGAGCATCTTGTACGCGTAGCGGGTGGGCCGCTCATACTCGATGATCTCCTCGACGAACGGGGGGCCGATGGCCACCAGGCGTCTGATCGCGCCGACGCCGTTTGGGGCGGGGGTTCCCTCGCGATCGAGCGTGCTGCGCCGGAATGCCCAGACGTAGTCCGCGATTCCGCGGTGGTCGGTCATGGTGTCGAACACGGTCTCGATCGGCGCCGTGGAGGTCCGGGTCAGGGTGAACTCGATCATCCGCATGCCCAGCTTCCGATACGGCCTGCCGGTATCCAGTTGTCCGCCATCATGATCCGTCCCCTTTCGCTACAGAGAACATAGTCCTGTGGCCGGGGGCGCATCGAGGCCGCGTCACCCCCTTGAGGTGAACAGGGGGTACACGGCACCGAAATTCCATGCGAAGTAAGCCAATACGGCGGAAGGAGCTTGGCGATCGGTTGGCGATGGGCCAGGATCGAGGGCATGGCCGATGTCGATTTCTCGCTGTTGGACGTCCCGAGATCGGAACCGGTCGAGGATCCCGAGGCCTATCTGCGCGCGGCGATCGCCTGGCACTTCGGTGAGGACACCGGTTCGGCGTTCTGGTTGCGGACCGCCGCGACCCTGGACTTCGACCCGATGGCCGACGTCAACACCTTCGCCGATCTGCGACTGTTTCCCAACCTCGTCAACGAACTGCGCGGCGTGCCGGTGGAAGATCTCGTTCCGCGCGGCTACGGAACGCCGCCGCCGGTGCCCCAGATATTCGAGTCCGGCGGCACCACGGGAGCCCCGAAACGCACTGTGCAACTGCCGGATTGGGTCGCGCAGGTGGTGCGGTGGCAGACCGAGGATTTCGCCACCGGCGGGTTTCGCCGTGGCCGGGGTTTCCTGTGCCTGATGCCCAGCGGGCCGCACGGCGTGGGCTACTTCTCGCGGCTGGTCTCCGAGCGGCTCGGCGCCGCCTTCCACGCGATCGACATCGATCCGCGTTGGGTCAAGAAGATCGCCGCCCGCGGCGGTGCCTCCGAAGTCGGCGCCTACGTCGACCATGTCGTCGAGCAGGCCGTGTTCGTGCTGGAGACGCAGAACGTCGCGAACCTGCACACCACCCCGCCGCTGCTCGAGGCGATCGCCCGGGACGACGGGCTGGTCGACCTGGTGAATGACAAGATCCGCTACCTGTTGCTCAGCGGCGCGCATGTGGACGCCGACACCCTCGACCTGCTCCGCGGCATCTTCCCGGACACCACGATCACCATGGCCTTCGGCAGCACGATGGTGCTATCCCAAGCGGTCACCCGGACGGCCGACGGCGACGCGTTCGTGTTCGACCCTCGGACACCGTACGTGGTGTTCTGGGTGATTGATCCCGACACTGGAGAACGGGTGCCCTACGGGCAGACCGGTCAGGTGGTGATGAACCACATCAGCAAGGGCATGTTCATCCCGAACAACCTCGAGCGCGATCTGGCGGTCCGGATGCCCGGTCCGGCGGGCGAGCTCAGCGACTCGGTCAGTGCGGTGCGGCCGGTGGCCACCTTCGAGGGCGAGGCCGTCATCGAAGGCGTGTACTGACCATGGCAGGCGAACAAGCCGACACCGCAACTGATTTGGCGGCGATCGATGCGCTCGGCCCCGACGGGGACTACCGTACCCGCCGTCGGGAGGTCATCTTCAGCACCGCCGGCGCCGCGGTCGCCGAGTTGAGCCTCGTGCCGCCGCTGTATGTTTCGCGCACCCTGGCCGCGCAACGCAAGGTCGCCCCCCTGCCGGTCGAGCGGCGCGCGGAGGCGCTGTCGCAGGCCGCCGGCATCTTCGCGGACGGGGTCGTCGCCGGCCTGGACTTCGAGGCGTACGTCGGGCTGGCCACCCGGATTTCGGGGTTGCCCATCGCGGTGACCCGCGCCGGGGCGCGCAGCGTCGCCGACGCCGTCGGCGGCGCTTTCGACGCGGTCCGGCCGGCCCGGCCGGTGGGCGCGGCGTTCGATTGGCGTGAGGAACCCGCACGTCGCGGTGGCGCGGTGTGGGTGCGGCGCGGGGAGGTCTTCGCCGTGCACGCGGCCGGAAACGGTCCAGGCGTGCACGGCCTGTGGCCGCAGGCGCTCGCGCTCGGCTACCGGGTCGCGGTGCGCCCGTCGCGTCGCGAGCCGCTGACCGCGCACCGGCTGGTACACGCCTTGCGGCAGGCGGGTTTTCGTCCCGAGGACGCCGTCTACCTACCCACCGACCATGCCGGCGCCGACGAGATCATCCGCGCGGCCGACCTCGCCATGGTGTACGGCGGCCAGCAGGTCGTCGACAAGTACGCCGACGACCCGACGGTCATCGTGAACGGCCCGGGGCGCAGCAAGATCCTCATCACCGCCGACCACGATTGGCGCGACCTCGTCGACGTGATCGTCGACTCGATCGCCAACCTCGGGGGCATGGCTTGCGTCAACACCACCGCCGTGCTCTGCCAGGGTGACCCCGGCCCGCTGGCGCATGCGATCGCGCAGCGGTTGGCGGCGATCGAGCCGCTGCCCACCGACGACGAGCGTGCGCTGCTACCCACCCAGCGCCTCGATCACGCCCGGGCGCTGGCGGATTACCTGGCGGCCAAGGCCGCCGGATCGACGCCGCTGCTGGGCGCCGACCAGGTGGTGGCCGATCTCGGCGATGGCTTCGCGGCGCTGCGCCCCGCCGTGCACCTGCTGCCCGCGCCCGTCGCGGACACGCTCAACGTCGAGCTGCCCTTTCCCTGCGTGTGGGTTTCGCCATGGTCGCCCGGCGCGGGCGTGGAACCCTTGCGGCATTCGTTGGTGGTCACCGCGATGACCGATGACGAGCGGCTGATCGACGAGCTACTCGCCGAACCGACGATCGCCAACGTGTATGCCGGGCCCCATCCGACGTGGCACGCGGCGCCCGGCATCCCGCACGACGGGTTCCTGGCGGACGCCCTGATGCGCAACAAGGGCTTCCTCCGGGACCCTCGCTGACGCGCCGGCTCATCCGCCGAGCGGCGACCTCAACTAAGCGACGCTCAGCTTCCGAAGCCGCCCCTGCCGCTCGCGACGGTCGAGGCTCCAGCGGTCCCCGCGTCGAGGTGGCTGGAGGCGAAGGCGACGCCCTTGTCGATCATGGCGCCGTCGTCGGCGTAGGTGTTGTGGGCGGCGAAGTTCATGCCGTCGGAGCAGACCGGGTCTTCGGTGGCGCAGACCTTGATGGTCTTGTCCTGATACGCCGGGCCGATGACCACGGGGGGCTCGTTGAGGAAGTTCATCGCGCGCACGTTGGGCATGCCGAAGAGCACGACCGAGGACACGTGGCTGGCCACCGCGGGGTCCAGGGGCTTGGGCACGGTGTTGGGGTCGACGCCGTCGGGGACCGAGGGTGAGGTGACGAAGCCCATCACGGCCGCGCCCTGGGAGTAGCCGCCGAGCACCATTTTGGTGTTGGGGCAGTCGTGGGCCATCGAATTGACATGGGCCGCGGCGTCTCTGATGCCGTCGACGCCGGTGTCCCATTGGTCGCTGGCGGGGTAGTTGACGGGGTAGACGTCGAAGGACTTGGCGCCGACGCGCGAGTGCAGGGAGTCGACGAAGGCCTGTCCGGTGGGGCCGACACCGGGGGCTTCGCCGGTGCCGCGGGCAAACACCACTTGCACGTCCGGACACTGGGCGGCGGCGGAGGGGATAACAGAACCAGCGAGCGCCGACGCGCCGAGGCCGGATGCTGCAACTACTGCTGGACCTACTAAACGGGCTATTTGACGTGCGATCATGCCGCAATTGTGCCCAGTCGTACCCCCGCCTAAACGGGTGAAACCATGGAAATTACTGCGAATTCACACAACCGCGGTTTCCGCGCGGTTTGCGGGGCCGAGATGGCTTGCGCGCGCGCCCGATCCGGCACCGCGGCGGCCGGTGATCAGGCGCCGGCTCGACGGGAGCGCCAACGTCGGGGCGGGGCACGGGCCCACATCGCGATGTGGTCTGCTAACTATGACGACTCGGGCGCCCGGTGAAGCCATCCGCCGGTGCTCGACGCGCGAAGTGAATGCGGCGGCAAAGTGAACGTAATAGTGCAGGCCCTGAACAAGGTCACGGACCACGTGGCCAATCCGGCGCGAGTGTCGGATCCCGACAAGCTGCGCCGCGCCGTCGCCGGCAAGACCGTGCTGGTCACCGGCGCCTCCTACGGCATCGGCGAGGCGACCGCCCGTAGCCTGGCCGCCGCGGGCGCCACCGTGCTGGTGGTCGCCCGGTCCGAGGAACGGCTCGGCGACCTGGCGGCGTCGATCAACGCCGCAGGCGGTCGGGCGATGGCATACCCGACCGACCTCACCGACGAGGCGGCTGTCAGCGCGCTGACCAAGGAGATCACCGAGCAGCACGGTGCGATCGACATCCTGGTCAGCAACGCCGGCAAGTCGTTGCGCCGCTCGCTGCATCAGCAGTACGACCGGCCGCACGATTTTCAACGCACCATCGACATCAACTATCTCGGGCCCATCCGGCTGCTGCTGGGACTCCTGCCGGCCATGCGTGAAAGCGGGCGCGGGCACATCGTGAACGTCTCCAGTGTCGGCGTGCGCGTCGTGCCGGGGCCGCAGTGGGGCGCTTACCAGGCGTCGAAGGGCGCTTTCGACCGGTGGCTGCGCAGCGTGGCCCCGGAACTGCACGCCGACGGTGTAGAGGTCACCACCGTGTACTTCGCCCTGGTCCGGACCCGGATGATCGAACCCACGCCCATCCTGGGCCGGCTCCCCGGCTTGTCGGCCGACCAGGCCGCCGACGCGATCGCCAAGGCGATCATCGAGCGGCCCCGCAGCAACGAGCCGCCGTGGGTGTTGCCGGCCGAGTTGGCCTCGGTGCTGTTGGCGGGGCCGGCCGAACGCGCGGCCCGGCTGTGGTACCGGCGGTTCTTCTCGGATTCCGGCGACGAGGAGGCCCGGCGATGACCAACGAGGGCGTGGTCGGCACCGCGGCGCGGGCGCTGCTGCGGTCCCGACTGCTCGCTCCACCGTCGCCGCCGGCGGCCCTGCGGCTGATCCGGGAGGCGCGCCGGGGCGGCACCAACCCGTACACCCTGCTGGCGGTGACCGCGACTCGATGGCCCAACCGGGCCGCGATCGTCGACGACGACGGCGTCTGGGATTACCGGCAGCTGCAGTCGGCGACCGAAGCGCTGGCACGCCGGTTGTCCCGTGAGGGTGTCGGACCCGGCGACGCGGTGGGCATCATGTGCCGCAACGGCCGCGGCTTCATCGCCGGGGTCTTCGGCGCCGCCCTGGTGGGCGCCGACGTGGTCCTGGTCAATACGGACTTCCGCAGCGACGCCCTGGCCTCCGCGATGAGCGGTCATCGGATCACCGCGATGGTCGCCGACGCCGAATTCGGCGAGCGCGCCCTGGCCGCCGACGGATCGGTCGTGGTGATCGATCCGGCCACGATCGTCGCCGAGGAGGGTGAGCCGCGGCCCGACGTGGCCAAGCCGGGCCGGATCATTCTGCTGACGTCGGGCACCACCGGCACGCCCAAGGGGGTGCCGCGCTCACCGCAGCTGCGTTCCGCGGTGGGCGTGTGGGTAACGATCCTCGATCGCACCGGCCTGCGCACCGGGTCGCGAATCTCGGTGGCGATGCCCATGTTTCACGGGCTGGGGCTGGGCATGCTGATGCTCACCGTGGCCCTGGGCGGCACGGTGCTAACCCACCGCCACTTCGACGCCGAAGCCGCGCTCGCGCAGGCGTCGCTGCATCGCGCCGACGCGTTCACGGCGGTGCCGGTTGTGCTCGCGCGCATCCTCGCCCTGCCCGAGCGGGTGCGGGCCCGCAACCCCGTGCCCTACCTGCGGGTCGTGATGTCGAGCGGGGACCGGCTCGACCCCACTTTGGGGCAGCGGTTCATGGACGCCTACGGCGACATCCTCTACAACGGCTATGGCTCCACCGAGGTCGGCATCGGCGCGCTCGCAACTCCCGCGGAGTTGCGCGAAGCGCCCGAGACCGTCGGGAAACCGGTCGCCGGCTGCCCGGTGCGCATCCTCGACAAGAACGGCAAGCCGGTCGGTGCGCGCGTCACCGGCCGCATTTTCGTGGGCGGCGAGCTGGCCAGCGAGGGGTATACCGGCGGTGGCGACAAGCCAGGCGCCAAGGCCGTCGTCGACGGCATGACCAGCACCGGCGACATGGGCTACCTCGACAATGCCGGCCGGCTGTACATCGTCGGCCGCGAGGACGACATGATCATCTCCGGCGGGGAGAACGTCTATCCGCGCGCGGTCGAGAACGCCCTCGCTCAGCACCCGGCGATCGCCGACAACGCGGTCATCGGCGTCCCCGACGAAAAGTTCGGTCATCGATTGGCCGCGTTCGTGGTCCTGCACCCCGACACTGACGCCGATGAAACGACGTTGCGGGAGTACCTCAAGGGCAAAGTCTCGCGATTCGAGCAGCCCCGGGACATCAACATCGTCACCAGCATCCCCCGCAATCCGGCGGGCAAGGTCGTGCGCAGGGAGCTGTCCGGCTAGGCGCGCGGCGAAAGCCCTACTGCTGCTTGGGTTCCAGGGCGGCGACCTGCTTGGCCAGCCAGTTCGGCGCCAGCACCGAGACGACGGTGGCGCCCGCGGTGGCGCTGATGACGCCGGTCCAGGCGACCGGGCCCAGCGGGGTGCAACCGAAGAAGTGGCTGACGCCGGGGGTTTGGACGATGGCGACCAGCACACCCGCGCTCCCCAGCGCCGTGCCCAGCACCAGCGGGCTGTGGCGGCGCGTCAGCAGGGTCTGCGCGAGCTGCGTGGTCACCAGCGCGGTGAGTCCCATCGTCGACGTGCGGCGTTCGGTGCCCGGTGTCCAGCGACCGATGGCCCAGGCCGCGGTCGCGCCCGCGGCCGTGATGGCGCCCCGCGTGACGATCTGCCGCATCAGCGGCGCGTCGAGGGAGGGCGGGGGCCCGGACAGCGTCGCCAACTGGAACGCGCGGTGTAATTCCTCGGCGTCGCGGTCGACCCCCTCCTCGTCCTCCTCGGGCTCGGAGAACTGTGGGGTGACGGCGACCGCAAGGGCGGGGAACATGTCGGTGAGCAGGTTCACCAGCAGCAGCTGGCGGGTGCCCACCGGGGCCCGGCCGGTGCCCAGGGCGGTGCCGATGAGGGTGAACAGCACCTCGCCGACGTTGCCGCCGACCAGGATGCCCACCGCGTCGCGGACGCCACCCCACATCCCGCGCCCCTCGACCAGCGCGTCGAGCAGCACGCCCAGATCGTTGTCGGTCAGCACGATGTCGGCCGCCCCGCGCGCTGCGGACGAGCCGCGACCGCTCACACCGATGCCCACATCGGCCATCCGGATCGCGGCCGCGTCGTTGGCCCCATCGCCGACCATCGCGACCGCCTGCCCGCTGTCCTGCAGCGCCGCGACGATCTGCACCTTCTGCTCCGGGCTGACGCGGGCGAAGACCTGGACGTCGGCGGCGACCTTGGCGCGATCCTCCTCACCGAACGCGACGAGTTCGGCGCCGGTCATCTCGCGCGCGTCCGCCGGCAGACCCAGTTGCCGGGCGATCGCCCGCGCGGTCACCGGGTGGTCGCCGGTGATCAGCACCACCCGCCGGCCGGCTTCCACGAGCGCCTCGATCAGCGGTCGCGCCGACGCCCGCGCGGTGTCCGCCAAACCGACGTAGCCGATCAACTCGAGGTCGTGCGCGGCGGCGTCGACGGCATCGGCGTCGGTGTCCTCCTCGCCGGTCCCGTGCTCCCACGTGCGCTGGGCGACCGCCAGCACCCGCAGGCCCTGCTCGGCAAGGCGCAGCACCAACGACTCCGCGCGGTCGAGGTCGGCGTCCGCATCGGCGAAGCGGCAGCGCGGAAACACTTCTTCCGGCGCGCCTTTGACCATGAGCATCGGCCCGCCGTTTCCGGCCGACGTGCCGATCGCGGCGGAGTAACCGCGGCTGGATTCGAACGGTACATCGGCGAGCACGGTCCAGCCCGAGTCCCATTGGGAGTCAATGGAATTCGCCGCTGTGAGGATCGCCTCGTCGGTCGCGTGCGCGTGGCCGCCGCCGTTGTGGGGCTGCGTGCTGCTGCGCGCGGCGGCCCGCACCACCGCGGCCGACGCCGGGTCGGTGACGTCGGGGAACGGAGCGTCCACGCCGGCCCCGTGCGGGACGCCGCGGACGACGCGCAGGCGGTTCTCGGTGAGCGTGCCGGTCTTGTCGAAACACACCGTCTCGACCCGGCCCAGCGCTTCGACCGCCCGCGGGGTGCGGACCAGCACCCCGCGCCGCGACAACCGCTGGGCGGCGGCCAGCTGGGCCAGGGTGGCCACCAACGGCAGGCCCTCGGGGACGGCGGCCACGGCGATCGCCACCCCATCGGCCACCGCCTGACGCAACGTTCCCTGATGCAGCAGCGCCAACGCGGTCACCGTCGCGCCGCCGGCCAGGGTCAGCGGTAGGACCTTGCTGGTCAGCTCGCGCAACCGGGCCTGCACCCCGGCCGCGGACTCGACGTCGGCGATCGCCGAGATCGCGCGCTGGGCGGCGGTGCCCGCACCCGTCGCGACGACGATCGCGCGGGCGTGCCCGGCGACGATCGTGCTGCCCTCGAACAGCATGCTGGCGCGATCGGAGTCGGCGACGGCGACGGGCTCGACCTGCTTGTCCACCGGCAGCGACTCGCCGGTGAGGAAGGATTCGTCGACTTCGAGGTCCTCGGCGACCAGCAGGCGGGCGTCCGCCGGGACCACCTCGGGCGCGGCCAGGTCGATGATGTCGCCGGGGCGCAGCGACTTCGCGTTCACCGAGACCGTGCGTTCGACGGTGCGGGCCGCCTCCAGCCGGCGGTGCGCCGTGGCCACCGCGGGGAGCACCACGCGCCGCGCGTATTGATCCTGCTCGGCGAACAGCTCGGCGACGGCGGCCTCGGCCCGCAACCGCTGCACCCCGCCGGCGACGGCGTTGGCGGTCATCACACCCGCCACCAGCAGCGCGTCGACGCTGCTGCCGACGATCGCCGAGGCCGCCGCCCCCACGGCCAGGATCGGCGTCAGCGGATCGGACAACTCGGCCCGCGTCGCGGTCAGCAGCCGCCCCACCCGGCCGGCCGGCCCGCGCAGCGGCGCGACCAGCGGGTTGTAGGACAGGTCGTCGAGGAGTTGGCGCCAGGGCGCGGTGCCCGGTTCGACCGCCAGGGGCCGCGTGCGGCTGGCCAGCCGGGCATAGACGATCTCCGGGTCGAGGGCGTGCCACGCGGTCAGCGGCTGCGGTGTCGGGTCGGGCAGCCGAAGCACCCGGGAGGCCGCGAAGGTGCCCTGCATCAGCGCGGCCGCCGCGGCGGCGTTGACCGGGTTGAGCCAGCGCTGCACGGCGAAGGGGCTCAGCGTGCGCGGGTCGCCGGTGACCAACAGCAGCCCCGCGAGCGTGCTGCCGCCCTTCGCGAGGCGCACCGCCGATTCGGTCGCCGCCCGGGCCACCGGCAGCGCCGACAGGATGCGCACCGCGGCGGCGAGGTCCGTGCCGGTGATGATGTCCGCCGTCCACGGCGTCGCCGCCTGCGGGTCGTCGAGCGCCACCCCGACGTCGGCGATGGCCAGCGCGGCCAACGTGTCGGTGGACGCGAAGTCGCGGTGAAGCGCGGTGATGAGCAGCACGGGCCCGCGATCCGTGCGCAGGTCGCGCACCAACTGCAGCAGCGGCGTGCCCGGCGGGTGGCTCACGGCGACGCTGGCGGTCAGGTCCTCGGTGCCGGCGACGTGGCGTAACACCACCCGGGCGCCGGTCCGGTGTGCGATCTGCAGCAGCGGAATGGCGAACGGGTCGACTTCCCACCCGACGTCGACGCTGCCGACGCGCTCGCCGTCGACCACCAGATCGGCATGTTCGAGGCCCTGCGCCGGCGTCGCCGACGACCCTTGCGCCCGGACCCACCGCAACCGGGCGCCGGTGGCGGGCAACTCGTCCGGGTCCGGATCGGGGGCTTCCTCACCGTGCAGCAGCGCGTCGGCGACCTCGTAGACGCGGTCCTCGTCCCACCCGGGTACGTCGCCGCGCGCCTGCAGCACGGCGCGGTTGTCGCCACGCAGCGCGGCGCCGTCGACCACGACCACCTTGACCCGGTCCAGCCGCCGCAAGGCGCCCGGGTCTAGAAACAGCTGCCCGGCGTTGGCCAATCCGCGGCCCAGAACGGCGGCGAACGACTGCCGGCCCGTGTGCGCGGCCCGCGGCACGCCGGCCAGCAGCGCGCCGGCCGCGTCCTCGGTGCCGCCGCCGGCCAGCAGCGCACCCGCCGCGGCCACCAGCGAGGCGTTGGCGGCCTGGTCGGCGTACTCCTCCACCGGCCCGGCCATCGATCCCTTCGCGGTGTCGATGGCGGCATCGATGGCCCCGCCCACCACCACGTGGGAAACCTCACCGGCCGCGGCCGCGGCCCAATTGTGCCGTGGTGCTTGCGATTTGGGGCCGGCCGAGGAAATGATCGGGACCACCGGAGCCTGCGGCCGGTCGGGTGAGGCCAGCTCTGGTTCGCGGTCCCGCCATCGCTGACGGTGCGCCGCGGCCTCGGAGACCTGCAGGCTGCGTTGTGCCAGGTCCAGCAGCGGCGTGCCGACCGCCTGCGTCAGCCCGTTGGCCAGTGCGGTCGACGCGCTGAGGGCGATGTCGGTGCCGACGCGACCCAGGCGCGACTCCAGCACGGCAACCACCCGCGGCTGATGATTCAGCAGCGCGGCGGCGGCGCGGGCGCTTCGCGGCGCGACGGGGAGGCGGCCCAACCAGCCGGTCACCGCGGCGCCGATGGCCGCCACGTCCATGGCCGCGGCGCTGAACGGGACCAGGATCGCCAACGGATTTCCGGGGTCGGCGAACGGCGCGGTCCGGGATGCCTCCTTGGGGGCGACCAAGGTCAAGTCCGCCGCGACGCGGCAGATCGTCTCGCGAACCCGGTCCAGCACGGCATCGCCATCGGGTTCGTTCTCGAATTCGACCACCAGCCGGCCGAGGGCGCCCTCGACGTGGGCCGAGGCCACTCCCGGAATCCGGCGGACCGGCTCCTCGACCGCCGGCGCGTGCTCGTGCCAGTCCGGGAACGGCAGTAACGGGTCCAGGTCCAGATGCACGCGCCGCCCGCTCTGCCAACGGACCGGTGGGGTGACGCGGGGCCCGGAACCGTTGGTGGAACCGGTCAATCCGACGGCCCGGCCCGTCGTCTGGGCCATCGACTGCACAACCGGGACCGCGAGTTCGGCGACCGGGTTGGTCAACGCCTGCAGAGCGTCCGCGGCCCCGGCCGCGGTGGCCACGCCGGCCCGCACCACCTGCGCGGCCCCGTCGGTCATGCCGGCAACGAGGCTGGCAACGCCCGGAATCCTCACTCGGTCACCCTTCGATTACCTCTACCGCGCCTAATGATCCTGGGGGGTTGGGGGCCTGTCCACATTTGCGACGGTGGACGTGCGACGACAGCGGTGACGCCGGTGGGTCGTGCCTTCCTTCGGTGACCGGTGGTGCAGTCGCTTCCCCTGCGGACAGGTTACCGGCTCGCCGGAAAACCAAACCTGCTGAACAGGCCGGGGTCCAGGAAGACGGTGATGGTGGCGATGCCTGCGGCGCCCGCGGTGAGGACGTGGATGGAATGGGCCCGCATCGTCCCGTCCGGGCCGCGGCGGTACTCGGCGACGGCGGGTTGTGCGTTCGCGGCGGTCGGGATCATCGCGACATCACCGGCCTTGGCGAAAGCACGCGCGGCGAGGAACCGCAGCACCGGGTCGCGCCCGGCGAACCACACGGGCAGCGGCGGCATTTCGAGTTTCACATCCGCTTGCAGCAACGCGGTGAGGGCGGCCATATCGGCGTTTTCGAATGCCGCGCAATAGCGGTCGAGGAGTTCACGGCGCGCGGCGTCATCGGGTTCGGACAGGCTTTCCTCGGCGGGGGAGAGCTCGGCGAGCCGCGCCCGCGCCCGCTGCAGCGAGCTGTTGACGGCGGCCGGTGTCGTTTCGAGCAGCTCGGCAACCTCGGCGGCACTGAACTGCACGACGTCGCGCAGGATGAGCACCGCTCGCTGGCGGGCCGGGAGCTCCTGCAGGGCCGTCATCACGGCCAGCCGCAGGCTTTCCCGCGCGGTGACGTTGTCCTCCGGCGTGAACATCAGCGAGTCGGGGATGGGCTCCAGCCATTCGTGCGCACCGCCGACCGCGTCGAGGCTGGCGTCCGGGTCGGTCGATCCGTCACCCAACCCGGCCGGCAGCACGCGGCGGGCGCGGTTCTGCAGCGCCCGCAGGCAGGCCGTCGTCGCGATCCGGTACAGCCAGGTTCGCAGCGCGGCGCGTTCCTCGAACGCCTGGTAGCCGCGCCAGCCGTTGAGATACGTCTCCTGCACGAGGTCCTCGGCGTCGTGCACCGACCCGAGCATGCGGTAACAGTGCGCGATCAGCTCTGCCCGAAACGGCGCCGCCTGCGCGATGAAGTCCTCTTTCGCCGGCATGGCTTCTCCTGTCTGGGCTGCGACCGAACGCTACTCCAGTACAGAGACGGCGGACCGGGGAAATTCATCGGTCCGCGAGCGATGAATTTCGGTGCGGCGACGTCTCTCAACTTGTGGACGCACATTCGATGAGAGCGAGGAAGAACATGAACGAGCCACTCACAGCCGATGGGCTGGCCGGCACCAGGGCGATCGTGACCGGGGCGAGCCGCGGATTCGGCCGCGCCATCGCCGGCGCCCTGGCGGTGGCCGGCGCCGAGGTGGTCGGCGTTGCGCGCAACGGGCCCGGGCTGAACGAGGTGCGCGACGAGTTGGGCGGTGGCTTCCTTCCGGTGGTCGCCGACGCCGCCGACCCGGCGACGGCGCAGCGGCTCATCGACGAGTACCGGCCGCGCACGCTGGTCCTGTGCGCCGGGGCGACGCCGCAGATGAGCCCACTGCAGGACCAGAGCTGGCACAGCTTCAGCCAGAACTGGAATGTGGATGTCGCGCAAGCGTTTCACTGGATCCGCTACGCGCTGCGGCGCCCGCTCGCGCCGGGCAGTTCGGTGATCGCCGTGTCCAGCGGCGCCGCCGTGGCCGGGTCGCCGCTGAGCGGGGGTTACGCGGGGGCCAAGGCCACGGTCAGGTTCATCGCCAGCTACGCCGCCGCCGAATCGGAGCGGTCCGGCCTGGGGATCCGCTTCGTATCCGTCCTGCCGCGGCTGACACCCGCCACCGGTCTCGGCGCCAGGGCCGTCGCGGCGTACGCCGAACGGCAAGGGGTCGACGTCGAGTCGTTCGTGCGGGCCGGCGGACCCGCGCTCACCGCGGAACAGGTGGGCGAATCCGTCCTGGCGATCGCCACCGAAGGTCGTGGCAGCGGCGACGCGTACCTGCTCACTACGACCGGCCTGTCGGCGGTGGCCTGAGAACCTCGAAACCCTAAGGAGGACAACGCAATGAACACACCCCCCATCGTGTCGGCGCGGGACTGGGCGGCCGCGCGCGAACAACTGCTGGTGAAGGAGAAGGAAGTCCTGCGGGCCCACGACGCCCTGGCGGCGGCCCGCCGGCGGATGCCCTGGCTGGCCGTCGATAAGGACTACGCGTTCGAGGGGCCCGAGGGCCGGGTCAACCTGCTGGGCCTCTTCGCGGGCCGGCGTCAGCTGATCGTGTACCGCGCATTCTTCGAGCCGGGGGTGGACGGCTGGCCCGACCATGCCTGCCGCGGCTGCTCGATGATGGCCGACCACGTCGGGCACCTCGCCCACCTGAACGCTCGGGACACCACCCTGGTGTTCGCTTCGCGGGCAGCCCAGGCCGACATCGCGCGGCTGAAGGCGCGGATGGGTTGGCACATGCCGTGGTACACGCTCACCGACGATTTCGATGCCGACTTCGGCGTGGACGAATGGCACGGCACCAACGCGTTCATCCATGACGGTGACCGCGTGTTCCGGACCTACTTCATCAACAACCGCGGCGACGAGGTGATGGGCAACACCTGGAGTTACCTCGACATGACGGCGCTCGGGCGCCAGGAGAACTGGGAGGACTCGCCGGACGGTTACCCGCAAACCGCGCCGTACGAGTGGTGGGAATGGCACGACGCATACGGCGAGCGTGCACCGTCGCGGTGGTTCGGTGACCCCGATCCGGACAATCCCAACGACCCGCGGCCGCCGCGCGGCGGCTAATTCCAGCCGACCGCAATTCGCGTTTCAGCCCGAATAACACGAATGCGCGGTAGCCGTCCACCGGCTACTCGCGCAATATTCGGCTGAGTAAATTCGGTCTATAGAATTCGGTGGTTCGCCCTGTTGACGTGGTACCCGGCCGGGAACGACTTCTCGATGACCTGCAGTTGGTGGTCCACCCTGGACTCGAGCTCGAGGACGACGCAGCTGTCGCCGACGGCCTTGGACTCGAGGACTATGTACCGCTGACCGCAATCCATGATGGGATCACCTGAGTGCAATGTTTCGACGGGCACCAATTCAGGGCTTCCGTTTGATTCCACCCATCACACGCTAGGTCAATTCCGTGGGCGAGGGAATAGTCTGCCCGCCACCGTTACGATTCACTGCGCCGCGGGCTGCTTGAAGAACACACTGACGCGCGCGATCAGCCCGTCGTCGCCCCGCTCGAACAGAATGCATTCCGGCCACCGCTTGGTGACCCCGTCGATCTCGAACGACTCCGTCAGCTCCACGTAGGACAGGCGGGCGTTCACGTGCGAAACCCGCTGCACGTCCAGCCGGTGACCGTCCAAGTTGGTGAGGACCTTGCGCAGGTAGGCGACGTAGTGCTGCTTGCCCTCGACGACGTCGCAGAACGGCCCCTCGCGGGTCAGGCCTTCGTCGGCGATCGTCGTGGCGAGGCCGTCCCAGTCGTGTGCGGCCAGGCAGTCCAGGTAGCGCTCGACCACTCCGGTGGTCACGTCGACTCCACGCACAACACAGTAGGCGAGTGGCGAGCCGCAAAACAGCTTTGCCAAAGCGCCGCGCCCCTCCCGGCGGTGCGGGCAACAATGGGGCGATGAGCGCACCCAGCCCGCCGGATTCGCCGCCCGCGGCCCCGAGTTGCTATCGGCATCCGGGCCGGCCGACATACGTGCGCTGCAACCGTTGTGAGCGCTACATCTGCGGGGACTGCATGCGCGACGCCGCCGTCGGTCAGCAGTGCGTGGAGTGCGTCCGGGCGGGCGCCCGGACCATTCGGCAGCCGCGGACCCGGTTCGGCGGGCGGCTGCGGTCGGCGACGCCGGTGCTCACCTACGTCCTGATCGCGATCAACGTGGCGGCCTTCGTGCTGCAGATGGCCTCGGGGAATCTGGAAAAGGAGCTCGCGTTGTGGCCGCCGGCGGTCGCCGACGGCCAGTTCTACCGGTTGGTGACCTCGGCGTTCCTGCACTACGGGGCCACGCATCTGCTGTTCAACATGTGGGCGCTGTATGTGGTGGGGCCACCCCTCGAAATGTGGTTGGGCCGACTGCGTTTCGGTGGGCTCTACGCGCTGAGTGGGCTGGGCGGTTCGGTCCTGGTCTACCTGATCTCGCCGCTCGACACGGCGACGGCGGGTGCCTCGGGTGCCATCTTCGGCCTGTTCGGCGCCACCTTCGTGGTGGGCAAGAGGCTGGCCGCCGACGTCCGCTGGGTGGTGGCGGTGATCGCGATCAACCTCGTCTTCAATCTCCTGGTGCCGTTGTTCAGCTCGCAACGCGTCAGCTGGCAGGCGCACGTGGGTGGGCTGGTCACGGGCGGGCTGGTCGCCGCGGCCTACGTCTACCCGCCACGGGAGCGCCGCAACATGATCCAGGCGGCGGTCACACTCCTGGTGCTGGGGGCATTCGCCGTGCTGATCTGGTGGCGCACGGCCGAATTGCTCGCGGAGTTCTCCGCATGAGCTGGTGGGTCGCACACGCCGAGCGCACGCTGACCGAGGACGTGCCCGCGCCCCCTGGCGAGGTCCGTGACTTCTACGTGGACCTGGACAACATCAAGCTCGTCCACCCGCTGATCGTGTCCGTGGAGACGTTGGCGCGCACCGAAACCGCGGATGGTGTGGTGCACAGCTATCGGGTTCGGGATCGAATCCCGTTGGGGCCGTTCACGATGACTATCACCTACCGCGCTCGGCTGCGGGTGCCGGCGGCGGGCGACGTGCTGACCGAGGCCGACCAATCCCCGGGCGTTCACCTGCGCGGGACGGTGAGCTTCGAGCCGACCGCGGCGGGTACCCGTGTCAGAGAGCGGATCCGGATAGCGGCGCCCCGGCCGCTCGCCCCGATGACGACGCGCGAGGCCGTCAAGGCGCACATCGAGATGCTGGCCGGCATCCGCAGGCATTTCGAGACGGGCTGATCAGCGCGGCTTCCACTCCGACGTCAGCGCCGACTCCGAGAGATACTTCGTCGAGCTCCACCCGCCGTCGACGACGATCGTCTGGCCGTTGATGAAGGCCCCGCCGGGCGAGCACAAAAACGCCACCGTGCTCGCCACGTCGTCGACCGTTCCCAGCCGCTGATGCGGTGTCATCTCCGTGTTGATGCGCCGGAACCGCTCGTCGTCCAGGCGATGCTCGGTCATCGGGGTCTGAATCACCCCGGGTGCCACCGCATTACAGCGTATCCCCTGCGCCCCGTACTGGCAGGCGATGTGGGTGGTCAGCGCCGTGAGGCCGCCCTTGGCCGCCGAGTACGCGCCGCCGCGCAGGCCGCCGACCACGGCGAAGGTCGACGTGACGTTGATGATCGCCGACCCGGGGGGCATGTGCGGCAACACCTCTCGGATGAGTCGGAACGGGGCCCGCAGCATCAAACCGAGGAAATGGTCCAGCGATTCGTCGTCCGTCTCGTGCACCGGCTTCGGGCTGCCTATCCCCGCGATGTTGATCAGGAAGTCGATGTGACCCCACCTGTCCAGGGCCGTGTCGGTGATCCGCTTGGGTGCATCGTCGTCGGTGAGGTCGACGGCTACGGTCGCCAACCGGTCGGGGCCGCCGATGCGGCGCGCCAGTTCGGCGAGCTTCTCGTCGCTTCTCCCGGTCGCCACGACCGCCATGCCGGCCTCGGCGAGCTTGGCCGCGCAACCGAAGCCGATCCCGCCGCTCGCCCCGGTCACCACCGCTACCTGCATGTCATTGCTCCGCTTTCATCAGCGCCGCCTTGATCTGATGCTTCAATATCTTTCCCGCGTCGTTCTTGGGCAGCACATCCCAAAGCACCAGCTGCTCAGGGGCTTTGAACCGCGCCAGCCCCGACTCTTCCAGGAAGCCACGCAGGCTGGCCACATCCAGGCCGGGACCGCCCGCGGGAACCACGACGGCGCAGGCCCGTTCCCCGGTCCGGTCGTCGGGCAGTCCGACGATGGCGATCTCCGCGATGCCGGGGTGGCCGGCGAGGATGTCCTCGACTTCCTTCGGCGAGATGTTCTCACCGTTGCGGATGATGATGTCCTTGGCGCGTCCGGTGACGACCAGGTAGTCATCGTCGAGCCATCGCGCCAAATCTCCGGTGCGGAAGAATCCCTCGTCGTCGAAGGCGTCCGCTTCGTCCTCAAGGTGGTGGTAGCCGGTCAGCATCTGCGGCCCGCGCGCGTAAATCTCCCCACCGACCAGCTTGACCTCGGCCAGGCCGAGGCGACCGTCGGTGTCGGCGGCGTGATCGATGTCCCGCAACGACCCGACCGTGGTGACGGGGACTTCCGTCGACCCGTACACGCGGGTGACGACCGCCGACTCGAAAAAGGCCGCGGCCCTGCGGATCAGCGCGGGCGCCACCGACGCGCCGCCACAGACGAACAGCTTGAGATCCGCCAGTCGGGTGCCGGCGCGCTCCGCGGCGGCCAGCATGTGGTCCAGGAACGGTGTCGCCCCGGCGATGTGTGTGCACCGCTCGGCCTGCATGAGTGCGACGGCGTCGTCGCCATCCCACCGGTCCATCAAAACCGCGGTCGTGCCCAGCAGCAGCGGGCATTCGAAGGCATAGATGGAACCGCCGATGTGCGCGATCGGCGACGCGACCAGGAACGCGTCGCCCGGCTCGACGAGCCAGTGCTCACCCAGCTGGCGAATCAGTGCGTGGATCGAGTTATGGCTGTGCAGAACGCCTTTCGGCCGTCCCGTGGTACCAGACGTGTAGAGGATCATGCGGACGGCATCGGGATTCAGCGTCGGCAGCGCCGCGCGCGACGCCCGCTCCTCGATCAGCGAGGCGTAGGGCACGCTGTGCCCGTCCGCGTCCCCCCGGACGAGTACGACCTCGGGCGGCGACTCCAGCTGTGCGGTCACCCGGCCCAGCATCGCGGCAAAATCGTGACGACCGAACTGCGCTGGGGCAAAGATCATTCGGCTGTCGGCGTCTTCGAGGACGAACCGAAGTTCCCGGTCGCGCATGGACGGCAGGATGGGGTTGGCCACCATCCCCGCCAGCGTGCTGCCCAGGTAGATCACGGCGGCCTCGTGCCAGTTGGGCAGCATGAACGACACCACGCTGCCCGGCGGGATCCGCGCGTGCAGCGCGTGCGCCAGCGCCGTCGCCTGCTGGTACAGGCTCAGGCAATCCAGTCGCCGGTCCCCGTCGACCACCGCCACCCGTCGCGGCGTGCGCTCGGCGGCCTCGCGCAGGGCGTCGGCCAGCGTGCCGGCGACCCACCAACCGCGCGCGTATGCCTCGGCGGCGCGTTCGTCGTCCCACCGAACCCGCCGCCCCCCGATCAGCTTCCGGGTGGATGCCATTGCGGCAGCTTAGCCACGAACGCGGCGCATCGTCATCGAGTGCCGGAAGCGCGACGCGGGATGGGTGTTGATGGTGACCTGGGCGACCTGCCCGTCGGAGGTCGTGTAGGTCCGTTGCACCTGCAATGCCGGTGTCCCCGAATCGATCTCGAGGCCGGTCGCCAGGTCTCCGGAAATGACCACCGCGGCGATCTCCTGCTGGACCTCGACGATGCTGAGGCCGAACAGGTCCTCGATCAGCGGGAAGATGGGGCCCTCGTGGCGCTGCAGCAACCGGCCGACCCCGGCGAACGCGCGGTTGATGTAGTACTCGGTGCGGCACAGCGCGGACCCGGGTGACTCGGTCGTGACGGCCCGTCGGAAGCCGCGCACGGTCAGCCATTGTTCGCCGGTCGTCAGCCCGGTCCGGTCGGCCAGTTCGTCGTCGATGGTGATCATGGCGACCGATTCGATGGCGAATCGGGTGTCCGTCGCGAACGCCAGCAGGTCATTGATCGACATGACGTGCTGGACGTAGGAGTCGGCCGACGGCCGCGGCACCACGAGGGTTCCGGTCCGTGGGCGCGACGACACCAGATTGTCCTCGCGCAGGCGCCGCAGCGCCTCGCGAATGGTGTAGCGGCTCACCGCAAATCGCTCACACAGTTCGTGTTCGGTCGGCAATTGCGAGCCCACCGGATAGACGCCCTCCACGATCTCTTTCCGCAACGCGCGGGCGACCTGCAGGTACCGGTGGTCGACGACTCTGGCTTCGGTCATCTCGCCCCTTCGGATTCCCGCCGCAATGCCAGCACGCTGCCGTCGGCATCCGCCGAGACGTACAGCGTGCCGTCCGGCCCGGCGGCGATGCCGGCGAACGGGCCCTGCGGCCCGGAGAAGGGCGGCATGCCGCGCAGCGGCTTGGGCGTCACGCCGGGCGGCGCACCCACCGGCAGGCCCGAGGCGATGGTGCGGCGCGCGCCGTTGTCCAGGTCGACGGCGACCAACTCCTTGGCGCCGGCGTCCACCACATACAGCTGCCCGTCGCGCACCAGGATGCCCTGGGGCCGCTGCAGGCCGTCGCATACCGTGCCGCCCGGGCCGTCCAGTCGGGCCACCCGCCCGGCACCCGCCTCGGAAACCAGGCATCCGCCACCGGGCGTGACGGCCACCCCCACCGGCTCGCTGAGCCCGGTCGCGACCACCTCGACCGCGCCGGACCGGATGGACACCACCCGCCCCGCGCCCAGTTCCGCCGCGACCACGGCACCCCCCGGGGCGACCGCGATCCCGTAGAGCTGATCGAAACCCTCTGCCAACACCTCGCTTTCACTGCCGGCCGGCCGGTAGCGGGCCACCTGCCCGTTGGATGTGGTCACGAGGAACTCGCCGCCGGCCAGGGCGGCCAGCCCCCGCAGGAAGCCCGGATAGCCCGGGCTGAACAGCATTCCGGCGGTCCGCATCGTGCCGTCGGGCAGCAGCACATAAAAGTACGTCCCGTCGGCGATGTAGAGGTTGCCGTCAGCGCCGACCGCCAGGTCCAGCGGCCAGTTCAGTCCGCCCGGCAGCGCGGTCTGGGTACGGCCGTCGCCGAGGATCTCGGTGATCTCGCCGGTGAAGTTCGAGACGAACAGGCGCTCACCGACGAACGTGAGGTTGTCCAGGCCGGGGTTGAGCGTGGCCAGCACGGTCCGGTCGCCGCTGCGGGGGTCGATGCGCAGCACCTGGCCGCTGTGCACCTGCGTCGACACGATGCGCCCGCGGGAATCGAACTTCACCGCGTCGGGAACGCCCAGGTCACCGGCCACCCGCTCGGGGTGACCGGCGCCGGGGTCGATGCGCCAGATCTCGTTGGCCCCCATCAGCGGGAAATACAGCATGCCGTCGGGCCCGAACTCCATCGCGTTGGGCGACGGCGCGTTGTCGAGCAGCACCCGCGCCGCACCGTCGGCCGGGTCCAACTCCAGCAGGCGGCCACCGTCGCGGCATTCGCCGATGAAGAGCCGGTCTTGGTAAAACGTGATGCCGTTGGCCGACGGCACGTCGTCGCGCAGCACCCGGGTGTGGCCGGCCGGATCGCGCACGCTCACCCGGCCGTCCATGACCTCGGTCGCGAACAGGTTGCCGTCGGGGTCGAAGGCCACGTCGTCGGGCGCGATGATGTCGCCGCCCTTGGCGCTGACGACGTCCAGCCGACCGGTCGCCGGGTCGAACGCGCTGATCTGGCTGCCGGTCACCTGGGCGATGTAGATGCGGCCGTCCGGGCCGGTGCGCAGGCCGTTCGCACCGAAGAGCCGGCTCGGCGGCGTCAGGCGGGTGAGGCTCCAGCCGTCGGCGACGCTCGGCGCCCGCTCGCCTACGTAGCGGCCCCACGATTGTGACACTCCGGCCATCACCGCTCGCACGTTAGCAATCGATCAATGGTCCAGACAATAGTCGCGGACGGTTTCGAGCCGGCACTTGACGGGCCGCCATACGCGAGAGAATCATGCTCTCTGATGAGTGCACATCATTATCTTGTCCGGACAATTGGCTGACCCGATGGCGACCGGCCTGCTGAACCTGGACGGGCGCGTCGTCGTGGTCTCGGGCGCGGCGGGGGGCGGCATCGGGACCACCATCACCCGCGTGGTCGCCGAGGCCGGCGCGACCGTGGTCGCGGTCAGCCGGGGGCAGGACAACCTCGACCGGCACCTCGGGCCGCTGCGGGCCGCGGGCCTCGCCGTCGTGCCCGTCGCGGCCGACGCCTCCACCGAAGACGGTGTGCGGGCCACGATCGACGCCGTGCGGCGGGCCGACGGTGAACTGCACGGGCTGGTCAACGTCGCCGGCGGCGCGGACCCGTCGACGTGGATGCCATCGACACGGGTGACGCGCACCGACTGGCGCGACCTGTTCACCCGCAATCTCGAAACGATGTTCTTCATGAGTCAGGCCGTGGCCGCGGAACTGAAGGGGCACAACCGTGCGGGCTCCATCGTGTCGATCTCGTCGATCAGCGGCATGAACACGGCGCCTTTCCACATCGCCTACGGCACGGCCAAAGCCGCGATCGTGGCGGCGACCCGCACCATGGCTCTCGAACTGGCCGACGGCGCGGCCCCGATCCGGGTGAACGCCGTCGCGCCGGGCGTGACCGAGACACCGGCGTCGGGCACCTATGTCGACTCCGATCCCGAACGAGACCGCCGCGCCATCGCGATGGGACGCCGCGGCCGGCCGGCGGAGGTGGCCGGTGCGGTCCTGTTCCTGCTCTCGGACCTGTCGAGCTACATCACCGGCCAAACGCTGTTGGTGGACGGCGGATTGAACCTCAAGTGGGGACACCTGGGTGCCGACAACACCTCGGTGTTCCTCAAGGACGACACATTCCGCGCGGCGATCACGCGCTGGGACGGGTAGAAAGCGAGGGGCCCGATGGCACAGAACGGCGCGGCCGCGCCCGAGGAGATGACCGAGCCGGTCACGATCCCGGCGGAGGCGTACCTCTCCGAGGAATACCTGCGCGCCGAGCGCGACAAGCTCTGGCGCAAGGTGTGGCAGCAAGTCGGGCGCGTGGAAGACCTGCCCAAGGTCGGCAGCTACCTCACCTACGACATCCTGGACGACTCCGTCGTCGTGATCCGCACCGGACCCGACACGCTCAAGGCGCACCACAACGTGTGCATGCACCGCGGGCGCAGGCTGGTCGACACCCCGGACGGCGCGAGAAACGCTTGCGGCCACAAGAAGTCGTTCGTCTGCGGGTTTCACGGCTGGACCTACGACCAGGACGGCGTCTGCACCCACGTGCCCGAGCGGCAGGACTGGCAGGGCGCCCTGACGCCGGAGAACACCCACCTGGCGCCGGTCAACGTCGACACCTGGGGCGGCTGGGTCTGGATCAACATGGATCCGGCGTGCGAACCGTTGCGGGACTACCTCGAGCCCGCCGCGACCATGCTCGACCCGTTCCGCCTGCAGGACATGCGCTGCAAATGGCGCAAATGGCTGCATTTCGAATGCAATTGGAAGGTCGCGATGGAGGCCTTCAACGAGACCTACCACGTCGCCACCACCCATCCGCAGTTCAACAAATTCGGCAACTTCCGCGGCTGGGCGATGGCGCACGGCAAGCACAGCAACATCGGCTACGACGCGCCCAAGGGGCTCGAAGAGACCAAATCGAAGATCCGCCTGGGAACCGGTGCGGACCCGCGGATCTCGACGGCGGAGATGCAGATCTACACGCTGGAGGAAACCAACGCCACCACCACCAAGACCCTGGTGGAGGCGGCGCGGCGGCTGGTCGACGAGCTGCCCGCGGACACCCCGGCCGGTCGGGTACTCGAGCACTGGCTGTCCTCGGCGCGACGTGACGACGCGGCGCGTGGCGTCGAGTGGCCGACCATCGACCCCGAACACCTGGCCAAGAGTGGTACCGCGTGGCAGATCTTCCCGAACTTCCAGATCGGCCAGGGCCTGACCACGGCGCTGTGCTACAGCGCCCGGCCCTTCGGCTACGACCCCGACAAGTGCATCTTCGAAGCCTCGTGCTACGAGCTCTACCCCAAAGGCGAAGAGCCGCAAACCGAATGGGTGTACGCGCCGCCGGATGACCCGAACTGGCGCAGCGTGCTGCCGCAGGACTTCTCCAACATGGCCGCCGTCCAGAAAGGCATGAAGTCGTACGGCTTCCGCGGCCCCAAGCCCAACCCGTACATGGAACGCAGCACCGCCAACCTGCACCGCAACCTCGCCCGTTACCTGGGCAGCGGTGCCCCGAAGGAACTAGCAACGGAGATGCAACGATGAAGGTCAATCTTGGTTTCGGCGCGCACAACTCCCACGACTGGGAGCGCGTGCTGGCCGAAGACTTCAGCCGGCCGCCGGCCACCCCGGACTGGGAATGCGTCCAGGCGACCCTGGCGATCGCCGACCTGGCCGAGCCGCTCGGGTTCGACGGCATCTGGATGCCCGAGCATTGCGGGACCCCATATGGCATGACGCCCAACCCCATTCAGGCGCTGAGCTATTTCGCCGGCCGCACCGAGCGGGTCGGCCTGGGCACCTTCGTCGTCGTCGCGCCGTGGTGGCATCCCATCCGGCTCGCGCACCAGATCGCCTACCTCGACATCCTGTCCAACGGCCGTTACACCACGATCGGCATCGGTCGAGGCGTCTCGAAGGGAGAGTTCGACGCCGTCGGCGTGCCGCGGGAGGAGAGCAGGCAGCGGTTCAACGAGACCCTCGACATCCTGCAGCTGGCGTTCTCCGGCGATCGGTTCTCCTACGACGGCGAGATCTTCAAGGTCCCCGAAATGTCGCTACGCCCCGAACCGCTCAGCAGCGACCTCTTTTCACGCATCTACAGCTCGTCCTCGACCGCTGAGTCGCTGGAGATCCTGGCCCGCCGCGGCATGGTCCCGCTCTTCGTCGGCAACAAGCCGATCGAGGACGCCGGACGGGAAGTGCAGAAGGTCAACACGTTCCGCAAGGAGGAGGGCCTGCCGCCCTGCCAGCCCAAGAACGTGATGTTCATGTACTGCACCACCGGTGACCCCGCCGCATCCGAGGAGTGGATCTGGACGGCCAACCGCGACGTCACCGTGCACTACGGGTTCGCCGACGCCTCGAACTTCAAGGGCGTCAAGGGTTACGAGGCCTACGCCGCGCGAGAGGCCACCGCGACGGCCGTCCTCGCGTCGTCCGTGACCGGTGACGCCAAGGCCGGCCCGTCGAAGACGCCCGGGTACCACGCGTCGAACCTGCTGATCGGCACGCCGGAGGAGATCTTCAACCGGATCAAGGCGGCCCAGGAGGCGTGCTCGTTCGCGGAGCTGACGATCGTCCCGCAGTTCGGCACCATGCCCTACGCCGAAGCGATGGCCAGCACCGAACTGTTCGCCAAGGAGGTGCTGCCCGCCGTGCAGAAGATGGACGCGCCCCTGCACGCCGCGGCACTGCCGGAGAACGCCCTGGCATGACGAACCCGGATTGCCCGCCATCGCAAACCCCGGACGACGTCGACTTCGAGGCGCTGCGCGAGAAGTACCGCCGGGAGCGCGAGAAGCGGCTGCGCCCGGAAGGATCCAAGCAGTACGTCGAACTGGTCGACGACTTCGCGGGATATTACGAAACCGACCCGCACTCACCGCCGTTGGTGCGAGAGCCGATCTCGGCGGACATCGACGTCGCCGTGATCGGCGGCGGCTTCGGTGGCCTGCTGTGTGGCGCCTACCTGAAGAAGGCGGGCGTCGAAGACGTTCGCATCATCGAGCTGGGTGGCGACTTCGGCGGGGTCTGGTATTGGAACCGATACCCGGGCATTCAGTGCGACAACGAGTCCTATTGCTACGTGCCGCTTCTCGAGGAGCTCAACTTCATCCCGTCGAAGAAGTTCGCCGACGGTGCCGAGATCTACGACCACTGCCGGCGCATCGGCAAGCACTACGGGCTCTACGACTCGGCCATCTTCTCCACCCAGGTCCGCGAGCTGCACTGGGACGAGACCGGCAAGCGGTGGCGGATCAGCACGGACCGCGGCGACGACATCCGGGCCCGCTTCGTCGTGATGGCCTCGGGACCGTTCCACCGGCCCAAGCTGCCCGGCATACCGGGGATCAACGACTTCAAGGGGCACAGCTTTCACTCCTCGCGCTGGGACTACGAGTACACCGGCGGGGACACGTCGGGTGGGTTGGACAAGCTCGCCGACAAACGCGTCGCGGTGGTGGGCACCGGGGCGACGGCGATCCAGGTCGTGCCATTCCTGGGCCGGCACGCCAAGCAGCTGTACGTCTTTCAGCGCACGCCCTCTTCGGTGGGTGCGCGCAACAACGCGCCGACCGATCCGGAGTGGGTGAAGACGCTGAAGCCGGGCTGGCAGAAGGAGCGGCAGCGCAACTTCCACGCCTGGACATTCGAGGGGATGGCGCTGGGCCAGCCGGATCTGGTCTGCGATTTCTGGACCGAGTTGGGCCGCAACACCGCGGCGCGCGTCCTCGCGCTGGCCGATCCCGCCGCGATGACACCGGAACAGTTCATGGCCATCCGTGACGAGGAAGACTTCAAAGTGATGGAGCGGTTGCGGCGCAGGGTCGAGAGTTTGGTCGAGAACCCCGAAACCGCCGAAGCGCTCAAGCCCTACTACCGGTTCCTGTGCAAGCGACCGACCACGAACGACGAATACCTGCAGACCTTCAACCGCCCCAATGTGACCCTGGTCGACGTTTCGGCCAGCAAGGGAGTCGAGCGGGCGACCGCAAAGGGATTGGTGGCCAACGGCATCGAGTACGAGGTCGACTGCATCATCTACGCCAGCGGCTTCGAGATCACGACCGAGATCAGCCGCCGGTACTCCATCGACGCGATCGAAGGCCGCGGCGGGGTGTCGCTCTTCGACTACTGGCGCGACGGGTACAAGACGTTGCACGGGATGACCAGCCGCGGCTTTCCCAACCAGTTCTTCACCGGGTTCACCCAGGTGGGCATCTCCGCGAACATCGCCGCCAACTATGAGTTGCAGGGCGAGCACATTGCCTACCTCATTTCCGAGGCCCTGGCCCGCGGCGCGACCACCGTCGAACCCAGCGAGGCCGCCCAGGACCAATGGTGCCAAACCATCAGGGACACGGCGATCGACACCAGCCAATTCGACTCGGAGTGCACGCCGGGCTATTACAACAACGAAGGTGGCGGCGGAGGCGAGGGTATCCGCTCGCACCTCGGTGAACCGTACGGGCCGGGGTTCTACGCCTTCAGCGACCTGCTGGCCGAATGGCGTGACAGGGGCGACCTGGACGGCCTAGTACTGGGATCGTGATGGCGGAACTGAGATTCGACGATCGGGTGGCGGTGGTGACCGGCGCCGGCCGGGGACTGGGCCGCGAGTACGCGCTGCTGTTGGCGGCCCGCGGCGCCAAGGTCGTGGTCAACGACACGGGCGGCGCGCTGACCGGCGCAGGCGCCGACGCCGGTCCCGCGCATGATGTGGTGAGCGAGATCCGGGCGGCCGGTGGCGACGCGGTCGCGTGCACCGAGTCGGTCACCACGCCGCAGGGCGGCCAGGCGATCATCCAAGCAGCGCTGGACAACTACGGGCGCGTCGACGTCCTGATCCACAACGCCGGCAACGTCCGGCGGGGATCCTTGAAGGAGATGAGCTACGAGGACTTCGACGCCGTCATCGACGTTCATCTGCGGGGCGCCTTCCACGTCGTGCGGCCGGCGTTCCCGCTCATGTGCGACGCCCACTACGGCCGCATCGTGCTGACCTCGTCGATCGGCGGCCTGTATGGCAACCACGGCGTCGCGAACTATGCCGCCGCCAAGGCCGGCCTGCTCGGTCTGTCCAACGTCACCGCGCTGGAAGGCGCGGCCGACGGGGTGTTCTGCAACGTCATCGCGCCGTCGGCGGTGACGAGAATGGCCGAGGGACTGGACATCTCGGCCTATCCGCCGATGGGCACCGAACTGGTCGCGCCCGTGGTGGGCTTGCTGGCGCACGAAAGCTGCCCGGTCAACGGCGAAATCCTGATTGCCATCGCCGGTCGCGTCGCCCGCGCGGTGATCGCCGAGACCCCCGGCGTGCACCGACCGTCGTGGTCGATCGAGGACGTGGCCGAGCAAATCGATGCCATCCGGTATCTGGCTGCGCCACTGGTCTTTCCCGTCGTGCCGGACGGTCACGGCGGCCACATCCGCTACAGCTTCGAAACCGCAGCGCGCAAGGAAGGCGCGCGCAATGCCTAGCGGCGGCGCCGGCCAGCGCGGCGGCCCGCTCGCGGGCGTGCGCGTCGTCGACCTCACCGCGATGGTGATGGGTCCCTACTGCACACAAATCATGGCCGATATGGGTGCCGACGTCATCAAGGTCGAGCCCCCGCAAGGCGACGACACGCGTTATGTGTCGGTCGGGCCGGCCCGGGGCATGGGCGGCGTCTTCGTCAACGTCAACCGCGGAAAGCGGGGGATCACCGTCGACCTGCAGTCGGACTCGGGCAAGGCCGTCCTGCGCGCGCTCATCGAGCGGTCCGACGTCTTCATCCACTCGATGCGCTCCAAAGCGGTTGCCCGGCTCGGGTTCAGCTACGACGAGGTGGCGGCGATCAATCCGGCGATCGTCTACACCAACTGCTACGGCTACAGCCGGCGCGGCCCCAACCGGGACCTGCCCGCCTACGACGACACCATCCAGGCCGCGTGCGGGTTGCCGTTCGTCCAGGAGCAATTGACGGGTGAACCCAATTACGTCGGCACGATCATGGCCGACAAGGTCGCCGGCCTCACCGCGCTCTACGCCACCATGATGGCGTTGTTCCATCGCGAGCGCACCGGCGAGGGACAAGAGGTCGAAGTCGGCATGTTCGAGACGATGGCGTCCTTCATGCTCGTCGAGCACGCCAACGGCGCCATGTTCGATCCGCCCCTGGGCCCCGCGGTGTATCCGCGGACGGTGGCGCCGAACCGGCGGCCGTACCGCACCAGCGACGGCTTCATCGCCGCGCTGATCTACAACGACAAGCATTGGGCCGCCTTCATGGACGCGGTGCGGCCCCCCTGGCAGAGCGATCTGTACGCCACACTCGAGCGGCGCGCGCGCCAGATCGACGCCGTGTACGCGCTGCTGGCCGAAACGATGGCGCAGCGGACGACGCAGGAGTGGCTGGATCTGTTCCGCGAACTCGAGATCCCGGCCGCGTCGCTGTCCAGCCCGGCGACCCTGTTCGACGACGAGCATCTCGACGCCATCGGCTTTTTCGAGACCGTGCCCACGCCGCACGGCCCGGTGCGGTTCCCCGGTGTGCCGACCTGGTTCTCCCGCACGCCGGGCCGCGTCGCCGGGCCGGCCCCGGAGCTCGGCGGGGACACCGACGAGGTGCTCGAAGAGCTCGGGCTGGCCCTCGTCGACGTGAACGCCGACGTGAAACCGGCCGGGCCCGTATAACACGCCCGGCACCGGCGAAAAGCGAAGCGGGTCTTCGCGTGTCTCCGGTCGATCCGGCCGCATCGCCTTTAAGCTGGCTCCGATCAAGAGGAGGGGCAGCGACGTATCGGCATCAACTATGGCGCCGGGCGACATGGTGGTCAGGGCGCGCTAACCGCGAGCGCTGAGCCGGGCGGGACCCATCCCGCGCCGGCCCGTCGTGCTCGGCAGCCTCGCTGGGTCGCTCCCGTGCGCAGGGCCGGTCGGCTGGCGATCTGGGACAAGCCGGAGCGGCGCAGCGGCATTCCCGCACTCGATGGGTTACGCGCGATAGCGGTTGCGCTGGTGCTGGTCGGGCACGGCGGCATCCCCGGTGTGAGTGGCGGATTCATCGGCGTCGACGTCTTCTTCGTGCTCAGCGGGTTCCTGATCACCTCGCTGCTTTTGGACGAGCTGGGGCGCACCGGCCGTATTGAGCTGACCGGCTTCTGGATTCGCCGTGCGCGCCGGTTGCTGCCGGCCCTGATGTTGATGGTCCTCACGGTGGCGGCGGCCCGCCAGATGCTGCCCGATCGGTCCCTCACCGGCCTGCGCGACGACGCGATCGCGGCGTTCGTGTGGATGGCGAACTGGCGGTTCGTCGCCCAGAAGACCGACTACTTCACGCAGGGTGCCCCGCCCTCGCCGCTGCAGCACACCTGGTCACTCGGGGTCGAGGAGCAGTACTACTTCGTCTGGCCGGTGCTGCTGATCGCGGTGACGCTGCTGCTGGCCGCGCGAGCCAGGCGCCGCTCCACCCGGGCCACCGTGGGCGGGGTCCGCTTCGCCACGTTCGTCATCGCCACGGCGGGCGCGCTGGCTTCGGCCGCAGTCGCCATCGTGATGGTGTCCGACGACACGCGCGACCGTGTCTATTTCGGCACCGACACCCGCGCGCAGGCGCTGCTGACCGGGGCCGCGGCGGCGGCCCTGCTGGTGCGCGACTGGCCGTCACTGAACCGGGGCTGGTGCCTGATCCGGACCCGGTGGGCTCGGCGGGTCGCCCGTGTTCTGCCGCTCGCCGGCCTGGCGGGCCTGGCGGCGGCGACGCACTACGCCACCGGCACTAGCGGCGAGTTCCGCCATGGTCTGCTCATCGGGGTCGCGATCGCCGCCGTCCTCGTGGTGGCGCCGGTGGCGCTGGAGCAGCGGGGATGGGTCGCCCGCTTCCTGGCCGCGCCACCCCTGGTGTGGCTGGGCACCATCTCCTACGGCGTGTATCTGTGGCACTGGCCGATCTTCCTGGCGCTCAACGGCGAACGCACCGGGTGGAGCGGGCTGCCATTGTTCGCCGCCCGGTGCGGCGCGACGGTGGTGCTGGCCGCCGCGTCCTGGTGGCTGATCGAGCAACCCATCCGGCGCTGGCGGCCGGCGCGGGTGCCGCTGTTGCCGCTGGCGGCGGCGGCGGTTGCCAGCGCCGCCGCGGTGACCCTGCTCGTCGTCCCGGTGGGGACCGGGCCCGGCCTGCGTGAGGCCGGCCTGCCACCGGGGGTCTCGGCCGTCGCCGCGGTGTCCCCGTCGCCTCCGGGTGGCAGCCGCCCGGCCGGTCCCCGGGATCCCAACCGGCCGTTCACCGTTTCGGTGTTCGGCGATTCGATCGGGTGGACGTGGATGCACTACCTGCCACCCACACCGGGGTTCGCGTTTCTCGACCACACCGTCATCGGCTGCAGCCTGGTGCGCGGCACGCCGTATCGCTACATCGGCCAAACCCTGGAGCAGAGAGCCGAATGCGACGGCTGGCCGATCCGATGGTCAAAGCAGGTCGCCCAGGACCAGCCCGACGTCGCGCTGCTGATCGTCGGCCGCTGGGAAACCGTCGACCGCGTCAACGAGGGGCAATGGACCCACATCGGCGACCCCACCTTCGACGCGTACCTCAACGCCGAGCTGGACCGGGCGCTGAACATCGTCAGCTCCACCGGGGTTCGGGTGGTGGTCGCCACCGTGCCGTACAGCAGGGGCGGCGAAAAGCCGGACGGCCGGCTGTATCCGGAAGACCAGCCCGACCGGGTGAACCTGTGGAACACCATGCTGCGCAAGACGGTCAGCCACCATCCGAACGTGCAAATCCTGGACCTCAACAAAAAGCTTTGCCCGGACGGGGTTTACACCGCCAAGGTCGACGGCATCAAGGTTCGCAGCGATGGCGTGCACCTCACCCCCGAAGGGGTGAAGTGGTTGACGCCGTGGCTCGAGGAATCCCTGCGGTAGGGCCTAATCGCCGGTGCGGCAGCTGATTTCCATGCTGTCGCTGTCCCGGATCGCGAAGTTGAAACTGACGTAGCCGTTCGCGGGATTGCGCACCCGATCCAGGTACGGCTGGGTGTCCGCGGCGCTGGTGTTGTCGGCGACCACCAGCGCCCCCGTCGACAGGCGCGGTTCGAGCAGCTCGGTCACCGGCAGATACAGGTCCTTCCAACCGTCCAGCAAGACAAAGTCAATCGGCCCGTCCAGACCGGCCAGCGTGCTCAGCGCGTCCCCTTCCAGGATGGTGATCACATCGTCCAGGCCGGTTTCGGCGAACGTCCGCCGCGCGGCGGCGATCTTGGTGTCGTTGAGCTCGGTCGTCACCACCCGTCCGGTGCCGTTGTCCCGCACGGCGGACGCCAGGTGCAGCGCGGAGATGCCGAACGACATCCCGAACTCGACGACGGTCGCCGGACGGGTCGCGCGCACCAGGGCGTAGAGCAGCCGGCCCGCTTCGGGCGTGACCGGAATGTAGAACTCGCTCATCGCGTCGGCGCGCTCCTGCGCCGTCATCGGCCGGTCGAAGTCGCCATGCCGCTGACGTAACAGCGACATCTGGTTCTTCGCTTCGGTATACATGCGGTCGAGCACGCTCGCGACCTTCGGATCTTGCAGAGTGTTGGCCATGCTGTCGAGGGTAGGCGCCGGCGGCGGGTGACCGGGCGCGCGCGACTCGAAGCGGCGGTGAGCTGCCGCAACGGATATGTCAATCAGTTTGACGGGTCCTGGACCGCGGTGTAGAAAGGGTTTCGCAAGCACCTCGGTAGGTGAGGCGTCTGCATGGACACAGGCCACTGACCCCGAACGTCGAGAGACGCCCCGGGTCAGGACAGCTCTTCCCGGACCCAAGGGTTGAGCCCAAGTGGCTTCCGGACTGACCGTTGGTTAAGTCTCGGATACGCCGTGCAGTGCCGAAGCTCCGACGAGAGGGGTGCATCGGCCGGCACGTCGCCGGCATTCGTGCCTCTCGCGTTTCAGGTGAAATGTGACACCCGCGTGTGTCGTGGCCGTGAGGAGGTGAGGGCGAGATGAGCGAGACCAGTCCAAGCGATAGTCCGTATCCCAATTCCGTCTTGTCCCGATCTGGTTCCGGCATTCCTTCTGCCGCTTGAGCTTTCACGGTGTTTCAGTGATTCGCGCGCAATGTGTGCCCGCGAGTCGCCCCGGACCCGCGCCATGAGCTGAACCGATCGGGCCTCCACAAAGGAGAAGATCATGGCTTTTGTTGTCACACACCGCGTTGCCGGCCGGACCGGTGGGCGCGGACGGGCGTTGCTGCGCTCGGCGCGGTTGTTGGCCGGCAAGGTACACGCGCGGACCACCCTGACTCCGCAGGAGCGGGCCAACCTCTACGTGTCACGGATGCCGATCGCCGTCGTCACCGCATCGCTGGGCGGGCACGCCTCGACCGGCGACCGGCGGTGACGGATTCCACCAGAACACCATGACGCCCGTGTCTCCCGGGGCCGTCGCATCGGGCGGGCACGGGCGTCGTGGGCGCACTTGGCGGCGGAGCCCCGGCCCGCGCTTATCTGGTGGGCCCGGCCGCCTCACTGTGAAACATCGGGCAGCAGAACGATTTTGCCGCGGGTGTGCCGCTTCTCCAATTGCTCGTAGGCGTCGGCGACCCGATCCAGCGGATAGGTGGCGGCGATCTCGAAATCAATGGCGCCGCTGACGACGAGGCTGGTCATCTCGGCCAGCACCTCCGGCGTCGACGCTTCGGCGCTGCCTTCGGTTTTGGCGCCGACTTCACCGGCCTTTTGGAACGAGATGATGGTGTCGATTCGTTCCGGTGCGACACCGAGGTCGACGGCGAGCTGCACGTATTCGGGCCCGAACAGGTCGATGAATGCGTCGATGCCGGTGGGCGCCGCCTCGCGCAGCCGATCGGCCAGGCCGTCGCCATAGGGGATCGGGGTGGCGCCATGAGCCCGCAGCCAGTCGGCGTTGCCCGGTCCGGCGATGCCGAGCACGCGCGCCTTGCGCAGGGCCAGCAGTTGCACGACGAGGCTGCCCACCCCGCCCGCCGCCGCCGAGACGGCGACTGTCTCACCCGGTTGCGGCGCCACCGCTCGGACGGCCGCGTACGCGGTCACGCCGACCACATAGAGCGAACCCGCGATCTCCCAACTGAGTTGGGCCGGTTTGCGAATCAGCTGGCCGACCGGCACCGCGGCATGGGTCGCGTGGCTGGAGCGGCGGAAGCTGAACCCCAAAACCTCGTCGCCAACGGCGAATTCGGTTACCCCGGGGCCCAGCGTGGTCACCACGCCCGCGAGGTCGCTGCCCTCGCCGGAGGGAAACGTCGCGGGAAACATCTCGTGTATCGCCCCGGTTCGGATGGCGGCCTCACCGGGGTTGATCCCGGCGGCGCGGATCTCGACGATCACCTCGCCGGGCGCGGGGGTTGGCATGTCGATGTCCGCCACGTACAACACCTCGCGGCCGCCGTACCGGTCGAACCGAACGGCGCGCGCAGTCGCAGCCGTCATCTCGATCTCCTCCCCGCAGCGCTCATGACCTCCCACGCCAGCATAGGCACTGGAAAATGGGTATCCAGTTTCCGGCGTGGGTCGCGCATGCGCGAATGCGCCGCCGGCCAGAACGCGGAAGGAACGCCCATGAAGGTTGCTCGGATCTCCGGTGTCGGGTGGGCGCTCGCCGCCGTAGTGGCTGGCGCGGCGCTCGCCGGCTGCGGTGGCAGCAACAACGCGTCCCCGACCGATTCGAGTTCCGCCGCACGCTCCACCGGTTCCAGCGTGGCCAGTCCGTCGCCAGGGCAACCCACGGATTACAGCACACTACTGATCAAGCCGACCGACATCGGCGGCGATCTCACCGCGCCGCAGCCGCCGGTGCTGAACCCCAACAATGCGCCCGGGGTGGCGCAGCTGTTCGCGAGCGCCGACAACAGCCGGCGGATCGGCGACAGCATCCTGGTCGTCGCCGACCCCGCGACGGCCGCGGCCGGAATCGACAGGACCAGGGCCAATTACGCGGGCAAGATCAACGGCACGTGGCGGCCGATAGACGTCGGCTCCAACGGGACCATGATCTCCGGCACGTCGCCCGACAACGGGCAAGCGGTGACGGTGTTGCTGTTCAGCGAGGGCAAGGCGCTCGTCAATCTCGAATTCCACAGCACACCTGGCGATCCGATCGATCCGGACATGGCCGCCGACATCGGGCGCAAGCAGGATGCCGCCATCAAGAAAGGTCTGCCCGGGTAGGCCCGCCGGTCTACAGCAGGCCGAGCAACCGCAGATCGAAAACATACTTGGCGATCAGGTCCGCCGACAGATGCGGAATGTCTTTGTCCGCACCGAGTTTGGCGGCTTGGATGGCTCCCCGGAATCCCTCGGTCGGGGCGGGCGCGCCGCGCAGTGGCTTCTGCGGCCTCCGGTAAGCGTCCAGCAACGGCAGCACGGACTGTTGGCGCTGCTTGTCCGGTAGGGCCCGAAGTGCGGTGCCGAAGCGGGCGAGCCACTCGTCGTAGTCGTCGATGCGCCGGATGTCGTGGCGGTCGGCGATCAGCCAGTCCACGAACACGTCCAGGGAGATTCCGTCGTCGTGCGGATTCATCACGTCATAGGACCGAAACACCCCGGCAGATCCCGCGTCGTCGGCGGCGGTCGCGATCTGCTCACCGAGCGCGGTCACCGCCTCGGCCACGAAGTCGGCGGGCAGCCCGTCGTAATGTGCCACGGGCCGGCCACCGGTGTCGGTGGTTTCGTAGAACGACGACGGCGCGATGCCGGTGACGAGCAGGCTGAAGATCAACCGCGTAAAGGCATCGGGCACGTTCAGCTGTCCGGCGTAGCGGCTGTGGGCGAGGATCATGTCGGACCGGAACACGGCGACGGGCAGTTCGCACAGGTCGTGTGCCTCGCGCAGCAGTACCTCGCCGGCCCACTTGCTGTTGGCGTACCCGTTGGCGTAGCTAGCCTCGACCGGCCGGACCGGGCTGATCGTGCGGATGTCGCCGTCCTCTTCGAAGTCGGCCGGATCGACGGACATGGCCACGGCAACGGTTGACAGGTAGGTCACCGGTTTGATGCGGGTGGTGATCGCCATGCGGATAACTTCGGCGGTGCCAACGACATTCGGCCCGAACAGCTGCTCGTAGGGCAGGACGTGATTGACCAGCGCCGCCGGGTGGACGATCAAGTCCACGGTGCGGGCCAGCCGGTCCCACGTCGCCTGGTCCAGCCCCAGGTTCGGCTCACCGATATCGCCGGCGATCACCTCGAGATGATCGGCCGCGAGCTCGCGGAAGCGTTCGACCAGATGCGGATCTCCGCTGCGGTAGACATCCTCCAGTCGCTTGGCGGCGGCCGCGGCGTCGGTGCCCCGCACGATGCAGACCAATGTTCCGCCCGTCTCGGCGAGCCGCTCCATCCATTCCAGGCAGAGGAAGCGGCCCAGATATCCGTTGGCGCCGGTCAACAGGACAGTGTGCGGCGTGCCGGTGGCTCGCGGCAGGGCCGGGGCGTCGGACAATGTTCTCGTGTCGATGAACTTGTCAAGTGTGAGGTCGGCGGCGCGGACCTCGGTGGCATCCCGCCCGTGCACCGACCCGAATGTCGTCCGCCCGGGTCCCGTTCGGCGTTCGGCCTCAACGTATTCCGCGAGCCGGCCTAAATCGGTGGCCGGGCCGATGATCATGCCCACCGGCACCTCGACGTCGAAGATGTCCTGCAGCAGGTTGGAGAAGGTCAAGGCCGACAGGGAATCTCCGCCGAGTTCGATGAACAGCGCATCGGGTTCGGGTGGGCCGCCGGCCAGGCCGAGCAGCGCTTCGGCGGCGCGAACGAGCGTGTCGATGACCGGGCGGTCGGCGGCGCCCTCGCGCAGCGCCCGCAGCTCGGTCACCCGGTTGGCGGCCAGGTCCGCATACAACTGCTCGAGCCGCTCGCCGTAGTGCTCTTTGAGTTTCGGCCTGAGCAGCTTGCCGACGCCGGACAGCAGCCCGTTGTCCTCGCTGAACGGCTCAGCCTCGACGAGAAAGTCGACAGGCACCTCGTAGGACTGCAGCTCGGCGAGTCTGCCTGACTGGCGCAGTGATTCGTGCAGGGCGGCCTTGAGCCCGTCGGGGTCACCGGTGAACCTGTCCAGCGCGTCGGCGGTCGGCACCACCACGGCCAACAGATACGGGCGTTCGCTGTTGCCGTAGACGAAGATCTGGCGGACCAGGGCCGCGCTGCTGAAGACGGCCTCCAGGCGGGCGACGGCGACGAATTCGCCTTGGGCGAGCTTCAATACGTTGTTGCGACGGTCGACGTACGCGAGCCGGCCGGGCTCCAGCTCGGCCATCACGTCCCCGGTCCGGTAGTAGCCTTGTTCGTCGAAGGCGTTGGCGGTGACGTCCGGACGCTTGAAGTATCCGGGCGTGGCGGTGAGCGATTTGACCAGCAGCTCGCCGCGCGGAAAAGGCTTGTCGGTAAGGAAATAACCCAGCTCGGGAACGTCGATGAGCTTGTACCCCAGAACCGGCGGCGCGGCGATCCGGCCATCCTTGGTCACCATCCCGACCTCGGTCAGGCCGTAGCCGTCGAGGACGTGCACGTCCAGGCAGCTCTCCACGAACCCGCGCATCTCCGCCGCAAGCGGCGCGGTGCCGCAGAACGCGGTGATGATGCGGGCGCCCAAGACCTGCTCGCGCAACTCGACCTGCGCCTCGGCCTCGGCGGATGCCCGGTCGGTTCCCTGGAAGACCCGCCGGTCGACGGCGCTTTGGTAGCGCTGGTACAGCATCTCCGCCACCCGCGGCACCAACCCCATTTCGGTGGGGCGCACCAGGTTCCAGTCTTCGAACAGCGTGGAGAGGTCACTTTCGGGCACGAAGTAACTGGTGCCGCCCGCTTGGAACGCGGTCGACAGCGGTATCCGGCCACCGAGGTGGTTGAGCGGCATGAAGTTGACGTTGATCACCGGGGTGTCCGCGAAGTCGGGCATCAACTCGTTGGTCCACAGCTTGCACAGCATGCGCTCGGTGTACATGGCACCCTTGGGCAGTCCGGTGCTGCCCGATGTATACATGATCATGGCCAGGCGCTGGTCGGTGTCGCCGGTATACGCGGGCTCGGGCGGCAGGCCGCGACCTCGTTCGATCAACTCGTCGAACGTCTCGATCCTCACCGCCATCCCCGCCGCGGACAGCTTCGCGCGGGCGCGCTCCAAAGCCTGGCGCTGATCGTCGATTTGGGGGGAGTAGTCGAAAACCACCAAGCGCCGCAACGACGTGCTGCCCAGCGCCGCCTCGACGGCCAAGTCCAGGTAGCCGGCGCCCGCCGCGAGCACCCGCGGCTCGACCTCGGCGACGATCGGTTGCAACCGTGATGCCGCCGCGTTGTGCTGCAGCGGCACCGCAACCAAGCCGAGGTAGGCGCACACCAGATCGAGGGTCAGGTACTCCGCACTGGCGAAACCCACTGTGGCGACGAAGTCTTGAGGCGTCACCGGATCGGCCGCGTCGTTCCGCCAGGCGCTGGCGATCGCACCCACGTTGGCCCACAGGTCGCGGTAGCTGAGGGTGTCGAACCGGGGGAGTAACTGCGCGGTGGTGCGGCCGGTCGCGGGATCGGTGACCAGCGACCGCGCTCGCCAACCCAGCGCCGGGCGGTCGGCATAGCCGTCGACGAAGGTCCGCAGGATCTGTGTCAGGCGAAGCTCCGGTTCGCGCGCCACTCGTTGCAGTGCCGGATTCGGTTTCGTGCTGCGGAACTGTTCGTCCGTCGCGTCCAGTTGGCGAATGCGGTTGTCAACCCGCTCCCGCGCCGGGCTGATCGAACCCGCGACGGTGGATTCTTGTTGTTCCGCATCACCGGTCATGGCCAGCCTCCCGTTCGATCCTCGTCTACCGGGAACCCACCGTCACGGGCCAGTCTTCCGTTCGATGGCTGTGACGGTTGTCACACTGGCCCGAAGCCGAGGGCGCGGGCACGCCCCTACGCGACGACCTGGATGGGGTCGCCCACATTCACCTGGTTGAAATACCAGGCGGCATTATCGGGACTGAGGTTGATGCAGCCATGACTGACGTTGGCGTAACCCTGTGAGTCAACCGACCAGGGCGCCGAGTGCACGTAGACGCCGCTCCACGTGACGCGAACCGCATATGAGGCGGTGATCTTGTACCCCTCGGGCGAGCTCAGCGGGATGCCGATGGTGCGCGAGTCCATGACCACGGTGCGCTGCTTTTCCAGGGCGGTGAAGTTGCCGATCGGTGTGGGCCGGCTGGGCTTACCCATCGACGCGGGCATGGTGCGCAGCACTTCTCCGTTCCGGTTGACGGTGAAGGTGTGACCGGAGATGCTGGCAACACCGAGTAATGCGTCACCGGTGTCGAATCCCGTGGTCAGCGCCTGAATGCCCACCGAGACGTGGGTGTGGGCGGGCCAGTACCGGTTCGGCACCCACTGCACGACGTGGTTCTCGACCCACTCGAAGTGTCCGGGCGTGTTGCTCGGCGACGCGACGTGGATCGACCGCTCGGCGGCGCCTCGATCCCTGATCGGTGCCATGAACGTCACCACCACTGGGTGCGCCACCCCCACGACCGCGCCGTTAGCCGGCAAAACCGAGGCAACGGCGGGAACCGGCTGGGGAAGTGGGATCGCCGCCACTGCGCGGGCGCCGCTTGCCAGCGTGCATGTGGTCGTGATCGCCACCATAACGGATAGATAACGAACCGCTCGACGCATGGTGCATACCCTTCGCGATGGTGCAATCAACACAACGATATTCTACTGGCGGACCGGCTATTGAGGTTTTCAGCAAACATGGTTGGTTCGCCTGATGTGGCGGTTACGAGCCGACCACCGGCTGAGCTGGACTCCGTCGGGGCGGGATCGGGAGGGGGCGAGCATGGTCGTTGACGACCCTTACACGCGCCCGATTGCGGATTCCGCAGCGTTGGTGCTGATCGACGTGCAGCGTGATTTCTATGCCGACGATGCCCCGATGCGGGTTGACGGGACCAGTGCGGCGATTCCGGCGATGGCAAAGCTGGCGGAAGCGTTCCGTCGGCGCAGGTTACCGATCGTGCATGTGGTCCGGCTATACCGGCCGGACGGGTCGAACGCCGACCCGGTTCGCCGTCGATCGATAGAGGGAGGCGCGCGATTCGCCGAACCGGGCAGCGCCGGTTCGCAAATCGCCGCCGAGTTGCTGCCCAAGGCCGTCGAGTTGGACCACGAATTGCTGTTGGCCGGTGGATTCCAAGAGGTCGGTCCGGCCGAGCATGTGATGTACAAATCGAGGTGGGGGGCCTTCTACGGCACGGGTCTCGAACAGCATCTACGCGAAAGTGGCAGCGACACACTGGTTTTTGCGGGTTGCAATTTCCCGAACTGTCCTCGGACGTCGATTTACGAGGCCTCCGAACGAGACTTCAGAACGGTCCTGGTGTCCGATGCGATCTCGGGCTTGTATGACCGCGGTGCCGAAGAGTGCCGTGCCATCGGAGTGCATGTGCTGGAGCTGTCGGAGACGCTGGACTGGCTGGCGTGCCGGTGAAGGGTTAGCCTCAGCAAAAATCCCGCGGCAGAGGAGGTGCGGGTGCTCTTCCGTCAGCTGGAGTACTTCGTCGCGGTCGCGCAAGAGCGCCACTTCGCCCGCGCGGCCGAGAAGTGCTTCGTATCGCAACCCGCGCTGTCCGCCGCGATCGCCAAGCTGGAACGGGAACTGAACGTCACGCTGATCAATCGCGGGCACAGCTTCGAGGGCCTCACGCCCGAGGGTGAGCGGTTGGTGGTGTGGGCGAAGCGGATTCTCGCCGAGCACGATGCCTTCAAGTCTGAGGTGCACGCGGTGCGGTCGGGCATCACCGGCATGCTGAGGCTGGGCACGGTCCCCACCGCGTCGACGACTGCGTCCCTGGTGCTCTCGGCGTTCTGTTCGGCGCACCCGTTGGCGAAGGTGCACATCCTGTCCCGGCTGTCCGGCACCGAACTGTACCGGCGGCTAAGGGAATTCGAACTGGATGCCGCGATCGTGCACGCGGCGCCCGACGAGGACCACGGGGTGAACCTGGTGCCGCTGTATGAGGAGCACTATGTGTTGTTGTCGCCCGCGGACATGCTGGGATCCGCCGCTTCGACGATGACTTGGCCGGAGGCCGCGCAGTTGCCGCTGGCGTTGCTCACGCCCGAGATGCGGGACCGCCAGATCATCGACAAGGCCTTCGCCAACCACGCCATCGAAGTGGCCCCGCAGGTCGAAACCGACTCCGTCGCTTCGCTGTTCGCTCAGGTTGCCGCGGGGAATTGGGCGTGCATCGTGCCGCACACCTGGTTGTGGACGTCGCCACTGGGGCGAGAAGTCCGCGCGGTCCAGATGGTCGACCCGGTGCTCAAGGCCGACGTCGCGCTGGCCACCAATTCCGCTGGCCCGGGGTCACCGATCGCCCGCGCGCTCGCCGCCTCGGCGGCGCAACTGTCGCTGCACGGGTTCTTCGACGCGCAGTTGTCGCGAATCACCCACCAGCGCTGACCGCCTTACTGGTCGGGTTCAGGCTCGCCAGATGCCCGCTTTCCACCCCGGCCGCCGGGTCGAGCTCGCAGTCGATGATCGACGGCTCCCGGGAGCCGATCGACTCGGACAGCGCCGATCGCAGCTCCTCCGGGGTGGTGACGTGATATCCCTTGCCGCCGAATGCTTCCGCGATCAGCTCGTGACGCGCCCGCGCATTGAGCACGGTGGGCGCCGGATCCGACCCGGTGGCTACTTCATCGCCCCGGTAGACACCGCCGTTGTTGAGAATGACGACGGTCACCGGAAGCCGGTAGCGGCAGATGGTCTCGACTTCCATGCCGCTGAAGCCGAATGCGCTGTCACCCTCGACCGCGACCACAGGGTCGCCGGTCTCGACGGCGGCCGCGATGGCGTAACCCATGCCGATGCCCATGACGCCCCAGGTTCCCGTGTCCAGCCGGTGCCGCGGCACCTCCATGCCGATGACGTTGCGGGCCAGGTCCAGCGCGTTGGCTCCCTCGTTGACGAGGTAGGCGTCCGGGTTCTCCTGCAGGACGGCGCGGATCGCGCCGAGCGCATTGTAAAAGCGCATGGGATGCGGGTTTTCGCCCAGGTGTTCGCGCATCTTGGCGTCGTTGCGGGCGGTGCGCTCGGCCAACTCCTTGGCCCATTCCGCGGGCACCGTGACGGGGTGGGCGGCCAGGCCGTCACGCAGCGCCGACATCACCGAGCCGATGTCGCCGACCACGGGCGCGGCGATCGGCTGATTGCTGTCGAACTCCGACGGCGCGATATCGACCTGCACGAACTTGGCGTCGGCGGACCATTGCGGCGAGTCCCCGTGGCCGAGTAGCCAGTTCAGCCGGGCGCCGACCAGCAACACGACGTCGGCGCGCGCGACCGCGAGCGACCGCGCGGCTGCGGCCGACTGCGGATGGGAGTCCGGCAGCAGCCCCTTGGCCATCGACATCGGCAAGAACGGAATGCCGCTCGCCTCGACGAACTCGCGAATCATGTTGTCGGCCCGGGCATATGCCGCACCCTTTCCGAGCACGATCAAGGGTCGCCGCGCCTGTGCGAGCATCCGCAGCGCGCGATCGACCGCGTCGGGCGCCGGCAGCTGCCGGGGCGCGGGGTCGACAATCCGCCAGACCGTCTCCGCACCGGCCGCCGCGTCCATGGCTTGCCCCAACACCTCGCCGGGGATGTCGAGGTAAACGCCACCGGGCCGGCCGGAGATCGCGGTGCGGATGGCACGCGCGACGCCGCGCCCGATGTCCTCGACTCGGCTGATCCGGTAGGCCGCCTTCGCGAACGGCCTTGCGGCGTTGAGTTGGTCGATGTCCTGGTAGTCACCTCGTTGCAAGTCGACCAGCGCCCGATTGCTGGAACCCGAGATCTGGATCATCGGGAAGCAGTTCGCCGTGGCGTTGGCGAGGGCCGGCAACCCGTTGAGGAAACCGGGCCCCGATGTCGTAAGGCACACACCGGGTCGGCCGGTCAGGAATCCGGCGGCGGCGGCGGCATTGCCGGCCGAAGTCTCCTGACGGAAGCCGATGTAGCGGATTCCCGACGCTTGCGCGACGCGGGCGAGGTCGGTGACCGGGATGCCGACGATCCCGTAGATGGTGTCCACGTCGTTGGCCTTGAGCGCTTCCACCACCAGGTGGAAGCCGTCGATCAGGCGCGTGGACTCGTGCCCCTGGCCAGGAGATGCCGAAACTGCGGTCATGGTGCCGACTCCTCGTGTGTGGTCGGAGGTGAAGTAAAGCCTCAGCCATACTCTGGCGCGGCCGCCCGGCGGGTGTCCAAGACCGAGCCGCTATGCAGCGATTCACGCCGTCTATCGCCGCTGGCCAGCCGGGTTCCCCGGCGTCGATAGCCAACGGTTATCGGTCGTGAGTGAATCGATATTGGACGCACGGGGCGGCCACCCGGCATGGTTCGAGCAGGTGATGACCAAGAGAGAAGGAGTGCGGCGATGAAATCTGAGGCGATCATCGGCGGCCACGCCACGGCGGAGACACCGGGCCCACGCATCGCCGACCTGGTCGAGGAGACGGCACGCCGGTCACCGGCCGCGCCCGCGCTTGTCGCCACCTCCGACCGGGTACCGGTCAGCTACCACGATCTGCTCCGGCTGGCCGACGACCTGGCCGCGCAGCTGAAGCGGGCCGGGCTGCGGCCCGGCGATCGCGTCGCGCTGCGCTCCGGGAGCAACGCGGAATTCGTCGTCGGACTGTTGGCGGCCTCGCGGGCCGACCTGGTCGCGGTCCCGCTGGACCCGGCCCTTCCGGTCGCCGACCAGCGGGCCCGCAGCGAGGCGGTCGGGGCGCGGGCGGTGCTCATCGACGGCGACGCGCCGATCGATCAAGGGGAACCGGCTCCGCCGTGGTGGCCGCTCGCGGTGACACTCGGCGTCCCAGCGGTGCGCCTGGACGTGACCGGCGCTCCGGCACAACACTTTTCGACGCCGGAGGGGCTGCGCGCAGACGACGCCATGATCATGTTCACCGGCGGCACCACCGGGGTGCCGAAGATGGTCCCCTGGACCCGCGCCAACATCGCCGCCTCGGTGCGGGCCATCATCGACGGATACGGGCTCGGTCCCAGGGACGCCACGGTGGCG
>NZ_LZJF01000056.1 GCF_001666835.1 Mycobacterium sp. E3251 | reverse complement strand
GAAACCGTGCCGCGCTACCGCGGCCTCGGTGAGCAGACCACGGGTCAATTCGACTGCATCCTGGCTCATTTCATCGCTTTCGTGAAGGCTTGGACGGGTTGGCATAATCCGCAGGTGAATCCCGATTTTTCTGCCGATCCGGCTGTTACGCTAGGGCTCTTCGTGAGAGGCGATGCATTGGGGCCTCGCTCAGGCAATGGATGGGGTTAGGACGTGGCGCACCTTTCGCTGACGATCGCGGGACGCGCGTCGGCCGGCTGAGCGGATTACGTCGACAGTGAATTCCCTTCCCCGGCCCCGAATCCGCGCCCGTGCGCCGCTGCGGATTTCATTCGCGGGAGGCGGCACCGACGTACCGCCGTTCCCGACCACCGAAGGCGGCTGCGTCCTCTCCGCGACCATCGACCGATACGCGCAGGGATCGCTGTCCCCACGCACCGACCGCCGGGTCACGATCGAGTCGGTGGACTTCAAGACCACCCACGAGATGACGCTCGACAGCGAGATTCTCTACGACGGCAGCCTGGATCTGATCAAGGCCGCGGTGCGCAGGTTCGGCAAGGAGGGCACGGACGGCTATGACCTGGTGCTGCGGTCGAGCGCTCCGCCGGGATCGGGTCTGGGCTCGTCGTCGACCATGATGGTCGCGCTGACCGGCCTGCTCGCCGAGCACTACGGCGTGCCGATGGGCGAATACGAGACCGCGCAGCTGGCCTGCGCGATCGAGCGCGAGGACCTGGGCATCACGGGTGGCATGCAGGACCTGTACGCGGCCACGTTCGGGGGATTCAACTTCATCGAGTTCACCGACCGCGTGATCGTCAACCCGCTGCGCATCCGCGAGGAGACCGCGTTCGAGCTCGAACTGAGCCTGCTGCTGTGCTTTACCGGCATCACGCGGGACTCCGCCCGAGTGATCGAGGACCAGACGCGGCGCGCCACCACCGGTGCCGACGACACCCTGGCCGGACTCCGGGCACAGAAGGAGCTGGCGGTGGCCATGAAGGCCGCCCTGCTGACGAACAAGCTGAGCGAATTCGGCGCCCTGCTGGGCGAGGCCTGGACCCAGAAGAAGCGCATGTCGCCGTACATCACCAATGAGCGCATCGACGAGCTCTACGACCTGGCCCTGCGCAACGGCGCACTCGGCGGCAAGATCACCGGGGCGGGCGGCGGCGGCTACATCCTGCTGTTCTGCGACTTCGCGAAGAAGCACCGCCTGATCGAAAGCCTCGAGTCGGCCGGCGCCACCATCACCGAATTCGCTTTCGAGAGCAAGGGATTGACCACATGGCAGGCATGAGCCGCTCGGATGTCGTGACGCCAAGCGTCGAGCTGGTCCAGGAGCGACTGGCCGACACCATCGCGGTCAAGCAGCGGATGCTGTCGGGCGCCATCGCCGAGCAGACCGTCGAGATCGCACGGCTGATAATCGAGTCGTTGCGCGCCGGCGGAAAGGTGATCTTCTTCGGCAACGGCGGATCGGCCCAAGACGCGGGACATCTGGCCGCAGAGTTGATGGGGCGCTTCGCTTTTGACCGCCCGGGTCTTGCCGCGTTCAGCCTGCCGGACGCCACGGCCGCGATGACGGCGATCGGCAACGACTACTCCTATGACGAGGTGTTTGCCCGCCAGGTGCTCGCCGCCGGCCGGCCGGGGGACGTCGTGGTCGGCCTCACCACGTCGGGCAACTCGCCGAATGTCGTCCGCGCGCTGGAGGCGGCCGCCGATGCCGGGATGACGACGGTGGCGCTCACCGGTGTGCGCGGGGGCAAGGTGGCCGACGTCGCCCAGTTCTGCATCCGGGTGCCGAGCGACGACACCGGACGGATCCAGGAGGCCTGCCTGCACCTGGGCCACTCGATCTGCGAGATGGTCGAAGCGGCGTTGTTCTCCCGGCCCTGCTGAGACCGTCGCGACCGATGGCCGACCTGCGGAAAGTGCGCACCGTCTTCCTGGATCGGGACGGGACCATCAACGTCAAGGCCGCCGACGGCGAGTACGTCCGGTCGCCCGACGACCTGGTGTTGTTGCCGGGCGCCGCCAAGGCGGTGGCCGCCCTGAACGAGGCCGGCCTGCGCACCATCCTGGTGACCAATCAGCGTTGGCTATCGGAGCCGGCCGCGGACGCGGCGCGTTTCGCCGCCGTCCATGACCGCCTGGAACAACTCCTGGCGGACGAAGGCGCCCGTTTGGACGCCGCGTACCACTGCCCGCACGCGGCGGCCAGCTGCGACTGTCGCAAGCCCGGCGCGGGCATGTTGGTGCGCGCGGCGCAGGAGCACGGTTTCGCCTTGGCTGAGGCGGTGATGATCGGCGACAGCGAGGCCGATGTGGAAGCGGGCCGAGCGGCCGGCACGGCGACCGTCCTGCTCCGCGCCGGTGACGGGGAGGCGGCCGGTGCCGACGTTGTGGTCGACGACCTCCCGGCCGCCGTGCGACTCATCTTGAGTGCCAAGGAGCCTGGTTGCGCCTAAACCGTTGGGCCGCAGAGCGACTCACCAGTGCCAGCGCGAACGGTAGATCGTCCAGCAGGTAGCGGCGGGCGAGGCGCCGCGGCTCGAGCGCCAGCCGGTGCACCCACTCGAATCCGAGCCGTTGCAGCACGGGGGAGGCCCGGCGGACGACCCCGGCGGTCATCGCGATGCCGCCGCCGCAGGCGAGGCACCAGGCGTGGGGGAGCTCCTGGCGCACCAGCTCGATGAGGCGCTCCTGCCTGGGGAAGCCCAGACCTACGAAGACCAGATCGGGTGCGGCGGCCGCAACGGCGGCGACCGCCCGCCGCGCCCCGTCCTCGGTGTCGTCGAAGCCGAACGGCGGCGACAGGGTGCCGGCGACGCGCAGGTCCGCGGACCGTGCCACGAGCGCCCCGGCCGCCCGTTCCGGCACCCCTTCGGCCCCTCCCAGGAGGTACACCGACTTCCCGTCGGCGGCCGCCGCGGCGCTCAGCGGAAAGATCAACGACGAGCCGGCGACCCGCTCGGGCAGCCGGTCGCCTTTGGCCCGCGCCGCCCACACCAGCGGCATGCCGTCGGCGACGACGAGGGATGCGCGGGCTATCAGGTCGGCCAGCTCAGGGGCGCGTGCGGCCGCGCGGGCCACATCGACGTTCACCGGGACGATCGAGCCGCCGCGGCCGGCCGCCCAGGCTTCGCGCACGACGTCGACGACCTGGTCTTCGGTCAGGGCATCGAACCATAGGCCGCCCACCTGGATCTTTGCCGGGCCCGCGCTCACCCGAACATCATGCCCCGCGGCATCACCCTGGCGAAGTGTCTGCCCGCGCGTCCTTGCCGCGGCCGGAACCGAGCCCATAACCTGGGCAACATCCGACCGCGGCCGGGATTGTCGGACCTGGCGCGGTAGACGACGGCAACGCAGGCGGGCAGGTCATGGCACAGCGGTCACCGCGATGCGCAGATTCACGGCGCGACGGTGTGATCGGCGGGCTATCGCAGTGGCCTTGACCGGCGCCCGAGCGGACGAGCTGGCGACGATGGACATCTTCGAGGGATGTCCCGCATCCGATCTGGTGCCGCTGGCCGCCTCGCTGCAACCGCTGCGCGCCACGGCCGGCCAGGTGCTGATGCAGCAGGGCGAAGCAGCGGTGTCCTTCCTGCTCATCTCGTCCGGCATCGTCGAGATCACCCACGTAGGCGACGACGGCGTGGTCATCGTCGAGCACGCATTCCCGGGCATGCTCATCGGAGAGATCGCCCTGCTGCGCCACATCCCTCGGACCGCGACGGTCACCACCGCCGGGCCGCTGACCGGTTGGATCGGCGACAACGACGCCTTTGTCCGCATGGTCCACATACCCGGGGTCATGGAGCGTCTGCTGCGCACGGTGCGCCAGCGTCTCGCGGGGTTCATCACGCCGATCCCGATCCGGGTCCGGGACGGAACGCATCTGATGCTGCGACCGGTACTGCCCGGTGACAGCGAGCGAACCGTGCACGGACACATCGAATTCTCCAGCGAGACGCTGTACCGGCGCTTCATGACGCCGCGCCTTCCCACGCCGGCGTTGATGCACTACCTCTCGGAGGTCGACTATGTCGACCATTTCGTCTGGGTGGTGATCGACGGGAAGGACCCGGTGGCCGACGCGCGCTTCGTGCGCGATGAAGACGACCGCAGCGTCGCCGAGATCGCCTTCACCGTCGCCGACGCTTACCAGGGACGCGGGATCGGCACGTTCCTGATCAACGCGCTGTCCATCGCGGCACGGGTCGCCGGGGTCGAAAGGTTCTCCGCGCGAATGCTTTCCGACAATCTGCCGATGCGCACGATCATGGACCACTATGGGGCGGTCTGGCAGCGCGAAGACGTCGGTGTGATCACCACCGTCATCGACGTGCCCGAGCGGCGCAACCACGGGTTTCGGCGTGACGTGGCCGCAAAGATCGAGCACGTCGCCCGCCAGATGATCGAGGTGGTCGGCTGAGCCCGCTCGTTGTGCTATCAACGGGCATGCGGCCGTTCCGGTTTGGCCCGGTGGCAACTCCCGCGATCGCGTTGCTGGTGGCGGCGTGCGCTCATGCGCCGGCGCCCGCACCGTCGCGGACGCCCGCCAAGGCGCCGCCGCCGACGGCGGTCAACCCCGCCAACATCAAACGGGTGGTTCGCGACCTGCCGCCCGGTTACGAGGCGTCCACGGGCATCCCCAGCGGAGTCTCCCCGGGGGCGATCTGGAGCCTGGGGCCCGACGCATCGGATAGCAAGGCGAGGCCGCCCCAGTGCGGGACCCTTGCCGATCCCGGCAGTGGACGCGACCAGTCGGCGCAGGGCGTGTCCGGTTCGGGCAGCGGCGGGATCGTCGACGCGGTGGTGGTGGCGTTGCCGGGGCCGGTCGAACTGCCGGGCGACGTCGTCGCCGCGTGTGGCCAGTGGACCGTTACCGCCGGGCGCAGCACGGCAAGCGTGCACCTCATCGACGCCCCGCATATCGATGGCGCCCAAACCGTCGGAATGGTGGCCGATGTCAAGTCGGCCGTCGAGTCGGGCACCGAGATCGATTCGCGCACATACACATTCACCGCCTACCTGGGCAACTTCTACGCGTTCACCACATTGACCACCGACCCTGGTTCGGTGGTGCCCGCCCTGCCCCCGCAGTTCGCCGCCGATCTGCTCGTCAAAACGGTGTCCACGTTGCGCAGCTGATACATCGGCCTTGGGTAGATTGGCCACGATGTTCAAGCTGGCGTTCGCGGTCGCGGTGGTGGGTGTGCTCGCCGGGTGCTCGTCGGGGGCCACCTCGGCCAAGGTCGACATCAAGAAGGTCTCCGAGGTCAAGTCGAGCTTCGGGCCCGACTTCAAGGTCACCGACATCGGCGAGCGGGGGATCGATCCCAAGGTGTTGTCCGGCCGCAAGCTCCCCGAGGGGCTGACGTTCGACCCGGCCAACTGCGCGAAAGCGGCGGCGGGGCCGGAAATGCCGCCGGACCTGCAGGGCAACATGGCCGCCATTTCCGCCGAGGGCAAGGGCAACCGGTTCGTGGTCATCGCCGTCGAGACCTCAAAAGCCTTGCCCTTCAACGACCCCGGTAAGGACTGCGCCAAGGTGGCGTTTTCCGGCCCGCAACTACGCGGCGGCATGGAGGTGGTGGATGCGCCGCAGATCGACGGGACCCACACGCTGGGGGTGCACCGCGTCCTGCAGGCGCTGGTCGCCGGCGGCCCTCGCACCGGCGAGCTCTACGACTACTCCGCCCAATTCGGTGATTATCAGGTGATCGTCACCGCCAACCCGCTGGTCATTCCCGGCCAGCCGGTCGCCCCGGTCGACACGCAACGCGCCCGCGACTTGCTCGTCAGCGCGGTGAAGGCGGTCCGCAGCTAGCGCGCGAACAGTGTCTCAGACCTAGCGCACACCGCGCGGGCGGAACTGGATGCTGACGCGCGGGCCCACCGGCGACGCCGTCTTGGGCACGGCGTGCTCCCAGGTGCGTTGGCACGATCCGCCCATCACCAGCAGATCCCCGTGCGCCTGCGGCAGCCGCAACGACGGGCCGCCACCCCGCCGGCGCATGGCGAAGGTACGGGTAGCGCCCAGGCTGATGATCGCCACCATGGTGTCCTCGGAGCTGCTGCGGCCGATGGTGTCGCCGTGCCAGGCGACGCTGTCGGAGCCGTCGCGGTAGCAGCACAACCCGACCGTGGTGAACGGCTCGCCCAGCTCGCCCGCGTAGATATCGTTGAGCCGGCGCCGCAGCCGGGCCAACAGCGGATGGGGCGGCTCGTCGACGGTGAGGTCGTGAAAGCTGACCAGTCGCGGCACGTCGACCACCCGGTCATACATCTGGCGGCGTTCCTCCCGCCAGGGCACGGCCGATAACAGACCTTCGAGCAGGTCGTCGGCGTCGGTGAGCCAGCCCGCGCGGATCTCGATAAAGGCGCCGTCACCGAGTTCTCTGCGCTCGGTGTGCTGGAACAGGGAGCCTTGTGCCGCCATCTCCACGACGCCCAGTCTATCGCACATCCGTTCGATGGAGCGGGGACCGGCGGCGCGACCGGCTACCGTTTTCACTGTGGGTGTGGTTGAGCTGGGCACCAATTCCGAGGTGGGCACGCTGCGGGTCGTCATCCTGCACCGCCCCGGCGGCGAGCTGCGGCGGCTGAATCCGCGCAACATGGACCAGTTGCTCTTCGATGGGTTGCCCTGGGTCGCGCGCGCGCAAGACGAACACGACCAGTTCGCCGAGCTGCTCCGCGCTCGCGGCGTGGAGGTGCTGCTGTTGTCGGACCTGCTGGCCGAGGCGCTGACCCACAGCGGGGCCGCGCGGATGCAGGGTGTCGCCGCCGCCGTCGACGCGCGCCGGCTCGGAGTGCCGCTGGCGCAATCTCTTTCGGCGTACTTGCGGGGCCTGGACGCCGGCAGGCTGGCCCAGGTGCTGATGGCCGGCATGACGTTCAACGAATTGCCTTCGGACATCCGCACCGACGTGTCGTTGGTGCTGCGCATGCACCACGGCGCCGACTTCGTCATCGAGCCACTGCCCAACCTCGTGTTCACCCGTGACTCGTCGATCTGGATCGGTCCGCGGGTGGTCATCCCCACGCTGGCGCTGCGCGCCCGGGTGCGCGAGGCATCGTTGACCGATCTCATCTACGCCCATCACCCGCGGTTCACCGGAGTGCGGCGCGCCTACGAGTCGCGCACCGCCCCGGTCGAAGGAGGTGACGTCCTGCTGCTCGCCCCCGGGGTGGTCGCGGTTGGCGTGGGCGAGCGCACCACCCCGGCGGGTGCGGAAGCGTTGGCCCGCAGCCTTTTTGACGACGACCTCGCGCACAAGGTGCTGGCCGTGCCGATCGCCCAGCGGCGCGCGCAGATGCACTTGGACACGGTGTGCACGATGGTCGACACCGACACCGTGGTGATGTACGCCAACGTCGTCGACACGCTCTCGGCGTTCACGATCGAGCGCACGCCGGACGGCGTCGCCATCAGCGACGAGGCGCCCTTTCTGGAGGCCGCCGCCAAGGCGATGGAGATCGACAGGCTGCGCGTCATCGACACGGGGTTGGACCCCGTCATCGCCGAACGGGAGCAATGGGACGACGGCAACAACACCTTGGCGTTGGCGCCCGGAGTCGTCGTCGCCTACGAGCGCAACGCGCAGACCAATGCCCGCCTGCAGGACGCGGGCATCGAGGTGCTGACCATCGCGGGGTCCGAGCTGGGCACCGGCCGCGGCGGCCCCCGCTGCATGTCGTGCCCGGTCGCCCGCGACCCGCTGCATTAGACGTCGAGATCGCCGCCATGGTTGTGGATAGAGCATCTTCCACAGCCCTCATGGCAATCTCGGCGAGTACCGGTCTAGCGCATCGCGTGCTCGTTGAACGATGACGTGGGGGCGGTCCTCGTTGATCACCCTGATCACGTTCCAGCCGAGTCGACTCAACATTTCGGCTCGGCGAATGTCTCTCACGTACTGGTTTCGATCGGTGCGATGCTGGTCGCCGTCATACTCCATCGCCACCATCGCGTGCTGCCAGCCCATATCTAGATAGGCCACGAACCCGCCGTCAGTGACTTTGATCTGGGTGGTCGGCCGCGGTAGACCTGCGTCTATCAAGACGAGGCGCAACCAGCTTTCTTTCGGCGATTGCGCACCGCCGTCCATCAGGGAAAGGGCGGCCTGGCATTGTCGGACGCCACGGACTCCTCTGTTGCGGCCAATGAGCGGGATGACTTCGGCAGCGGTGAGGCCGGTCGCGGCCGAAAGGGCATCCAGGTGGGACACCGCTCGAACCCGCGGCAGGTGGCGTGCGATATCGAATGCCGTCCGCGCCGGACTGGTTGCTGGTAGTCCGTTGAGCTCGACCAAATCCTGGGCGCTGATGCGTTCTCGGCGAATGATGATGCCGGGCGGTGAATGGTTGAAGGGCCCGATGATCTCTACTGGGGTGAAGTCGTCGACCCATTTGGCTCCGTGGAGCGCGGCGGCGGCGCAGCCGGCGATGATCCCTCGCCGACCCGACCACAGCCAGGCGGCCAAGATATTGTCATGAAGTGACGTGAGCGCGTTCTTCGGGACATAGACGTCTCGATGGATTCGCCGGTAGTTCCAACGCAATTGGCTGCGAGTGAGCGAACCGCGTGCTATCGCTTCGCTTCCGAGAAACACCCCCGCCACGCGCTCATCATGAGCGCCGCCGCCCGCCTCTCGTCGACATTGCCGCCATGGTTGTGGATAGCGCGGATATCACAGCCATAGCGGCAATCTCGGCGCAAAAATCGACTACCGCCAGCTGGGCAGCCAGATCTCCATGTCCCAAGTCTGCTGCGAGATCGGCAGGCCGGTGAGCACCGGGAACAGCCAGGCGAAGTTCGTCACCACCAACGCGACGTAGCAGCACACGGCGATCAGCCCGAGTGTGCGCCGTTCCGAGCTCAGCCCGCGGGCTCGACCCGGCTGGTAGAGGATGTCGCCACAGATCAGGGCGATCCCCATCACCAGGAACGGCGCCATCGTCGCCGCGTAGAAGAAGTACATCTGGCGGTCGATGTCGGCGAACCAGGGCAGCCAGCCGGCGCAATAGCCGGTCAGCACAACGGCATAACGCCAGTCGCGGCGGACGAAGGTGCGCCAGGCCGCATACACCAGGACTGGGACCGCGAGCCACCACATTGCCGGAGTGCCCACCAGCATCTCCGCCTTGACGCACGACTGCGCGCCGCACCCGGAGACGTTCTGCTGATCGATCGCGTACAGCACTGGCCGCAACGACATCGGCCAGCTCCACGGCTTGGACTCCCACGGGTGGTAGTTCCCCGCGGCGTTCGTCAGGCTCTTATGAAAATCGAAAGCCTTGGCGGTGTAATGCCATAGCGAGCGGATGGCGTCGGGCAGCGGCACCACCGAGTGCGGACCGATCGACTGACCCACCTCGTGTCGATCGATCGCGGTCTCGGACGCGAACCACGGCGCGTAACTGGCCAGGTACACCGCAAACGGGACGAGCGCGAGCGCGTAAGCGGTGGGAATCAGGTCGCGCCGCAAAACCCCCCGCCACGGGTTCGGCACCTGGTACTGGCGCCGCGCCGCCACGTCGAACGCCAACGACATCGCGCCGAAGAACAGCACGAAATACAGCCCGGACCACTTTGTCCCGCAAGCCAATCCGAGCAGGACGCCCGCGGAGAAGCGCCACCAGCGCACCCCCAGGCGCGGCCCCCACACCGTCTCGGCGGCGCGCCCCGCAAGCAGCGCGACGTGCATGCGCTGGCGCACCTGATCCCGGTCGACGATCAGCGCGCCGAACGCCGCGACCACGAAGAAGGTGAGGATGCCGTCGAGCAGCGCGGTCCGCGCGGCAACGAAGCTGACCCCGTCGCAGATCACCAGCACGCCGGCGATGGCGCCGACCAGCGTCGAGCGGCTGATCCGCCGGACGGTCCGCGTCACCAGCACGACCAGTACCACGCCGAGCAGGGCGCCGGTGAAGCGCCAGCCGACGCCGTTGTATCCGAAGATCGCCTCCCCGATCGCGATCAGCTGCTTGCCGACCGGCGGATGGACCACCAAGCCGAACCCGGGGTTGTCCTCCACCCCGTGGTTGTGCAGCGCCTGCCAGGCCTGCGGCGCGTAATGCTTCTCGTCGAAGACGGGGGTGCCGGCATCGGTCGGCGAACCCAGATTGAGGAAGCGGGTGATTGCCGCCAGTACGGCGATCACGCCCGTGACGACCCAGCCGCGGATTTGATCGGTGGGCCCGAAGTCGGCCACCGGAACCATCGGACCCGGGCTGACGACGGGCACGACACGCTCGTCCTCGACGACGGGGCTTTCGCGGGGCGGGGCGGACATCGCTGTCGATCGTAGGCTGTCGGGCATGACCACTGGCCGCCTGTTGCTGGGCGCAACGCCGCTGGGCCAACCGTCGGACGCCTCGCCCCGCCTGATCGACGCCCTCGCCCACGCGGACGTGGTGGCGGCCGAGGACACCCGCCGGGTGCGGACGCTGGCGAAAGCGCTGGACGTCACCATTTCCGGCCGGGTGATCAGCCTGTTCGACCGGGTGGAGGCGGCCCGGGTGGACTCGCTGATCGCCGCCCTCAAAGTGGGTGCGACGGTGCTGGTGGTCAGCGATGCCGGGATGCCGCTGATCAGCGACCCCGGCTTCCGGCTGGTCGCGGCGTGCGTGGAGGCCGACCTTCCGCTGACCTGTCTCCCGGGCCCGTCGGCGGTGATGACCGCGCTGGCACTGTCGGGTCTCCCGGCGGAGAAATTCTGTTTCGAGGGTTTCGCGCCGCGCAAGAAGGCCGCGCGGCGGACCTGGCTCGAGTCGCTGGCCGACGAGCGGCGCACCTGCGTGTTCTTCGAATCGCCGCGCCGGTTGGCCGCGACTCTGCGCGACGCCGTCGACCAACTCGGCGGTGACCGCCGGGCGGCGATCTGCCGGGAACTGACCAAGGTGCACGAGGAGGTGGTGCGCGGATCGCTCGACGAGCTGGCGGCGTGGTCGGACGACGGGGTGCTCGGCGAGATCACCGTCGTGCTCGCCGGTGCGACCCCACGCGCCGACCTGCCGTCGCTGGTCGCGCGGGTGGAGGAGCTGGTCGCCGACGGCGCCCGCGTCAAGGACGCCTGCGGTGAGGTGGCCGACGCGAATCCGGGGGTGCGCTCACGCCAGCTCTACGACGCGGTCCTGCAGTCGCGCCGCGCGTGAGGTCAGCCGGCCGAAAACGCGGCGGCGATGCGCGGCTGCCCCACGATGGGGGACGCCTTGTGCAGGCATTCGGCCCATTCGGCGTCGGGATCGGAGTCCGCGGTGATCCCCCCGCCGACGCCGAGCACGGCGCCACCCGCGGCGTCGAACTCGACCGTGCGGATGGCGACGTTCAGCTCGCATCCGGCCACGGGAGAGGCCAAACCGATTGTGCCGCAATATATCCCGCGTCGATGCGGCTCCCACTGCGAAAGCAGTTGGCGGGCCCGGTGTTTGGGGGTCCCGGTAACCGAGGCCGGCGGGAAGGCGGCGTCGAGCAGCGCCGACGTCGGCAGTTCGACCGGAACCCGCGCCGACACGGTGGACACCAGGTGCCACACGCCGGGCGCACGCCGGACCACCAACAACTCGGGCACGGTGACGGTGCCGACGAGCGCTACCCGGCCGAGGTCGTTGCGCACCAGGTCCACAATCATGATGTTCTCGGCCACCTCTTTGGCCGACGCCCGCAGCGCCGACGGCCAGGCGTCCAGGGGCAGGGTGCCTTTGATCGGGCTGGAGGTCACGAGCGTGCCGCGCCGCCGCAGGAATAACTCCGGGGACAGCGACGCCACCGCGCCCCACGCCCCGGCCAGATACGCGGCCCGCGCCGGGGAGGTGCGGGCGATGCCGTCGGCGAAGAAGTCCAGCGGGGCGCCGGTGACCGTCCCGGTGAAGTGCGTGCACACGCAGGCCTGGTAGACCTCGCCGGCGCGGATGGCCTCGAGGCAGTTCAGCACCCCATCGCGGTGGGCCGCCCGGTCGGCGGGCCCCCAGTCGATGCGGCAATCGCGCTCCGGCGGCGGCGTCGCCAGCGCGGCGGCCAGCCAGTCCGGCATCGGCGCGCCGGACAGGCTTTCGTACCACCACTGCCCGTCCCGGTCGCGGCGCAGGACGCAGTCGGTCCAACCGCCCGCGGCCTCGGGTATCCGGTTCGGCCCGCCCTCGGCGCCGGGATCGGGATAGGAGAGGTAGCCGATCCAGCCGCCCCCCACCGCCTGCGCGTCGACGGTCTGCGAGCTCAGCTGGACCGCGAAGGCCGCGTCGGGATCGACCGGCTGCACCGACACGCTCGGGGCGATCACCGCCAGCGCGCCGAACCAGTCGCCGGTCAGCGCTGCCGGCGGCGGCAGACCGAGGCGCGCCGTGGCGTCGCCCACGGCGCGCAACACCTCGGGTGCGGCGCCGAGGTCGCCGAGCCGGTCGATACGCACCGCCCTAGCTTGACAGAAGGGCGGTCACCTAGCCGCGGCTGACGTCACGGGCGGTCGCCAGGGCCACCAGCTTGTCCGGGTTGCGCGTGACGTAGAAGTTGGTGATTTTGTCGTCGGCGATTTCCAGCGTGATCACCCCTTCGAGGTGATCGCCCAGGTAGAGCAGGACGGCCGGGGCGCTGTTGCACGTCACCATGTCGACGCGGAATGCGGCGAACTCCGTGGCCTTGCGGATCAGGCCGATGATGGCCCGGGCCACCCGGTCGGCCCCCACCACCGGCCGGCGCGCCGCGGACACCTTGCCGCCGCTGTCCGCGGTCCAGGTGGCGTCGGGGGCGAGCATCGTCATGAGCGTCTCCACATCGCCGCTGGCGGCCGTCGCGAGGAACTGGGCGGTGATCTGCGCGTTGCGTTGCGGGTCGGCCGCGTCGAACCTCTTCCGTCGCGCCCGCACGTGCTCACGCGCCCGATGTGCCACCTGCCGGACCGTCGGCGCGGGCTTGCCCACCGCCTCGGCGATCTCGCCGTAGTCGAAGCCGAACACCTCGCGCAACACGAACACCGCGCGCTCGTCGGGGCTCAGCGTCTCCAACAGGACCAGCATCGCCATCGAAATCGATTCCGCCAGAACGACATCGGTGGAGGGATCTTGGTCGTCGAGCAGCAGCGGCTCGGGCAGCCACGGCCCCACGTAGTCCTCGCGACGACGCGCATCGGTGCGCAGCGCGTTGAGCGCCTGGCGGGTCACCAGCTGGGCGAGATACGACTTGGTGTCGCGCACGGTCGACAGGTCGACCGCCGCCCACCGCAGGTAGCTGTCCTGCAGCACGTCGTCGGCTTCGGTCGCCGAGCCCAGCATCTCGTAGGCGATGGTGAACAGCAGCGGCCGCAGCACGGTGAACCGTTCCGCGTGCTCACTGCCGGCGGGCGGGCGCGTCATCGCAGAGCGATCTCGGCCGGTGCCTGCGCGGGCCTCTTGCCACCCTTGAGCCAGAGGTAGGAGCCGGGCTTGGCGGCCTCGCGCCGGATGGCCCACAGCGTGCCCTTGCAGATGGCTTCTTTGATGGAGGCACCCGTCCTGCCGCCCAGCGCCATGTTCACCGGGGTGTCGTCGGTGCGCGACAGCTGCACCGTGCCGTAGGTGCGGCCGAGGCTGATGCACTGACCGACGAACGCCTGGCTGAGCGGGGCCGGGGCTGTTCCGGCGATGCGGCTGAGCACGGTGTTGGCGGCTTGCGCGCCCAACGGCCCGGCGGCCTGGCAGCTCATCCGCAGGGGCTGCCCCGACGGCGCGGCGGCGTCTCCCGCCGCGACGACGTAGGGATTGTCGACGCTGGTCAGCGTCTCGTCGGTGAGTAGGCGGCCCGCCGCGTCCGTGCTCAGGCCGCTGCGCGCGGCCAGGTCCGGCACGGCGAATCCGGCCGTCCAGACGGTCGCCGCGCTCGGCAGCACGGCGCCGTCGGCGAGCACCACCGCGTCCCAGCGCACCTCGGTCACCATCGCGGATTCCAGCACGTTGACGCCGAAGCCGCGCAGGCGCTTGGCGACCGAGCGCCTGCCCCGCTTGCTCAGCGACGGGCCGAGCGCGCCGCCGCACACCAGGGTCACCTGGCGGCCCTGTTCGGCCAGCTCGGCGGCGGTTTCGATGCCGGTCAGGCCGCCGCCGACGACGGTGACGGGCGCGGCCAGCGGCAGGTCGACGAGCGCGTAGCGCAAACGCTGCGCACTTTCCAAGTCGGCGACCGCGTACGCGAAGTCCGCGAATCCGGGCACCGCCACCGGTGTCGCACCGGTGCTGCCGACCGCGTAGATCAGGTAGTCGTAGTCGAGCTCGGCGCCCGAGGACAGCAGGACGCGACGCGCGGTGGCCTCGATGCGGTCGACGGTGTCGACGACCAATCGGATGCCGTCGCCCAACAGCGTGGAGTAGTCGGCGGTCGCGGCGCCGGTGTCGGCGACCAACTGATGCAGGCGGATCCGCTCCACGAAGACGGGCCGGGAGTTCACCAGGGTGATGTCGATGTCCGGACGCTGCCGTAGATGGTTCGCGGCCACTGTTCCGGCGTATCCGCCTCCGACCACGACGACGTGAATTTTCCGGGCGGCTACCTCGCTCATTGCTGTCTCCTGTTCTGATGGGCCTGATGCCCTCGAGACACCGCGGGCCGGCCGAGCGTGACAGGCCCGCCCCACATTGTGACGCGCCTCACGAGAGCCACCTCGGGGGCCGGGGACGGCGGCGACGTGCGTGTTAGGCTGCGCTACGCCAATTCGTGACCTGCCCCGCGTCGGATACACGTACCGGATAACCCAGGCAGTATGGGGCCACTTCAGTGGGCATCGGTGTGTGTTGGGAGAAGCAACCGTGAAGACGAGGAATAGCGCGCTGGCCGCTGCCGTGTGCGCGGCTATGGTGCTGAGCGGATGCGGTGGCAAGAGCGATCCCGGCCCACTGTCCGCGATGGTCAGTCCGGCCATTCCGCCTACCGCTCAGGAGATCCCCAACCCGCTGCGCGGCCAGTACGAAGAAGGCTTGAATCCGCTTTTCCCGCAAGGCAATCCCGCGCAGCAGCGATACGCTGCCTGGCCCGCGTCGGACGACGCCAGCTTGCGGGTTTCGTGGCGGCAGCTGCAGCCCGTCGACCCGCGCACGCTGCCCCCCGACGCTCCCGACGACCGCAAGTTCGACTTCAGCGTGATCGACGACGCGCTCACAAAGCTCGGCAGCCGAAACATGCGGCTGACCCTGGGCGTATACGCCTACAAGTCCTGTTGCAACGATTTCTATCCCGACAACACCAACATCGCGATTCCGGACTGGATCCGCTCCGCGGCCACCAGCTATCCCGCGGCGCCTAACGGTGCCGGACCCGGTGTGGCGCAGGTGGTCCCGAATTGGAATGATCCCGGCTACCTGAACGGTTTCGGGCAGTTGCTCGCCGCGCTCGGGCGGCGCTACGACGGCGACGAGCGCCTCAGCGTGTTCGAGTTCTCCGGCTACGGTGATTTCGGCAAGGCCAGCCTCGCGTACGTGCGTGATGCGCTCGGCGCCCCCGGCCCCGCGCCGGACGACAGCGTGCCGAAGTTGGGCTATTACAGCCAGTTCCGTGATCAAAGCATCACCAAGGCGTCCATCGGGCAACTGGTCGCGGCGAACGTCGGCGCGTTCCCTCACACCCAGCTGGTGGTCGCCGCCGAGAATCCGGAGATCGTCCGCGAGTTGTTCGCCGACGACGTGACGAAAAAGCTGTCCGCACCGGTCGGCGTCCGCGCGGATTGTCTTGGGGTGCAGTCACCCCTGCCGGAATGGGCCGAGTCCAGCGACTCCCACTACGTCCGGTTCGACGACGCCGCTGTCAACACGATCAAGCAGCGGCTCACCTCGGCGCTGGTGATCAGCCAGTGGTGCCGGTTGCCGAACGGGACCGACCCCCGGTCGTACTACGAGAAGGCCCTGCACGACGTCGTCAGGTATCACGTCTCGATGACGGCGAGCGCCGACTTCCCCGACCGGGATGCGACCTCGGCGATGGACTCCAAGCTCTATCTGCTCTGGGCCAAGGCGAACACGTCCGCCGGTTACCGGTATTCGGTGGAGGCCAAGCCGGGCTCGCAGTCCATCCAGGGCAAGGTGGCTTCCATCTCGGTCATCTGGACCAACTACGGTTCGGCGGCGGCCACCGAGCGATGGGCACCCGGTTACAAGCTGGTCGATTTCTCGGGAGCGGTGGTCCGCACCATTCCGGCGACGGTCAATCTCAAGACGCTGTCGCACGACGACTCCAGCCAGTCACGCGAGGAGGCGGTTCCGGAGTCGTCGACGGAGTCGGTGCGCGTCGACGTGACGGGGCTGGCGCCCGGGCACTACACGCTGCGCGCGTCCGTGGAATGGCAGCAACACAAGCCGGGCGCCTCCCACGTGGTGAACTACGCGCCGATGGCGCTGGCCCGCGACGGCCGCGACGGTTCCGGCCTGTATCCGATCGCCACGCTGGACATCGCGAGCGACGCCTCCGCCAACGGTCAATGATGCGTCCGTCTCGCCGTAGACCAGCGCCCGCGCAAGTTGCTCGTTAGCCCGGATGAAGCGGCTACTGCGTGATACGTTTTTGCTGACTGAAACCGATCGTGACCTGCCCTCGATGCGTACGGGCGCGCATTCGACGGGATTCGTCATTGAGACCGTCCCCCCGATCGGGCAACCGTCAAACGCGGTGGCCGCCCGGGTGAACGTATGCCCGTATCGGAGGAGACCGTGCCGCGCAGCCTGGACCTGGTCGTCACCTCCGTTGCCACGCAGCTGATGGAAGCCACGGCAGCGACCGCCACCCTGGTGAGCCAGAAGGTGCTCGCACAACTCGTCGAGCAGTTCGACGTGGACGCCAGCTTCTTGCGACACCTCGACCCGCAGACCCGGGCCTCGGCGCTGGTTGCCGAGTGGCCACCCCGAACGGTCGCCGCGGATCCGGATCCCACGGACTTCGCCCAGCTGGACATCGCGCAGCTGGACATCGCGGAGTCGGTCCTTGCGCAGTGCGGGCACGGCCGCAAACCGGTGGTGATCCGGCCGGCGCAGTCGAAACGCTATTTCCGGCGCGGGCCGGGCGGGGCCAAAGTGGCTGCCTCGCCTTCGGTCGCCGCCGCCCCCCTGGTCTCGGGCGAGACGACGACCGGCTTGCTCGGCTTCGTCAAGTTCGGCGCCCGCAAGTGGGAGCAGGACGAGATCAATACGCTCGAGGCCGTCGCCGCGCTGTTCGCGCAGGTGCAAGCGCGCATCGCGGCGGAAGAGAAGCTCCGCTACCTCGCCGAGCACGACGATCTGACCGGCCTGTACAACCGTCGTGCCCTGGTCGCCCACCTGACCGAACGGTTGTTGGCGGGGCGCCCAGGGCCGGTCGCGGTGCTGTACCTCGACCTCGACCGGCTCAAGCCGATCAACGACTACCTCGGCCACACCGCCGGTGACTGGTTCATCCGGGTCTTCGCGCAACGCATCCGGATCTGCGCTCCCAACAGCACGATCGCCCGGTTGGGCGGGGACGAGTTCGTCGTCGTGCCCGACGAGCCGCTGGCGCCGGAAGCCGCGGAGTCGTTCGCCCGTCGCCTCTCGACGATGCTGTGCGAGCGCCTGGCCATCGGCGGCCACGTGATCAGCCGGACGGTCAGCATCGGCCTGGCGGTGGGCGTTCCGGGGCGGGACAACTGCACCGACCTGCTCCGCCGGGCCGACGAGGCGGTGCTGACGGCGAAACGCGCTGGCGGCAACCAGATTGCGGTGTCCACCGACGACATGTCCCTCAAGCGCGCGTTCCGCAACGACATCGAGCTGCATCTGCAGGGCGACATCGGCAGCGAGGCGCTGCTGCTGCACTACCTGCCGGAGGTGGACCTGTCGACGGGCGCCATCGTCGGCGCCGAGGCGCTGGTGCGCTGGCGGCACCCGATCTGGGGGCTGCTGCTGCCGGATTCGTTCATCGGGATCGCCGAATCGACCAACCTGGCGATGGAGTTGGGCCGCTGGGTGCTGCGCAGCGCATGCGCCGAGTTCAGTCGCTGGCAGGCCAACGGCGTCGGCCGGGAAGCCGTCATGCGCATCAACGTGTCGCCCGTCCAACTGATCACCCGCGGGTTCGTGCGCGACGTCGCCGGCATCATCGACGAGTTCGGCATCGCGGCCGGTTCGGTGTGCCTGGAGATCACCGAGCGCGCCGTGGTGCACGACATCGATACAACCCGAAAAACGCTGGCGGAGCTAAAGGAAGTCGGGGTCCAGCTGGCCATCGACGACTTCGGCACCGGTTATGCGGTGTTGTCGCACCTGAAATCCCTGCCGGTCGACATGCTCAAGATCGACACCGGATTCGTGCGCGACCTGGGCAACAACGCCGGCGATCTGGCGATCGTTCGCGCCATCATCGGCCTGGCCGAGGCGTTCGGCCTGGACGTGGTGGCCGAGGGAGTTGAAACAGCGGCCGCGGCAACGATTTTGATGCAGCACGGCTGCCGCCGGGCGCAGGGCTTTTTGTTGTCGCGCCCCGTCCCAGGCGACGAGATGGAAGCGCTGCTGGCCGCGCGGTGGTTGCCGATGCCGTTTTTGGCCGACCTCAAGGCGTTGCCGACGAGCGCCATCTAGCATCGCACCGATGGTCCGAAAATTGAGGAAGTGTGCGGCGGTGATCGTCGCGTGCTCGGCGCTGGTGCTGAGCGGATGCGGCGACCACAGCGACCCCAACCCGTTGTCCGCCGTGATCAGTCCCGCCATCCCGCTCAGCGTGCAGGAGGTGCCGAATCCGCTGCGCGGGCAGTACGAAGACCTGATGATGCCGCTTTTCCCGCAAGGGAATTCCGCGCAGCAGCGGTATCCGGCGTGGCCGGCGTCGTACGACGCCAGCTTGCGCGTTTCGTGGCGGCAGTTGCAGCCCACCGACCCGAACACGCTGCCCGCCGACGCTCCCGACGACCGCAAGTTCGACTTCAGCGTGATCGACGATGCGCTGGCGAAGCTTGCGAGCCGGAACATGCGGCTCACGCTTCGCGTGTTCGCCTACAACTCCTGTTGCGACGCCACCTATGCGAACAACACGAACATCGCGATCCCGGACTGGATGCGGTCCGCCGCCACCAGCTATACGGGGCCGCAACGATACTGGTGGACACCCGGGGTGGCGCACGTGGTCCCCAACTGGAACGACCCCGTCTACCTGAACGCCTTCGGGCAGCTGCTCGCCGCGCTCGGTCGCCGCTACGACGGCGACGAGCGGCTCAGCGTTTTCGAGTTCTCCGGCTACGGGGACTTCAGCGAAAACCACATCGCCTTTCTGCGCGACACGCTTGGCGCGGCGGGTCCCTCTCCGGAAGAGAGCATCGCAAAGCTGGGTTACTACAGCCAGTTTCGTGATCAAAGCATCACCAAAGCGGCCATCGGACAGCTCGTCGCGGCGAACGTGAACGCGTTCCCCCACACGCGATTGGTGACCACCGCGCTGAATCCCGAGATCGTTCGGGAGCTGCTCGCCGACGATGTCACCAAGAAGGTCTCCGCGCCGGTGGGCATCCGCTCGGATTGCCTCGGCGTGTACGCGCCGCTGCCCGTATGGGCGGAGTCGGACGGCTCGTATTACGTGCACACGAAAGATCCGGTCGTCGGCCAACTGAAAGACCGGTTGGCCTCGGCATTGGTGATCACCGAATGGTGCCAGCTGCCCGATGGAACCACTCCGCGGTCCTACTACGAAAAGGGCCTGCGCGACGTCGTGAAGTATCACGTGTCCATGACGTCGAGTTTCAACTTCCCGGCCGTTGATTCGAACACCCCGATGGATCCGACGTTGTACCTGCTGTGGGCGCAGGCCAACGTGTCGGCCGGCTACCGCTACTCCGTGGAAGCGCGGCCGGGGTCGGAATCGTTTCGCGATCGCGTGGCGACCATATCGGTGGTTTGGACCAACTACGGCAGCGCCGTCGCCGTCGAGAAATGGGAGCCCAGCTACCGGCTGGTGGATTTCTCCGGCGCGGTGGTCCGCACGCTGCCGACAGCCGTGGCCCTGCACAAGCTGGTCCCGTCCGAGGAGAACTCGGGTAATCAACCGGCCCCGGCGTCGTTCACCGAATCGGTGACCGTCGACCTGGCGGGTTTGGCGCCCGGGCACTACACGCTGCGCGCTTCCGTGGATTGGCAACAGCACAAGCCGGACGCTTCACACGTGGTGAACTATCCGCCCATGCGGCTGGCCCGCTCGGGGCGCGACGAATCCGGGGGGTACCCGCTCGCGACCCTCGACATCCCGCGGGAGGCGCTGACTGCCGTCCCGCGCCAATGATGGTGGGCGCCAGCAAATGCTTCCAAGCGGGGACGAGAACGCATTGCGATTAGGACGATGCTGCGTGGCGAGTGCTGCATAATGTGCACTGGGCTTTGCGCGGCGGGTGTAAGGCAAATCAATTCGACGCTATTGGCGTGGCGTCGCCCCAGAGAGGTTAGTGGATGGATTTCCGCACCTTTGTCCGGACTCTCCTCACGCATTGGAAACTCGCCTTGGGCGCATTGCTGGCGTGCACCATCGGCGCCGCGGCGGTCACGGCATTGCAGACCAAGCATTACCAGTCGACTGCCACCATCCTCATTTCCTTTCCCGGAGCCACCGACCTCACCGAGTTGTACAACGGCACCCTGACCGCACAGGAACGGTTGTCGTCCTACGCGCAGATCGCCGGCGGCCGGACGGTGGCGGAGCGCGCGGTCAACCAGCTGCAAGCACCGATCAGCGCCGACACCCTGGTGACCCAAACCCAGGTGAAATACACCGCCAAGTCTCAGCTTTTCACGATCACCGTCAAGGACACCGACCCGAACCGGGCCGCGGCCTTGGCGGGAGCCATGGCCGATCAGTTCGCCGCGCTGGTGCCGACACTCGGCGCGACCACGGGTCCGAATGGCCGGCCCGTACCGGTGACGTCCGGCCCGCGGTCCGACGCCGGCGAGCCGAATCCACCCGCGGCCCCACCGTCGGAAGCGCCCGGCCAACCGGCGGCCAAACCCATGCCGGTGGCCAGGGCGCGGGTGGTGGAGGCGCCGCGGGTGCCCGATCACCCCGTGACGCCCGTGCCGGTGCGCAACATGGCGATGGGATTCGTTGCCGGAATCCTGCTGGCCATCGCGGTGGCGGTGGCCCGCGAGGCCAGCGATCGCACCGTGCGATCTCGGGAGAAGCTGGAACAGCTTTCGGGCCTGCCGACCTTGGCCGAGCTGCCCGGCAGGCGCGGGAACACCCCGCGGTTCGGCGTCGACTCCGCCCTCGACGACGCCGTGCGGGGCTTGCGCGCCCGGCTACTCAGGGCGATCGGACCCGACGCCCGCCGCGTGCTGGTGGCGGCGCCGTTCGGTGGGGAAGGAACGACGACCACCGCACTGAACCTGTCGCTGGCCCTGGCCGAGATCGGCGAGGACGTCCTGCTCGTCGAGGGCGATACGCGCCGGCACGTGATCGCCGGTCTGCTGCGGGTCGAGTCAGGGGAGGGGCTGGCCAACGCGCTGGCCAGCCCCGGGATCGCCGCGGAAGCCGTGAAGCCGACGCCGATCGCCAAGCTGTTCATCCTCGCGTCCCGGTCCGCCCGCCGCGAGACCCCGCCCTGCAGCGCGTTTCTGCCGGAGGCGATCGACAGGGTGATGCTGGACTTGTCGTCACGCTTCGACCGGATCGTGGTCGACGGGCCGCCGGTGCTGGCGACGCCGGACAGCGGCCTGCTGTCGGGCGCGGTGTCGGCCACGGTGCTGGTGGTGCGGGCGCGCCGGACCACCGTCGACGAGCTCAACGACGCGCTGACCGCCCTGCGCTCGGCCGGCGCACAGGTGGTGGGCACCGTGCTGACCGACGCCCGGCCGGCGCTGCACATCAGGGCCGCGGCCAAGACCTATCGGACGAAGGTCGGCGGCCCGGCGTGATTCCCTACCTGCCCGGTCGCCCTCGCCTGGCAGTGGACGGCGTCCTGCTGACGGTATTCCTGTTCGGCTGCTTCGTCTTTGGTGTGCTCGCGGTGCGCCGAACCACCGAGGGAGTGTTGCTCATCGCCGCGACGTTCTGCCTGGTTGTCTATTGGGTGAAGCGCGAGGCGCTGGTGGGGGTGACGCTGTTCCTGGCGTTCGCGGCGCTGCCGGAAGGATTGCACATCGGCAAAGTGATCGGGCCGGTGGCGATCTACGCCTACCAGGTGGCCGCGGTGCTGGCGATCGGTTACCTCATCCCGATCGTCAGACCGCGGTCGAAGGATTTCCTGCTGCCGGCGATGTTCGTGTTGACGGTCGTGTACTTCACCGCGGTCGGGTTTCAGATGGGGCACGACGCCACGATGGTGCTGCACGAAGCGACGACTTTGATCGAGATGGTCATCGGCTTCGTCTTGGCGCTGTTGATCGTGTACGGCGGCTATCTGAAGTTCTGCATGCGCGTGATGGTCGTGACGCTGTGGTTCTCGGCGGCAATGGCGATCTTCAGTTCGTTGCATGCCATCCGGCTGGCCGGCCGCGCCGAAAGCCTGGAGGGCGCGACGGGCGCCGGCCAAGCCCTCCGCATCGTCCTATCCACCCAGACGCCGGCCACCGCCGCGCTCACCGCGCTGGTCGCCGCGTCGATCATCGGTCGCGTCCGGCCCATGACGTACCTGGCCTTCGGTCCGCCCGCGCTGATGATTTCGCTGCTGGCTTTCTCGCGGAACACGCTGATCGCGGTGGCGGTGGGCGCGACCGTCGCCTTCTTCGCCAGCTTCGGCTGGCGGGCGCTTCGCCGTTCGGCCGCCGTGGCCGCTGTCAGCGCGGGTGTGGCCGCGCTGATATTGCCCGGGTCGCTGTTCCTGCTCCAGCAGTCGGACGCGGGGTCGTGGCTCAGCGATCAGTTCACCGCGTTCAATCAGCGGGTCTTCGGCGGGGTTTCGGCCAGCGCGCTCGCCACCGACGAATCGACGCTGGACCGGCTGCGGGAAGTCGCCCGGCTCAACGCCGCGATCGCCCAGGCGCCGGTGTTCGGCCACGGCCTGGGCTACGCCTACCAGCTGCCGTCCGGCAACGATCCGAAGGCCTTCGCCTGGACGTTGGGCCCCACCTATTCCCACCTCTTCTACCAGTGGTGGCTGGCCAAGGCCGGGGCCGTGGGCATGGCGGCGTTCGCGTGGATCGCGTTGACACCGATTGTCCGCGCGCTGCGCTGTGCGACGATGCAGGCGAAGATCAGTGCGGCGGTCTGCGCCGGTCTGCTCGCGATATCCGCGGTCTGGCCGCTGCCTGAAATGCCCATGGATGCACTGGCTTTGGGGCTTGCCCTCGGAACGGCGATGGGATTCGCCGGCCTACTTCGCAGGAATTCCGAAGCGGATCAGGCGGATGCCGGCCCGGCGCCGGCGCCGGCCGCTGCCGGCGGAAAATGATTGCGGTCACTCACGTCGGGCCCGACATGTACAGCTTCGGCGGGACGCAGTCAGTGATCCGAGTCATCCGCGACAACAGGATCGGCGCCGACGAAATTCGCGTCCTGTCAACGTGGAACGGGCGTCACCACGCCAAGAACCTGTGGCTCACCGCGCGCGCGGGCGCCGCGCTGGCTCGGGCACCGCGCGGGAGCGTCGTGCACTTCCATATGTCGAACGGCGGCGCGTGGCTGCGCGAAGGGTCGCTGATTCGCGTTGCGCGGGCGCGAGGGTTCCGGGTGATCGTCACCATCCACGGCTCCGACTTTCCGCAGTTTTCCCGGTCGCACCCCCGTTTCGTGGCCGCCACCCTGAGGAAGGCGGACCATCTCATCGTGTTGTCGGAGGAAGCGCGTGCCTGCGCGCAATGGGTTGCGCCCGCGGTGCCGGTGTCGATCGTCGCCAACCCGATCCCCATCGATCGAGACGCGCCCGGGGCCGCCTCGACACCGCCCGTGGTGCTTTTCGCCGGCACCATCGGCCGCCGCAAGGGCGTCGACACGCTGGTCGCGGCATGGCAACTGTTGCTGGCCGAGGGCATCGAAGGGCGTTGCCGCATAGTCGGTGTCGTCGACGACTACACGCCGCCGCCAATGGAGCGCCTCACCGTCGAGCCCCCGGTGCATCCGGATCGGGTCCGCGAGCTACTCCGGTCGGTCCGCGTGGTGACGCTGCCGTCGTACGCCGAGGCGATGCCGATGATCCTGACCGAGGCCCTCGCCGGGGGGCGACCGTTCGTGGCCACCCCGGTCGGTGGCACGGCGGAGATCGCCTCGGACCCGGGCATGCTCGTGCCCGTCGGTGACGCGTCCGCGTTGGCGGCGGCGATCGGCCGGTACCTGCGCAACCCGGAGCTGGCAGAGCGCGACGGGCGGCGCGGTCAGGAACACATCGCGGCGACGCGGAGTCCGCGGATCATCGACGCGGAGCTGCGCCGGATTTACGAGGGCTGCGGTGTTGGAACGAGTTGAGCTCGAGGGGCCGCAGCTGAGAGTGAGCGCGGTCGGCTTCGGATGCGGCGGTCTGATGCAGTCGCCGTCCCGGCGGGAACGGATGGCCGTGCTGGGCGCCGCGGTGCACAGCGGCATCACTCACTTCGACACCGCGCGGATGTATGGCCTGGGCAGGGCGGAGGCGGAACTCGGGGCGTTCCTGCGGACGGTCCCGCGCGACACCGTCACCGTGGCAACAAAATTCGGCATCGACGTCGGGGGGATGGCCCGGCGCCTCGGCCGGTTTCAGGCTCCGGCGCGGGCGCTGCTGCGCAAGGCGCCGGCGCTGCGACGCGCGGTCAAGCGGCAGCAGGCGGCACCCGAAACCGCCCGGGTGTACGCCGCGGCCACCGCGGCCCGCAGCCTCGACGAGAGTCTCGCGGCGCTGGGCGTCGACTACGTGGACATCCTGTTCGTTCACGGTCCGCGGCCGGGGGACACCGTCGCCGGCGGCGAACTTCGAGAATTCTTCGAACGCGCCCGCCAGCAGGGCAAGATACGCGCCTGGGGTGTCTCACAGGACGAGGGGCTCGACACGGATTTCGCCGCAGCCTTCGCGCCGGAAGGGGTGAGCCAGGTGCGCGCCGATCTCTTCCATCCGCCGCCGCGCCCAGCGGATCTCGCGTTCGGCGTGCTGCAACGGTCGTACGCTGCGCTCTCGAACGCGTTGCGGGCCGACGCGGAGTTGGTGCGACGCTGGCGCCAGGCCCTCCAGCTCGATCCGCTCGCTCCCGGGGCGCTGCCCAGGCTGATCCTCGGTTCCTCGGCCAGCGCAACGGGTTGCCGCGCAATCCTATACAGCACCACCGACCCACGCCGGGTCGCCGAAGCGGCCGGCGCCGTCTCGGCGCCGCCGGACCAGGAGACCCTGACGCGGTTCCTCGCGCTGGTGGCCGAGGTGCGCGGGGGCGCTGCCGCGTGATCCGCGGCCCCCGGGAGTTCGCCCCGAACACGACGGTCCGGACCGACGTCGTGGTCGTCGGGGCCGGCGCGATCGGCATTGCGACGGCGCTGGAACTCGCGCGAGCCGGCATCCAGGTGGCGTTGATCGAGAGCGGACTGGAACGCAAAGACGAAGCGGCCCAGGAGTTGTCGGCCTTGGACTCCCGGCAGGACGACGATCTGCATGCGCGCAGCGAGCTGATGATCCGTCGGCAGGTGGGGGGGACTACCGCGCTCTGGGGTGGCCGCTGCGTCAAGTTCGACCCCATCGATTTCGAGGACCGCCCGCTCACCGCGCAGGCGCCCTGGCCGATCCGATACGAGGACGTCGAACCCTACTTGCAGCGTGCCTGTGATTGGGCGGCGTGTGGCCGGGCGGCGTTCAACGCGCGGGAGATTCCGGAGCTGGCGCACCACGACCTGATCGCCGGGCTGCCCGACGGCGACGTGCGCACAACCGACCTCGAACGCTGGGCGCTGCCAACGCGTTTCGGCCGTGAGTACCGGGACGCGCTGCGTGAGGCCTCTGCCCTCACCGTGTGGACCGGCCTCACCTGCACCGAGATCGTGACGACGCCGGCCGGTGACTCCGTTGACCACCTCGTGGTCAAGACGCTCGAGGGCCGACAGGGGAGCGTCGTCGCCGCGGACTACGTCATCGCGACCGGTGGTTTGGAGGCGACCCGCCTGCTGCTCGCCTCGGACCGCCATCACCCGGCGGGTCTTGGAAACGCGAGCGGCCACCTCGGGCGGTGGTACATGTCGCACGTCGAAGGCCGGGTCGCGCGCGTGCAGTTCGCCACCGACCAGGTCAGCTACGCCTACGAGCGGGACGGGGACGGAGTGTACGTGCGCCGGCGATTCACCCTCGATCCGGCTCTGCAGCGCGAGGCGGGGTTGCCGAATGCCGCTGTGTGGCTGGTGAATCCGCCGATCAGCGACCCGGAGCATGGAAGCGGCATCCTTTCCGGCGTCTATCTCACGCTCATCTCCCCGATCGGCCGCTTCCTGCTGGCGGAGGCCATCCGCGCGAAGCACACCCAAACCGACGGTCCGCCGCGGATCCTCGCGCACCTGCGCAACATCGTGCGAGACCTGTTCCCGTCGATCCGGTTTGCGATTGCCTTCTCCTATGCCCGCTTCCTCCGTAGGGGCCGCAAGGCGCCGGGCTTCTTCGTGAAGAGCGCGGACAATCGCTATCTGCTGCACTACCACGGCGAGCACCTCCCGCACTGGGAGAGCCGCGTCGAGCTTGCCGACGACCGCGACGCCCTCGGCGTGCGCAGGATCCGCACCCATATCCACTTCTCCGAGGACGATTACCAAAGCGTGCGCAGGGCCATCGCCGTGATCGATGAACATTTGCGCCGCCACGGCGCCGGACAAGTGGAGTGGCTGACCGACGACGTCGAGGGCGCCGTCCGCGAGTTCTTGGCCGGGCACGCCGGCTACCACCAGGCCGGAACGACGCGCATGTCGCACGGTCCCGATGGCGGCGTCGTCGACCCGGACCTACAGGTTCACGGTGTGTGCGGGCTATACGTGGCGAGCACGTCTGTCCTGCCGACGTCGAGTCAGGCCAACCCGACCCTGCTTGGCATTGCGCTGGGTGTCCGGCTCGCCGATCGCCTCAAGAAGGCTCGAATGGCTTGCGAACGTTGACGGCATAGGCAGCTCAGCGCCGACTCGCCAGCACCCGGTCGATGACGTCCAGGAAGCGCTCCGCGACGATGTCGACGTCGCAATGCTGCGCGTAGTAGCGCGCCGCCTCGGCCCCGCGCTGCGCCGCGACCGACGGGTCGGCCAGCAGGTCGAACGCGGCGGCGACTCCGGCGACATCGTCGACACCGATCGGGGGACAGCCGGGCGGCTGGTACTCGGGCAGGCCGCCGGACGTCGACACGATCGGCATCACCCCCAGCTGCATCGAGAGCACCTGCACGCCGCTTTGTGACGCGCGTCGGTAATGGCAGACCGAACCCTTCGCGGCGGCCAGTGTCGGGATGACGTCGGCGTAGCGGTAGCTGCCGTTGCGCCAGCGCGTGTGTTTGGGCAGCGCGGCGGGGTCCAGCGGCCCGTCGCCGATGAGCACCAGGTTGTCACCGTGCCAGCCGCCGCCGACGATATGGTGCTGCCACGCCTCGAGCACGACATCGACGTTCTTGTACGGGTTGAGCCGGCCGAACATGACGAAATCCCGGCGACCCTCGGGACCCACGAATGGCGGAACGCGTTGGGGGTCAATATCACTCGCGAGCGGCACGACAAACACGGGCGTGCCGGCGACATCGCGGCGCGAGGCGACGGCTGCCGCAACGTACTCGCTGTAGGTGATGGTGGCGGCCGAGCGCGCGCCCCACCGGTCGAACACCGCGCGTTCGTAGGACGGGACCTGTTCGCCGGGGTCGTGCGGCCGGTCGTCATGCACCACCTGGATGCGGGGAACGCGCCCGGCCAACGCGATCCAGCGGGGATCACGGACGATCTCGGCGATCACGACGTCGGGTCGAAACTCGCGGATCCGGCGCCACGCCTTGAAGGTTGGGAGCCAGGTGGCGGCGGTTTTGAACCGCGGATCGAGCACCAGCTCGTAGTCGCGGGCGGCGTCCGACTCGGGGTGCCGGTCGGAGGTCACCAGCAACACGTCGGCGCCGCGGCGCAACAGCCCCTCGGCCTGCACGCGCACCGCCGGCCGTGTCCACGGCGAAAGCCAAAGTACCCGGGGCGATTTCATTGCTCGTTGTCGGCCTGCAGGAAAACGTCGGCGTCGGTCCACATCCGTGTCTGAAGCGCGCGTCGTGGCAGGCCCTCGAGGAGGCCCGTGATGCGGGGGGAGGCCAGCAGCCGCCAGGCCAGCGGATTGATTTTCTCGCGAGTCCAAATGTGCAGACCCATGCCCCCGAGCTGCCACCACCGCGTCTTGGAGGTGTGGAACTGCATGCCGAACTGCTTTCCGATGAGCGCCAACGTCGATTTCTGATAGAAGGTGATGTGCTGGCCGGTGGCAAAGGCGTAGTACATCCATTCCTCCGGTGGCGGGGGCCGGCCGTCAAAGAGTTCGGTGGTGAACACGATGGTGTCGGTGCCCGTGGTCTCCAGCAATTCGGCAACAAATCCGACCGGGTCGGCGAGATGCTCCATCACCTCGAAGGCGGTGACCACCGTGTACGGCGGGCCCGGACCCGCGTCGGCCTCGAAGCCTTGCGCGGTCAGGTTGGGGGAGTGCTTGTCGGTCCAGTAATAGTCGAAGCCGATGTCCCGCATCAGGCGGGTGAAAACACCATAGCCCCCGGCCGCGTCGAGAAACCGGCCGCGGCGATCGAAGAAGAAGTACAGCAGCACCGACATCGCCCGTGCAAGATACTGATTGCGCCACAGCATGGTGGTGTCCGCCGCCGCGATGGGGCTGGCGTAGGCCTCGTCCAGCCAATGCGGCTCTTCGGTCTGCAGGCCGCCGCAGTTGTCGCAGAAGTAGTACTTGCAGTCGTATTTGGCGAGGACCCGGTGAGTGAACGCCAGACTGGTGCTCGAATTGCAGATGCGGCACAACACGCCTATCAGACCCTCCCGAGCATGACCCGCGCCTTGAGCAAACACCGGGACAATGGAGAACCTACGGCACCCGCAACGCCATCGGCAAGCAAATCGGGACCGAATTTCGGCGCGGACGGGCGTTGTGCAGCACCGCTATTCAGCGAATGCCGGGAATAGTCATGCGGGGCCGTGATAGCTTTGGTCTCCAATGGCCAAAAGCGCTACACCGCCGCCGAAAGAGACGCTCCGGCAGAAGGTCCGGCGCATTCTCGGCAGTGAAACGCGGGACCAGCTCAAGGATCTGATCCTTTTCGATCATTCCCAGTCGCTGAAGGCGAACCATCCCAACCCGCTCAATCGCGCGGGCAAAAAGTGTTTTTCGGCGACCGACGAGGACGGAATAACGCTGGAGATCCTGCGCCGCATCGGCCGGCTCGACGGCGGCGTCTTCGCGGAGTTCGGTGTCGGCGACGGGACCGAGAACAACACCCTGATCCTTGCGGCCCTGGGCTGGAAGGGCTTCTGGGTCGGGGGACAGGACCTGGCCGTGGCCCTCGAGGACCACCCGCGGTTCGCCTACGAGAAGGCGTGGATAACGGCGGACAATATCGTTGCGCTGGCCCGGTCCTGCCTGCGGAGGATCGACGCCACCCAGGTCGACGTGGTCTCCCTCGACCTGGACGGCAACGACATCTACCTGGTCGAGAAACTCCTGGCCGATGGCATCCGTCCCAAACTCTTCATCGTCGAATACAACGGGAAGTTCCCCCCGCCGGTGAAGTTTCAGATCGCCTACGACCCCGAGCACGTGTGGCAGTCCGACGACTATTTCGGGGCGTCGCTGAGCAGTTATGCCGAGCTGTTCGCCCGCTTCGACTACCGCCTGGTCTGTTGCAACTCCCACTCCGGTTCCGATGCGTTCTTCATCGACACCGCCCTGTCCGAGTGCTTCGCCGATGTGCCGACGGGCATCGAGCAGCTCTACGTGGAACCCAGGTATTTCCTGTACAGCGGGTTCGGGCAGCACAAGACGTCACCCCGCACGGTGGCCAGGATCCTCCGATACGAGCGGTAGGGCCTGGACGAAAGCCATTGCCCCCAGCGGGCGTTCACAGCACCGCATTGATCGCCTCGAGGTAGGCGTCGGTCATCGCCTCGACGGTGTAGTGCTTACGCATCCGTTCGAAGCCTCGCCGCCCGACCGGCGGCAACGCGTCCGGCTCCGCCAGGATCCGCGCGAGGCTCTCCCGCCACCCCGCCACCGACACCGGCTCGACCAGGAATCCCGCCCTGCCGAAATCGAGCATTTCCGGCACGGCGCAAATCGCCGACGCCGCAACGGGAACGGCCCGGGCCATCGCCTCGAGAATCACCAGCGGAAACGCCTCGGACCGGCTCGGGACACACAGCAGGTCCGCGTCCGCCAGCGCGGGCCCGGGCCCGGCTGACCATCCCCGCCACTGCACCCGATCGCGCAAGCCGGCCGGAGTAAGCGCCTGCAACCTCTCGCGATCCGGGCCGTCACCGAAAACCGAGAGCCGCCATGGCATATCGGGCAGCTCGCCGAGCGCCTCGATCAGTAGGTGCGGGTTCTTGTGCTCGACGATCCGCGAGAGCATGACCAGGTGCAGCGGCTCACCGGCAGTGCGAACCCGGGGCGCCGGGTCACCGGCGAGGGCGACGCCGTTGGGCGCAACGAAGTGCCGTCCCCACAACCGATGCTGGGCGACCAGCATGTCCCAATGCCGTTGGGCCAACACGATGAAGCCGTCGGCGCGGCGCATGGCGGCGGTCAGCGGCCGCGAGTAAATGGGCCGGTCCTGCTCGGGAGGGACATGCGGAGCCACCAACCAGCGCCGGCCGGCCGCGCCCGCACGCCACAGTGAGGCGAAGCCCGCCTCCGTGTTGGTGTCGGCGGTGATGAGCACCGCCGGGCCTTCGGGGATATCGACGACGGGCGCCCACCACGGCTGGCGCACCACGCGCACGGTGTCCGGAATCTCGGCGATCATTGGGCCGAACCGTTGCACGCAGACGATGGTGACCGAGTAACCCCGGCTATCCAACTCCGTTGCCAGCAAAGCCTTTTGCCTCTCGGCGCCGCCGTAGACCAGGCGGTTGGTGGTGATCACGATCGCGGGCAGGTCCTTGCGGCGGCCGCCGTGAAGGCTCCGCCGCGACCGCAGCAGGGTGGTACCGGCCAGGTACGCGTCGGCGTGGTGCACGCTGTGCTGATGCTCGAGCAGCAGCGCGGTATCGGCTCGCGCCAGATCCCGCTCGCGGCGGCCCTCGGCGGCGGTGCTCTCCTCGTCGCCGAGACCGGCACCCTCGACGCCGATCTCATCGGCCAGCAGCAGCCGCCAGCCCGCCGCGCGGGCGCGGGCCTGCCAGTCCGCCGCCGCTGCGACGCCGATGAACTCCTCGTCGAAGCCCCCGACGGTGTTCCACGCCGCGCGGTTGATCGCCAGGCAGGTGGGGTCCAATTCGCCGTCGACGCCCTCTGATTCGGGTGGTTGCCGGGCGTAGCGGCGTGAAAACGGTGAGCCCCGCCGCCTGCCCGCCGCCAGCTCGCGAACCAGGGTCCGGCGGCGGGTTGCGACGTCCCACGGCGCCCAGCCGGGCGTGGTGTCGCCCCGCGCCATCGGCGAAACCGCGGCCACCCGAGGTCCGCGCAGCAACTCGCGGGTGCGGGTGAGCGGTCCCAACAGGCGGACTCTGGCGTCCAGCAGCAGCAGATCCGCGTCGCTCGGGGCGTGCCCCACCAGCGCGTTGAAGGCCTCGGCGAAGCCAACTTTCGCCGCGCCCGACACCAAGTGGACCCACGGGTGCCGGGCCGCCACTTCCCTACAGACGCCGGTCGCGTAGACATAGACGGCCAGCCCGGGCAGTTGCTCGGCGACACCGGCGAGGCACCCCTCGAGCGTGTCGGGGCCGCACCCGGCCACGATCAGCACGGCAAGCGGCCGGACCGGTGGCAGCCCGGCCGCGCCGCCGACCGGGCCCTTCAGATATTGCCGGTCCAGTTCACGCTTCATGCCGCCAGCCGATTTCGGCGCAAGGAGGCAAGGTCCGACCAGCGCAGCGGGCCGGCGGCCGCGCTGGTGGCGAGGTAGACGACGGCGGCCACCGCGAGGACGAGAACCACGTGGTGACCCCGGAGCAACAGGGTCGCCGCGACGCTGGCTGCCGTCGGTATCAGCACCCGCAGCAAGAACGCCACGGGCGTACGGTAACCGCAGTGCCGGCGCAGCCACCAGCTGCTCACCGCCAGGTTGAAAAACTCCGTGCACACCAGCGCGATGCCGGGGCCGACGGCGCCGAGCCGGCCCGCGAGCGCGACGTTGAGCGCGACGTTGAGCACCAGGGTGGCGACCGTCAGCCAGAGCAACACCCGCTGATGATGGCTGGCGACCAAACCCTGGCCCAGCGTGCCGCTGATGAATCGCAGGGCCGCCGCCACGAACAGCAACGCCAGCGTCGGCGTCCCGCGGGCGACGAACCCCTTATCGCCGAACAACCCGATCAGCGGTCCGGCCAACAGCGCCCCGACCACCGCGACGGGGATCGCCACGAAGTACATCAACTCCACGCTGCGGCGCAGGAAGGCGGCGAACGCGGCGACGTCACGCGAGAACAGCTCGGTGGCCGTCGACAGCGTCGACTTGAGGAAGACCAGTGAGACCACAATGGTGTTGAACGCGATGGTGAAGGCCAGCCCGTACACGCCCACCTCGGAGTGGGTGCTCAGCAGGGACAGGATCACCCCGTCGGCGCGGCAGTACAGGAGTCCGACGACCAGAAACCCCATCAGCGGCAGGCTTTCCCGCAACAGATCCGCGGCCTCCCGGGGCGCGAAGATTGGGCGCACCGAAATGTGCCGCATCGCCGCGGTGCCCTGGATCACCAATTGCAGGGCGGGCGGGATCAGTTGCGCGACAGCGAACCAGACGACGTCCGCCCGCGCCGCGACCAAGCCGACGACCATGGCCAGCGCGGCCAGGCGCCCGGCGACGTCGGAGATGGCCACCGCCGAGAACCGGACGGTGGCCAAGAACACCGGCTCGAACCGCGTCGTCATGGTCTGCATCAGCAGCGCCCCGGACAGCACCACGAGCATCACTCGGACGTCGGCGTCGTGATAGATGAGCAAGCCGGAGCCGGCGGCCAACAACGCCAGCGGAACGCAATAGATCAGGGCCATGCCGCTGTTGACGCGCACCAGACGCTCGAGGTCGCCCTGGCCCGAGGTCACGCGGCGCACGATCACGGTCGCGATGCCGAGATCGGCCAGACTGGTCCACACGGCGATGAAGAGCACCGCGATGGAGAGTTGGCCGTAACGGCCCGGACCCAGGTAGCGCGCCGTCATCGCCACCGAGACCACCGAGGCCAGCATGCCCAGTGCCCGGCAGATGAGTTGAATCGAGAACGCGTGAGCCATCCGCGACAGCGGCACCGATGGGACGACCGCAGCAGGGGTCGTCGGCTCAGTCATGACTCCCTAGTATGCGCCGTGACTGGTGAGAACGGCCTTAATCGTCTTGGCGATGATCATCAGATCACCCGACATCGACCAGTTGTCGACATAGGAGAGGTCCAACCGCACCGACTCTTCCCAGGACAGGTCGGATCGGCCGCTCACTTGCCACAATCCGCTGACGCCCGGCTTCACCAGCAGCCGCCGCTTGACGTCACCGTCGTAGTTCTCGACTTCCCGCCGCAATGGCGGGCGCGGCCCGACGACGCTCATCTCGCCCTTGAGGACGTTGATGAACTGCGGCAGCTCGTCGATGCTGAACCTGCGCAGAATCCTGCCGACGGGAGTGACCCGTGGGTCCTGGCGCATCTTGAACAGCACGCCGCCTGCGCCTTCGTTCAGCTCCAAGAGGTGATCGATCTGTGTATCTGCGCCGTCGATCATGGTCCGAAACTTGAGCATTCTGAAGGGCTTACCGTCGATGCCGATCCGTTCGGATGGGTAGAACACCGGGCCCTTGCTGGTGAGCTTGACGGCGATCGCCGCCGCGATGAGGATGGGCGCCGTCCCGATGAGGGCCGCCAGCGAGAAGAGGAAATCGAAGACCTGCTTCTGAAAGCGCTGCGTCCCTTCGTATTGCGGCTTCTCGACATGCAGCAACGGCATGCCCGCCGTGGGACGCAGGGTCAACCGCGTCTCCGCCACGTCCATCACGCCGGGCGACACCACGACGTCGACGTCCATCGTCTCCAACTGCCACATCAGCTCTCGGATTCCGTGCATCCCAAAGTGGTCCGTCTGCGTGATCGCCACGGTGTCGGCGCCGCAGCGCTGAATCGCCGCCACCGCGTCGCTGACGTCACCGAGGATCGGCACCGCCCGGCCGCCGAGGGTGAGGGCATTGCCGCGCGGTCTACCGTAGCCGGGAATGCACACACCGACGACGGCGTAGCCGTCCAGCGGGTTGCGCGTCAGTTCATGGGTAAGGTGGGAAACCGCCTGGCGGTCCCCGATCGCCAGGACCGTCGTCTGGCATTGGCCGTTCGCGCGCATTTGGCGGATGTGCTTGCGCCACAGGCTGCGGCTCCCCAGCAAGCCCATGGTCCCGACGGGAAGCGCGATCGCGAGGTAACCGCGGGCCAGGTCGACCTTGGCGAGCAAGGTCACCATCGCGATGATTCCGAACGTCCAGAATGACGCGCTGCCGATCCGCCGGTACTCGTCGATGCCGGCACCGATGACTCGCGTTGAGCGCGTTTGGAATACCGCCAGCGATGACAGCCACAGCGCCGCGAACAGGAATGACAACATCGTCATCACTACGTCCGAGTAACCCGAGGTGTTGGCGATTTCACCGAATCGGACGTACTGCGCGAGCAACACCGACGCACACACGATCACGGTGTCGCTGATGCGCAGATGCTGCGAATACTGCTGCTGCCAGCGCCGGACGGCATTCCCCGCGGGGGAGGGCGCCGAAGCGGCGGTGACGGGTAAAGCGCTCGTTTGGTGGCGAGCCGACGGGATCATGCCGGCAGGCCTCCGGTTGTGCGGCCCTGGTTCGGCGTGCACGACATCCACCAATTCCCGGGTCATCAACGGCTTAGACATGACGCTGCCCTCTCGATTGGCGTGAAGGTCGGCGTTCGCGATGGCCAACTGGCGTCCCGCTCGGAGATGACCGTGACCGGCAGCGGCCAGACAATCCCGAATTCGGGGTCGTTCCAATGCAATCCCTGCTCGTCGGAGGGTGCCCGCTCACCGCTGACGTGGTAGCTGACTTCGGTGTCGTCGATCAGGGTTTGGAAGCCATGCGCGACAAACGGCGGCAGGAACAGCGCGCGGTAATTGTCCGCGCTTAACTCGACCATCACGTGGTCGCCGTAGGTCTGCGACCCGGGCCGGATGTCCACCGCCACGGCCGCGATGGCGCCGCGGGTGCAGCGGACCAGTTGGGTTTGGGCGTACGGCGGCACCCGATGGTGCAGGCCCCGCACGGTGCCACGGGTGTAGTTGAAGAAGATGTTCGTCTGGGTGACGTCGAAAGTCAGCCCGCGGCTGGCGAATTCGTCGGCGCAGAAGGTGCGGGAGGAGAAGCCGCGGTGATCACGTTGCGGTTCGAGGTCGATGATCGTCACGCCGGCGATCTGGGTGGGCGTGTACTTCACTTACCGCTCCTTCCGTAACGAGTGCTTGGTCGGTTGATGTGACGGCCTATGCGTATCCACCGGATGGCGGGCGCGTCATCACGGTCGGGATGACCCCATACCGGGGCCCGAGGTTCTTGCCGGACGCGGCGGCCAGGCGCGGCAGCGACCCCATGATGCTGGGCGGCGTGTTGGCGCCGGCGAGACTGATGGTCGGCAAAGCCGAGGCGGCACTGTGCGCCGCCGGGATCACGCTGGTCCAACTGGCGGGCACCGCCAGTGGGCCGAGCGAGGCTGCGCTGCCCAGGCTGCCGATCACGCCGGATCCGAGCGAGCCGATCGCGCCCGCGCCCGCGCTCGCCGCGCCCGCTGCCGCGCTCGCGGCCCCGGAGGCGGCAGCGCCCGCAGCGTTCGCGGCCGCCATCGCGCCGTTCGCCAAACCCTGGCCGGTCTGGGCCATGCCGAGGATGGAGGACATCCCGTACAGCGGGGTCGCTGCGGCCATGAAGTAGGTGGGAATGGCGCTGGGGACGCTGGACGCGAGGCTCGACATCAGCGACGAACTGGCCGAGTTGGTCACGGTGCTCGTGGCGCCGGTACCGGCGTCGGTGAGGGTGCTGGCGATCATCGGCGACGAGAGCCCGTGCAGGGCGTTGGGCACCGAGGACACCACGTTCGAGAGCGACGTATGGGTGGCCGTCAACGTTTCGGCCTGGGCGAGCGCGCTGCTCTGGCTGGCCACCCCCGCCGGGTTGGTGACGTCCGGCGGCGGGCTGAACGGGGTGACCTCGCACGCGGCGGCCGAGCCCGCGGCGTACGCGTACATGGCCGCGGCGTCCTGCGCCCACATCTCGCCGTATTCGGCCTCCGTGGCCGCGATCGCCGCCGAGTTCTGGCCGAAGAAGTTGGTGGCGATCAGCGTCGCGAGCTGGACCCGGTTAGCGGCGACCGCGGGCGGGGGAACGGTCATCGCGAAGGCGGCTTCGTAGATTTCGACGGCGAGCCTGGCTTGACCGGCCGCCTCGGCCGCCCGCGCGGCCGCCCCGGCGGTCCACGCCATGTAGGGCGCGAAGGCGGACGCCATGGTCAACGACGAGGGACCCATCCAGCGCCCGCTCGTCAATCCGGCGATCACCGACCGGTAACAGCTTGCCGCGGAATGCAATTCGGCGGCAAGGCCGTCCCAGGCCACCGAGGCGGCCATCAGCGATACGGGACCGGGACCGGCATACATCCGCGCGGAGTTGAACTCCGGGGGAAAGGCGCCGAAATCGATCACTTCACGCCCTGCCCTCAGCGGCCCGGCTCGCCGCACGCGAAGACGCGCTGACTCCGGCGGGAGGCAGGTCGGCTTCGGCCGTGGGCGCGCCGTACTGCAGCACCGGCATTCCGCAACCAAACATACTTAAAGTATCGAATAGGGCGATACCGCTAGCGAAGAGTATTTCGCCCGCGGCGGCGAAGGCACTTAGTCCTTTCCCTGGTGGTCCACCTGCTGACGCTGCCTGCGCACGTGGCCTCGTGGTCACGACCGGCATCTAACTTCTCCTCACAACCTGCAGGTGGCCCGGGGCCGGGCGTATTTGCTGTTCAAAAGCCTGAACCATGGGTTTGGGCCATCTCTGAACACAAACTGACAAACCGATAATAGCGTACAAACCATACTAATAGTCTGTAAAGATCGTGTGATCCGCACTACAGGTATTTGCGGGACCGTCAAGCCGGGCGTTTGTGGCTGCTAATCTCAGAAGTGGCCCAAGTACTGCCCGGGGGTGGCCGGTCGGTTTCGCTTCAGACCGCCTGAGAACCGAGGTGTATGCCCTGCTCATCAACCTGATGGCGATCGAACAGGTCAGGGTCGCAGCCCCCGACGAGGACACTTGCGTTGTCCGCCCCGACGCGGGAGGCCCCGGCATTCGTGTCGGGTTCACGCCTCCGCATGAGGGTCGCGTCTTCGCGGCCGATGAGAGCTGAGCTGGCATCCCGATGACGACCCACTCGACCGATGGACGCGCCGACGCGACGCGGCGGCAGATTCTGCGGGCTGCGTCCCATCAGTTCGCGCCGGCCCTATCACGACGTCGGGCTCGATGACATCCTGGCTGAGGCTCAGCTGACCAAGGGCGCGATGTATTTCCACTTCAAGTCGAAACACGCCCTGGCGGTGGAGCTCATCAACAAGCAGATCGCCGCGGCCACGGTAGCGGTGGAAGACCTGTTGACGAGGGGGCTTTCGGGTCTGGAAACCCTCATCGACTTCTCGTACCTGATCGCCGTTCAAGACATCAAGACGGATCTGGTCAGGGCCGGGCTGAATCTGATCGAATCGGTCGGGCAGCCCGAAGGTCTGCAGGACACGATGCTCGGCGGATGGGTGGAAGCCCTCTCGGCGGTCGTTCAGCAAGCCATAGACGAGGGCGACATCGGCGAGAACTGCGATCCCGACGACGTTGGCCGCCTGATGGTGGCCCTGCATATGGGGTTGCGGAAAACGAGCAATCTGGACGAGCCGGAAAGGTTCCTGCTCGACCTGGAGAAATGCTGGATGCTCATCCTGGGTGGCATCCTGCAGCCGGACCGAACCGATTACTTCCGCCAATTCCTAAGGCGGCGTGCGGCCCTCGCCGTCAACGCGAGTTCGACCGGAGAAGACTCGCCATAACGGCAGCCAGGCCGACCGGACGGCACGCTCGCGGTGGCCGCGGCTGCTAACCTTGGACGTCTTGGCGGTCGATGCGAGCCCAGAGTGACGACGTCCTCGCAGCCATCGCGGATCTGGAGGAGCAAAACGATGCCGCGCCAGGTCCGGTCCGAAGCCACTCGACGCAAGATTCTCGATGCCGCAATCGAGGTGTTCGGCGAAGTCGGATACGCGGCCGCCGGGTGGGGGGCGATCATCGAGCGGACGGGGATGACCAAGGGCGCCCTGTACCACCACTTTGATTCCAAGGAATCGCTGGCGTCGGACATCCTCAAGGAGGGCTCCGACGCTCTTCTCACCGCCTTCCGGAACGTGTGTGGGTCGTCATCGCCGGGGCTGGAGAACCTATTGCACGGCGCCTTCACCATCGTCGAAGTGCTGAATACGGACAAGACGGTTCGCACCGCTGAGCAATTGGCCTCTGCCTTAAGCGGATTGAACGAGGCCGCGGCGCGCTTCTACGCGGACCTGGCAGCGAAGATCGCCGAGGAGGCCAGGAGGGCGATCGGCGAGGGAGACCTTCGCAAGGATGTCGACCCCGAAGTGCTGTCCGAGTTCCTCGTCGGGGCGATGTTCGGAACGCGCTTGGTATCCAACGCGATAGCGCGCCATGACGCGAACAGGGGTACCGGTGTCGACATCTCCGGGCGCCTGCGGCAGATCTTGGAACTGCTGCTGCCCGGCACCGTGACGGAAGCGTCACTCCCGTACTTCCGGCAATTCCTCGGTCGCGAAATGATGCGCAACGCCCCGGCCGTCGCGGCCCGCACCGACGCCTCGACGGAGCCCTGACCGCCCTGGGCTCCGGGTGCCGAAGTTCGGGCCGGATGTGCCGCACCCTCTTTCGCGGTCCTCTAGCCGTTGATTCGGTAAGTGGGACTTGACGCGCATCCAACGATGCATACTGTTCCGGTGATGTACCCGAGACGTCTGGGCAAAGCGGTTGCGCTGGCCGCCGTGACCGGATTTTTGGTGATCAGCGCCCCGGCGTCGTGGGGTGCGCCCGGCGACCCGGCGACCGCGGCCGACTCGCCGACCCTGTCGCTGACCGACATTGGGTCCACCCCCACCCTGGAGTTCTGGGGTTTGACGAGCAGCCAGCAGCTGACCGTGCCTGTGCTGCACGGGCTGACACCGACGGCGGTGAACACCACCGTCGAGCTGCCCATCAACTTGCGGTCCGGGTTGATCACCGTGACGCAGGGCGAGCGCACCATCGCCCGACTGAATCTGCCCTCCGCCGATCAATCGCCGCTCGTCATTCCGTTGGCCGGAGCGGAAGTCAATGACAACTGGTTGACGGTGACGCTGCGTTCCTACCTGGTGCCGCTCGACGGGTACTGCTTGTACCCGGAGAGCCCGCTTCGCCTGACCAACGGGTCGGTCACCTACACCGGGGTTGAACTGCCGCCCACCACGGTGGCCCATTTCCTGCCCCCGGTGCTGCGGAAGCTATCCATCTTTCTGCCGCAATCTCCGTCCGCTAACGAGGCCGACACCGCCGTTCAACTGGCCGCCTCCGTGGCCAGTCACTACGGCAGGCAGACCCCGGAGATATCCGTGACGCCGTTGGCCGAAGGACAGGCGGCACCGCCGACGCCGCCGCAAGCGCTGGAACGTCAGATTGTCGTCAAAGAGGGCCCCGACAACGGGCTTTCCCTGCAGGGCGCCGCCGGTGTGCCGTGGCTATTGATGTCGGGACCGCTCGGCCAGTCCGACGAATCGAACACTGCCGTGCTGTTCAACGACGTGTCTCAGCTGGCCCTGTCGTCCAAGGCGGCGGTGGAACAACTGAAGCCCAGCTTGCAGCGGCCCGGCGACAGCGTCGCGCTGCGCGAGTTGGGGCAGCCGGTCGTCAACGCCACGTCACTGCAACCGCGAGTGTCGATCGGATTGGACCAGACCAGGTTCGGCAGATCCGTGCACGACCTGCGCGTGCATCTGCAGGGCTCCTACACGCCGACTCCGGGCAATATCGCCGGCCAGATCACCGTGGCGGTCGGTCCGGAGACCATCGACCACTGGCCGACCGACGGCCATGGCACCATCGACCGCTGGGTCGACGTGCCGGACCGACTCCTGCAGCGGTACACCAGCCTTGACCTGGTTCTCGACGTCGCGGCGAACGTCGGACATTGCGGAGACTTCTACACTGCGGGGCCCGGCAATCAGCTCCTCACGTTGAACATCAACGGCGACAGCACGATACAGAGCACCCCCGCAGCGCCACCGGTGCCGGACGGGTTTCAATCGGTGCCACAGTCGTTGATGCCCCGGGTGCAGGTGGGCATCGAGCCGCACTCGTTGATCGACGCCGTACGGGCGATCAACCTCGTGGTGGGCCTGCAGCGAATAAGCTCCGTCCCGCTCTACACGACGGTCACGAGTGTGCAGCAGGCGATCGACTCGTCGGATCCCGCGATATTGATTTCTGCCGACGGGTGGAACCACTCCAATGTCGTGCTGCCGGTGTCCGCGGGACCCAGCGGGCCGATCACCGTCAACGCCATCCAATCCGACGGTAAACCGGCCAAGCTCGCGCTGGACCCCAACCTTCGGTTCGCCTCTCTCCAAACGGTTTTCGACCGGGGTAGGTCCCTGTTGGTGGCCACGTCGAACGGCGCACCGGCACAGCTCGACGAGCTGCTTCGGTGGCTCAACGCCGATAACAAGCGTTGGCAACGCCTCAAGGGCGTGGCCGTGGTGTCCGCACCGGGGGGACAGGACCCGGTCGCCGTCGAACACTCACCCGTGGCCGGTCCGGCCGCGGGGTCGCAGAGCCACTCCGATCTCGGCTGGCTGTGGTGGTTCGGCGCAGGCTGGATCGCAGTAGCCATAGTCGGTGTAGGTGTGATCGTGTGGCGCACCAGGCGCGAATCATGGCGGCGCCGCTAGCATTTGGCGCCTGATGTCACGACTGAGAGACTTGGCGGCCCGCCCGGCCCTCAAGAACGTCGTGGCAAAACTTCTCTGCGCCGCCGGCGTGCCGGCGTTCGCGCGGCGGCGGCACCGGGATGTGGTCGCCATCGTGATGTTCCATGGAGTCGAAGACGAACCGCTTACACCGGTCTGCCGGCACGTGCTCGGCTCGGCGTTATACCGCCGTCAATTGGAGTACATCCGTAGGCATTTCAACGTTCTTCCGCTTGAGGAGGCGCTCGATCGGCTCGCCGGGGGCACGTTGCCGCCGCGCGCACTGGCGATCACCTTCGACGACGGCACCCGCAACCTCGCCACGCACGCGGTCCCGGTGCTGCGCGAGCTGGGACTGCCCGCGGCGGTGTTCTTGGCGACCGGCCCGATGGACAGCGGCGAAACCTTGTGGCCTGACCGGCTTTGGCTCGCGATCGCCCGCACCGCGGCTAACGAGATCGACCTTGCCGCGTTGGGACGCGGAGTTTGCTCGCTCGACGGCAGCGGCAACCGCGGCAAGGCCTACGCCGTCGCGGTTGAGGGTTTGAAAAACTTGCCCGATGCGGACCGCATCGCCGTCCTGGACGGGATTCTCGGCGCACTGGGGTACCGCGACGACGGCGACGGAGGTCCGTTCCGGGTGCTCAGCTGGGACGAAGCCCGGGCCATGGTCGTCGACGGGCTGGTGACGCTGCATCCACACTCGGTGACCCACCCGATCCTGGCCCGCTGCGACGACGACAAGGTCGAGCGCGAGATCGCCGCTTCCTGCGCGACGCTCGAACGCGAGACTGGTTCTTTAGCAAGTGTTTTCGCGTACCCCAACGGCCGACCGCAGGATTTCGACAACCGGGCCAAGGACGCGCTGCGTCGCCGCGGCATCCGCTGGGCGTTGTCCACTACGGCGGGCTTCGCGGATCGCCATTGCGACCCGCTGGCGTTGCCGCGCCTGGCAGTGGCCGGTGACGCGTCGTTCAGCCACTTCCGGCTGATGGTCTCCGGCGGCCTGCCGCGCCGCTATCGGAGACGGTGCGAGACGGCCGCGGCAATCGGCCGCTGAGGGGCTAGCGGTCTTCTTGCCACAGCTGCTCGGTCAGATCCTGGAAAGCCGCGAGCACGAATTGGTCGTCGGCTCGCATCGCTGCCGACTTGCTCATCAGGGCTCGCACGACCGAGCCGTCCTTGTGCGCCAGTTCGACGACCATGTTCGCCAGGGAATGAACGACCGATAACAACGATTCCGAGGCCGGCGCCTGATGGAAGATCTGATGGAACCGGAGTGACAAGACCTCCTCGGGCTCGTAGCCCATCATCTCGGCGAACGCGGCGTTGGAAAACAGGATGGCGCCGTCATGTTCGATGGCCAGCACGGGAATTGGGATCCGCTCGAGCACCACGAGTGCCGGCAGCTGCTTCAAGGTCGTCATCGGCGAATCCCCATGTTGCCGATTACGTCGTCGCTCCACCGGCCGATTATGGCGCATAACATAGGCTATACACGAGGTCTTCGCTCAGATGAGCACGCCGAACGTGGCGGCGCCTTCCCTTTTCGCACTCGATTCGGTTTCGCGGCGCCTTCCCCGAAGCGGCCGACTCACCTCGTCGGGGCGGGGGCGCCGCAGAATCCGCTGATCAGCATGTCGACGCGGGCGGGGTGCTGGTCCGGGCGCAACCGGCCGCTGCGGTCGAGGGTGACCAGGCCGTGCAGTGCGGCCCACACCACCTCGGTCAGCGTGTCGGGATCCCGTTGGCCCGCGACCGTGTCGACGGCCGCGCGGAGTTCGGCGAAGGCCGCGGCCAGCTCGGCAGGGGTGTCCGCGGTGGCGAACTGCAACGTTGTCCTGCGGGTGAACATCGCGTCGAACAGCGCGGGGTTCTCCCGGGCGAACCCGATAAACGCCTGAGCGACTCGGTCCAGGGCGTCCCGGCCGTCGGTGGCACCGTGGCGCGCGGTGCGCAGCGCCTCCGCGAGTTCGCCGAATCCCTCGACGGCGACCGACGCCGCGATGTCTTCCATGCCCGAGAAGTGTTTGTAGAGCACCGGTTGGCTGTATTCGATCTCGGCGGACAGCCGACGGGTGGTAACGGCGTCCCAACCTTCTTGTTCGGCCAGCCTGCGCGCCGTGGCGGTGATCAGCCGACGACGGGCGGCGCGGTCGCGGGCGCGGCGATCCTCAATGGCCACCCCGTCATATTAGCGCCGATACAAATAATAGCAACGCTATTGACATGATCGAGATCGGCGCGAATATGACCGACGCCAACGGCGTGTCACCGTTCGCTTCGCGGGCGGCTAGTCGACTTGGTAGCGGGGGAAGACGCCGGTCGGCACCGGCAGCGCGGTGCCGGGCACCAGCCTCGTGCCGATGGCGTCGAAGCTGCGCTGCTCGGGCGGTTGCCCGAGCAGGTCGAGTAGCTTGCTCGCCGAGCCGGGCATCACCGGCTGAATCAACAGCGCCGCAATGCGAACCGCTTCGCACGTGGTGTAAAGCACCGTCGCGAATCGCTTCTGGTCTGCTTCCGACTCGCTCTTGCGCAGCACCCACGGCTGCTGAGCCGAGAAGTATCTGTTGGCCGCGCCCAGCATCAGCCAGATCGCCTCCAGCGCCAGATGCATTGCCTGACTGTCGAATTCGGCGCGCACACGCTCGAGCAGGCCGTCGGCGACGTCGAGCAGTTCGGTGTCCTCGGCGGTGAATTCGCCGGGGGTCGGCACCACTGAGTCCAGGTTCTTGGCCACCATGGACAACGACCGCTGGGCCAGATTGCCCAGCTCATTGGCCAGATCGGTGTTGATCCGGGTGATGATCGCGTCTTCGCTGTAGCTGCCGTCCTGGCCGAACGGGACCTCCCGCAACAGGAAGTAGCGGAGTTGGTCCACGCCGAAGGTGTCGATCAGGGCAACGGGGTCCACGATGTTGCCCACCGATTTGCTCATCTTCTCGCCACGGTTGAGCAGGAAGCCGTGCGCGAAAACCCTTCGCGGCAACTCGATCCCGGCCGACATCAGAAACGCCGGCCAATAGACGGTGTGGAACCGGATGATGTCCTTGCCGATCATGTGCAGATCCGCCGGCCAGTAGCGGCGGAACAGCTCCGACTCGGTGTCGGGGTAGCCCACCCCGGTCAGGTAATTGGTCAGCGCGTCGACCCAGACATACATGACGTGGTCGGGATGATCGGGTACCTTCACGCCCCAGTCGAATGAGGTGCGCGAGATCGACAGGTCGCGCAGGCCGCCGGAGACGAAACTCACCACCTCGTTGCGCCGTACCTCGGGCGCAATGAAATCCGGGTTGGCGTCATAGTGGGCCAACAGTTTGTCGGCATACGCCGACAACCGGAAGAAGTAGGTCTGCTCCTCGGTCCAGGTCACCGGCGTGCCGGTCTCGACGGCGACGCGCGTCCCGTCGACAAGCGCGGTCTCGGATTCGACGAAGAAACGCTCGTCGCGCACGGAGTACCAACCGGAATAGCTGTCCAGGTAGATGTCGCCCGCCGCCTCCATCCGCTGCCAGATCGCCTTGGAGGCTTCGTGATGGTCGGCGTCCGTGGTCCGGATGAACCGGTCGAAGGAGATGTTCAGCTTCTCCTGCAACCGTTGGAACACATCGGAGTTACGCCGGGCCAGCTCGGCGGTCGGTACGCCTTCCGCGGCTGCCGTCTCGACCATTTTGAGGCCGTGCTCGTCGGTGCCGGTCAGGAAACGCACGTCGAAGCCGTCGAGCCGCTTGAACCGGGCGATGGCGTCGGTGGCGATGTACTCGTAGGCATGCCCGACGTGCGGATCGCCGTTGGGGTAGGTGATCGCGGTCGTGACGTAGAAGGGCCTCATCGAGAGTCCACCTTATTGTGTGCCGGTGAGCTCCAAACCCCGAGAACGCCGAGAACGAGAAGCCCCGCCCGCGCCGGAACCGCTGGCCCCCCTGGTCGACGCCCACACCCACCTCGACGCCTGCGGTGCGCGGGACGCCGAGGACGTGCGCGCCATCGTGGAACGCGCCGCGGCGGTCGGGGTGGAGGCGGTGGTCACGATCGCCGACGATTTGGACTCGGCGCGGTGGGTGACGCGGGCCGCCGAATGGGATCCGCGGGTGTATGCCGCGGTGGCGCTGCATCCGACACGCGCCGCTGCGCTGGACGAGGGCACACGCGTCGAGATCGAGCGGCTGGTGGCGCATCCCAGGGTGGTGGCCGTCGGCGAGACCGGCCTGGACCTTTATTGGCCCGGGCGCCTCGACGGCTGCGCGGCGCCGGAGACCCAGCGGGAAGCCTTCGCCTGGCACATCGACCTGGCCAAGCGGTGCGGGAAACCGCTGATGATCCACAACCGGGACGCCGACGCCGAGGTGCTGGACGTGCTGGCGGCCGAAGGCGCCCCCGACGCCGTGATCTTCCACTGCTTCTCGTCGGATGCCGCGATGGCCCGCCGGTGCGTGGACGCCGGATGGTTTCTCAGCCTGTCCGGGACGGCGAGCTTCCACAACGCCCGCGACCTGCGGGAAGCCGTCCCGCTGATACCGCTGGAGCAGCTGCTGGTGGAAACCGATGCGCCGTTCCTGACGCCGCACCCCTACCGCGGGTCGCCGAACGAGCCGTACTGCCTTCCTTATACTGTGCGAGCGGTCGCAGAACTGGTCGGTCGTCCAGCCGAAGAGCTGGCACAGGCCACCACGAACAACGCTCGGCGGGTCTACGGACTGGCTCACGGCTAAGACGCCGAACCTGGCGATTCCGTAAACAAACTCGCGCCGGAGTTGCTCAACATTGGCCGGTTCGTTACCGTCTTGTGATCGAAAGGGTGGGGCCTACGGGCCCTTATTTGTCGCTTGGTGCTGATTAGGTCGTTGGAGTGCTTGCTGTGGTCGGGATAGACGCGCGTTGACTGTATTAACAAAACTTCATCAGACCCCATCTCCGATGTTGCGGCTTGTTGTCGGAGGACTGTTAGTAGTTCTGGCGTTCGCCGGTGGGTACGCGGTCTCCGCGGTTAAGACCGTGACGCTGACCGTCGACGGCATCGCGATGCGGGTGACGACCATGAAGGCGCGGGTCATCGACATCGTCCAGGAGAACGGCTTCGCCGTCGACGAGCGCGACGACCTGTACCCCGCCGGAGACGTCAAGGTGCACGACGCCGCCAACATCGTGCTCCGCCGCAGCCGGCCGCTGCAGATCTCGCTGGACGGCCACGACACCAAGCAGGTGTGGACGACGGCGTCGACCGTCGACGAGGCGCTGGCCCAACTCGCCATGACCGACACGGCCCCCGCCGCGGCCTCCCGCGGTAGCCGGGTCCCGCTGGCCGGGATGGCGCTGCCCGTCGTCAGCGCGAAGACGGTTCGCATCAACGACGCCGGCGCGACCCGCACGGTCCACCTGCCGGCACCGAACGTCGGGGGGCTGCTCAGCGCCGCCGGCGCGCCCCTCCTCGAGGGCGATCAGGCGGTACCCAACGCGGCTTCGCCCATCGTCGACGGCATGGAGATCCAGGTGACGCGTAACCGGATCCAGCGGGTCACCGAGCGGATGCCGTTGCCGCCCAATGCCCGTCGGGTCGAGGACCCAGACATGAACATGAGCCGCCAGGTGGTCGAAGACCCGGGAGCCCCGGGCACCCAGGACGTCACGTTCGCGGTGGCCACGGTCAACGGGGTCGAGACCGGCCGGTTGCCGATCGCCAATACCGTGATCACGCCGGCCCGTGAGGCCGTGGTGCGGGTGGGTACGCGGCCCGGCACCGATGTGCCACCGGTCACCAACGGATCCATCTGGGACGCGATCGCGGGCTGCGAGGCCGGCGGGAACTGGGCGATCAACACCGGCAACGGCTACTACGGTGGCGTCCAGTTCGACCAGGGCACGTGGGAGCGCAACGGTGGGCTGCGATTCGCTTCGCGCGCCGACCTGGCCACCCGCGAAGAACAGATCGCGATCGCCGAGGTCACCCGAGAGCGTCAGGGTTGGGGCGCCTGGCCGGTGTGCAGCGGAAGAGCTGGTGCCAACTGACCATCCGGCTGCTCGGTCGCACCGAGATCAGGCGGCTTGCCAAAGAACTTGACCTTCGGCCACGGAAATCGCTCGGGCAGAACTTCGTTCACGACGCCAACACGGTCCGCCGGATCGTCGCGACTTCCGGGATAGGCCGTTCCGACCACGTCCTCGAGGTGGGCCCCGGACTGGGCTCACTCACGTTGGCCCTGCTCGACCGCGGCGCCATCGTCACCGCCGTCGAGATAGACCCGGTGCTGGCCGAGCGGTTGCCGCAAACCGTCGCCGAGCATTCGCGCAGCGAGATCAACCGGCTCACCGTGCTCAACCGCGACGTCCTGACCCTTCGGCATGACGAGCTGGCCGCCCAGCCCAACGCGGTCGTCGCCAACCTCCCCTACAACGTCGCGGTGCCCGCGATTTTGCATCTGCTCGCCGAATTCCCGTCCATTCAGACCGTGACCGTCATGGTGCAGGCGGAGGTGGCCGAACGGCTGGCCGCCGAACCGGGCGGCAAGGAGTACGGCGTCCCGAGCGTGAAGGTCCGGTTCTTCGGCGCGGTTCGGCGGTGCGGCATGGTGTCGCCGACGGTCTTCTGGCCGATCCCGCGCGTCTATTCCGGGCTGGTTCGCATCGACCGCCATGCCGCCCCGCGGTGGCCCACCGACGAAGCCTTCCGGCGTCAGGTATTCCAGCTGGTGGACATCGCGTTCGCGCAGCGGCGCAAGACGGCTCGCAACGCGTTCGCGGAGTGGGCCGGCTCGGGCAACGAGTCGGCGAACCGGCTGTTGGCCGCCAGCATCGACCCGTCCCGTCGCGGTGAGACGCTGTCCATTGAGGACTTTGTGCGGCTGTTGCGGCGATCGGCCGACCCGGCCGGCACCACCGTCACCTCCGGGCCGCCCGCGGCCGAACAGCAGCCTTCCCCGAGCTGACTGTGGTTTCTTCGGGGCGCCGCTGCGTGTAGTTGACCGGCGGCAGCGATAGTCTGCTGCGGTGTCCGCATCTGACGGCAATACCGCCGCCCAGTGGGTGCCCACCGGGTCGGTCACCGTTCGGGTGCCCGGAAAGGTCAACCTCTATCTGGCGGTCGGCGACCGCCGGGAGGACGGCTATCACGAGCTCACCACCGTTTTCCAGGCCGTCTCCCTGCTCGACGAGGTGACGGTCCGCAACGCCGACGTGCTGTCGCTCGAGCTCGTCGGCGAGGGCGCCGACACGCTGCCCACCGACGAACGCAACCTCGCCTGGCAGGCCGCCGAACTGATGGCCGAACACGTCGGCCGGGCGCCCGACGTCTCGATCATGATCGACAAATCCATCCCGGTGGCCGGCGGGATGGCCGGCGGCAGCGCCGACGCCGCCGCGGTGCTGGTCGCCATGAACTCGCTGTGGGAGCTCAACGTGCCCCGGCGCGACCTGCGCATGCTCGCCGCACGCCTGGGTAGCGACGTGCCCTTCGCCCTGCACGGCGGCACCGCACTGGGCACCGGCCGCGGCGAGGAGTTGGCCACTGTGTTGTCGCGCAACACCTTCCACTGGGTGTTGGCGTTCGCCGACGGTGAGTTGCTGACGCCGGCGGTGTTCGTCGAGCTGGACCGGCTCCGCGAAGCGGGGGACCCGCCGCGGCTCGCCGGCCCGGGCCCGGTGCTGGCGGCCTTGGCCGCGGGCGACCCGGAACAGCTGGCGTCGCTGCTGGGCAACGAGATGCAGGCGGCCGCCGTGAGCCTGAATCCGAAGCTGCGCCGAACCCTGCGAGCCGGGGTCGAGGCCGGTGCGCTGGCGGGCATCGTGTCCGGGTCGGGCCCGACATGCGCCTTCTTGTGCCCCTCGGCCGCCTCGGCGGTCGACGTGGGCGCCCAGGTGTCCGGGGCGGGTGTCTGCCGGACGGTACGGGTAGCCACCGGGCCGGTGGCGGGGGCGCGTGTGGTGCCGACGCCCACCGAAGTGTGAAAAGCACCCCAAAAACCGCATTCGTTTGGGCTGTTCCCTAAGAGGAGTTTAAGATATGCGCGGTGACGAGTCGCGCTGAGCAAGATCACACATTTCTGTCGTCCGCCGGGGTCTCCGGCGGGCGACTGATGCTTCGGGCCCGCCGGCGGTTCTCGGGCCCGCTTCGCGCTCATCGGCCGGCCGAATGGCAGGTAGCCGACTCATCGCCGATTCGAGACCTAACCGCCGCCCGACTGTGTTTGCGCGCCTGTTCCGAAGCGTTACCCAGTGGGCGGAATATGAAATCCCGGGCGTTGGGCCAGGCGCCGGAACCGAGGAGGTTTGCGTGAGCAGGTTTACCGAGAAGATGTACCGCAATGCCCGTAACGCGACGACGGGCATGGTCACCGGTGAACCGCACGAGCCGGTCCGGCACACCTGGGGCGAGGTCCACGAGCGCGCCAGTCGCATCGCGGGCGGCCTGGCCGCCGCCGGGATCGGCCTGGGCGACGCGGTCGGTGTCCTGGCCGGCTTCCCGGTGGAGATCGCCCCGACGGCGCAGGGCCTCTGGATGCGCGGGGCCAGCCTGACGATGCTGCACCAGCCCACGCCGCGCACCGACCTGGCCGTGTGGGCCGAAGACACCATGAACGTCATCGGCATGATCGAGGCCAAGGCCGTCATCGTCTCCGAGCCGTTCCTGGTCGCCATCCCCGTGCTGGAGGAGAAGGGGATCAAGGTCCTCACCGTCGCCGACCTGCTGGCGTCGGAGCCGATCGACCCCGTCGAGGTCGGCGAGGACGACCTCGCGCTGATGCAGTTGACGAGTGGCTCCACCGGTTCTCCCAAAGCCGTCCAGATCACCCATCGCAACATCTACTCCAACGCCGAGGCGATGTTCATCGGCGCCGAGTACGACGTCGACAGGGATGTCATGGTCAGCTGGCTGCCCTGCTTCCACGACATGGGCATGGTTGGTTTCCTGACCATCCCGATGTACTTCGGCGCGGAGCTGGTCAAGGTCACGCCGATGGACTTCCTGCGTGACACGTTGCTGTGGGCCAAGCTGATCGACAAGTACAAGGGCACCATGACCGCGGCGCCCAACTTCGCCTACGCCCTGCTGGCCAAGCGGTTGCGGCGCAACGCCAAGCCCGGCGATTTCGACCTGTCCACCCTGCGTTTCGCGCTCTCGGGTGCCGAGCCCGTGGAACCCGCCGACGTGGAGGACCTGCTCGACGCCGGCAAGCCGTTCGGCCTGCGGCCGTCGGCGATCCTGCCGGCCTACGGCATGGCCGAGACGACGCTGGCTGTGTCGTTTTCGGAGTGCAACGCCGGTCTGGTCGTCGACGAGGTCGACGCCGACCTGCTGGCCGCCCTGCGCCGCGCCGTGCCCGCCACCAAGGGCAACACCCGCAGGCTGGCGACCCTGGGCCCGCTCCTGCAAGACCTCGAGGCGCGCATCATCGACGAGAACGGCGACGTGATGCCGCCGCGCGGCGTCGGCGTCATCGAGCTGCGCGGGGAGTCGCTGACGCCCGGCTACCTGACCATGGGCGGTTTCATCCCGGCGCAGGACGAGAACGGCTGGTATGACACCGGTGACCTCGGCTACCTGACCGAGGACGGGCACGTCGTGGTGTGCGGCCGCGTCAAGGACGTCATCATCATGGCGGGCCGCAACATCTACCCCACCGACATCGAGCGGGCCGCCTGCCGCGTCGAGGGGGTGCGGCCCGGCTGCGCCGTCGCGGTGCGCCTGGACGCCGGCCACTCACGCGAAACGTTCGCGGTCGCCGTCGAGTCCAACGCCTGGCAGGACCCCGCCGAGGTGCGCCGCATCGAGCACCAGGTCGCCCGCGAAGTGGTGGCCGAGGTCGACATGCGGCCCCGCAACGTCGTGGTGCTCGGGCCGGGCACCATCCCGAAGACACCGTCGGGCAAGCTGCGCCGGTCCCACTCCGCCACCCTGGTCACCTAAGCCGCGGCGGTTACCAGGCGTGGACCTGGTTCTGCGCCGGCTCCAGTCCCACCTGGATGAGCAACTCGGTGGCGTCCGCGGCCTGCTCGCAAATGGTCGGGACCTCGCCGCGCTCGGCGGCGGTGAAGTTCTCCAACACGAAAGCCGCCGGGTCTTTGCGCCCCGGCGGCCGGCCGATCCCGATGCGGACCCGCTGAAACTCCTTGGTGCCCAGCGCGGACGCGACCGAGCGCAGCCCGTTATGGCCGCCCTCGCCGCCGCCGATCTTGAGCCGGATGCGGCCGAAGTCGAGGTCGAGGTCGTCGTGGACGACGATGATGTCGGCCGGGGTCACCGAGTAGAACTTCGCCAACGGCCCGACCTGGCGGCCGGACTCGTTCATGTAGCAGCGCGGCTTGGCCACCAACACCGAGCGCCCCGCCAGCCGGCCGCTGACCACCTCGGCGCCGGAACGCTTGTGCACCTTGAACTTCGAGCCCAGCCGTTCGGCGAGCAGGTCGGCGACCATGAACCCGAGGTTGTGCCGGGTGCGGGCGTAGTTGTCTCCGGGATTGCCCAGGCCGACCACCAGCAACGGCTCGGCCACGTTGCGGTCCGCCTACTCGGACTCGTCCGCGGGGGCCCCGGAATCTGTGGCCTCGCCGGCTTCCTCTTCCGCGGGGGCTGCTTCGGCCTCGGCGACCTCGCCCGCGCCCTCTTCCTCGAGGTCCTCGGCGGTCGGCGCGGTCACCACGTTCACCACCAGCATCTCCGGGTCGGAGATCAGGTTGACGCCCTTCGGCAGTGCGATCTGCCCGGCGGTGAACTGGGTGCCCGGCTCGGCGTCCTCGACGGACACCGTCAGCTGCTCGGGGATCGAGAGCGCGTCGGCCTCGATCTCGATGGTGTTGGTGTCCTGAGTGACCAGGGTGCCGGGAACGGCGTCGCCCTCGATGACGACCCGGACCTCGACCACGACCTTCTCCCCGCGGCGCACGACCAGCAGGTCGGCGTGTTGGATGGTGCGGCGGATCGGGTGGATGTCGAGCGCCTTGGTCAGCGCCAGCTGTTCCTTGCCGTCGATGTCCAGGGTCAGCACCGCATTGGTGCCCGCGTGGCGCAGCACGGCGGCGAAGTCGTGACCGGGCAGCTCGAGGTGCTGCGGGTCGCTGCCGTGGCCATAGAGGACGGCGGGAATCTTGCCTTCGCGGCGGGCTCGGCGGGACGCGCCCTTGCCGGTCTCGGTTCGCACCGTGGCGGTGAGTTGGTTGCCTGCGGACTTGGCCATCGTGTCGCTCCTGTGTGCTCAATGCCTGAGTGTCGGGGCACGGCCGGGGTCGCGACAGTTCGTCGGTCTCCGTCGATAACGGTGCTGGCTGGCCAGCCACCCTCGCCGTGACGCCCGGTCAGGTTAGCGCATCCGCACCTCAGAGCGGAAATTTGGTGCCGGTGAGCTGCTCGGACAGCTCCCACAGCGCCGCCGCCATCGCCGGGTCCTGCGCCCGGCGGCTACGTCCGACCGATTGGGTGCGGCCGGTCTGGCCGAACCGCGGCCCGACGAACGTGTCGCCCGGCAGGTCCTGCGAGGCGGCGTAGAGCGTTTGCCGGGCGCCGAAGTCGGCGTCGGTGGCCACCACGCGGGTGACGGCCGACATCAGCGCGTCGCCGAGCTTCCGGCCGGATGCGCCCTGCAGGTTGGTGTGCGAGTAGCCGGGATGGGCGGCCAGCGCGCGCAGCGTGGAACCGGCCGCATCCAGGCGTCGCTGCAGCTCGCTGGTGAACAGCAGGTTGGCGAGCTTGGACTGGCTGTAGGCCAGCCAGGGTGAGTATCGCCGCCGCTCCCAGTTCAGGTCGTCGATGCTGATCCGTCCCGCCCAGTGCGCCATCGACGACACCATGACCACCCGGTCGGTGAGCTTGGGCAGCAGCAGGTTGGTCAGCGCGAAGTGACCGAGGTGGTTGGTGCCGATCTGGCTCTCGAACCCGTCGATGGTCCGGGCGTACGGGGCGGCCATGATGCCGGCGTTGTTGATCAGCACGTCGACCTTGTCCACCCCGTCGGCGAACTCCCGCACCGACGACAGATTCTGCAAGTCGAGCGGGCGCACCTCGACCGGGCCGGTATGTGAGCCCCTGATCTGCAGCGCGGCCTTCTCGCCCTTGCGTACGTCGCGGACGGCCATGACGAGCGTCGCGCCTCGCCGCGCCAGCTCGCGGGCGGTCACCGCGCCCAGTCCGCTGTTGGCCCCGGTGACGATCACGCTGCGCCCGGCGAACGACGGCAGGTCTGCGGCGGTCCAGTTGGTCATGCCTGACGAGCCTAATAGGACTCCCTCAGTGCCCGGTGTCGAACTCCAGCGGCACCGTGGTGGGCCCGGTGATGCCGATGATGGCCCTCCACTGCGCGGGGGCGGCCGCGCGGGGATTGGGCATGCGCTGGGTGATGACGCGAAGCGCCTCTGTCAGCTCCAAGCGCGCCAGGTGGGCGCCGAGGCAGTAGTGCACGCCACCGCCGAAGGTGAGCATGGGCGCGGCGCCCTCGCGGGTGATGTCGAGGCGGTCCGGGCGGTCGTAGACACTGGGGTCACGGTTGGCCGCGGCGGTGTTGGCCAGCACGAGCGTGCCCGCGGGAACGCGAACGCCGGCCAGGTCGACATCTTCGGCGGCCCGCCGGATGGTGCCGAAAATGATTGGCCAGTAACGCATCAGCTCGTGGACCGCGTTGGCCGCCAGCTCAGGACGCCGGGCGAGCAACGCCCATTGGTCGGGGTGCGCGCAGAGCGCTTGCACCGCCGCCGCGAGCTGGTTGCGCGTGGTGTCGGTGCCGGCTCCCAGCAGCGTGGCGCACAACATGAGCAACTCGTCATGGGTGAGCCGGTCGCCGTCCTCCTCGGCGCGAATGAGGTCGGAGACGAGGTCGTCGGTCAGTGATGCGCGCCGGCGGGCGATCAGGCCTTCGAGGTAGGCGTCGAGCTGGTCCCAGGCGGCCAGGATCGCCGGGGCGTCCTCGGCGACGTTCCAGTCGAAGAGCTTCTTGATGTCGTCGGTCCAGTCGGAGAACAGCTGCCAGTCCTCGGGCGGCGCGCCGAGCAGGGCGCAGATGATCGGGGTGGGGTAGCGGCGGGAGATGTCGGACACCACGTCGCAATGCCCGGCCTCGGTCAGCGGATCGACCAATCCGTTGATCACCTCGACGATCAGCGAACGCAGCCGCTCGGCACCACGCGGCGCGAACGCCTTGGATACCAGCCGGCGCAGCCGGTGGTGCTGGGCACCGTCGAGTCCGAGGATGTTGGCGGTCGCCCTGTCCCACAACGGGCCGGAGGTGACGCCTTGCAGGTCGAGCCCGAGGCCGTGGGCCGTGATGAAGCGGGGGTCCCGCAGTACCTGGTGGACCAGTTCGTAGCTCAGCACCTCCGGCCCCCGCGGCCCCATGGCGATCGGGGACTGTTCGCGGGCGGCGGCGATGGCGTGGTGCGCCTCGTCGGGATCGGTGAGGTGGTCATAGGAGAAGAAAGGCACCCCGGCGTCGAACACGCTCGGGCACTCACTGGTTTGGACGGTGGTCATAGCGGTCTCCTCACTCGGCGTTGAGTCGACTATCGGGGGGCGGGCGACAAAGACCATCCGCCGCAGCGCGTAAATGTGCGCGGTCGACCGCGTAGGTTTCGGCGGCGCTTTCGGGGAAGATCTACGCGCTGTGGCCGATGTTTGCGTGCTGGGAGCCCGCGAAGCTGGCTACCATGAGCCAACACGCGGAGATGCCGTCGCTGAACTGGAACGAGTTGGGCGTGAGCGAGTTGCTGCCGACAGGCACGGTGACGTTGCTGCTGGCCGATGTCGAGGGCTCGACCCGGCTCTGGGAAACCCGGGCTGAGGAAATGACCGCTGCGCTGACCCGGCTGAACAAGACCGTCAACGACGCCGTCGACGCGCACGACGGTGTTCGCCCACTCGAGCAGGGCGAGGGGGACAGCTTCGTGGCCGCCTTCGCCCGCGCGTCCGACGCGGTGGCGTGCGCGCTTGCCGTGCAGTGCGCCCCACTGGCGCCCATTCGGCTGCGGATCGGGATACACACCGGCGAGATCCAGTTGCGCGACGACGCCAACTACGCGGGCCCCACCATCAACCGCACGGCCCGGCTACGCGATCTCGCGCACGGTGGCCAGACGGTGTTGTCCGGTGCGACCGAAGCGATGGTGGTGGACCGGCTGCCCGACGGCGTGTGGCTCGCCGACCTGGGTAGCTACCCGCTGCGCGATCTGCCGCGCCCCGAGCGCGTCGTGCAGCTGTGCCATCCCGACCTGGCCAACGAATTTCCGCCGCTGCGAGTGTGCAATGCGGTTGCCGCGCATAATCTTCCGACCCAATTGACGAGTTTCATTGGGCGCGAACAAGAAATCGAGCAGTTGCGACACATCGTCGCGGACAACCGCATGGTGAGCCTGACCGGGGCGGGCGGCGTGGGCAAGACGCGGCTTGCCATCGAGATCACTTCCGATCTCAGCGACCGCTTCCCCGACGGGCAGTGGTACGTCGACCTCGCGCCGATCACGATTCCCGCCGTGGTGCCGGTCGCCGTCGCGCGTGCGCTCGGGCTTCCCGATCAGCAGGGGCGTTCTACCACGGAACTATTGGTGCGGTTCTTCGGTCGGCGGAACGTGTTGCTGTTACTGGATAACTGCGAGCACCTGATCGACGCGTGCGTGTCGCTGACCGAGGAATTGCTCAAGGCTTGCCCGCAGCTGACCATCCTGGCCACCAGCCGCGAACCGCTCGGCGTGCCGGGCGAATTCGGTTGGCGGGTACCGTCCTTGAGCTTGGCTGACGAAGCGATCGAGTTGTTCGCCGACCGCGCCCGGCGCTCGCGACCCGACTTCATTGTGGGAGAGGATAATCGGGCGCCGGTCGAAGAAATCTGCCGGCGGTTGGATGGCATGCCGTTGGCGATCGAGCTTGCCGCCGCACGGGTTCGGGCGCTGTCGTTACAGCAGATCCTCGACAGCCTGCATGACCGGTTCCGGCTCCTCACCGGGGGCGCCCGCACCGCGGTGCGCCGCCAGCAGACGCTGCGGGCCTCGGTGGATTGGTCGCATGCGCTGCTCACCGAACCCGAACGAATTTTGTTCCGCCGCTTGGCCGCATTTGCGGGCGACTTCGACCTGCACGCCGCCCAAGCCGTCGGTGCCGGCAGCGAAGTCGAGAGCTACCAATTGTTGGACCAGTTGAGCCTGTTGGTCGACAAATCTCTGGTGGTCGCCGAGGAGACCGGAGCCGGGATGCGGTACCGGCTGTTGGAGACGGTCCGTCAATATGCGCAGGAAAAACTCGGTGAGTCCGGTGAGTCTGACGAGGTGCGGACCCGCCACCGCGACTACTACACCGCGAAGGCCGCGGAACTGGCGTCAGAGGGCCATTCCCGCGATGAGCTGCTGTTGCATTGGGGAGAAACGGAAGTCGACAATCTGCGGGCCGCCTTCACCTGGTGCCGCGAGAATTCCGACCTGGAGACCGGGCTGAGGCTTATCTCATTACTCCGACCGCTGTGGCTGCGAGGCGGGCGCACCCTGGAGGGCATAGCCGGACTGGACTCGATTCTCAACGAGGCAGGTCATTCCGGGATCGCTCCGGCAGTGCGAGCGGGTGCCGTGGTCGAGCGACAGGTCCTCGCGGCGTGGATCGGAATCCCGACGGAGTTGGGGCCCGCTGAGGACGCGCTTGGAATAGCACGACAGCTCGACGATCCGACGCTGGTCACCCGGGCGCTGATCGGTTGCGGAATGAGCACCGTTTACAGCTCGGAGGTGGCGCAGCCCTACTTCGCGGAGGCGATCGACCTCGCCGGCGCCGCCGGTGATTTGTGGAGCCTTTGCCAGATCCACAGCCACCAGGCGACGGTGGGTGCCTTCGCAGGGCGACCAGTCGAGGCGCGCGCGGCCGCCGAAAGGGGGCGTGCTCTCGCCGACACGCTGGGTGACAAGTTCTTCTCTCGCAATTGTCGAACCTGGCTCGGTATCGCGCTGATGATGCAGGGGCATCTCGCCGAGGCCAAGGAGGTGGGGAGGACTTTGGCGCAGGAGGCGGAGGCGGCGGGCGAGGTAGTAATGAAAACCTATGGCCACACGGTCCACAGCGTTGTGCTCAGTCGCCTGGGTCGCGCCGCCGCCGCGCGATCCGCCGCCGAGTCCGCCCTGGTGGCCGCCGAGGCGATGGGCGGGTCGTCCGAAGACACGGTGTACGCGATCCTCGCCGACGCCGTGCTGACCGACGACGATGCGGACGAGGCGCTGCGGTTTTGTGAGACGGCATGGCAGCGCACCAGTCCCTCGCGGGAGGTGTTCACCAGAAGCGTCAACCCGATCGCCGAGGCCGCACTTGCCTGCGGCCACCTGGACGTCGCCCGCCGATGGGCCGACGAGAACGTCACCATCGTGCCGGGCTACCAGCAGGTGGTGGCGCTGACGGCGCGCGCCTACATCGCGCTGGCACAGGGCGAACCGGACGAAGCGGAGCGTGACGCGCACGACGCCCTGGCGGTCGCCGCCCGCGTCCAGGGATACCTTCGGGTGCCCGACACGCTGGAATGCCTGGCGTGCCTGGCGGTAGACGCCGGCAAACACGCGCACGCGGCTCGCGTGCTGGGCGCGGCGGATGGCATGCGGCGGCGGACCGGTGAGGTTCGCCGCCCGATGTACGAATCCGGCTACCAGGCCGTGCTGGCGAAGGCGCGAGAAGCGCTGCCGAACAGCGACTTCGACACCAATTGGGCCGAAGGCGCCGACATGTCCACCGATGAGGCGATCGCCTACGCACAGCGCGGGCGCGGCGAGCGTAAGCGCCCGGCCAGCGGGTGGGGATCGCTGACCCCGACGGAGCAGGACGTGGTGCGTCTGGTCCGGGAAGGCTTGGGCAACAAGGACATCGGGGCCCGCCTGTTCATCTCACCGCGTACGGTTCAAACCCATCTCACCCACGTCTACGCCAAACTCGGGATCACTTCGCGAGTCCAGCTAGTCCAGTTGTCGCTCGGAGGCGGGCAAAACGCGCAGTCCTACACGCAGTGATTCATGTGACGGAAGTGGCGCGCACTGGCCAATCACTTCGCCGCGACGACGAATCCTCGCATGATCGCCTCGATGTCGGTCGACTGCGCGACCGCCTCGTTGGCCAGGCCGGTGATGGTCAGCTGAACCAGGTATCGCTGCTTGGCGGGCGGGGAACCGGTGGCGATGACGATCCGGTTGAAGCTGTGTAGCCGGGTGCCATCCAAGTCGTAGCTGCCCTGAATCATCGACGAAGGGAAGCCGTTGTAGGGCGTCGTCGAGGCGTCCAGCTGCTTGAAGTCTTGGAACAATTGGGCGTCGTCGTTGCCGTGCTGGATCACTTGTGCGGCGTCGAAGTCGCCGTGCAGTACGAACACCACGAGTCTGGCGGTCGGATACTTGCCGCCCTTGGAGATCATCAGCGTCTTCGGGGAGATGTGCGGATTGTTCGCGACCGACCAGCCCGGGGGTGTCGGTATCGACACCGTCAGGTCGGGCAGGTTGCCCGGCGCGACCTGCTCGCCGGTCACACCGATGTTCTGCAGATATTGCGACAGCGGCACGGGCTTGGCGACCCGTGTCGTGGTCGTCGTAGTTGTCGGCGTCGTGGACCAGATCGATTGATAGTCGGGCGTTTTCGGGCCGCACGCCACCGCGGGCAGCGTCACCGCAATTGCGGCGGCCGCGCAGGCACGTCTCACAGAATCTCGCGGACCGTGTCGACCGGCCGAGCCAGCCGGGTGCCCTTCGGTGTGACGACGAACGGCCGCTCGATCAGGATCGGGTGTTCGGCCATCGCGTCGAGCAGCTGCTCGTCGGTGGCGTCGGCCAGACCCAGTTCGGCGTACAGCGCTTCCCGCTTGCGCACCGCGGTGCGCACGTCGATCCCGGCGTCGTTGATCATGTTGATCAGTTCGTCGCGGGACGGGGGGTTCTTCAGGTATTCGACGACCGTCGGCTCAAACCCGCTGTCGCGCAACAAGTCCAGCGTCTTGCGGGACGTGCTGCACTTCGGGTTGTGGTAGATGACGGTATCGGCCATCTAGGCGTCCCCGTCGAATAGCCCCGTGACGGAGCCGTTTTCGAAGACGGCGCGAATGGTGCTGGCCAACAGCGGCGCGATGGACAGGACGGTGAGCTGGGGGAAGCGCTTCTCCTCGCCGATCGGCAGCGTGTTGGTGACGATCACCTCGCGGGCGCCCGACGCCGCGAGCCGCTCGGCGGCCGGGTCGGACAGCACGCCGTGGGTGGCGGCGATGATGACGTCGGCGGCGCCGTCGTCGCGAAGCAGCTGCACAGCGCCGGCAATGGTGCCGCCGGTATCGATCATGTCGTCGATCAGCACGCAGGTCCTGCCCTGCACCTCGCCGACGACGCGGTTGGACACCACCTGGTTGGGCACCCGCGGATCCCGGGTCTTGTGGATGAAGGCGAGCGGGACGCCGCCCAGCGCGTCGGCCCACTTCTCGGCGATGCGCACGCGGCCGGAGTCGGGGGAGACGACCACCATGTTTCCGTCCGGGTAGTTGTCCCGGATGTAGCCGGTGAGCAGGTTCTGCCCGCGCATGTGGTCGACCGGCCCGTCGAAGAAGCCCTGGATCTGGTCGGTGTGCAGGTCCACGGTCACGATCCGGTCGGCACCGGCCGTCTTGAGCAGGTCGGCGACCAGTCGCGCCGAGATCGGTTCGCGGCCGCGATGCTTCTTGTCCTGGCGGGCGTAGGGGTAGAACGGCATGACGGCGGTGATCCGCTTGGCGCTGCCCCGTTTGAGCGCGTCGATCATGATCAGCTGTTCCATCAGCCAGTCGTTCACCGGCGCGGGGGCCGACTGCAGGACGAACGCGTCGCACCCGCGGACCGACTCGTGGAACCGGACGAAGATCTCGCCGTTGGCGAACTCCCGCGCCGTCTGAGCGGTGACGTGGACGTCGAGCTCTTTTGCCACCTGCTCGGCCAACTCCGGGTGCGCACGGCCGGAGAAGAGCATCAGGTTTTTGCGGTTGTCGGTCCAGTCGTGGCTCAACGCGCTGCCCTCGCCGTTCGGATCAGAAGTGGATGGCCAATCGTACGTAGCGAATGGTACGGAAATGTGGCCGGGTTACCAGATACCAAAGTCACGATGTCTATTCGGGCCCGGATGTCTCGTGGTCGGCCTTCGCCGCCTTCGCGGCCGCTTCCGCCGCCGCGCTGCCCGGCCGTTTGCGCTGCACCCAGCCCTCGATGTTGCGTTGCGGTCCGGCGGACACCGCCAGCGCGCCCGGCGGGATGTCCTCGCGCACCACGGTCCCGGCGCCGGTGTACGCCCCGTCGCCGACCGTCACCGGGGCGACGAACATGGTGTCGGACCCGGTGCGCACGTGCGAGCCGATGGTGGTGCGGGCCTTGGACGTGCCGTCGTAGTTGACGAACACGCTGGACGCTCCGATGTTGCTGTGCTCGCCGATGTCGGCGTCGCCGACGTAGGTCAGGTGCGGAACTTTCGTGCCGGCGCCGATGGTCGAGTTCTTGGTCTCGACGAACGCGCCGAGCTTGCCGTCGTCGCCCAACACCGTTCCGGGCCGCAGGTAGGTGAAGGGACCGACCGTGGCGCCGGCGCCGATGGCCGACGACGTGGCGTGGGTGCGCACCACCGATGCGCCGTCGCCGACGGTGACGTCGGTGAGCGTGGTGTCCGGGCCGACGACGCAGTGGCCGCCGAGCTGGGTGCGGCCCAGTAGCTGAGTGCCGGGGTGGATGACGGTGTCGCGGCCGATCGTGACGTCGACGTCGATCCAGGTGGTCGCCGGGTCGATGATGGTCACCCCGGCCATCTGGTGGGCGGCGACGATCCGGCGGTTGAGTTCGGCGCCCAGCTCCGCGAGCTGGACGCGGTTGTTGACGCCGGCGACCAGGGCGCTGTCGTCGACGCGCTGGGCGTGGACGGCCTGCCCGTCGCCGCGCAGGATCGAAATGACGTCGGTGAGGTAAAGCTCCTGTTGGGCGTTGTTGGAGCTCAGCCGGCTCAGCGCGGAGCGCAGCGCCGCGACGTCGAAGGCGTAGACGCCGGTGTTGACCTCGCGGATTTCCCGCTGGAAGGGTGTCGCGTCGGCGTGTTCCACGATCGCGGTGACCTCGTTGTCCTGGGTGCGCAGGATGCGGCCGTACCCGGTGGGATCGGCGAGCGTCGTCGTGAGCACGGTCGCGGCGGCCGATCCCGCGTTGTGGGTCGCGATCAGGTCGGCCACGGTGTCGGAGTCCAGCAGCGGCGTATCACCGGAGGTCACGACGACCACGCCGGCGTAGTCGTCGGGCAGCGCCGACAGGCCGCACAGCACCGCGTGGCCGGTACCCAGCGGGCGGTCCTGCAGGGCGACCTCGATGCCGCGCCCCAGGTCGTCCGCCCACCCGGCGACCAGCGGGGAGATGCGCTGGTGGTCGTGGCCCAGGACCACGACCAGGTGTTGCGGCGCGACCTTGGTGATCGCGTGCAGCAGGTGGGACAGCATGCTGCGACCGCCGATCGTGTGCAGCACCTTGGGGGTGTCCGACCGCATCCGGGTGCCGGGCCCGGCCGCGAGCACCAGGACCGCGGTATCACCACGAGACGCCATCAACTCTCCTCAACCCCGGCGTGCGCGTTGGCACGACGACCCGCCGTCAAGCGTGGCACTTCACCTGATGTTGACGCAAAGACCGCGCCCTGGGCGATCTCATGTCGCCTCGCCGACCGCGGGGGCCCAAGCTCCGTCGCCAGGACTCGAACCTGAACTATCTGAACCAAAATCAGAGGTGCTGCCGATTACACCACGACGGATTGCAAGCCCATGGGCCAGCGCCACCAACAGACTTTAGACGGTGTGCGGGCGGATCGCGGCGCCGAGGGAAAGAGGTGCGGTTCGGTGCGGGCGACCCTATACGCTGATTGACGTGGCTGTTCTCGATAAGGAGCCGGACAAAGAGGCGCGCGCGCCGCGCGCCCGGATGACCGGTACCGAGCGCCGGCAACAACTCATCGGCATCGCACGCTCGCTATTCGCCGAGCGCGGTTACGAGGGCACCTCCATCGAGGAGATCGCGCTACGCGCCAACGTGTCCAAGCCGGTCGTCTACGAACATTTCGGCGGCAAGGAGGGGCTCTACGCCGTGGTCGTCGACCGCGAGATGTCGGCGCTGCTGGACGGGATCACCTCGTCGTTGACCAACAACCGTTCGCGGGTGCGGGTCGAGCGGGTCGCGCTGGCGCTGCTCACGTACGTCGAAGAGCGCACCGACGGCTTCCGCATCATGATTCGCGACTCACCGGCCGCCATCAGCTCGGGCACCTACTCCAGCCTGCTCAATGACGCCGTCAACCAGGTCAGCTCCATCCTGGCCGGCGACTTCGCCCGCCGCGGCCTGGACCCCGAGCTGGCGCCGCTGTACGCGCAGGCATTGGTGGGCTCGGTGTCGATGACGGCGCAGTGGTGGCTCGATACGCGCGAGCCCAAGAAAGAAGTGGTCGCGGCGCACCTGGTCAACCTGATGTGGAACGGGCTGACCCACCTGGAAGCCGACCCCCGGCTGCAGGACGGCTAGAGACTCGTCCGGCGGCGTGACGTTCGGGGCGGTTCCCGTCCAGCAGGTTCACTCGGTCAGCGTCACACCTACCGCGACGACCGGCCGGGGAAACCGCTCTGCGGCGCAAGCTTCGTCGAGCGCCTCCTCGATGACGGCGGCCAGCTCGTCGAGACCGAGTTTCCAATCGCCGGCAACGTACGGGCGGGCCTGGTCACCGCCTACGTGCACTTCGGTCAGGATGAGGCCGTGCCGGGCGCGGACGTCCGCCATGGCGGCGATCGTCCGGCGGATCGCCTCGCCGTAGCTGGTCCCGGGTGCCCCAGAATCCAGTCGGCAGTGCAGGCCCACGAGGTCGAAGGTGGGCCGCGCCGGGCCCCGCCGTCGCGGGCCGGCGACGTGGGGAGCCGCGACGGGCGAGTTCAGCACGATGCGCCCGACACCGACGCCCACCGCGTCGCGCAACATGTCGGGCGATCCCGGGTGCGCGACGATGCGCGCCGGGTCCGCCCCCGCGGCGAGGGCGACCGCCAACTCGCCGGCCGAGCGGACGCCGATGCCGAGGCCCTCTTCGCTCGCCCTGCGCGCGACTTCGGTGGTCAGCGGCGACCTTCCGAAGTAGACGACGCGTGCACCCCGCAACGTTTTGCGCCAACGGCGGGCGCGATCCCGGAAATCGGACTCGTCGGCGACACCGGCCGGGGCGTGCAGTCTGGCACCGGCGCGTAGCAGCGGCGCCGGGTGGCCCAGGGACGGCAGGAGGTCCAGCAAAGTCATGAATCCAACGTGCGCCCGCGCGGGGCCGCAGACGGCTTTCCTAACGATCCCTTGACGGCGCCGGGCTCGAAATTGACGAATTCTGGCGCCCCTAGAATGGATTCATCATGACCGCACCGGGGCCTGCTAGCCCAGAACCCCCGATCGCGGGGCTCGTTGAATTGGCGCTCACCGCGCCGACCTTCCAGCAACTGATCGAAAGCGCGGCCGAGCGACCGGCCGAGCTTCACCTGGTGGGTCCAGCCAGCGCACGGCTCTTCGTCGCCAGCGCGCTGGAGCGGTTGGGTCCTCTGCTTGTAGTCACCGCGACCGGGCGTGAAGCCGACGACCTGACCGCCGAACTGCGCGGCGTCTTCGGCGACGCCGTGGCGGCCTTCCCGTCCTGGGAGACCCTGCCGCACGAGCGGCTCTCTCCGGGGGTCGACACCGTCGGCGCCCGGCTGACGGTGCTGCGAAGGCTGGCTCACCCCGACGACGCGCGGTTGGGTCCACCGCTGCGCGTCGTGGTGACCGCGGTGCGCTCGCTGCTGCAGCCGATGACGCCGCAGCTGGGCCTCGTCGAGCCGGTCACGTTCACCGTCGGCCAGGAGATCGCCTTCGAGGAGGTGGTCGCCCGGCTGGTCGAGCTGGCCTACACCCGGGTCGACATGGTCGGCCGGCGCGGCGAATTCGCCGTGCGCGGCGGGATTCTCGACGTCTTCCCGCCCACCGCCGAGCACCCGGTGCGCGTCGAGTTCTGGGGGGACGAGGTCAGCGAGATGCGGATGTTCGCCGTCGCCGACCAGCGCTCGATACCCGAGATCGAGGTCGAAACCGTGATTGCGGTGGCCTGCCGCGAGCTGCTCCTGACCGACGACGTGCGGGAGCGGGCCGCCGCGCTGGCCGCCCGGCATTGCGGGACCCAGCCCGCCATCACCGGCAGCGTTACCGACATGCTGGCCAAGCTGGGCGAGGGCATCGCGGTCGACGGCATGGAGGCGCTGTTGCCGGTCCTACGGCCCGGCGAACACGTGCTGCTGACCGACCAACTGGCCGAGGGCACGCCGGTGCTGCTGTGTGACCCCGAAAAAGTACGCACCCGGGCCGCCGACCTGATCAAGACCGGCAGCGAGTTCCTCGAGGCGTCGTGGTCCGTCGCGGCGCTGGGCACCGACGCGCCCGTCGACGTTGAGCAGTTCGGCGGGTCGGGGTTCGCCGAACTGGACGACGTGCGCGCCGCGGCGGCGAAGTCCGGTCATCCCTGGTGGACGTTGAGCCAGTTGTCCGACGAGTCGGCCGTGGAGCTCGACGTGCGCGCGGCGCCGTCGGCTCGCGGGCATCAGCACGACATCGATGGGATCTTCGCGATGTTGCGCGCGCACGTCTCGACCGGTGGCTACGCCGCGGTCGTCGCCCCCGGCGCGGGCACCGCCCACCGGGTCGTCGAGCGGTTGGCCGACTCCGACACCCCCGCCGCGATGCTGGAACCGGGCGCGGCCGACACCACGCTCAAGCCGGGGATCGTCAGCGTCCTCAAGGGCCCGCTGCACGACGGTGTCGTCATCCCCGGCGCCAACCTGGTCGTCATCACCGAGACCGACCTGACCGGCAGCCGGGCCACCGCCGTCGAGGGCAAGCGGCTGGCGGCCAAGCGGCGCAACACCGTCGATCCGTTGGCGCTGACGGCAGGCGACCTGGTGGTGCACGACCAGCACGGCATCGGCCGGTTCGTCGAGATGACCGAGCGCACGGTCGGCGGCGCGCGGCGCGAGTACCTGGTGCTGGAGTACGCGTCCAGCAAGCGCGGCGGCGGGTCCGACAAGCTCTACGTCCCGATGGACTCGCTGGACCAGCTTTCCCGGTACGTCGGCGGGCAGGCGCCCGCGCTGAGCAAGCTGGGCGGCAGCGACTGGGCCAACACCAAGACCAAGGCCCGCCGCGCGGTGCGCGAAATCGCCGGCGAGCTCGTCGCGCTGTATGCGAAACGGCAGGCCAGCGCCGGGCACGCGTTCGCGCCGGACACCCCGTGGCAGGCCGAGATGGAGGACGCGTTCGGCTTCACCGAGACCGTCGACCAGCTCACCGCGATCACCGAGGTCAAGGCGGACATGGAGAAGCCGATCCCGATGGACCGGGTGATCTGCGGCGACGTCGGCTACGGCAAGACCGAGATCGCGGTGCGGGCGGCGTTCAAGGCCGTCCAGGACGGCAAGCAGGTCGCCGTGCTGGTACCCACCACGCTGCTGGCCGACCAGCACCTGCAGACGTTCACCGACCGCATGGCCGGGTTTCCGGTGACCGTCAAGGGGCTCTCCCGGTTCACCGACAACGCCGAGTCCCGCGCCGTGATCGAGGGCCTGGCCGACGGGTCGGTGGACGTGGTGATCGGCACGCACCGGCTGTTGCAGACCGGGGTGCGCTGGAAGGACCTGGGCCTGGTCGTCGTCGACGAGGAGCAGCGGTTCGGCGTCGAGCACAAGGAGCACATCAAGTCGCTGCGGACGCACGTCGACGTGCTGACCATGAGCGCCACGCCGATTCCGCGCACGCTGGAGATGAGCCTGGCCGGGATCCGCGAGATGTCGACGATCCTGACCCCGCCCGAAGAGCGCTATCCGGTGCTGACCTATGTCGGGCCGCACGACGACAAGCAGGTGGCCGCCGCCTTGCGGCGCGAACTGCTGCGCGACGGGCAGGTCTTCTACGTGCACAACCGGGTGAGCTCCATCGACCGGACGGCGGCCCGGATCCGCGAGCTGGTGCCGGAGGCGCGGGTGGTCGTCGCGCACGGGCAGATGCCCGAGGAGCGGCTGGAACGCACCGTGCAGGGGTTCTGGAACCGCGAGTACGACATCCTGGTGTGCACGACGATCGTGGAGACCGGGCTGGACATCTCCAACGCCAACACGCTGATCGTCGAGCGCGCCGACACCTTCGGGCTTTCGCAGCTGCATCAGCTGCGTGGCCGGGTGGGGCGCAGCCGCGAGCGGGGTTACGCCTACTTCCTGTATCCGCCGCACGCCCCGCTGACCGAGACGGCCTACGACCGGTTGGCGACAATCGCGCAGAACAACGAGCTGGGCGCGGGCATGGCGGTCGCGCTGAAAGACCTCGAAATCCGTGGCGCCGGCAACGTGCTGGGCGTCGAGCAGTCCGGGCACGTCGCCGGGGTCGGATTCGACCTGTACGTGCGACTGGTGGGCGAGGCCGTGGAGGCCTACCGGGCGGCGGCCGACGGCCAGACCGTCACCACCGCCGAGGAGCCCAAGGACGTGCGGATCGACCTGCCGGTGGACGCCCACCTGCCGCCGGACTACATCGCCAGCGATCGGCTACGGCTGGAGGCCTATCGGCGGCTGGCCGCGGCGGGCTCGGACAACGAGATCGCGGCCGTGATCGAGGAACTCGTCGACCGCTACGGTGCGTTGCCCGAGCCGGCCCTGCGCCTGGTGGCGGTCGCGCGGTTGCGGCTGCTGTGCCGGGCCGCCGGCATCACCGAGGTGTCGGCCCCGTCCGCGGCGACCGTGCGGCTGTCGCCGATAACACTGCCCGATTCGGCCCAGGTGCGCCTGAAGCGGATGTATCCCGCCGCGAACTACCGGGCCACGACCTCCACGGTGCAGGTGCCCATCCCGCGGGCCGGGGGTGTCGGTGCGGCGCGCATCCGCGACGTCGAGCTGGTGCAGATGGTGGCCGACCTGGTGACGGCGCTGCAAGGTAAACCCCAGACCGATATTGGTATAACGAGTTCACCTGCAGCGATGGCCAGTGAGGAGCGACAGGCGCGATGATCCGCGGCGGCGACGATGCAGTGGGGGTACCACCCGCTTGCGGGGGACGAAGCGATGGGGTGGGGGCACCACCCGCTCGCGGGGGAGAGCGACGCTCATGATCGTCGTCTTGTTCGACCCGCGCCGCCCGTCGCTGGTGCCGGTCGAGGCCATCGAACACCTCAGCGGTGAAGTGCAGTACACCGAGGAGATGCCCGTCGCGGTGCCGTGGTCGCTGCCCGCTGCGCGTCCGGTGCACGCCGGGGACCCCGACGATCCGGCGCCGGTGCTGCTGTCCTCGGATCCCGAGCATCCCGCCGTCACCGCCCGGCTGGCGGCCGGCGCCCGGCTGATTTCCGCGCCGGAGACGCCGCGCGGCGAACGACTGGTCGACGTGGTGGCCATGATGGACAAGCTGCGCACCGCCGGGCCGTGGGAGAGTGAGCAAACCCACGACTCGCTGCGCAAGTTCCTGCTGGAGGAGACCTACGAACTGCTGGACGCGGTCCGCAGCGGCAGCGCCGACCAGCTGCGCGAAGAACTCGGCGACGTGTTGCTGCAGGTGCTCTTTCACGCGCGCATCGCGGAGGACGCCCCGCAATTCCCCTTCACCATCGATGACGTCGCCGTCACGCTGATGCGAAAGTTGGGCAATCGGGTTCCGGGTGTGCTTGCGGGTCAGACCATTTCACTCGAAGAGCAATTGGCCCAATGGGAAGAGCGCAAGGCGGCCGAAAAGCCGCGAAAATACGTGATGGACGAGGTGCATACCGGGCAGCCGGCGTTGGCGTTGGCTCAGAAGGTGATTCAGCGTGCCGACAAGGCCGGCCTGCCCGCCGATCTCATTCCCGCCGAGATCACCTCCATCGCGGTGTCGGCCGACGGTGACGCGGAAAGCGCGCTGCGCACGGCGGTTCTGGAGTTCGTGGACACGGTCCGGGCGGTCGAGCGGGCGATCGCCGCGACGCGCCGCGGCGCGGATGTTCCGGAGGAATTCGACGTCGCCCCGCTCGGCGAGGTCACCGAAGAGGAGTGGCGTGAGCACTGGCCGTCGGACGAGGTGGTCGACGAGCCTGCTGGGGGTGCGGTTGCCGATGACGCCTGACCGCCAAAGCTGCGTCAGCTAACCGATAATTGGCCGAAATCCCGCGTTCGAGCCCCGATACGCCCGGGCAGCACCGCAACCCATGGGACGATGGTTGTGCGGAAGTTGGTGCAGGGGAATCGAGGGAGCTTTAACCAGCATGGTGTCGCCGAGGCGTTGGTTGCGCGCGGCCGCCGTGATAGGCGCGACCGCGATGCTGCTGGCCTCCAGTTGCACGTGGCAGCTCAGCCTGTTCATCCCGGAGGGCGTCCCGCCGCCTGCCGGCGCTCCTGTGCCGCCGGTGGACACGCACGCCAGCGGTCGGCCCGCGGACCAGCTTCGGGCCTGGGCCGAACAGCGCTCCACGACCCTGGAGATCCCGGTAATCGCGCTGGAGGCCTACGCGTACGCCGCCCGGGTCGCCGAGGTCGAGAACCCGAAGTGCCATATCGCGTGGACCACACTGGCGGGCATCGGGCAGGTCGAGAGCCACCACGGCACCTATCGCGGCGCGCGGCTGGCGCCCAACGGTGACGTGAGCCCGCCCATTCGCGGTGTCCGCCTGGACGGCAGCGGCGGCACTCTGCGCATCGTCGACAGCGAGGAACCGGTGACGGACGACGACGGGGTGGTGCGGGCCATGGGGCCGATGCAGTTCATCCCCGAGACCTGGCGGTTGTACGGCGTCGACGCCCACAACGACGGCCGCCTCAGCCCCGACAACATCGACGACGCCGCGCTCGCGGCCGCGGGTTACCTGTGTTGGCGGGGAAAGGATTTAGCGACGCCGCGCGGCTGGATAACCGCGCTGCGGGCCTACAACAATTCCGGCGTCTACGCGCGCGCGGTGCGCGACTGGGCGACCGCTTATGCGGCCGGTCACCCGCTGTAGCAGGATGTACCAGGCTCTACGCTAACGGCGGCGAGGCCGGCACCAGCTACGACGCAAGGAGAAACTCAGTGCCGATTATCGAGCAGGTCGGGGCCCGCGAGATCCTCGATTCCCGCGGCAACCCGACGGTCGAGGTCGAGATTGCCCTGATCGACGGGACCTTCGCCCGCGCGGCGGTGCCGTCCGGCGCGTCGACCGGTGAGCACGAGGCCCACGAGTTGCGTGACGGCGGTGAGCGTTACGGCGGCAAGGGCGTGCGAAAGGCCGTGCAAGCCGTTCTCGACGAGATCGGCCCTGCGGTGATCGGGCTCAACGCCGACGACCAGCGGCTGGTGGACCAGGCGCTGGTCGACCTGGACGGCACCCCGGACAAGTCCCGGCTGGGCGCCAACGCAATCCTGGGCGTGTCGCTGGCCGTCGCCAAAGCGGCCGCCGACTCGGCTGAGCTGCCGCTGTTCCGCTACGTCGGCGGACCCAACGCCCACATCCTGCCGGTGCCGATGATGAACATCGTCAACGGCGGTGCGCACGCCCACACCGCTGTCGACATCCAGGAGTTCATGGTGGCGCCGATCGGCGCCCCCAGTTTCAGTGAGGCGCTGCGCTGGGGCGCCGAGGTGTACCACTCACTCAAATCGGTGCTGCAGAAGCAGGGGTTGAGCACCGCCCTGGGTGACGAGGGCGGGTTCGCCCCGGACGTGGCCCACACCAAAGCGGCCCTGGACCTGATCTGCCAGGGCATCGAGTCGGCGGGTCTGAAGCTCGGTACCGATGTGGCGCTGGCCATCGACGCGGCGGCCACCGAGTTCTACAACGCGGGCACCGGATACATCTTCGAGGGCAGCACCCGCAGCACCGACCACATGACGGAGTTCTACGCCGACCTGCTCGGCTCCTACCCGCTGATCTCGATCGAAGACCCGCTCTCCGAGGACGATTGGGAAGGTTGGGCGGCGCTGACGGCGGCGATCGGCGACCGCGTCCAGATCGTCGGCGACGACATCTTCGTCACCAATCCCGAGCGCCTGGAAGAGGGTATCGAAAAGGGCGTGGCAAACGCGTTGCTGGTCAAGGTCAACCAGATCGGCACGCTGACCGAGACCCTGGACGCGGTCGCGCTGGCGCATCACAGCGGGTACCGCACGATGATGAGCCATCGCAGCGGCGAAACAGAAGACACCACGATCGCCGATCTGGCGGTGGCCGTCGGCAGCGGGCAGATCAAGACCGGCGCACCCGCCCGCAGTGAGCGTGTCGCCAAGTACAACCAGCTGCTGCGGATCGAGGAAGCGCTGGGCGACGCCGCCCGCTACGCCGGCGATCTGGCGTTCCCGCGGTATGCGCCGGAGGCCAAATAGCTTGTCCGCCAAGCCGGATCCGAAACGGCGCTCCCCGGCATCGCGTCCGGGGAAGGCCGGGGATTCGGTTCGGCGCCGCCGCACGGCCAAGCCGTCTTCCAAGCCGTCCCGAACCGGGAAGCAGCCCAGCGCACGGTCGGCCGAGCATGTCGTCGAGCCCATCAAGCGCCAGGCGGTCGAATCGGTCGAACAGCGCTCCGAGCAGCGGCTGGGTTTCACCGCGCGGCGCGCGGCGGTGCTCGCCGCGGTCGTCTGCGTGCTGACGCTCACCATCGCCGGCCCGGTGCGGACCTACTTCGCGCAGCGCACGGAGATGAATCAGTTGATGGCAAGCGAAGCCGCGTTGCGCGCTCAGATCGCCGAACTCGAGCAGAAGAAGGCGAAACTCGGTGATCCGGCCTACATCGCCGCGCAGGCCCGCGAGCGGCTCGGGTTTGTGAAGCCGGGCGACATCCCGTTCCAGGTCCAGCTTCCGCCGACCGCGGCGACACCTTCCGAGCCGGGAAGCCAGGCGGCGAAACCGGCCAACGGCGATCCCTGGTACACGTCGCTCTGGCACACCATCGCCGACGCGCCGCACCTGCCGCCGGCGAATGTTCCCCCGGCCGAAGTCCCGCCCGCCCCGTCGGAACCGGGCCCAGCCGGTCCCGTTCCGCCGGGCCCGCCGAACCCCACGGCGCCCGGTGGTTGATCGTGCCGACCTGGAGGCCGTGGCGCGTCAGCTCGGGCGTGAGCCGCGCGGCGTCCTCGAGATTGCCTACCGCTGCCCCAACGGCGAGCCCGGCGTGGTGAAGACCGCACCGAAACTTCCTGACGGGACACCGTTTCCGACGCTCTACTACCTGACACATCCGGTGTTGACCGCGGCAGCGAGCAGGCTGGAAACGACGGGCTTGATGCGTGAGATGACCGAGCGGCTGCGGCATGACCCGGAATTGGCGGCCGCGTACCGGCGAGCGCATGAGTCATATCTGGCCGAACGAGACGCGATCGAGCCGCTGGGGACAACGTTTTCCGGTGGCGGAATGCCGGATCGGGTCAAGTGCCTGCATGTGCTGATCGCACACTCGCTGGCCAAGGGACCCGGTTGCAATCCGCTCGGCGATGAGGCGCTGGCGATCCTGGCCCCCGAACCCGCCATGGCGGGCGTTTTGGTGGCGGGCCAATGGTGAGCAGGCTCGCCGGAATCGACTGCGGCACCAACTCGATTCGGTTGTTGATCGCCGATATGATCGACGGCCGGCTGCGCGACGTGCATCGGGAGACCCGGATCGTGCGGCTGGGGCAGGGCGTCGACGCGACGGGCCAGTTCGCGCCGGACGCGATCGCCCGGACCCGGGACGCTTTGACCGATTACGCGTCGCTGCTCGAGCGCCATGGCGTCGAGCGGGTGCGGATGGTGGCCACGTCGGCGGCTCGCGACGTCGCCAATCGTGATGTCTTCTTTGCGATGACGGCCGACGTGTTGGGTGCCGTGGTGCCCGGCGCGGTGGCGGAGGTGATCACCGGCGCCGAGGAGGCCGCCCTTTCCTTCCGTGGAGCCGTCGGCGAATTAGATCCTGCGGCAGGGCCTTTCGTCGTCGTGGACCTGGGCGGCGGTTCTACCGAGATCGTCGTAGGCGGCGACAAGGTGGTGGCGAGTTACTCGGCCGACATCGGTTGTGTCCGGCTGACCGAACGCTGCCTGCACTCGGACCCGCCGACGCCCGACGAGGTGGAGGCGGCCCGCGCGGTGGTGCGCGAGGGTCTTGACGTCGCGCTGGGCGTCGTGCCGGTGGAAGGGGCGCGGACGTGGGTGGGGCTGGCCGGCACGATGACGACGCTGTCCGCGCTGGCCCACAACATGACGGCGTATGACTCTGCGGCCATTCATCTTTCGCGTGTCCCCGGCGGCGATCTGCTGGCGGTGTGCGAGCGGTTGATCGCGATGTCCCGATCCGAGCGTGCGGCGCTCCCGCCGATGCACGAAGGGCGTGCCGACGTGATCGGCGGGGGCGCGATCGTGGTGGAGGAGCTGGCGCGCGAGCTGCGCACCCGTGCCGGCATCGACGAGCTGACCGTCAGCGAGCATGACATCCTGGACGGCATCGTGCTGTCGATTGCGGAGTAGGTCACAGCAGTCACTTGCGTCATCGCGCCGGGACATTCGACGATTTGCCCGCCTCATAGCGACAAAGTCGGGATGTCAGACCGGTATGCGATGGTGCGGCGATGAATCTTCAGGGAATCGAACTGCGTTACGTGCTCACGACATACCTCGCGCACAATGGGCCAGCAACCATCGGCGAAATGATCGAGGCTCTCACCCGGCATGGTTTTCACGTTCCCGGTAGGGCCTCGAAGGTCATTTCGGACGCCTTGCGTTGGGAGATCGGCCGAGACAGGGTGCGTCGCGTCGGCCGCGGCCGGTACGCGTCGAGGGTGATCCCGCGCTCTACCGAATACCGAATCCATCAGCGCGTGCTGGCTCTGCGTGAGGCGGCGCGTTGTCGCTATGAGGCGGGCAATTTGTCGAATGCTCCGGCATGGAGGCGCACGTGACAGATGTGACCGCCGCCCACCGGCGGCGTGGGAGCTCACGCCTCGAAGCGATAACCCATGCCCGACTCGGTCAACAGGTGCTTGGGGTGCGATGGGTCGTCCTCGAGTTTGCGTCGCAACTGCGCCAAATAGACACGCAGGTAATGCGTTTCGGTGGCGTATGCCGGGCCCCACACCTCTTTGAGAAGCTCTTCACGGCCGACCAGCTTGCCGCGATTGCGTACCAGCACTTCGAGCATTCCCCATTCGGTCGGGGTGAGATGGACCTCCCCGCCGTTCTTGGTGACCTTCTTGGCTGCCAGATCGACGGTGAACGCCTCCGTCTCGACCACCGGCTGCTCCAGCTCGGAGGCCGCGGCATTGCGCCGGACGGCCGCCCGCAGCCGGGCCAAAAACTCGTCCATTCCAAAGGGTTTCGTGACGTAGTCGTCGGCCCCGGCGTCGAGGGCCTCCACCTTGTCCGACGAGTCGGTGCGCGCCGACAGCACGATCACCGGCGCAGTGAGCCAACCCCGCAGCCCGGCCAGCACCTCGATACCGGTGACGTCGGGCAGGCCCAGGTCGAGGATCACCACGTCCGGCTTGTGCTCGGCGGCGGCCCGCAGCGCGCCGGCACCGCTCGACGCGGTGATCACCTCGTATCCCCGCACCGACAGGTTGATGCGCAGCGCCCGCAGGATCTGCGGCTCGTCGTCGATCACCAACACCCGAGTCATCGCTCACCTATCGCTTCCGGGGCAGCCAATTCCACCGTCACGGTCAGCCCGCCGCCCGGGGTGTCACCGGCCGCGATGGTGCCGCCCATCGCTTCGACGAAGCCCCGCGCAACCGACATGCCCAGACCCACCCCCGTGCTGTTGTCCTGATCGCCGAGGCGCTGGAACGCCTCGAAGATCTGCTCCTCGGTCCCGTGCGGAATTCCGGGGCCCTCGTCGATGACGTTGATCAGGACCCGATCGCCCACGCGTCCCGCGTTGACACGAACCACACAGTCGGGTGCGTAGCGCAGCGCATTGTCGATCAGGTTGGCGAGAACACGTTCCAGCAGCCCGGCGTCGGCCACGGCCACGGCGTCACCCACGTCGACCTTCACCCGATCGATGGCGGATCGGTAGAAACCCGTGGCGCCCTTGCCGATGCTGATCAGCGCCCGTTGCACCGTTTCCTCCAGGTACACCCTGCGTAGGTCGGGGTGTACGACGCCGGCCGCCAGGCGCGACGAATCAAGAAGGTTCCCGACCAACGCGGTCAGCTGGTCGATAGATTCCTCGATGGTCGCCAGCAGTTCCGCCGTGTCGGCGGGCGAAAAGGCGACGTCCTCGGCGCGCAAGCTGGACACCGCGACCTTGGCCGCGGCCAGCGGCGTGCGCAGGTCGTGGCTGACCGCAGACAACAGCGAGCGGCGCAGCTCGTCGGCGCGCACGATCGCCTCGGCCCGGCTGGCTTCCTCGGCCAGCTCGCGCTGCCGGATCAGGCCCGCGGCCTGCTTGGCCACCGCACTCAGCACCCGGCGATCGCGCGCGGAAAGCTTCTTGCCGGCCAACAACATCCAGAACTCGTCGTCGCCGACCTCGATCGCGGTGTCGGCGGAATCGACGGCGGCACAAGGATCCCTGCCCACGCAGGCGACGACCTCGGCCTTTCTGCCGCCGGAACGATCCTCCTCGCCGGGTTCGCGCAGCATACTGACCGCCCGTTGGGAGTAAGTCTCGCGCACGCGCTCGAGCAGCGTCTCGAGATCGGCACCGCGCAATACCGAGCCCGCGAACAGGATCAGCAGCTCAGCCTCCTGTGAGGCGCGCCGGGCCTCCCGGGTGCGTTTGGTTGCACCGTCGACGAGAACGGCGACCGCGACCGCTACCAGCAGCAGCACCAGTTCGGTGACGGCGGCATCGGGTTCGGCGATGGTGAAGGTATGCCGGGGGGCGGTCAGGAAGTAGTTCAGCAGCAGGCTGGACAGCACGGCCGAGACTACAGCCGGCGCAACGCCTCCCAGCAGTCCCACCAGCAGCACTCCGACGAAGAACAGTGCGCTGTCGCCGCTAGTGCCCAGATACGGATCGAGCGCTGCGACGATCACCGCGCAGATGGCCGACGGCACGATGATGGCCGCCAGCCATGACGCCACCCGCCGCTCGCTGGGCGCCAGTGACGAGGCGCGAAAGCCGCGTTTGGATTCCTCGTGGGTGACCAGGTGCACGTCGATCTTCCCCGACTGCTCGACGATCCTGGCGCCGATGCCTTCCTCGAAGATCCGTCCCCACCGCGATCGCCGCGAAGTGCCGATCACCAGCTGGGTGGCGTTCATCTCGCGGGCGAAATCGAGTAATGCCGTGGGGATGTCGTCACCGACCACGGTATGCAGCGAGGCGTCCAGGCTGCTCGCCATCTCGCGAATCTTCGCCATCCGCGCCTCCGACAGGCCGGCCAGCCCATCACCGCGGATCACATGCACCACCATCAACTCGGCGCTGGACTTCGACGCGATCCGGGAAGCCCGACGCACCAACGTTTCCGATTCCGGGCCACCGGTGACCGCCACCACGACCCGCTCGCGGGCCTCCCACATATCGGTGATCTTGTTCTCGGCGCGATATTTGGCCAACGCGGTGTCGACCTGGTCGGCGAGCCAGAGCAGAGCCAATTCCCGTAAGGCGGTGAGGTTTCCGCGTCGGAAATAATTCGACAACGCCGCATCGATCCGCTCGGCGGCGTAGACGTTTCCGTGGGAAAGCCTGCGGCGCAACGCCTCCGGCGTGATGTCGATCAATTCGACCTGCGAGGCCTGCCGGACGATGGAATCCGGGATCGTCTCTTTCTGCTCGATACCGGTGATCTGGGCGACGACGTCGTTGAGGCTCTCCAAGTGCTGGACGTTGACGGTGGAGATCACCGTAATCCCTGCGTCCAGCAATTCCTCGACGTCCTGCCAGCGCTTGGCGTTCTTGCTGCCCGGGGTATTGGTGTGCGCGAGTTCGTCGACGAGAACGACTTGCGGTTTGCGAGCGAGGACGGCCGGAACGTCGAGCTCGGGGAAGGTGCCGCCGCGATATTCGATGTAGCGCGGCGGAACGAACTCGATGCCCTCAAGCAGCTCAGCCGTTTTCGCCCTGCCGTGCGTCTCGATCACGCCGGCCACGAGGTCGGTTCCGCGTTCGAGCCGGCGATGAGCCTCGCCCAGCATCGCGTACGTCTTGCCCACCCCCGGGGCTGAGCCGAGGTAAATCCGCAGCTCGCCACGCTTGGGACGGTGGTCAACGACACTCACGTCAACCATCATCCCCCTATCGCCCTAGCTCGAGACCGGATATTTGTGATCGAGTGCCAGGTTGAGTTGCAACACATTGACGCACGGCTCACCGAAAAACCCGAGGGTGCGGCCGCTTCGATGCTGCGCCAACAACGCACGTATCTGATCTGGGCTGACATGGCGGGCCCTGGCGACCCTGGCCACCTGGAGATCGGCGTAGGCCGGTGAGATGGCGGGGTCGAGGCCGCTGCCGCTGGCCGTGACGGCGTCGGCGGGCACGGCCGGGTTGGCGGGTGCGGCGCCGCGGATGGGCACGATCTGACCGATCGTGTAGTCCTCGCCGTACTTGGCGCACTCGACCCGCACACCCTCGTAGAGCGCCAGGAACGGCGTCGCCGCCTGACACGGCTCGTTGACACTGACCACCCGGGTGGGATGGACGACGTTCCCTCGGGCGTCGCGGGGTCCGATCACCGACAGGACGGCACCCACGCCCCCGCCCGTGCAGAACGGCCGCGAACCGTCGACCCCTTCGAGCCGGCCCACTGCGGCGCTGCGTGAACAGACCGTTGTCAGCAGGCTCGGCTTGAATCCGGCATCCGACGCGGACTTGCCGGCCGCCAGTTGGGCGGGATCGGCGGGTGTGTCGACGATGCTTTCCGGCCCGAGATTGCTCGCGCCCGACGACAACGGGTCGTAGCCGTTGCCGGCCGCCGAGGGCCGGCTCTGAAAGTATTGGGGCAGCGGGTTACCGGCCTTGTCGGTGAACAGCTGACCGATCAGCCGGCTGCCGAGCGGCTTCCCTTCGGCGGTCAGGATCGACCCGTTGGCCTTGTCCTGCAGCCCGGGTATCTGCGCGACCAGCCAGACGAACAGCGGGTAGGCGATGCCGGTGATCGCGGTGAGCACCAGCAGCGTACGTAAGGCCGCCCAGTGCATGCGGACGAAATTCGAGAAGCTCATGTCAGGACATCCCCGGGACGAATTGGACGATCAGGTCGATCAACTTGATTCCGACGAACGGGGCGACGATGCCGCCCAGGCCGTAGATATATAGATTGCGGCTCAACAGCTTTGACGCGCTGCTCGGTGTGTAGCGCACGCCGCGCAGCGACAGCGGGATCAGCGCCACGATCACGAGCGCGTTGAAGATCACCGCCGACAGGATCGCCGACTCGGGGCTGTGTAGTCGCATGATGTTGATCGTGTCCAGCCCGGGGAAGAGGGCGACGAACATGGCCGGGATGATCGCGAAATACTTTGCGATGTCGTTGGCGATCGAGAAGGTGGTCAATGCGCCGCGGGTGATCAGCAGCTGCTTGCCGATCTCGACGATCTCGATGAGCTTGGTGGGGTCGGAATCGAGGTCGACCATGTTGCCGGCCTCTTTTGCGGCCGACGTTCCGGTGTTCATCGCCACGCCCACGTCGGCCTGAGCCAGTGCGGGCGCATCGTTGGTGCCGTCGCCGGTCATGGCGACGAGCTTGCCGCCCTCCTGCTCCCGCTTGATCAATGCGAGCTTGTCCTCGGGCGTGGCCTCGGCGAGGAAGTCGTCGACGCCGGCCTCGTCGGCAATCGCTTTGGCGGTCAACGGGTTATCGCCGGTGATCATCACCGTCCGGATGCCCATCTTGCGCATCTCGTCGAACCGATCACGCATGCCCTGCTTGACGACGTCTTTGAGGTGGATGACGCCCAGCACCGCCGCATCGCCATCCCGGCTCTCGCCGACCACCAGCGGGGTGCCGCCGGCGGCGGAAATGCCGTCGACGATCTCGCCGAGCTGGTGGGGCACGTCGCCGCCTTGTCCGCGTACCCATTCGGAAACGGAACTGGCCGCGCCCTTGCGTAACAGGTGCCCGTTAAGGTCGACACCCGACATGCGGGTGGTGGCCGAGAAGGCCACCCACTGGGCGTGCGAGAGTTCACCCGGCGTGCGGGCGCGCAGCCCGAAGTGCTGCTTGGCGTATACGACAATCGAGCGTCCCTCGGGTGTTTCGTCGGCGAGGCTGGACAACTGGGCGGCGTCGGCCATTTGCTCATTGGTGACTCCGTCGAGGGGGACGAAGGCGGCGGCCTGCCGGTTGCCCAGCGTGATGGTCCCCGTCTTGTCGAGCAGCAACGTGTTGACGTCGCCCGCGGCCTCGACCGCGCGCCCAGACATGGCGAGCACGTTGCGCTGCACCAGCCGGTCCATGCCGGCGATGCCGATCGCCGACAGCAATGCGCCGATGGTCGTCGGGATCAGGCACACCAGCAGCGACACCATGACGATTCCGGTGACGCCGTTTGCGTTGAGCGCCTGCGTGTCTGGAACTCCTGGATTGTTCATTTTCGAGTAGATCGCCAGCGGCTGCAGGGTGGCGACGGCGAAGACGAAGATGATCGTCAACGCGGCCAACAGGATGTTGAGCGCGATTTCGTTGGGAGTCTTCTGCCGGTTGGCGCCCTCGACGAGCGCGATCATCCGGTCGATGAAGCTCTCCCCGGGCTTCTGGGTGATCCGCACGACGATGCGGTCACTGAGCACGGTGGTTCCGCCGGTAACCGCCGAGCGGTCACCACCGGACTCGCGGATCACCGGCGCGGACTCACCGGTGATCGCCGATTCATCCACGGAGGCAATGCCTTCGACCACATCACCGTCACCCGGTATCACCTGGCCGGCTTCGACCACGACGACGTCGCCCTGCTGCAGCAGCGGCGCCGCGACCTCTTCCTCGGTAACCGGCGCGCCCGGCCTCCAGTCCTTCAGTCGTCGCGCCAATGTGTGACTCTTGGCTCGGCGCAACGTTTCGGCCTGAGCCTTGCCGCGGCCTTCGGCCACCGCCTCCGCGAGGTTCGCGAACAGCACGGTGAGCCACAGCCAGACCACGATCAACCACGCGAACCAGGTCGGGTTGATGATCGCGAGCACGGTGCTCCAGGTGGCCCCGATCTCGACGATGAACATCACCGGGTTGCGCCATAGGGTACGCGGGTCGAGTTTGCGCAGCGCGTCGGGCGTCGACTTCCACAGCATCTTCGGGTCGAGCAGGCCGCCCTGCACCCGTTTGGTGCTTGTGTGCTCCGTCGACTGGGTCTCCTCGGCCGTATCGATGGTGGAGGCGGTCATCAGTGGATTCCTTCGGCGAGAGGCCCGAGCGCCAGCATGGGCAGGAAAGTAAGGGCGACAAGAATCAGGGTCACCCCGGCGACCATTCCCACGAATTGTGGCCGGTGGGTGGGCAGCGTCCCGGCCGATTCCGGGGTTTGGCCTTGCCTGGCAAGCGAACCGGCCAGCGCGAGCACGAGCACGATCGGCAGGAACCTGCCGAAAACCATGGCCAGTCCGAGGGCGGTGTTGTACCAGGTGGTGTTGACGCTGATTCCGGCGAAAGCCGACCCGTTGTTGTTGGCCGCGGAGGTGAACGCGTACAGGACTTCCGACAGCCCGTGCGGCCCGGAGTTCAGCATGCCGGCACGTTCGCCGGGTAGCGCCATCGCGATCGCGGTTCCGGTCAGCACGATCAGCGGGGTGACCAGGAAATAGCTTGCCGCAAGCTTGATTTCGCGGGGATTGATCTTCTTGCCGAGATACTCGGGGGTGCGGCCGACCATCAGGCCCGCGACGAACACGGTGATCACCGCCAGGATCAGCATGCCGTAGAGGCCGGACCCGGTGCCGCCGGGCGCGACCTCGCCGAGCTGCATGTTGAACATGGTCATCATGCCGCCGAGGCTGGTGTAGGAATCGTGGAAGGAGTCGACCGCGCCGGTGGAGGTAAGCGTCGTCGAGTCAGCGAACACCGCGGAGTTGGCGACGCCGAAGCGTTGCTCGACCCCCTCCATCGCCGAGCCGACCGCGGTCGGCACCGTGCCGTGGTGCCGCAGCTGGAACCACATCATGAACGTCATGCTGATCGCGCACAGCGAAGCCATGACCGATGCGATCGCATACCCCTGCTTCTTGCTGCCCACCATGCGCCCGAACGTGCGGGGCAGCGAGAAGCTGATGACCAGCAATAAGAAGATCTCCAGCCAGTTGGTCCAGGCGGTCGGGTTCTCAAACGGGTGGGCGGAATTCGCGTTGTAGAAGCCGCCGCCATTGGTGCCCAGCTCCTTGATGGCTTCCTGGCTGGCCACCGGGCCGCCGGTGATCGTCTGCTGCGCCCTGTTGAGTGCGGTGACCACCTGGTCGTTCAAGTGGAAGTTTTGAATCGCGCCACCCGCGACCAGGAGGAGCGCGCCCAGGGTCGCGATGGGCAGCAGAATCCGCAGCGTGCCGCGCACCAGGTCGACCCAGAAGTTCCCCAGCTCGCCGGTGCGCTTGCGCGCGAACCCGCGCACCAGCGCGATCGCCACCGCCATGCCGACGGCCGCCGACACAAAGTTCTGCACCGCGAGCCCGGCCATCTGCACGAGATGGCCCTGGGTCGACTCACCCGAGTAGGCCTGCCAGTTGGTGTTGGTGACGAAGCTCACCGCCGTGTTCCATGCCAGCCCAGGAGTCATTTGCGTGGCCGGGTCATGCAGGTGCAAGGGCAGTTTGCCCTGGACGAGCTGGAAGAAGAACAGGAAGAGGATGCTGACCGACGAGAAGGCCAAGACGCTCCGGGCGTAGGCGCCCCACGTTTGCTCCGAGCGGGAATCAACACCGATCAGGCGGTAGATGAGCCGCTCGACGTAACTGTCCTTCTCCGACGTGTACACCCGGAACATGTAGTCGCCCAACGGCACATGCACGACGGCCAGCGCGGCGACGAGAACGATGAGGAAGATGACTCCCGCTGTCGTTGTGCCCACTAGAACCTCTCCGGGAACAGCAACGCGCACCCGAGAAACAGCGCGAGAAGGACGGAAAGGGCTAAACCGACGATGTTTTCGTAGCTCACAGCCGCTCGACCAACTTCTGCACCACGCCCAGTACGGCGAAAATCGCCATCGTGAGCACGATGTACACCAACACGCCCATCTTGTCTCCGTTCCGCCCCGCTCACGTGCATACGAAAAGGCCTCGTCGAGGCAGCCACGGCGCTATCTCGGAGGCGAATTCAGCTTGAAATTAGTTGGCGCCGCGGGGCTAGGGCCTTTGGTTGACACTTTCCTAACGGCGTCGCGGGGCGCCTTTACGGTTTCTTAACGCCTGGCCGCGCGCGTAAATCCGTGCGACTATCCGGTCTCGGCGCCCGGGCCGTCGATCATCGGGATCCGGACCCGGAAAACCGTTGTGTCCTCGCTGGATTCGGCGGTGACCGAGCCGTGGTGGGCCTTGACGATCGAATTGACGATGGCCAGGCCGAGCCCGGTGCCCGAGCTGTTGAGCCTGGAGTTGTCCGCCCGGGCGAACCGTTCGAACAAGCGGGGGAGAAGGTCCGAGTCGATGCCTGGGCCGTCGTCGGCGACGGTCAGTTCCACGTACGGCGCCTCGGGCCCGTCACGGTGGCAGGTGATCCCGGTCGTGACGGTGACCCCTGGCGGGGTGTGCACCCTGGCGTTGTGGAGCAGGTTGCTGACCAGCTGATGCAGCCGCGCCTGATCCCCGCGGACCCACACGGGCTCGTCGGGAAGGTCTTTGACCCAATGGTGCGTAGGCGCCGCGACCGCCGCGTCGTTCACGGCGTTGACGACCAAGTCGGCAAGGTCGACGTCCTCGCTTTGCAGGTCTTGTCCTTCGCCCAGGCGGGAGAGCAGTAGCAGCTCGTCGACAAGCAGCGTCATGCGCCGGGCTTCGGATTCGATGCGTGCCAGCGCGTATTCGGTGGTCGGCGGCAGTTCCGAGCTGTCTTGGCGGGTGAGTTCGGCGTACCCCTGAATCGCCGCGAGCGGGGTCCGCAGCTCGTGGCTGGCGTCGGTGATGAATTGCCGCATCCGCAGGTCGGATTCGGCGCGCTGCGCCAGCGCACTATCGACGTTGTCCAGCAACCGGTTCAAGGTGTGGCCGACGATGCCGACCTCGTTCTGCTGGTTGGTGTCCTTCGGCCGTACCCGGACGCTGATTCGGTGGTCGTCGTCGGTCAGCGGCATGGCGGCGACTTCCGCGGCGATACCGGCCAGCCGGCGCAACGGTCGCAGGGTGTAGCCGACGACCCAGAAGGTGAGGCCCGCGGTGACCGCCAACGCCGCCGCGATGAGCAGGGTGGTGGTGACCTGTTTGCGGGCGATGATTCGGTCGGCGAGGTTCAGCGACACCCCGGCGACCAGCACATCCGATCCATCGACGTGGCTCTTGAGCCGATAGAAGCCCAGGCTGCCCAGGTTTTCGGTTCGCGGCGGGCCGTTTGCCCACGACTGCGCTTCGATGTTGCGGACCACGTCGGCGGGCGCGGGCCGTGCTTCGGCCTCCGAGAAGACGGCCGACCCGATCGCGGTGCCGTTGTGCAGCACCACTATCAAATTTCCCGGCGTCTGATCGGTGAACTGCAGCATCGCCTCCGTCAGTGGCTTGGCCTCGCCAGCCGGGTCCTGTTCGCCCCTAACGTATTTCGTGTACGAGTGGCCCAACGCGTCCAAAGACTCAGCGACGTCGGCGTCGCTCATCGCGGTGACATAGCCGCGCAGGCTCAGCACGGACACGATCCCGACCGTCATCAACACCACGCTGACAACTGCCAATACGCCCAAGAGCAGCTGTCGGCGTAACGATCGGGGCAGCCACCGCGGAAGGTCCCCGGACATGGCGTCCCGGTCTCGGCTCATTCCGGGGGCCGCAGCATGTATCCAACGCCGCGCACGGTGTGAATCATCGGTTCGCGCCCGGAATCGATCTTCTTTCTCAGATACGAGATGTAGAGATCGACGATGCTGGTGCGCCCGGCGAAGTCGTAGTTCCAGACGCGGTCGAGGATCTCGGTACGGCTCAGCGCGCGGCGGGGATTGCGCATGAGGAAGCGCAGCAGTTCGAACTCGGTCGAGGAAAGCGATATCTGTGTGCCGTCGCGGGTCACTTCGCGGCTCGCGGTGTCGAGCCTCAGGTCGCCGACTTTGAGGGTCTCGGCGGCCGGGGGCGACTGCTGGCCGGAACGGCGCAGCAACCCGCGTAGCCGGGCGACCAGCTCCTCGAGGCTGAACGGTTTGGTCATGTAGTCGTCGGCGCCGGCGGTCAGACCCGTGACCCGATCCATGACCGAGTCCCGCGCGGTGAGGAAGAGCGTCGGAGTGTAAGCGTCGGACTGGCGGACGCGTTCCAGGATTCGCAGCCCGTCCACGTCGGGAAGCATGATGTCGAGCACCAGCACGTCGGGACTGACCTTGTCGAACTTGGCGAGGGCCTCGCGGCCATTGTGGGCGATGTCGACAACCCATCCTTCATAGTGCAGCGCCATCTTCACCAGGTTGGTCAGCGCCGGCTCGTCATCGACCAGCAGGACCCTGATCGGCGATCCATCGGCACGGTAAATCCTGGGCAGCTGCCCGAGGATGGCCTGGCGAGGGCGCTGGCCGCCCGCGTAGCCCGACATTGCGGTCATGTTCCTACATTCTGGCAAGGCACACACCTGACTGTCACGGAGTTCATAGGGCACTCAAATGTGGGTGCGGGACAAGTCACCGCGAAGGCGCTCAAATATGAGTTTTATATGAGTCGCATCCGGCGCCGTGTTTACGAGGTGGTTTGCCAAAGGAGCGGGGCTAGCACAGCCGTTGGTTTGATCTGCCACGCAATTCCAGGGGATATGTACAAGACCGCCCGCGCGAGAACGGGTTTGATTTATTTGCAAAGCGCTGCATTTCGCCGAATGTGGTGACAGCTGAATGCGTAGCCTCGATGCGGGGGACGACGGAGTCCTGACTCGCGTTACCAAAATTGGCCGCTTGGAACGCTTTTCGTAGCTCGGCCTCGTGGGCTCAATGCCCGCGGCCGCCGCTTCGGCAAACTCAACCAGTTAAAGGAAAGTAATGGATTTTGGCGCGTTGCCGCCGGAAGTCAACTCCGGTCGGATGTATGTGGGGCCCGGGCCCGCAACGCTGCTGGCCGCCTCGGCGGGATGGGATTCACTGGCCCTCGAGTTGAACTCGGCCGCCGGCGGATATGAATCGGTGGTCACGACCCTGACGCAGGAGTGGGCGGGCCCGACGTCGACGTCGATGGCCGCCGCGGTCGCGCCGTACGTGGTGTGGCTGCGGACCACCGCCGAGCTGTGCGAGCAGTCGGCGGTCCAGGCCACCGCCGCTGCCACGGCCTACGAAGCTGCGTACGCGATGACGGTGCCGCCGCCGCTCATCGCTGCCAACCGGGCTCGGCTCACGGCGTTGATCGCCACCAATCTCCTCGGGCAGAACACGCCGGCGATCATGGCCACCGAGGCCGAGTACAGCGAAATGTGGGCCCAGGACGCCACCGCCATGTACACCTACGCCGCCAGCTCGGCGTCCGCCGCGGCCTTCAGCACGTTCGCGCCGCCGCCCCGGACGACCAATCCCGGCGGGGTGGCCGGCCAAGCCGCCGCCATGACCCAGGCGATGGGCACCCACGCCGGCAGCACCGCCCAGACGACTTCGGCGCACCTGATGTCTTCGGTGCCGCAGGCGCTGCAGAGCCTGTCGGCCCCGGGATCGACTTCCGGTATGTCGCAGGCCGCGATGGGTACCGGGGCGTCGCTTGGGTCGTCGGGGGCGTCCGCCCCGCTCAGCGCGCTGTCCAGCCTGACCGGTACGAGCAAGGGCGCCACCAAGACCGCGAACGCCGGCCTGGGCACCGCGTCCGGCCTGGCGGCGGCCCTCGGTGGTGGCTCCGGCGCAGCCGACACGGCCGGGCTGGCCTCCGATGTGGCCGGCCTGGGCGCCGACGGTGCCGGTCTGGGCGCCGACGGCGGCGGGATCGGGATCGACCTGTACGGGCTGTCGCTGGACTTCGCCGGTGTGAACTCGATTGAGGGCGCCGCGGGTGCCGAGGGCTTGGCAGGGCTGGGGAACATGGGTGGCCTTGGGGCCCTCGGTCCGATCGGCGGGCTGGGCGAAGGCGCGTCGGCGGGCGTGGGCCAGGCGGCCTCGCTGGGGACCCTGTCGGTGCCGCCGAGTTGGGCCGACACGGTGTCATCGGTGACGCCGCTCCCCGCCGCGCTCGACGCCAGCACGGCGCCGGCTGGGTGGGGCGCCGCGACGACGCCGTCGTCGGCAACCGGCCTTTCCAAGCTGCCGTTGGGCGCCATGGTCGGCCGCGAGTCCGACGGCGCGGTTCACCGCATCGGGTTCCGCCCCTCGCTCATCCCGCGTTCGCCGGTGGCCGGATAAGCCGGGGCCGCAAGGCATTCGAAACGATAAGGGCCCGCACACCACGGTG
>NZ_LZJF01000055.1 GCF_001666835.1 Mycobacterium sp. E3251 | reverse complement strand
GCTCCAGCCAGACGGCGGCGCACGCCCCGATCAGTATGCGGTCGATGACGTCGGGCGAGATGGTGTCGTCCCCCGCCACCGACGGAGACACAGACCGTGACGGTCACGCCTGCACCGCCGCCGCCACCGCCGGCGCCCGCTCCGGCGCCGCCGCCGGCCACCTCGACGGCCGCGGCGCCACCCCCGCCACCGACGACACCGGCCGGGCCGCGACAGGTGACCTATTCGGTGACCGGCACCAAGGCGCCCGGCGACATCATCTCGGTGACCTACGTCGATGCGTCCGGCCGGCGGCGCACCCAGCACAACGTGTACATCCCATGGTCGATGACCGTCACGCCCATCTCGCAGTCCGACGTCGGCTCCGTCGAGGCGTCCAGCCTCTTCCGCGTGAGCCGGCTGAACTGCTCGATCACGACAAGCGACGGGACGGTCCTTTCGTCGAACACCAACGACTCACCGCAGACGAGCTGCTGATGGTCAGCAGGTATTCGGCGTACCGCCGCGGGGCGGGGGACGACACCATCTCGCCCGACGTCATCGACCGCATACTGATCGGGGCGTGCGCCGCCGTCTGGCTGGTGCTGCTGGGCGTGAGCGTGGCCGCGGCCGTCGCCCTGGCGGACCTGGGGCGGGGCTTCCACAAGGCGGCCAGCGGCGCGCACAGCACCTCCTGGGTGTTGTACGCCGTGATCATCGTGTCCGCGCTGATCATCGCCGGGGCGATCCCGATGCTGTTGCGGGCCCGCCGGATGGCCCAGACCGAGCCGGCCGCCCGGGGGATGACCGCCGCCAACCGGCCCCCGGTGCGCCTCATGTCCCAGGCGCCGCGCACCGCGGCCGAACGGGCCCGGCAACCCCGCGTGCAGGCACCCGTTCCGGCCGCCGACGCCGAATGGTCGGGTGAGGCGGTCGATCGGGTGTGGTTGCGCGGCACCGTGTTATTGGCGACCGCGATCGGCGCGGCGCTGGTCGCGGTGGCCACGGCGACCTACCTGATGGCTGTGGGCCACGACGGTCCCTCCTGGGGCGCCTACGTGGTCGCCGGCGTGATCACCGCGGGGATGCCGGTGATCGAGTGGCTGCACGTTCGTCAGCTGCGTCGCGCTGTGGCCGCGCAGTAGGCGCTACGACGCTTTGGCGTACCTGCGGACCCGTTCGTCCTCGCCGAACGTGCTCGTGTGCTGCGTGCCGTTGTCATCACGGCCGAAGAACGTCCAGCGCCGGGGAGTCGTCTGCGGCCCGCTGATCATCTTGACGGTGTAACGCAACTTCGTGGGACGCAGCGTGCCGATGATGTCACCGACCCGGATCTTCGAAGGATGGATCTCCGGGGCGTCGTCCCAGTCCTGTATCGCCATTACGCCCGTCCTCGTCGTGTAAGCCCCCCGCTCACCTGGACAGCGCCACGGTCGGACCCTCGCCACTGTAGTGCACCGACGGGGCCGGGTCGTTTCATCAGCCGTCGTGGCGGCCGTCCGCCACCCTGGCCGCTCCCGAGGGCCGCTGTGGGCGTAGCGTCAACCGCGAGCCGTTTCGTTGTCGGCGGTGGTCGCCGCGACCGATGCGGCGTCATCCACGGGCAATGCGATTCCTCCGTCCGTCCCGCGCTCGCCGGGACGAACGACGCCGACGTGAAGGGAACCGCCCGTGGAGGCTGCAGAACTTCCTGGCCGTGCCGGCCAGGTGCGGGGATGACCGAATTGTTCGAACGCCGACGCCGGGCCAACCCCGTCCGGCTGTCGGTTTGCCGTGAACTCGGCCGCCCCATCGACGGCGCGTGGTGGCCACGCGCGGACCGCATCACCAACGAACTGCCCGAGGTGGTCGCCCTGCTGACCCCCTTATTGGGCGACATCAACGCCATCAACGTCAACTGGCCACCACTGCAGCGGCCACCCGACTTGAACTGGTCGGGCTGGGAACGCAAGCGCCAGCACGTGATGACCTTCGTCGGGGACGACGCACGCGTCAACCTGCTCGTCATCCCCTACGCGACCTACAGCGCGCTCGCCCTCATGGTGCTGCGCTGCGCGGCCGGTCTGCCCGTCGAAGCGCGCGACCAGACGAAGTCGGCGTTCCTCACCGCCGGCTCCATCGTGCGGGCCGCCCAGCAACAATGCTCGACGGCCTGCACCGAACCAGCGCGCAGCTAGTGGTGCTCGCCGTTCGACCCGTTCGACCCGTTCTTGCCGTTCGACCCGACGATGCTCTGCTGGTGCTCGCGCAGGGCGGTGAGCGCACGTTGCTCGGAGCTGTGTGCCGCCTCGCGCAGCGCCGCATCCTCCGACGCGGGGTCGGCGAACAGGAAGCTGCCGCTACCCGGTGAACCGGCCGAGCCCAGCTTGTTCATCCGCTTGGGCAGCGCCGCACCCTGGTACTCGAGCGGGAGCGGGTGGCCGTGGTCGTCGACCGGTCCGAGCGGCTGATGCAGCTCGATGTAAGCGCCGTGCGGCAGCCGCTTGATGATGCCCGTCTCGATGCCGTGTGCGAGCACCTCCCTGTCGCTGCGCTGCAGCGCAACGCACCACCGGTAGGCGATGAAGTAGACCAGCGGCGGGAGGATGACCATCCCGATGCGGCCGATCCAGGTCGTCGCGTTCAGCGAGATCTGGAACTTGAACGCGATGATGTCGTTCATCGCCGCCAGTGTCAGCAACATGTAGAACGAGATCGCCATGGCACCGATCGCGGTGCGCACCGGGGCGTCCCGTGGCCGCTGCAGCAGGTTGTGGTGGGCGCGGTCGCCGCTGAATCGCTTCTCCAGGAAGGGATAGATGATCAGCAGGACGAAGATCAATCCCATGATCAGCGCCACCCACACGGCTGCGGGGATGGTGTGGTGCCAGAAGTAGAACTCCCATGGCGGCCAGATACGGGCCAACCCCTCGGTCCACATCATGTAGAAGTCGGGCTGCGAGCCGGCGGACACGTGAGATGGCTTGTAGGGACCCAGGTTCCAGATCGGGTTGATCTGCAGCAGCCCGCCCATCAGGCCGAGGACCCCGACGATCGCGGCGAAGAACGCGCCGGACTTGACCGCGAAGATCGGCATGACGCGCACACCGACGACGTTGTGCTCGGTGCGGCCCGGGCCGGGGAACTGGGTGTGCTTCTGGAACCAGACCATCGCCAGGTGCAGCCCGATCAGCGCCAGGATGATCCCCGGAATCAGCAGGATGTGCAGGGCGTACATGCGCGGGATGATGTAGCCCGCGGTCGCGCACTCGTTACCCACACCGCCGCAGGGGAAGTCGCCACCGAACAGGGCCCAGTGCAGCCAGGTGCCGATGATCGGCATCCCCAACGTGATCGAGGAGAGCGCGGCGCGCAACCCGATACCCGACAACAGGTCGTCGGGCAGCGAGTAACCGAAGTACCCCTCGAACATGGCCAGGATCAGCAGCAGCGACCCGATGACCCAGTTGGCCTCGCGGGGCCGGCGGAACGCGCCGGTGAAGAAGATGCGTGCCAGGTGCACCATGATCGACGCCGCGAAAATCAGTGCGGCCCAGTGGTGTACCTGGCGGACGAACAGGCCGCCGCGCACCTCGAACGAGATGTCCAGCGTCGAGGCGAAGGCCTTGGACATGTCGACGCCCCGCAACGGCTGGTACGCGCCGTTGTAGGTGACCTCGGCCATGGACGGGTCGAAGAACAGCGTCAGGTACACGCCGGTGAGCAGCAGCACGATGAAGCTGTACATCGCGATCTCGCCCAACAGGAACGACCAGTGCGTCGGGAAGACCTTGTTGAGCTGCCGGCGTACCGCGGCCGAGGGGTGATAGCGGGTATCGATGTCTTCGCCCTGACGAGCCAGGACGTCGCCGATCTTCGGCGGTTTCGGGGGACTCAGTTTTGGACTCATGTTGTCGTCCTCTCCCAGAATGCCGGTCCGACGGGCTCGACGAAGTCACCGTTGGCGACCAGATACCCGTTGGTGTCGATCGTGATGGGCAGTTGCGCCAGCGCGCGGGCCGCCGGGCCGAAGATCGGCTTGGCGAAATGCAGGGCGTCGAACTGCGACTGGTGACATGGGCACAAGATTCGGTAGGACTGCTCCTCGTACAGCGACGCGGGGCAACCCAGGTGCGAGCACACCTTGGTGTAGGCGAACAGCTCGCCGTAGTTGAAGCTCTCCTGGCCCTGGCGCTTGACCACCCGGGGCATGTCGGACGGCCGAATGCGGATGAGCATGACCGGGTTTCGAACGCCCTGGTTGATGGCGCGAAGCTTTTCCTGGGATTCCGGCGTGGTGCCGTCACCGTCGGATTCGCGCCACGGGAAGACGGTCTCCATGCCGCCGGCGTCGAGGTCTTCGGGGCGCATCTTGACGAACGGCGATGCACCGGCCGAGCCGGTTGCCCGCGCGAGGAAGATGGTCTCGCCCGCATACCGCGGTGTCCAGCCGGACGTCCACAGCACGGCTTTCTTCCCATTGGCGGTGGGCACGACCGGTTTCCACGGGTTCTTGATCAGACCGCCGGCGAAGGCCACCAGCGTCGACAGGCCGAACGCGCCGAGGCCCAGGCCGAGCGACGCCCCAATCACCTTGCGCCGCCGGACGGTTGAGCCGTCCAGGGCGTCGGTCAGGTTCGCCACCACTGTCTTGCGGTCGATGTCCCGGGAGGCGCCGTCGTGCCGCTCCTGGATCGAAATCTCTTCCGGGATAAACCTTTTCTGGTACAGGATCGTGCCGATGGCGATCGACAGGATCGACATCCCGAAGGTCAGCCCGTACAGCGGGGTGGCCAGGTCGTACAGCAGGCTGTTCGGGGCGTCCTTGGGCTTGTACTCCCACGGCCAGAACAAGAAGACCAGCAGCAGCGCCAGCCCGAAACCACCGCCGAGCAGGAGCCACAGGGCGACTCCGCGCTCGGCGCGCTTCTCGGCTTTGGTGCCCTCGACGGGCCAGCGGGGTTCCTTGACGATCGTCTCGACGCCGTCGAGCTTGCCGCCCAGCGCGACCAGTTCCTGCTGGGACATCGCGGCCAGCGCCGCGTCATCGGGTTCCCTCTCGCCGACACCGTGGGCGGTCCCGCCGGTGTCCGAGCCGCGAACGTCGTCTTCGCTCATGATGCTCGTGCCCCAATCCACAGTGCCAACGCGATGGCGGCGACCATTCCGATGATCCACGCGGCCATGCCCTCGGGCGCGGGCCCGAAGCCGCCGAGGCCGTAGCCGCCGGGCTGGCGCTCTTCAGTGACCGACTTGATGTAGCCGATGATGTCCTTCTTGGCTTCGAAGGACAGCTGACGGTCGGAGAACTTCGGCATGTTCTGCGGACCGGTCCGCATGGCGGCCAGGATCTGCTGCTCGTTGGGCGGCTCGAGCGGCGGCGCGTACTTGCCCGACGACAGCGCCCCGCCCTTGCCGGTGAAGTTGTGGCAGGAGGAGCAGTTCAGCCGGAACAGGTCACCGCCGCGGCCCAGGTCGTCGCCGCGCAGCGACTTCATCGCCAGGCTGCCGTCCGGGTTGCGCACCGTCGTCGGACCGCCGCCGTTGGCCTGCACGTACGCGCCGAGCGCGTCGACCTGTGCCTCGTCGAAGATCGGCTCCTTGCGCGGCGCCTGGGCCTCGCCGGTCATCGCGGGCATCCGGCCGGTGGAGACCTGGAAGTACACGGCCTCCTCGCCGACGCCGATGAGGCTGGGCCCGCGGTCGGCCACACCCTGCAGGTTCGCGCCGTGACAGGACACGCACGACGTGTCGAACAGCTGCTTGCCGGTCCGCAGCAGCGCCGAGGACGACTCGTCGGCGACGGCCACCTGCGGGCGCGGCGTCAGCACGGCGGCCAGGCCGCCGGCGATGGTCAGCGCGATAAGCAGCAACAGCCCGCCCGACAGACGGCGGCGCAGCCGCCGGCGGGAGCGGTCGCGCTGCCCTTGTCGCGGCTTCCGGTTTCGCATGGACCCCAGCTTCTTCAACCGAGCACTCCTGTTCATTCCGTTATTCGGAGCCGCCGGCTCATCGGATGAAATAGATCACGGTGAACAGCGCGATCCACACGATGTCGACGAAATGCCAGTAGTAGGACACGACGATGCTCGCGGTGGCCTGCGCCGGCGTGAACTTGCTCATCGCGGTGCGGGCCAGCAAGAAGATGAAGGCGATCAGACCGCCGGTGACGTGCAGGCCGTGGAACCCGGTCGCCAGGTAGAACACGCTGCCGTAGGCGCTGCCGGGGATCGTGGTGCCGTGCGTGGCCAGGTGGTAGTACTCGTAGCCCTGCCCGCAAACGAAGAACAGGCCCATCAGGAAGGTGATCACGTACCAGCGGCGCAAACCGAAGACGTCGCCGCGTTCGGCCGCAAACACACCCATCTGGCAGGTGAACGACGACGCGATCAGCACGAGCGTCACCGGTACGGCCTGATAGAGGTTCAGCTCGGTCGGTGGCGGCGGCCACTTGCCGCCGGACTGCGCACGCGCGGTGAAGTACATCGCGAACAGGCCAGCAAAGAACATCAGCTCGCTGGAGAGCCAAACGATGGTGCCGACACTGACCATGTTCGGTCGATTCAACGAATGAACGCGCGACGTGATTGCAGTACCTGAGGTCCCTACAGCGCTGGTCACATCCGCAAGTATGACGCTTTGTAGTTGATTAACTCCACCCGGGGCGGCATTTGATGTTTTCGCGTCGCGACGCCGTCCGGGACGGGCGCCTTTCCGCGCCGGTTGGGGCAGGTCGGGTCCGCGTGGGACCATCGGCGCGTGGCTCTGTCATCTCAGGCTTCCACCGGCGGGTCCGCCGCTCGACCGGCCGGGGCGGCACCCTCGTGGCCAGGGGTTCTGGCCCGGTTGATGGGCGGTCAGGATCTGGTGCGCGGCCAGGCCGCCTGGGCCATGGATCGAATCATGGCCGGCGACGCGAGCCCGGCGCAGGTCGCATCCTTTGCGGTGGCGATGCAGATGAAGGTCCCGACCTCGGCCGAGGTCAGCGAGCTGGCCGACGTCATGCTGGACCACGCGCGCCCGATGCCCGCCATGCCCGACGACAGCGTGGACATCGTCGGGACCGGTGGTGACGGCGTCAACACCGTCAACCTTTCCACCATGGCGGCAATCGTGGTCGCGGCCGCCGGCGTGCCGGTGGTCAAACACGGCAACCGCGCGTCGTCGTCGTTGTCCGGCGGTGCCGACACGCTCGAGGCGCTCGGGGTGCGCATCGACCTCGAACCCGAACAGGTGGCGCAGAGCCTCGCCGAGGTGGGCATCGGGTTCTGCTTCGCGCCCCTGTTTCACCCCTCGTACCGGCATGCCTCGGTGGTGCGCCGCGAGATCGGCGTGCCGACGGTGTTCAATCTCCTTGGGCCCCTTACCAATCCGGCTAGGCCGCGGGCCGGCCTGATCGGCTGCGCGTTCGCCGACCTGGCCGAGGTGATGGCGGGGGTCTTCGCCGCGCGCAGGTCCAGTGTGCTGGTGGTGCATGGCGACGACGGGCTTGACGAGTTGACGACGACGACCACCAGCACGATTTGGCGGGTGCAGGCCGGGACGGTGGACAAGCTGACGTTCGATCCGGCCGGATTCGGTTTTGCCCGCGCCGATCTCGACGATCTGTTGGGCGGTGACGCGCAAGCCAACGCGGCGGAGGTGCGCGCGGTGCTGGCCGGTGACAAGGGTCCGGTCCGGGACGCCGTCGTGCTCAACGCCGCCGGGGCGATTGTCGCCCACGCCGGCCTATCCAGCCGCGCTGAATGGTTGCCGGCGTGGGAGGACGGGCTGCAGCGCGCCGCCGCGGCGATCGATTCCGGCGCGGCCGAAGAGCTGCTCGCGCGATGGGTGCGGTTCAGCCAGCAGGTCTGAGTCATGTTGCGCCGCTTGGTCGTAGGCCAGTCGCGCCGAACGCGCCGAGGCCGCCCAGGACGCCCACGCGCCGGCCGACCGCAGCGGTGAAGCCCAGCCGGCGGCGTCGGGGGAGTCGTCGACCCGAACTATGCGCACCCCGGGGCCGGCCAGCCAGCGCGCGATGAGCGCGGATTCCTCCACCAGCGCCCCGCCCAGCGGGGCCGCGATGGGCAAAATCGCCTGTGCCCCAGCCACAATGGCGTCGACCACCGGCATCGGAGGCACCCCGCGCCTGGCGGTGCCTGCCGCCGCGAGCTGGCCGTGCCGTACCACGGCGAGGTGGTAACCGCCGTCCCCGTCGGGCGCGGCGGCGATCAGCTCGGGCAGCGCGGCCAGGGCGCGTAACCGCTGGCCGCGCCACAGGATCTCGATGGCGGCGGCGGTGCGGTCGCGCAGGCGGGCGGCGCTTTCGAAATTGCGGCGCTCGGCCAGCGCGGTGACCTGATGCACGGCGGCCGACAGGGCGGTGTTCTCCATCCCGTCGATCAACGCGGCGACGCGCGCCACGGCCGCCGCGTATTGCGTGGCCGTTATGCCGCGCGCCGCGGGACACGGCGCGACCTCCGCCTCGGGGCACGCCGGCCCGTGCAGGACAGAGCGGCTCAGCCGGGCGGTGCAGGTCCGAAGACCGGTGAAGCGGGCCAGCAGCGTGGCCGTGTCGGCGGCGTCGGTGCGCGACCGGAACGGGCCGACGGCGCGGTCGTGGCGCGGTGCCCGAACCACCGCGAGACGCGGGAACGCCTCGTCGGTGAGCGCCACCCACCACCATCGGTGCGGGAACCGGGAACGCCGGTTGTAGGGCGGGGCGTGCGCGGCCAGCAGCCGCAGCTCGCGGACGCCGGCCTCCAGCGCGTGCGCGCATTCGACGTGGTCGACCGCGGTGGCCAGATTGACCATCTCCTTCATCCGGCCACGCGGGTCGGCGCCGGTGAAGTACTGCCCGACCCGGCGGCGCAGGTCGCCCGCGGTCCCGATGTAGAGCACCTCGCCCGACGGGCCGCGAAACAGGTAGACCCCCGGGCGGCGGGGCAGGCCCTCGGCGAGGACCCGCTTGCGCCGCTGGGCCGGCGTCACGTCCGGCAGGTAGGCGCGCAGGTCGGCGTAGGTGTGCACCCCCTGGTTGCCCACCCGCTCGATGAGCGCGTGCAGCACGTCGACGGTGGCACGGGCGTCGTCCAGCGCGCGGTGCGTGGGCTGGGTGGCGACGGCGAACAGCCGCGCGAGCGCGGCCAGCCGCACCGTGGGGGCTTCCTCGCGGCTGAGCACCCGGCGGGCCAGGCGCACCGTGCACAGGACGTTCGGTCGCGGCCAGGGAATGTCGCACCGCGCCGCGGCGGCCCGCAGAAATCCGACGTCGAATCCGGCGTTGTGGGCCACCAGCACTGTCCCGTGGTCCAAGCCCGCGAATTCGAGGAACATCGGCAGCACCGCGTCGATGGTCGGAGCGTCGGACACCATCGCGGTGGTGATGCCGGTCAGCCGCACGATCTGCGGCGGGATGCTGCGCTCCGGGTCGACGAGCGTGGCGAACTCGCCGAGCACGGCGCCGCCGCGGACCTTGACCGCCCCGATCTCGGTGATGGCGTCCGGCGCATTTCCGTCGGTGCTTTTCGTGCGCCCGCCCGTGGTCTCGAGGTCCACCACCACGAAGGTCGTGTCGCGCAGCGTGACTTCGGCGGCGGCGAAAGACGACTCCAAGTCGGTGAAAGTGAGCTGAGTCGCACCACCGGCACCCATGGCCGCGACGTTAAGCGGGACCACCGACACCCGCGCGGCTCCCACGCCGAGCGAGCCGAAACGCGGCGCCGGGGGTTGTCGGTGGGTGTGGTTACCGTTCGAAGAGTCCGACCTGACGTTCGCCAAGCTTGACCGAGAGGACCGATCCGATGGCACGAAGCAGTGGGCCCGACAGCGACGGCGCGACGGTGCCGGACTCGGGGGCGCCGGTGGTGATCGACTGCGACGACTGTGCGGTGCGCGGACCGGGATGCCGCGATTGCGTAGTCAGCGTGTTACTCGGGGTCCCGGGAACTTTGTTGGAGGACGAATGCGCCGCACTGGCGGTGCTCGCCGATGTCGGTCTGGCACCGCGATTACGGTTGGTGCCTATCCGCCGCGAACGCGATTCGGGCGTCGCCTAAGATGCTTTGCGTGCCAAAGGTTTACGAGGGGGTCAGCGCCGTTCACATGATAATGACAGAAATCTTTCCAATTTCTTAACGCCCCGCTTTGGACAAACGCCGATATCGTTTCGTAACCTGTTTGAGACCTAAACCCGCTCGACGGCGCATGGTCGCGTCGATGGCCGTTTAAGGAAGCAAAATCTTGAGGCTTGACTCTAGATACCCGTTTGCGCGTGTCCTCACACGATTTGCCATCGGGACGCTAGCGGGCTTCACCGTCTTATCGGGCGCCCTCGCCGCGAATGCCTCGGCCGACCCGGCCGAAGACGCGCTGGCCAAACTCAACGAGTTGTCCCGCCAGGCCGAGCAGACCACCGAGGCGATGCACAGCGCGCAGCTCGACCTGAACAACAAGCTGGTGGCCCAGCGTGCGGCGGACAAGAAGCACGACGACGCTCAGGCCGCCGTCGATGCGGCCAAGGCTCGCCTGGCGTCGTTCCAGGGCGCCGTGAACAAGCTCGCCGCCGCGACCTACATGGGCGGCCGCGTCGACGGCATGACGGCGATGCTGACCGCCGGATCGCCGCAAGGGCTGATCGACAAGCTGGCCATGCAGCGGCTGATGGCGACGCAGATGGCCGACCAGATGACGAATTTCCGGGCCGCCGGCGAGCAGGCCGCCAAGGCCGAGCGGGAGGCCGCGAAGTCCGCCGCCGACGCCAAGAGTGCGGCCGAGCAAGCCGCCGCGGTGCGAGCGAGCCTGCAGTCCAAGCAAAGTCAGCTGCAGGTGCAGATCGCGGTCGTCAAGTCGCAGTACGTTTCCCTGTCGCCGGAGCAGCGCACCGCGCTCGCCGATCCCGGTCCCGTCCCTGCGGGTCTCCCGGCACCGGGCGCGCCCGCGCCGGAGGCCGCGCCGCCCGGCGCGCCGCAGGCTCCCGGGCAGGCACCCGGTGAGGCTCCGCCTCCCGGCGGAATGCCCGGACCGTTCGGCGGCGGGGTAGGCGGCGGTGACCGCGCGACGGTCGTACAAGCGGCGTTGACGCAGGTCGGTTCGCCGTACGTCTGGGGCGGTGCCGCGCCGGGTGGGTTCGACTGCTCCGGCCTGGTGATGTGGGCCTTCCAGCAGGCCGGCATCTCTCTGCCGCATTCCAGCCAGGCGCAGGCTCAAGGCGGTCAGCCGGTGTCGTTGTCGGACCTGCAGCCCGGTGACGTGGTCACCTTTTATAACGACGCGTCACACAGCGGCCTCTACGTCGGTGACGGCATGGTGATCCATTCCTCCACCTACGGCCAGCCGGTGCGCGTGGTGCCGATGAATGCCGCAGGCCCGGTCCACGACGCCCGCCGCTACTAGCGGCCCCGGCGCGCGGCGCCGGCGGCTGACCACCCTGCTGGCCTGGGTGTTCGTCGTCGAGATCGTGGTGGCTGCGGCCGTGCCGTTCGACGCGGCCGGCGACAGCCGGACCCGCCCCCCGCAGCTGATCACACCCGCACGCAGCCAGGTCAGCGCAGCGACGAAGTCACTGGTCGTCAGCGATCGCACCGTTCGGCTGCTCGGCCTGGACGGTCCGGCCGGCGACCGGTTGCTGTCGCGGGTGGCGTCCGGCATCGGTGCCGCGATCAACGCGGTCGAGGCGTTCTGGGGTGCCGACTGGTCGCGCGACATATCGGTGGTCGCCGCCCATACCGACGAGGAGTTCCGCGCCGCCGCCGGTGGGGGCCCGGCCGCGCAGTGGGCGGACATCGCGGCGGTGACGGTCGCCGAACGCGTCGATCCCGCGCACCGGGTGGTTATCGGTCAGCGCATCGTCTTCGCGCCCGGCGCGGCCAACATGACCGAGGGTGCGCTGCGAATCGTGTTGGCGCACGAGCTTTTTCACTACGCCGCCCGTGCGGACACCGCCGCGGATGCGCCCCGGTGGCTGACCGAGGGCGTAGCCGATTTCGTCGGCCGGCCCCGGACCCCGGTGCCCGTCGACGTGCTGCCGGTCCCGCTGACGCTGCCCTCGGACGCCGACCTGGACGCGCCCGGGTCACAGCGTTCGCTGGCGTACGACCGCGCGTGGTGGTTCGCGCGTTTCGTCGCGGACACCTACGGGACGGCCAAGCTGCACGACCTGTATCTGGCCGTCTGCGGTGTCGGGCGCGCCGACGTGCTCTCCGCCGCCCACGACGTGCTGGCGACCGACTCGCCCGGCCTGCTCGCGCGTTGGCACGAGTGGCTGACCCACGGCGGCTGACCGTACGCGCGTCAGGCTAGCCTGACGCAGTGAGTCGGGTCCTGCTGGTAACCAACGACTTTCCGCCCCGGCCGGGCGGCATCCAGTCCTACCTGAGTGATTTCGTCGGGCACCTGGTCGGCGCCGGGCTGCATTCGATGACGGTGTACGCGCCGCAGTGGAAGGGCGCCGACGCCTTCGACGATGCGGCCGGGGCGGCGGGTTACCGGGTGGTCCGTCATCCCGGCACGTTGATGTTGCCCGGTCCGGCGGTGGACGCCCGGATGCGCCGGCTGATCGGCGACAACGGCATCGACACCGTCTGGTTCGGCGCGGCCGCGCCGCTGGCGCTGCTGGCGCAGCGCGCCCGGCAGGCCGGGGCGACCCGGGTGGTGGCCAGCACGCACGGTCACGAGGTGGGCTGGTCGATGCTTCCCGTCGCGCGGTCGGTGCTGCACCGCATCGGCGACACCACCGACGTCGTCACGTTCGTCAGCCACTACACCCGCGCGCGGTTCGCGCCGGCGTTCGGGCCCAACGCCTCGCTGGAATACCTGCCACCCGGCGTCAACACCGACCGGTTCCGGCCCGACCCGGCGGCCGGCGCCGCGCTGCGCGAGCGGTATCGGCTGGGGGAGCGGCCCACGGTCGTGTGCGTGTCCCGGCTGGTTCCGCGCAAGGGTCAGGACATGCTGATCAAGGCGCTGCCGTCGATCCGGCAGCGCGTCGATGGCGCCGCCCTGGTCATCGTCGGCGGCGGTCCCTACCTGGAATCGTTGCGCAAGCTCGCCCGCGACTGCGGGGTGAGCGAGCATGTGACGTTCACCGGCGGCGTGCCGGCCGCCGAGCTGCCCGCGCACCACGCGCTGGCCGACGTCTTCGCGATGCCGTGCCGCACCCGTGGCGCCGGGATGGACGTCGAGGGCCTCGGCATCGTCTTCCTCGAGGCCTCGGCCACCGGCAAGCCGGTGATCGCCGGTGACTCCGGTGGGGCCCCAGAAGCCGTGCAGCACAACAAGACTGGATTAGTGGTCGATGGGCGCTCGGTGAACGCCGTCGCCGACGCCGTCACCGAGTTGCTCGGCGACCGAGACCGGGCGGCCGCCATGGGCGCGGCCGGGCGGGACTGGGTGACGGCGCACTGGCGGTGGGACACCCTCGCGATGCGGCTGGCCGAGATCCTCCGCGCCTGACGGCCGCTAATCCTTCTCGTAGATCCAGTCGATGTCGGAGGCGAACTTCTCGGCGACCACGTTGCGCTTGACCTTCATCGTCGGCGTCAGCTCGCCGGTGTCCTCGGTGAAGTCGACCGGCAGGATGCGGAACTTGCGGATGGACTCGGCGTGCGACACCGCCTGGTTGGCGTGCTTGACGGCGGCGTCCACCTCGGCGACCAGGTCCGGGTCGCTGGCCAGATCGGCCACCGACGCGCCGGCCGACTTGTGGTTGCGCTCCTTCCACGCGTCGAACGCCTCGGGGTCGATGGTGATCAGCGCGCCGATGAACGGCTTGGCGTCGCCCACCACCATGGCCTGGCTGATCAGCGCGTGCGCCCGCAGCTGGTCCTCGAGCACGGCCGGGGCGACGTTCTTGCCGCCGGCGGTGACGATGATCTCCTTCTTGCGGCCGGTGATCCTGAGGAAGCCGTCCTCGTCGAGCGCGCCGAGGTCGCCGGTCTTGAACCAGCCGTCGGTGAACGCGTCGTTGGTGGCCTGCTCGTTGTGCCAGTAGCCGCTGAACACCACGCCGCCGCGGACCAGGAGCTCGCCGTCTTCGGCGATGCGCATGCTGTTGCCCGGCAACAACGTTCCGACCGTCCCGATCCTGACGTTGCCGACCTGGTTGACCGTGATGGCCGAGCTGGTCTCGGTCAGGCCGTAGCCCTCGTGGATGGTCAGGCCCACGCCCCGGTAGAAGTGGCCCAGCCGGGCACCCAGCGGCGCGCCCCCTGAGACGGACGCGTGGCATTCTCCGCCCAGCGCGGCGCGCAGCTTGTGATAGACCAGCCGGTCGAACATCGCATGCTTGGCGCGCAGCACCAGCCCGGGCCGCCCGCGGTCCTGCGCCTGGCTCCAATCGACCGCGGTTTGCACCGCGGCCGCGAAGATCCGGCCCTTGCCGTCGTTGACCGCGTTCTGCTCGGCGGTGTTGTAGACCTTCTCGAACACCCGCGGCACCGACACCACCACCGTCGGCTTGAACACCGCGAACATCGGCAGCAGGTTCTTGATGTCGCTGGTGAACCCGACCGTCACCTTGTTGGCGAACGCCGAGAGCGTCAGCGAGCGCGCCAGCACGTGGGCCAGCGGCAGGAAGATCAACAGCCGCTGCCCCTCGTCCAGCAGCGTCGGCAGGCACTCCTTGGCGCCGCGGGTCTCGTACAGCAGGTTGGAATGGGTCAGCTGGCAGCCCTTGGGCCGCCCCGTGGTGCCCGAGGTGTAGATGAGCGTCGCCGGGTCGTCGGCGCGCAGCGCCTCCTGGCGGGCGGTGAGCTCGGCGGGCTCGACCGACGCGCCGGCCTCGGCGAGCTGATCGAGCGCCTTGGGACCCGAGCCGTCGATGTGCAGCACGCGGCGCAAGGCGGGCAGGTCGGCGGTGAGTTCGGTGACCATCATGGCGTGCGCGTCGGTTTCGGCGAAGGCGACCACCGCCTCGGAGTCCTGCAGCACCCAGCGCACCTGCTCGGCCGACGACGTCTCGTAGATCGGCACGGTGACCGCGCCCACCGACAGGATCGCCAGGTCGATGATCGCCCACTCGTAGCGGGTGGCCGAGAAGATGGACACTCGGTCGCCGGCCTCGACCCCGAGCCCGATCAGACCGAGCGCCGCGGAGCGCACCTGTTTGGCCACCTCCGCGCAGGTGACGTCGGTCCATTCGCCGTCGACCTGACGGCGGAAGATGACGAAGCCGGGGTCTGCGCGCTCGTGCTCGAAGACCATGGCCGCGATGTTGTCGTGTTCGCCGACGGAGAAGCGGGCGGGGACGCTGTACTCACGCACTCTTACTGACCTCGTTTGGCTCGGGTGACGTTCCGGGGGCCGGCTTGTGCCGTCCAGCCTAATCCGCGCGTTCGTGCAGGAACCGTGGCCGTCTGCCGGGCCCCGGCCCGCCGCGAAGATCGGTGTGTGAAGCTGGGGTGGTGAACAGCATCCAGATCGCCGACGAGACGTTCGTCGCCGCCGACGGTGCGCGGGTCGGTGCCGCGGTCGCCGATCCGTCGAGCTGGCGCCGGTGGTGGCCGGACCTGCGGCTGCAGGTGGTCGAGGAGCGCGGCGACAAGGGGATCCGCTGGGCGGTCACCGGCGCGCTGACCGGAACCATGGAGATCTGGCTGGAGCCGTCGCTGGATGGGGTGGTGCTGCATTACTTCCTGCACGCCGAACCCACCGGGGTGGCGGCCTGGCAGTTGGCCAAGCTGAATCTGGCGAAAATGACGCACCGCCGTCGGGTGGCGGGAAAGAAAATGGCCTTCGAGGTCAAGACGACATTGGAACGGTCGCGTCCGGTCGGAGTTTCTCCGGTAGTTTAGCCGGGTCAGGTTTGCGGGCAGAGTACCGTTTCGGACCGGAGGCCCGGGGTTAGACCCGCACGGTAGTTTCCCCGCCGGCGGCGTCGACCGCTTGCGGGAGAGAGGGCAGCACCAGGTGGCGGAGAAGACGTCGCAGACCATTTACATCGACGCCGACCCGGGCACGGTGATGGGCGTCATCGCGGATATCGATTCCTACCCGCAGTGGATCTCGGAATACCGGGAAGCCGAGGTCCAGGAGAAGGACGCCGACGGCTATCCCAAAGTGGCGCGGGTGGTGCTGGACGCCGCCGTGCTCAAGGACACGATGGTCATTTCCTACCAGTGGCCCAAGGACCGGCAATCGGTCAGTTGGACCCTGGTCTCCAGCTCGCTGCTGCGTTCGCTGGAGGGGACGTATCGATTGGCGCCCAAGGGATCTGGTACCGAGGTCACCTACGAGCTCTCGGTTGACCTTGCCGTGCCCATGATCGGTCTGCTCAAGCGCAAGGCCGAGCGCCGGTTGACCGACACCGCGTTGAAGGATCTGAAGAAACGAGTCGAGGGCTGAGTGAGTCCAGTGAATCGCGGGCGCCCACCCCGGCCCGAATCAGCCTCTTCGTTGGCAAGGGCGGGGTAGGAAAGTCCACGCTGGCCTGCGCGACGGCGGTCGGTGCCGCAAGCGCCGGGCAACGGGTGCTGGTGGTGTCGACCGATCAGGCGCACTCTCTCGGTGACGTGCTGGGTGTGCCCGTCCCGCCCAGCCAGGGCGAACTGGTTCGGGTCCTTGCCGACGACGAGCAGGCCGGCGGCGGCTTTCTGGACGCGCTCGCGCTGGACACCTTGGCCCTGCTCGAGGTCCGCTGGCGCGACGTGGTCGACACGCTGGATCGGCGGTTTCCCGATACCGAGCTGAATACCATTGCGCCCGAGGAACTTTCGGCGTTGCCCGGTGTTCAGGAAGTGCTCGGGCTGCACGCCGTCGGCGAGCTCGCCGTCTCGGGCCGCTGGGATCGCGTCGTCGTCGACTGCGCCTCGACCGCCGACGCACTGCGGATGTTGACCTTGCCCGCCACCTTCGGGCTCTACGTCGAGCGCGCGTGGCCGCGCCATCGGCGGCTGGCCGTCGGTGCCGACGACTCCCGGTCCGCGGCGATGGTCGAGTTGCTGGAGCGCATCAGCGCCAGCGTCGAGGATCTGAGCACGCTGCTGACCGACGGCGAATTGGTCGGCGCGCATTTGGTATTGACGCCGGAGCGGGTGGTCGCTGCGGAGGCGGCCCGGACGCTGGGTTCGCTGGCGTTGATGGGTGTGCGCGTCGAGGAGCTGATCGTCAACCAGGTTCTGACCGAAGACGCGTCTTACGAATACCGCAACCTGCCGGAGCATCCCGCGTTTTACTGGTACGCCGAACGCATTTCCGAACAACGTGGTGTTCTCGACGAGCTCGACGCCACCATTGGTGGGGTGGCTCTGGTGTTGACTCCGCACCTGTCCGGGGAGCCGATCGGCCCGAAGGCCCTGGGCGAGTTGCTCGACTCCGCGCGTCGTCGTGGTGGGGCGCCGCCGCCGGGGCCGTTGCGGCCGACGGTGGACCTGGAATCCGGGACGGGACTTGGCTCGATTTATCGAATGCGGCTAGCGTTGCCGCAACTCGATCCGTCGACGCTGACGCTGGGGCGCGTCGACGACGACCTGATCATCAGCGCCGGCGGACTGCGGCGCAGGGTTAGGTTGGCGTCCGTGCTCCGGCGCTGCACGGTGCTGGACGCACAATTGCGGGGTAACGAGCTGACGGTGCGATTTCGACCAGATCCGGAGGTGTGGCCTAAGTGAGTGGGGGTCATTCGGATATCGGTCCGGAGCTGCGCAGGCTCGCCCAGACAATCCTGGACGGCATCGACCCGGCGGTGCGGACGGCCGCCGCGCTGACGGCGGGCCGGGGAGCCGGGACCGGCAAGTGCCAACAGGTGTGGTGCCCGGTATGCGCGCTGGCCGCACTGGCGACCGGTGAGCAGCACCCGCTGATCACCGTCATCGCCGACCACAGCATCGCCCTGCTCGAGGTCGTCCGGGCCATGCTCGACGACATCCACGGCGCCGCGAAACCGCCGCCCGACGGACCGCCCGGCGACGGCGCCGCCGAGGCGGAGCCCCCAGCCGCCGCGACCAGGACCCGGTATCAGCCCATCCCCGTCACCGTCGAGGAGTGACCCCGGGGCGTCGAAGGTGGTCCCCTGCGCGTGCGGTGGGTACAGTTGGCGCAGAACACCGGCGGGCGGGCGAGAGGGAGGGCCATGTGGTACTGGCTATTCAAGTACGTACTGCTCGGCCCGTTGCTGGCCTTGCTCGGTCGGCCGAAAGTTGAAGGCCTGGAACACATTCCGAGCTCCGGCCCGGCGATCTTGGCGAGTAATCACCTGGCGGTGATGGACAGCTTCTACCTGCCGCTGGTGGTGCGCCGCCGGATCACCTTCCTGGCGAAGGCCGAATACTTCACCGGGACCGGCCTGAAGGGCTGGTTTCAGCGCTGGTTTTTCACCGCCGTGGGCCAGGTGCCGATCGACCGCACCGACGCCGACAGCGCGCAGGCCGCACTGACCACCGCCGAGCGGCTGCTCTCGACGGGCAAGCTGCTGGGGATGTACCCGGAAGGCACCCGTTCGCCGGACGGCCGGCTGTACAAGGGCAAGACCGGTCTGGCGCGGCTGGCCCTGCACACCGGCGTGCCGGTGATCCCGGTGGCGATGATCGGCACCAACGTCGTCAACCCGCCGGGGACGAACATGTTGCGCTTCGGGCGGGTCACCGTGCGCTTCGGCAAGCCGATGGACTTCTCCCGTTTCGAGGGGCTGGCCGGCAACCGCTTCATCGAGCGCGCGGTCACCGACGAGGTGATCTACGAGCTGATGGGACTCTCCGGCCAGGAGTACGTCGACATCTACGCCGCCAGCGTCAAGGAAAACCGCAACGGCGAGGGATCGACCAGCGAGGCCGCCCGCATCCCGGAAACCGCCGCCGGCTGATCCGCGGGCTCGGCTAGCCGGACGCTGTCACCGGCGTCAGTTCCTGCGGCGCCGAATCCCGCGACGGCTTGCGGGCGGTGACGGTAAGCCCGGCCGCGACGATGACGGCCAGTGCCCACCACACGTAGGACATCCCGGCGAGCTGACGCCACCAGACCGCGGTCGCCTCGTGATGCTTGGGCAGCAGGTCGATCGGCGACCATCTCATCAGCGCCACCCCCGCGGCGCCGACCACGGCCAGCGTCACGTTGCGGCGCCGCCACGCCAGCACGGCGAGCACCACGACCGTGGGCAACCCCCACACCCAGTGGTGTGACCACGAGACCGGGGAGACCATCAACCCGAACAACGCGACGCAGATGACCGCCAGCACTGGCTCGTCGGCCCTCAGCACCCTGCGCATCGCCCACACCGTCAGCGCGAGCACGAGCAGCGAGGCCACCACCCACAGCACGAAGCGCTGTTGTTCACCCAGCCCGAGCCGGGCCAGGGCCCCGGCGATGTTTTGATCGGTGTTCAGCGCCGCCTCGCCGATCCGATCGGTGTGCGGCAGGGTGTGCGTCCAGTACTCCCACGAATCACGCCATGCCAGAACGAAACCCACCGCCGTCGTCACCACGAAGGACGCCACGGCCGTGAGTGCCGCGCGGTTGTCCCGACGCAGCAAGAAGTAGAGCAGGAACACCGCCGGCGTGAGTTTGAGCGCGATGCCCAGCCCCAGCAGCAGCCCGCGCGGCCATGGCGTGCGGCGTGGCAGGCAGTCGGCGATCACCAGGGTCATCAACACGACGTTGATCTGGCCGAAGGCGAAGTTCGAGGTGATGGGTTCCAGCCAGATCGTCGCCGCCAACGTGATGACGATGGCCAGCCACCAGCGGCGCAGCCAGGCCGGACCGGGCAGCGCCGTCGACGCGGCCCAGACGTCGAGGCGGGTCAGCACGATCACGGTGGACACCACCAGCAGCACCAACGTCAGCGCCGTGATGGCGACGCTGGCGGCCGGCATGTGCAGCCAGGCGAACGGGCAGAACACGATCGCCGCCAGCGGGGGATAGGTGAACGGCAGATTGAGCCCGATCGGTGTGTGGAACAGCACATCACCCTGGTACAGCGAATGCCCCTGCATCCACGCCTGCGCACCCATCTGATACACGTCGATATCGATGCGATAGGGAATGTGCCCGAACAGCTGCCAGGCCACGTAGCCCAGCCCCGCCGCCGCCAACAGCCAGAGACCGCACCACAACAGGACCTGCCCCGGGCCACGTTTGCTTGGGTGGCCCACGTCGGGCGCCCGCCATCTACTCATGTCGCACAACAGCGTAATCGGTGCGCGGACGTGGTACGTCGCTCCGCGCGGCTTCCGGCGGTGTCGATGCCCACAGGCGTACGTTTCAAGAGTGCTCCACTGGTTCGTGCTGCGGGTGACGCGCTGGTTCGCGCACGACATCCTCGAGGGCGGCCGGTTGCCCCTGCTGTGCTGCCTGGTGGCGTTCATCCTGACGTTTTTCGTCACGCGCACGTTCGTGCGTTTCATCCGCCACCGCGCCGACAGCGGCCGTCCGACCAGGTGGTGGCACCCGCGCAACGTCCACGTCAGCGGCGTTCACATCCACCACGTGACGTTCGGCGTCGTCCTGGTGTTGCTCTCCGGCCTGACCTTGGTCACCCTGTCCATCGACGGACACGAGCCCGAATTCACCCTGTCCGCAATATTTTTCGGCATCGGCGCGGCCCTGGTGCTCGACGAGTACGCGTTGATCCTGCACCTGGCCGACGTCTACTGGTCTGAGGACGGGCGCACTTCGGTGGACGCCGTGTTCGCCGCGGTAGGGGTGGCCGGGCTGTTGATCATGGGCCTGCACCCGCTGATGTTCTTCCTGCCGATCTGGGAAGGCACCGACTCCTGGCCGCTGCGCGCCGCGGTGGCCGGCGGACTGGTATTGACGCTGCCGCTGGCGGTGATCGTGGTGCTCAAGGGCAAGGTGTGGACGGGGCTGCTCGGCATGTTCATCGTCGTGCTGCTCGTCGTCGGCGCGGTCCGGCTGTCCCGCCCGCATGCGCCCTGGGCCCGCTGGCGCTACACCAACCAACCGGAGAAGATGCGCCGCGCGCTGCAACGCGAACGGACGCTGCGCCGCCCGGTGGTGCGGGCCAAGCTGTATCTGCAGTGCGCGATCGCGGGCACGCCCCGCCTGCCCGACGAACGTGCGGTCGACGCCCAGCTCGACCACGACGTGCACGCGGCACCGCCGCCGACGGGGCCCATCCTGATCAGCAGATAGGCTTTCGCCGGTGCGGTACTTCTACGACACCGAATTCATCGAGGACGGCCGCACCATCGAGTTGATCTCCATCGGAGTGGTCGCCGAGGACGGCCGCGAGTACTACGCCGTGTCCACGGAGTTCGATCCCGAGCGCGCCGGCGGCTGGGTGCGCGCCAACGTGCTGCCCAAGCTGCCGCCCCCGTCGTCGCAGGTGTGGCGTTCGCGCAGGCAGATCCGCGCGGACCTCGAGGATTTCTTCGACATCCAGGGCGCCGATCCCATCGAACTGTGGGCGTGGATCGGCGCCTACGACCACGTGGCCTTGTGCCAGCTGTGGGGCACGATGCCCGAGCTGCCGCGGGCGCTGCCCCGGTTCACCCGGGACTTGCGGCAATTGTGGGAGGACCGGGGCCGCCCGCCCATGCCGCCGCGGTCGCGCGATGCCCACGACGCACTGGTCGACGCCCGCGACCAGATGCGCCGATTCCGGCTGATCACCTCGGCGTAGGTGGACGGCCGCGGGGACTATCCGAACGGCGGAGCATCGGCCTGAGCCCGCCCGGACGACGTTCGCGCTGATCAGTCACCCTCGCGGCCCGGTTACCATGGACCGATGAACTGGACCGTCGACATCCCGATCGACCAGCTGCCGTCGCTGCCCCCGCTGCCGAACGACCTGCGGGCGCGGCTGGACGCCGCACTGGCCAAGCCGGCCGCCCAGCAACCCAGTTGGCCGGCCGACGAGGCGGCGGCGATGCGCACGGTCCTCGAGAGCGTGCCGCCGGTGACGGTGCCCTCGGAGATCGTCCGGCTGCAGGAGCAGCTGGCCCAGGTCGCCACGGGTGAGGCGTTCCTACTGCAGGGCGGCGACTGCGCGGAGACGTTCACCGACAACACCGAACCCCACATCCGCGGCAACATCCGCGCCCTGCTGCAGATGGCCGTGGTGCTGACCTACGGCGCCAGCATGCCGGTGGTCAAGGTGGCCCGCATCGCCGGCCAGTACGCCAAGCCGCGGTCGGCCGACATCGACGCCCTGGGGTTGCGGTCCTACCGCGGCGACATGATCAACGGCTTCGCCCCGGATGCGGCCGCGCGCGAGCATGACCCGTCGCGGCTGGTCCGCGCGTACGCCAACGCCAGCGCGGCGATGAACCTGGTGCGGGCGCTGACATCGTCGGGCCTGGCGTCGCTGCACCTGGTCCACGACTGGAACCGGGAGTTCGTCCGGACGTCGCCGGCCGGCGCCCGCTACGAGGCGCTGGCGACCGAGATCGACCGCGGTCTGCGGTTCATGAGCGCCTGCGGCGTGGCCGACCGCAACCTGCAGACCGCCGAAATCTACGCCAGCCATGAGGCTTTGGTGCTCGACTACGAGCGGGCCATGCTGCGGTTGTCGGAGAGCGAGGACGGGGAGCCGCAGTTGTTCGACCTGTCGGCGCACACCGTCTGGATCGGTGAGCGGACGCGCCAGCTCGACGGCGCGCACATCGCGTTCGCGGAGGTGATCGCCAACCCGATCGGGGTCAAGATCGGTCCGACGATGACCCCGGAGCTGGCCGTCGAATACGTGGAACGGCTTGACCCGCACAACAAGCCGGGCCGGTTGACATTGGTTAGCCGAATGGGCAACAACAAGGTGCGCGATCTGCTGCCGCCCATCGTCGAGAAGGTCCAGGCGACCGGTCACCAGGTGATCTGGCAGTGCGACCCCATGCACGGCAACACCCACGAGTCGTCCAACGGATACAAGACCCGGCACTTCGACCGCGTCGTCGACGAGGTGCAGGGCTTCTTCGAGGTGCACCGCGCGCTGGGCACGCACCCGGGTGGCATCCACGTCGAGATCACCGGCGAGGACGTCACGGAATGCCTTGGTGGGGCGCAAGACATTTCGGACCTGGACCTCGCGGGGCGCTACGAGACGGCATGCGACCCGCGGCTGAACACCCAGCAGTCGCTGGAGTTGGCCTTCCTGGTCGCGGAGATGCTGCGCGACTAGCCCGCCAGTAGCCCGTTCAGGTTGGTCCCGATCGTCCACGCGGCGGTGGCGACCAGCCCGGTCAGCGCCAGCACCAGCGCCACCCAGATCAGCACCATGCGCCGGCCGTGCTGCCGGGCGTACGCGAATTCACTGATCGGAATCCCGGCGAATTCCCCTGTGACGGGCTGGTATTGGTAGTCGTCGGGCTCGTCGTCGGATTGCGGCGGGCGCTGCGGCTCGGACCAGTCCTCGGGGCCGCGGGTCAGCTGGCGGGTGGGGTTGCGGACCGGTGCGGCTGGGGGCTGGCCCATTCGGCTGTGCTGCAGGGCCGCCGACCGGTGCTGCGCGGAGTTGCGCGGCGCCGGAACCCGAAAGTCCGGCAGCGCAAGCTCTTCGGCGATCGCGTCGAGTTCGGCGCCCATCTCGATCGCGTCGGCGAAGCGGTCGCCCGGGTCGCGCGCGGTCGCGCGCCGCACGAACTCGTCGAACTGCGGGGGCACTCCGTCGATCGCGGCACTGGGCGGCGGTACATCGGTGTCCAGCCGTTGGTAGGCGATCGACAACGCGGAGTCGCCGGTGAACGGGGTGCGCCCGGTCAGCAGCTCGTAGGTGAGAATCCCCGCGGAGTACACGTCGCTGCGGGGGCTGGCGTCGCCGTGGCGCACCTGTTCGGGCGACAGGTAGGCCGCGGTTCCCAAAATCACGCTCGTGGAGGTGATTCCAGCGGCCGCGACGGCACGGACCAGGCCGAAATCGGCGATCTTCACGTCGCCGTCGTCGGAGATCAGCACGTTCTCGGGCTTGACGTCGCGATGGACCAGACCGGCCCGGTGCGCGGCGGCCAGGCCGCCCAACACCGGGCGCAGCACCGCGGTCACGGCGTAGGGCGGCATCGGCCCGCGCTCGGCCAGCAACTCGCGCAACGTGCCGCCCTCGATGAGCTCCATCACCAGAAACGGGTGCCGGGCGTCCAAGCCCTGGTCGTAGACCGCGACCAGGCCGGGGTCCTTCAGCCGTGCGACCGTGCGGGCCTCGCGCTGAAACCGGGTCAGGAATTGCTCGTCGCCGGCGTAGCGGGAATCCATCACCTTCACCGCGACGGGGCGGTCGAGCCGCGTGTCGAGGCCGCGGTACACCGTCGACGTGCCACCGCTGGCGATCTTGGCCTGCACCAGGTAGCGGCCGTCCAGCAATGCGCTGTCCAAAGGGTCTGGCGTCCCGGGTCCGGCCACGGGGCCATCGTAGGGGTGAGGGGCGATTGGGCGTCAGAACGCGGGTTCAATCCGCGTGCCAGGGCCTACACTTGCGCGGGTGAGCAGTGTTCCTGCCGGCGACGATGTTTTGGATCCCGACGAGCCCACCTACGACCTGCCACGGGTCGCCGAATTGCTCCGGATTTCGGTCAGCAAGGTCCAGCAGCAACTTCGGGAAGGCCACCTGGTTGCGGTGAAGCGCGAGGGCGGCCTGGTGGTGCCGCAGGTGTTCTTCACCAAATCGGGTGAGGTGGTCAAGAGCCTGCCGGGGCTGTTGACGATCCTGCACGACGGCGGCTACCACGACACCGAGATCGTGCGCTGGTTGTTCACCCCCGATCCATCGCTGACGATCACGCACGACGGCAGCCGGGATGCCATCACCAACGCCCGCCCCGTCGACGCCCTGCACGCGCATCAGGCTCGGGAGGTCGTGCGCCGGGCGCAGGCGATGGCTTACTGACGACTTACTGAGCGGCGGCTTCCGCTTGGTCGGCCCGCTCGTCGGGGGCACGGTTGAGGCTGTACCAGGCGATCAGCGCGCAGGCGGTGGCCAGCGAGAAGTGCAGCCACGAGTACATCCCGTGCGAGCCATCGGGTTTGAAGATCACCATCACCCACGTCGACAGACCGGCGATGAGCGCGACCGCCCGCCGAGACTGCGCCAGCGGGGCCACCACGGCCAGCGGCCAGGAGTAGTACCACGGCAGGGCCGCCGGTACGAACAGCACCACGACCAGCATCGAGTACGCGATGCCGGTGAGGGCGGCCCGGTCGTCGCGCCGGAACCGCCACCACAGCAGGGGCAGCGACACCGCGATGATCGCGATCCCGATGAGGCGGGTGATGCGCAGCAAGGGGTAGAAGTGCACCGCGAAGAAGCCGCTGAACACGGCGTGGATGATGTTTGCGGCCGCGGTGGGCACGGTCAGCCAGTTGATGATCTTCACGGACCCGGCCAGCGCGGTCAGCCACCCCAGGCCCACCCCCG
>NZ_LZJF01000054.1 GCF_001666835.1 Mycobacterium sp. E3251 | reverse complement strand
ACCCCGTCCCGCTACACTGTCATTTCTGCGGATACCCACGCCGGCGCCGACCTCCTCGAATACAAGCCGTACCTCCCGAAGGCGTTCCACGACGACTTCGACGCGTGGGCCACGACGTATGCCAGTCCTTTCGATGACTTGATCATCGCTACCGCAAAGCGCAACTGGGACCATGAGTTGCGTATTTCCGAGATGGACGCTGACGGGGTTGCGGCAGAGCTGTTGCTGCCCAACACTGTTCCTCCCTTCTTTCCGACGTCTCCCAACATCACCATCTCGTTGCCCCAGAACCGAGCAGAGTTCGAACACCGCTGGGCGGGCGTGCAGGCGCACAACCGATGGCAGGTCGATTTTTGTTCGCTGGCACCCGCACGCCGGCGAGGACTGATCCAGGTATTCCCCAACGACGTCGACGCCGCGCTGGACGAAATTCGTTGGGGCAACGAGCAAGGCTGCTTCGGTGGAGTGCTGCTGCCCCCAGTATCGCCGGGCGACCCCAATGTCGCCCCGCTGTTCCACACTCGGTATGAGCCGATTTGGCAGTTGTGCAGCGAACTGGATCTGACGATCGTGCAGCACGGCGGTCCGGGAAGTCCGGCAATGCCCATGGATCAGCCGGCATCCAACGCCGTGCTCATCACGGAAATGGCGCTGTGGGCCCAGCGCAGCCTGGGCCATCTCATCCTGGCCGGGGTTTTCGAGCGTTACCCCACGCTACGGTTCGCCCCTACAGAGCAGGGCACACTGTGGGTACAGCAGCAACTGATGACGCTCGATGCGATGGTCCCGACGATGAAGTCCGAAGCCGGCAACCGCACGTACGGCATGTTCGGTGGTTCCTCGGTCGATGGGCTTACCCTCACGCCGAGTCAGTACGCCCAGCGGAACTGCTACCTGGCCAGCGAATTGGCGCCCTTTGAATCAGTGATGATTAATTTCATGGGTGCAGACCACATTCTATGGGGAAGCGACTATCCGCACGAGGAGGGCTTCACTCCTCAATCCAGGCTGGCCATCCGGTGGGCGCTACAGAACAGATCGGAAAGCGAGTGCCGAAAAATTTTGGCGGAGAACGCGGCCCGGCTGTACCGATTCGACCTCGATGCACTGGCGCCGATTGCAGCCGAGATCGGGCCGACCGTGGCTGAAGTGCATACCCCCCTTGAGGACACCGGGTACCGTGCCCCGGCCGCGTTCGGCTACCGCCCCTTCGAGGGGGGACTCGCGTTGAAGCGCCTCGCTCCCCAACGCCGGTAATCGCGCCCTGATACGAGAGTCTCCAAAAGCCGGTTCATAAAGTTGCCCGGGGTTAGGCCCCCGGCCACTGAAGAGAGCGGTCTTCCACAGCGCGCTGTTCAGACGCACCCCAGTGCTTGACTCAAGCGCAACTTTTCAGGCCTTATGCGGTGGTTTGTTTCGTCAGATCCGCGGTCAGAGATGATGATGGGGGCAGCCCGGCTCGGCACTTTCCAACACTCGATGTCTGGGATGGGTCGTAGGCGTGCTCTATCGGCGATGTTTTGCTTACTCCCGCGGATGAATGAAAACCCCTTCTGCTGAAACGGTTACGCCATCGCTGTCGCTGAGCTGTCCAGCGGCGAAGGTCTTGACCCCTTCGACGCGGTCGACCCAGGCCTCGGCGCGAAGAGGCTTTCGTAGCGAGGTTCCTCGGTGGTAGCGCAGGGTCAGCGTCCCGGTGTAGGCCGGCCGCCCTGGCTTGTGGGCGGTAGCGCCCAGTACATGGTCCAACACCATCGCGCAGACACCGCCGTGCACGTAACCCGCCGGTCCTTCATAGGCTGCACCGAGGACGAGTTCCGACCAAACCAATCCGTTTCCCTCGTGAATCACGAGTGGGGGAGCCAACGGGTTGCGGACTCCGATCACCGCATTACCTGAGGCCGCGTTTTGCCCGTCGGCGCGGGTGCGCTCGCCGAACGATCCAGGTATCTGCTCGGCGCTCAGTCGGCCTGTGATTGCGTCGATCTCGGCCGTTGTGGAGGCAATAGCGTTGGGCTCCAACTCCGTTCGGATTGTTGCGTCGATTAGTTTGCGAACGGAAATGGCCAGTAGCTCGTATGTAGACGAGGGGTCAGTCATCGGTATACCCAAATCCCCGGTGTCGGCGGTGTCGCTGGCAAGGTCTTCGCCCTCACGGACAGCGAACCGCGAGCCGGGGCGCGTCGTCCCCTAGGCGTGGCACGCCGATTGTTGGCGTTGCAGCGGACGTGGTGCGGGCCGCACGCTGCAGAACGGGGGACGCTGCGCATGGGGTCGACGCTTGGTGACTTCGGTGGTCATCGACTAACAAGCGTGAATTGAGCGGTCGCGGTCCGGAAGGTGGCGTCCCGTCCAGCGGGCATAGCACAGGGACATCTCGGCTGTGCTGTTAATCTGGCAAAATGGCCGAGCCCAGCGATAAGCCGGTGAAGTCGGCACTTGCCGCCACCAGTTGGGCGTTGCTGGGCATGCTCTCTTATGAAGAGGAAGTCTCCGGCTACGACCTGAAAAAATGGATCGACTGGAGCGTTGACCTCTACTACTGGAGCCCGTCGAACAGCCAGATCTATACCGAGCTGAAGAAGCTCCAAAGCTTGGGGCTGGTGACATCACGCATCGAACGTGACGAGGGCACCCGCAGCCGCCGGCTCTACAAGATCACCGCGGCCGGGTTGGATGCCGTCACCGACTGGACCAACAATGCCCCGGTGGATCCGCCGGTGCTCAAACATAGCGTGCTGATGCGCGTGACGTTCGGTCATCTGACGACCCCCGCTCGGCTCAAGGAAATGTTGCAGGACCACGTGGCCTACGCCGAAGCCAGGCATCGCAAAGCTGTCGAGGACGCCGAAGGCGCCGAGGACGAGCCGGCTTGGGCCTACTCAGTGCTCGCGCTGCGGTGGGCGGCCAAGTACTACGCCGCCGAGCGCGAGTTTGCGCTGGAACTGATGAAGGAAATCGACGAGGCCGACGGCTCCATGCAGAAGGCGAAAGGCGGATCGGGCAAATTGCGCCCCACGCCCGGGTACTGGCGTGAGGTGGAAAAGCAGGTCCAAGCCAAGCGCCGAGACGACTAACCGCCACCGGCGGCGTCTCTGGCGGCGATGTAGCCGTATACCAACCCTTGGGCGATCGTCGCGCCCGCGCCGGGATATGTGGCTCCGAACGCGTTGGCGGCGGTGTTACCGATGGCGTACAACCCGGTGATGACAGCGCCGTCTTCGCGCAGCACCCGTGCCCGCTCGTCGGCCTTGAGTCCACCGCAGGTACCCAGGTCGCTGAGCACCATCTTCACAGCGTAGAACGGGCCCTTGGTCAACGGTCGCAGATTGGGATTCGGCGTTATCGTCGGGTCACCGTAGTAGCGGTCATAGGCGCTGCGGCCGCGACCGAAGTCGGGATCCTCGCCAAAAGCAGCGCTTTCGTTGAAGCGCGTCATCGTCTGGTTGAACGGTGATGTGGGAGCGCCGATCCGAGCGCCGAGTTCGCGCAGGCTGTCGGCGCGCACCGCGATGCCCGCGTCATACCAGGTCTGCGGAATGGGCATCCGCGGAAACAGTTCGGCGCCAAAGACATAGCTGTTGCGGTATTGCTGATCGAAGATGATCCACATTGCTTCTACCGGTTGCCCGGACTGCTCGAGTTCCAGCAATCGCTGACCGAACGACATGTAGTCGGCCGACTCGTTGGCGAATCGATGCCCATTTTGGTTGACGATGAGGCAGCCCGGAAGTGATCGCTCTGCGAGCATGACCGCGGGCGCCTTGCCCGGCAGCGGCGCGATCGCGGGAAACCACCAAGCCTGGTCCATCAGATCGATGTCTGCGCCGAGTTCTTGGGCGACGCGGATCCCCTCGCCGGTATTTGAGTCGGCGCCCAGGCTGACGTTGGGGTCGAGTGACTCGGACTGAAATTTCCAGCGCATCTCCATGCAGTGGTCAAAGCCGCCGGTGGCCAGCACCACCCCGTGCCTGGCCGTGATGGTCACTTCACGGCCACCATGGCCGACAACCGCACCGCTGACGCGGTCGTCGTCGCCGACCAGACGCAGCAAGGTGGTGTCGGTCCACACCGGGATCTGAGCGCGCAACACACCGGCGAAGAGGGCGGCTGCCAGGGCTTGGCCGCCCGCGGCGTAGTGCCGGCCAAGCAGGCGGCCACCCAGACCCTGGGCCACTCGCTTCGCGAGGGTCGGAATTCCCTTGCGCGGCACCCGCGCAACCAGGTTGAGCCAACGATAATCCGCCCCCGTTGTCGGGATAGAGAAACCGGACTCCATGACCCCGGGCCGCAGCCGGCCGCGATATTCGCCCAGGACGGCAGTGTCTAGGGGCCGGCACTCGCAGGTACGCCCAGCTGCGCTGCCGCCGGGCTCTTCGGGGTGGTAGTCGGAGTATTCCCGGGCCCAGAACAACCGCATCGGAGTCGTACGCTCCAGCAGCTCGACGGTCGCGGAGAGATGTGTCAAAAATCCCGCGGAACGCGGAGGTGGGGCTGAGCCCGCAACAACGGAGTCAAGATAGGTAGCGGCGCGCTCGGCGGTGTCGTTGGCACCGGCCCGCTGCAGCACTGGGCCCGCGGGCAGCCACAGCGCGCCACCGGAACGTGCCGTCGAACCACCCACGTACGAGGACTTCTCGACGATCAGCACGGAGAGCCCCCGGTCGTGGGCGGCGAGTGCTGCGGCCATGCCGGTTCCCGAACCGATCACGAGTAGGTCCACCGTCGTGTCGGACACGGGAAGTCCAGCAGGAATCGTCGTGCTGTGCGTTGTCACGCCTGGTAACGGTAAGCGGCCGGGCCGCTTGGCGGGAAGAGGCGTCCTGATCAGTGGAACACGTGCCCTCCACCTGCCGGTCAGTCGGAGTTGAATGGCGCCCATGAATTCGCAGTCCGAAGCCGGCGAAGTTCGGCTGATCGAGGCCGATGCTGCGCCAACTCGATTCGCCCGCGGCTGGCATTGCCTAGGTCTGATCAAAGACTTCAGTGACGGCAAGCCGCACGCAATCAATGCTTTCGGCCAGAAGCTGGTGGTATTTCGCGGCGGTGATGGACAGGTCAATGTCCTCGACGGCTACTGCCGCCACATGGGAGGTGACCTGTCGCAAGGTGAGGTCAAGGGCAACGAGGTGGCGTGCCCGTTCCATGACTGGCGCTGGGGTGGTGACGGACGCTGCAAGCTGGTGCCCTACAGCAAACGCACACCCAAGCTGGCCCGCACCCAAGCGTGGACCACCCTGCAGCAGGACGGCATGCTCTTTGTGTGGAACGATCCCGAGCGCAAACCGCCCCCACCTGAGGTCGCGATCCCGCGTATCGAGGGCGCCGCTAGCGACGAGTGGACCGATTGGCACTGGTACACGACGGTCGTGAACACAAACTGCCGCGAAATCATCGACAACGTCGTGGACATGGCCCACTTCTTCTATATCCACGGGTCCCTGCCGACCCATTTCAAGAACATCTTCGAAGGGCACGTGGCTACCCAGTACATGAACAGTGCGGGCCGACCCGACCTGGGTGGCACAGAAGGTCCTCAGTTGCTCGGCACAACATCGGTGGCGTCTTACTATGGACCATCATTCATGGTCGACGACCTGACTTATCACTACGCGGATGGTGACCACCACACCGTCTTGATCAATTGTCATTACCCAGTTGACGCGAATTCCTTTGTGCTGCAGTACGGCATCATCGTCAAGAAATCCGAGGCGCTACCCGATGATGTCGCAGTGCAGACTGCGGTCGCCCTGGGCGACTTCGTCAAACTCGGTTTCGAACAAGATGTGCAGATCTGGCGGCACAAGGCGCGCATCGATAATCCGCTCTTGGTCGAAGAAGACGGCCCGGTTTACCAACTACGTCGATGGTACGAACAGTTCTACGTCGATGTCGCCGATGTCCAACCGGATATGGTGGACCGCTTCGAGTTTGAGCTCGACACCACCCGTCCGTACGAGGCCTGGATGAAGGTGGTCGAGTCCAATATCGCTGCGCAGGCTACCGCCAAAGACTCGGTGTGATGACGGTGGCTTCGCTTGTGAGAGAGGACGAGCGCCTCGCCGACATGCCCATGATGTCCGTGGCATGTCGGCGCTGTCGAGCGCGAGTGCACGTCCGTAAAAGCAGCTGGAACCAGACGAGCGTGCAGTGGACAGCCTCGGCCCTGGCCTGCTGTGAGGAGCGTTCCGCTGCTGCACAATTAGCGCCATATGGACGTTGTGATCTGTTCCTGTCATGCTCGGCTCTGACTGAGTCGATCACGGATGCCGTGCGTGCCGGCACGCTTACGATCGTCGATGGAAGCGCCGGAACGTCGGCATGACGGCCGGGCCTCGCAACTCTTGGCCGAGGATCCGCGACCACGCCGCTTCCTAAGTCGATGACACCGGCATGATGGGGATCTTCTTCATCGCGCTGGCTCTGGGATCAGGGGCGGCCGCGGCCGCCTTATGGTTTGCTTCACCGCGCGTGTACGTCCACACGCAGAATGGTTCTCCTTGGGCAAACTTGAAATCCTTTGGCGGCAAGTTGATGTCGAGTTTGCACCCAGGAAAGAACGGGGCTGAGATTCGCTGCTCAAAAGTGCAGTTCATCCAGGCCCGTGCCGGTGGGTAGAGGCCTTCGTCGGTGTACTTCTGCAGCACTTCGCACCGACGCATGTTGAGCACCACGTGATCGGGGTTGTACACGATGTACTCGCCGCCGTACCCGAGCGTGCCATCGATGCTCAGGCAGGCCAACTTGAGAAAGTCCACCACGTGCACTGGCTCGATCTTGAACACTCTGGCCAGTTTGGGGTATTGGTAATCGATGATGAGTTGATACATGTCGGGAAGCCCGAGCCAGACCTCCTCCTCAGGGAGGATCTTGGTCCACTGGTCGATGAAATAGTTGTGTCCTTTGAGGTACTGGTCCCAATAGGTTTTGATCAGACGTATCAGGGCCGGCTTGGTCAGGTCCTCAGTCTGAACATCAAAGGGAATCGCTTGGTATTGAGCGTTTTTCCAGTCCCAACCCGGAGGGGCGATGTAGCGCCCCATCGGCATCACTTGGCGCATCCCCGCCCGCGACAGCTCCGCGGCGACGTCCATGGCCGCGCTAATGCCGACCTTCTCCGAGTAGATCTTGACATGGGCGTAGGGCATGAAGTTCAAGACGTCTTCGAACACTCGCGCTAGGCCCATGAGGAAATCGCGGGAAAAGTCTTGGACGTTGCCGACCTTCCCCATGAAGTCATGGGTGTAGTCGTCATAGTTGAGTTCTTCGGTCTCAGTGGTCATCGGGGTTTCTCCTCAATTGGGCTCGGCTGGCGTCGTGACCTCGTTGGCTGGGTGGTTCAGCCCGCCTGGGGGCGGGCCATCGCATACCTGTCAAAGGGCCACTGTTGGGCGGCGCGTCACTGCGGTGGTGTGTCAGATTGCGACATGAATGGCAGAATCTGACAACACGATGTTAGTCCGCAGGGGTGTGGGTCACCATCGCGATCCCGCTCAGCGGGATGCCGTCGCAGGTCCGAGCACATCAGTCAAGGGATTGCCGCGGTTAGGATTGACGTGCAGTTCGTGTGGCGAGGAAGTGAGGCAAGGCTGGTGAGCAGTCCGGCGACGCACGCGGAGCGCCGCGCCGAGGATCTTCGGATGCACATCGCGCTAGCTGCCCGCGACACTTTTCTCGCCGACGGGTCTACCTCGGCGACCGTCGAGCGGATCTGCGAAGCGGTGGGCATTGCGCCGCGGACGTTTCACCGGTACTTCCCGGTCAAAGAAGACGTCGTTATGCCGCTATTCCGTGAATTCGGCAGGCTGAGCATCGAGACCCTGCGTGACGCAGCACCGGACAGCGATACCGTCGAGGTCCTCGTTGCGGCATTCAGCACCGAAGTTCCCCGGCGGGGCCGGATGGAGATCGATCGCAGGTTCATGGCGATGATGATCAGCGATCCCCAATACCGATTGCGGTGGCTGGACTGGGGACAAGACCTTATCGCTTCCATCACCGAGTTCCTTGCCGCCCGGTTCGATCTAAGCGATGACCCATTCACCCGAGAGCTGCCTGCCCAGCTGGTGGTTCAAGCGTGTCGGCACGCCTACGTCCACTGGGTCCAGCACGGCGATTTCGCCGCCCTGCAATCCGCGTTGCGATCCGCCATGCAGATGATCGTAGGAACGCTAGCGTGCCCGGGTGTCTGAGCCGCAGTTCACGGTCGGTCGATCAGGATAGGTCCAACGTCGTGTGGCTCTCGGGACATTTCGTTGTCCCACCACCCCGGGATTCGCCGAAATGATCCTTGATGCTGCGCTTTCCGTGCTTAAGCCAATTGGAACGCACTCAGTGGCGCTTCTTCTGGATAGGTAGTGGGTCCGCCGAGGTCGTAGGCAGCATTAAGCGCGGCAATGAATCCAGGGTCGTGCAGGGGATCGCTGGGAGTGTCGAGCTTGATGCCCTTGCCCTTGAGGTCGTCGATCATGATGCCGATGGCCCGTTCGATCGTGATGTCGTCGGAGCCGTCCATGTTCTTTTTGAGTTCCTCGAAGTCGGAGAACACTTCGGCGGACCAGTGGACCAGGAAACGCAACTCGTCGGTGTGGTGACGGGCGATGACGTCGTCGCCGTTCTTCAGAAGCCAGTGGTCGGGGTCGGCCGGGTCGCCGGCGAAGACGGTGTCGAAGGCCAGCCCCGGCGGAATCTGTTGTTCCAGCGGCCCGTTGGCTTCTCCGCGGTGCACCATCATCTCGTTCTGAACGACCACTCCGCGGTTGTTGATCGGCGGCAAGACCCGGGAGGGTGCCTTGAGTGGGCCGTCGGGCCAATAGGTAAAACCGGACCCCTCGTCGAGGGAGAACCAGGTGATGACCTGAGCCATTTTGATGAGGTAGTCGGTGAACAGGCCCGACTTGCCCATCACGCTGCACAGCCAGGTGGGGGCGTTCTCGTGGCGTACACCGCGAAAGCTCGGCGAGTCCAGATGGCCGGGATCGCGGTTGGCGCAGGGGCCGTTGATGTTGAACAGCATCATCTCAGGCTTGGCGTACTCGGCGTTCCAGTAGCTCTTCGCGTGCTCGAGGAACGTGGCGTTGTAGAAGCAGTCGTGCAGCTCCGGGTACAGGATGGCCCCGTAGTTGGCCAGGTAGCCGCGGAATGTTGGCGTCAGAAAGAGGTCCAGCGACGGAGTGAATCCCTCGGGAAAGGCACCGCTCATGGTGGCCATCAATTCGTCGGCCGACGCGAAGTGTTGGGCGATGATCAGCTTCCAAGGACCGTGCGCGTGTACGACATTGAGCAGCCGCTCGCGTTGGTCGGCGGTGTAGACGTTGTCGATTTCGCGCGGCGGGGCGGCGGGCCGCAAAACGTTGGAAAGCTCCATCCGGCGCTCATCCGTAAGCATCAGCGGTCTCCTTCTGCATGTTTGGATTGGTGGGATTGTCTCCGGCACCGTCGTCGTACGGTCGACGCGTGTCCGGTGATCGGGACGTCAAAATGGGAGCGGATTGGCGAACTTGGCGCCCAATGCCGCGCCGATTTCGGCGATGGCGAGTCGGCCGCGGGCGGTCGCGTCGGGGTACATCAGAAAGCCGTGGTAGGTACCCGGATAGCGGGTGAGGGTGGTCTGAACTTCGGCGTCCCGCAGCCGGGCCGCGTATCGTTCACCCCAGTCCCGGATTGGATCGCAGCCACCGGTGACCACGATCGCGGGCGGCAGCCCAGAAAGGTCGGAGGCGTAGGCGGGAACCAGGAACGGGTCCTCGGGCGGCCCGGCATCTCCGTCGGCAAGTGCGTGCATGTAGTCGATGTCGTCGCGGGTGAGGAGCGGCGCGTCGGCCGTCGAAGCGACCGACGGGGCCGTCATGTCGCGATCCAGGCCCGGGTACAGCAGCACCTGCGCGCAGATCGCCGGACCGCGGCGGTCACGCGCGGCCAGTGCAACCGCGGCCGCCAACGAACCTCCGGCGCTGTCGCCGATCACTGCGAGCCGGTTGGCGTCGACGCGTAGCTCCGCGGCTCGGCGTGATACCCATTCAGTGGCGGCGTAGGCGTCGTCGAACTGCGCCGGGGGTGCCGCTTCCGGGGCCAGGCGGTAGTCGACGGCGACAACGGTGGACATCGACGCCGAGGCGAGCGCGCGGGCCAGCGGTTCGAACGAGTGGTTGGAGCCCATGACCAGGCCGCCGCCGTGGAAATACACCAGCACGGGTGTGTGGGAATCTGTGGTGGGACGGTAGATCCGCGCGGGTATCGGCCCGGCTGGCCCCGGGATGGTGACGTCGGTGACGCTGTCCATCTGTGGCATTGCCTCGGGCAGCGGCGCGGATTCGATCGCGGCCCGCACCGCGGCTAGGCCGCGTTGGCGCATCGGCGGGATCGTACCGAACGACGCGACTCGGGCGGCGGCGTCGGGATCCAGCGGGGGAGTGGGCACGTTAATGCCGCGCGGGGTCGAACCGGCGCTCGGTGCGCAATACCGGCGCCTGTTGGGACGCAAGGGTATTGGCACGCTCTTGCATCGCCGACCGAACGTAGTCTGGATGGGTGAGCAGATAGAAACCGCCTTTCGCGGCTTGCTCGAACACCACCGCGGCAGCTGTCAGCGGGTCCATCGCGTCGGCCTTCAGGTCGAGCATGGCCGTACGGTGTGCCTCGGCGGCCGCGACGTCGGTTGCCTCATTGCCGTCGACGCCGCCGGCTGATTCGAAAATGTTGGACAGCACCGGGCCGGGCAGCACCGCCTGGACATGAATGTGGTGGTCGTGCCCGCTGGACTGTACTTCTAGGTCGAGACACTCGGTCATCGCCAGCACCGCATGCTTGCTCACAATGTAGGGCGTTTGCAATGGCATCGCGACGACCCCACCAACAGACGACACATTCCACACCCACGCCTGCTCAGGGCTCGCCATCATTCGCGGCAGAAACGCGCGGATGCCGTAGAAGACCCCGCTGATGTTGATGTCGACGATCCGCTGCCAGTTGACCACCGGGGTGTCCCACAGGTAGCCGAACTGTTCAATTCCGGCATTGTTCACCAGCAACCGCACCGGCCCGACATCGCGATAGGTCTTGTCGGCGAGCTCTTGCATGGCGACGGGATCCCTTACGTCGCAGACCATATCGACCGCGGTGCTTCCTGCGGCGGTGAGCTCCTGGCGCAGGGCGGTGATGCTGTGCGCATCGACATCGGTGAGCACCACGGTCATGCCCAATTTGCCGGCGTATCGGGCCATGCCGGCACCAAAGCCCGAGCCGGCACCGGTGATGACGGCGACGCCGCCAGAGAAGAGCTCTTGAACGGTCATGGTTGCGACGCGGTGGCGGTGTCGCTGTGCAGTTCGGATAGCAGCACGGAGTTGGTGGCATCCAGTACGACGTCCATATCGGTGAACTCCAGCCCATTGGGGCCTCGGCGCACGCCGACGTTGACCACCCCGCTGGACACCGCGAACGGCACGAAGTTGGCGATCTGATTGACGAAGATGTAAAAGCGGGCGCGGGTTACGCCGCTATCGGTGCCGGTGCGGTGCACGTTGGTGGCGTGGTGACGCAGCGGGTAGGGGCTTTGTTTGCGATGCTCGGACAGCCACTCGATGACCGCGTCACGAGTGTCGAGTTCGGGCGACATCAGTTCCTCGAAAGGACTTGCGCCACTGTCGCTTCGGGTCAGGTAGTGCACATCGTGGGCGTAGCTGGCGGCCAGCTCGTCATAGTTGGCTTCGTCGTAGTGGTACCAGAAGGCGGCGATGAACTCCTGCAGTTCCGACAGCGTGATGTCGTTGCTCATGCCCACAGTCAATCCCGGCTGTGGCCCCGCTAACACCCCGGCGCCCGTTGAGTGGAACACCGTCCATGCTCAGCCGCCGATCAGGCTCCATAGCCCGGCGGCTCCCGCCCCAAGCGCGGCCGACGTGACCTGTTCGTCCCAATATTGCACGGATCCGAACTCCCCCCGCCACACCAGGGCGGGCCGGGTGAACTCGTGTAGCCGGTGCTCCCGTGTGGTGCCGATCGCGCCATGAACCTGGTGAGCGTTACGCACCACCACGGAGGCGGCCTGGCCCACACACGAACGTGCCACCGCTATGAGGAAGGCGAGGTTGGAAGCCGACCACGCGCTAGTGACCGCCGCCGTCAGCGCCGCCTCGGTGGCCGATCGCGCCAGAGCCGCCTGCGCGGCGATGTCGGCGATCATGTTCTGCACGGCCTGAAATCGCGAAAGGGGTCGACCGAACTGGACGCGTGAGCTCGCGTGCTCGATCGAAAGCTCCAGAATCCGGTCCAGCGCCGCACACACTTGCACCGCGCGCACCAAGGCCGATTTCAGCCGCAGCTGGTCGACCACACTCGCCTCGAGGGGAACACCGCACCAGCCGGCGGGGTCGGCGACGACGATATCCCGTGGCTCGCCAATCGCATTGGCGCCGGGCGTGATATCCAACGACTCGGCATTGACGTCGGCGGCGTGATACTCGCCGCCCCGCTGCCAGATGACCACGATCTGTTGGGCGCGAGACGCCCAGGGCACGCCCCTCGCGGCACCCTGGGCATCGAGCAGGCACACGGTCCGCACCGCGTCGTCGCATGGCGATCCGCTGGCCTCCAGCAGCCAGCACGCCAATAAATCGTGCTCGGCCAATGGGATTCGCGCGCCGTGCTGAACAGCGACGGTGAGCAGCTCGGCCGCTTCGTGCCAGCCGGCGCCGCTGCCACCGGAGTGTTCGGGGCCGGTGAGGCGCACCAGTCCGAGCTCGTCAAGCTGGCGCCATAGCTGGGCGTCACGATCGACAGTGGCGACGGATGACTGCGTTGTGCGGTACGCGCCGAATACCGCGCGCATCATGTCGATCAGGGCCGGGTCCACCGGGGACGCGTCGATCGGTGAGGTTGTCAACGGATCCCCAATCCGCGGGCAATCACACCGCGCAACACCTCGTTGGTTCCGCCACGCAGGGTAAAGCCGGGGCGCTGGTCCACCGCGGCGGCTATCAGCTCCGAGGATGCCGCATCGACGCCGCCGTGCCGGTCAGCGAAGTCGGCGACGTCACCTTCGACAGTGGTGCCCAGCACCTTGACCACCGCCGCGGCCACGTCAGCGGGCTCGCGGCGCTCCAGGGCGCCGGCGACAGCGGTCGACATCTGGTGCAGGCCGGCGACCCGGGCCACCAGGCGCCCGAGGCTCTCATCTCGCGAGATGCGCTGGGTCGCCATGTTGGCGGTGGTCGCTGCGAGCAGAACGAAAGTAGAGAGGAAGCGTTCGGGTCCGCTGCGCTCAAAACTCAACTCGGATGTCACCTGCGTCCAGCCGGCGCCGACGTCACCGAACACCATCGCGTCGGGCACGAATGCCTGGTCGAGGATCACCTCGTTGAAGTGGTGGGCGCCGTTCATCGAAATGATCGGACCGACCTGCACCCCCGCACCTCGTAGGTCGACGATGAACTGGCTGAGCCCAGCATGGCGCTGGTCTGGCTTCACTGGTGCAGTGCGGGCAAGCACGATGAAGGCGTGGGCGCGGTGTGCGCCCGATGTCCAAACCTTTGTGCCCGATAGCGACCAACCGCCCTCCACGCGCACGGCGCGGGTGCGCACACTGGCCAGATCGGAACCGGAATCGGGTTCGCTCATGCCGATGGCGAAGAAGCATTCGCCACGTACGATCCGGGGCAGAAATTGCGACTTCTGCAATTCGGTGCCGTATTTCAGCAGCGAAGGCACGACCTGGCGGTCGGCGATCCAGTGCGCGGCGACCGGTGCGCCGGCGGCCAGCAGCTCCTCGGTGACCGCGAACCGTTCCAGAAATGTGCGCCCGTGTCCGCCGTACTCGACGGGCACCGTCATACCGATCCAGCCGCGCGCCGCCAGGGCGGCAGTGAAAGTCTCGTCCCACCCCGTGAGCCAGGCGTCTACCGACGGGGTGAAGGCGCCCGCGGCGCGTTGGTCGGCGAGAAACTGACGGACCTCCGCGCGTAGCGCCTGCGTCGATGGATCGACGGCGGCCGGTGGCACCAACCGGGGTAGCGCCATCAGGTCGTCTTCCACTTCGCGATACGCCGTTCATGTTCGGGATCGCGGTGAGCCAGCGGCTGCATCGCTGCGGCCATCCCCAGCGTGGTGTCCAGTGACGCCGTCTGCGATTCTCGCAGCAACCGTTTGGCCATCCGCAGCGCGTGCGGCGGGTTCTTGACGATCCGCTCGGCCAACGCGTGCGCGTGGGAGAGCAGGTCGTCGTGGGGCACCACCCGGCTGACCATGCCCCACTGCACGGCGGTCGCCGCGTCGATGCGGTCACCGGTGAAGGTCATCTCGGCGGCCCGCTCGTAGCCCACCGCCCGCGGCAGAAACCAGGTGCCCCCATCGCCGGGGATTAGGCCGAGCTGTACGAAGCTCTCGGCGAAGGACGCCCGCTCAGAGGCCACTCGGATGTCGCACATCATCGCCAGATCGCAACCGGCGCCAATGGCCGGCCCATTGACTGCTGCGATCAGCGGAACCTCGAGGCGGGCCAGTGCCCGCGGGATCCGTTGGATGCCGTCGATGTAGGCGTGCCGTTGGGCCCGAGCGTCCAGGCCGAACATGCCGTCTCGGTCGGCCATCTCTTTGACGTTGCCGCCGGCGGAGAAGATCTTGCCGCGTCCGGTGAGGATCACCGCACGAATATTGGTGTCGGCGTTGGCATTATCGACTGCGGCCTCGAACGCGGAGATGAACGCTTTGTCGGTGATCGCGTTGCCGAGGTGCGGCAGGTCGATCGTCCATACCTGCGTGGGTCCGCTGGTCGCGATATCGAGAGGCACGCTCATGCCGGCAGCTGCAGGGACTTGGTCTGCAAGTACTCTTCGAATCCGGCGCGGCCGAGTTCACGTCCGATGCCGGATTTCTTGTAGCCGCCGAACGGTGCCACCGGGTTGTACTTGCCGCCGTTGATGTCGAGCTGGCCGGTCTGCACGCCGCGCGCAAAGGCGATGGCCCGGTCGGTGTCGGCCGCCCACACCGCGCCCGAGAGGCCGTATGGGGTGCCGTTGGCGATGCGCAGGGCGTCGGCATCGTCGGTAAACGGGATGACAGCCAGGACGGGACCGAAGATCTCTTCTTGGCCGAGTTCGGAATCCGGGTCGACGTCGGCGAACACCGTGGGTGCGACGTAGTAGCCGACCTCGCGGATCGGCTCGGCGCCCCCGGTGAGCAGGCGCGCACCGTCGCGTTGGGCGCGTTCGATGAAACCCCGCACGGTTTCGAACTGGCCCGCCGACGCCGAGGGTCCGATTCGGGTCGCCGGGTCGCGCGGATCGCCCACGGTGTATTTCGACACGGCGGCCTCGATCAGCGCCAGGGCCTCGCCGTAGCGGGACTGGGGCACCAGCATCCGTGTCCAGGCCATGCAGGTCTGGCCGCCGTTGAGGAACGCGTTGCCGACTCCGACCTTCACCGCGGTCGCCAGGTCGGCGTCGTGGAGGATGACATTGGCTGACTTGCCGCCAAGTTCAAGCGCGACCTTCTTCACCGACCGCCCGGCCAACTCCCCGACGCGGGCTCCGACGCCCGTGGAACCGGTGAACGAGACGAAGTCGATTTCGGGATGGGCGGCGATGCGCTCGCCGATCCGCGCACCGCGCCCCGAAACCAGGTTCACCACACCGGCGGGCAGACCGGCCTCCTCGAGGGCCTCGACGAACTCGAACACCGACAACGGTGCTTCATTGCTGGGTTTGAGAACCACCGTGCAACCGGCCGCGATCGCCGGGAGCACCTTGGCGACCACCTGATACAGCGGATAGTTCCAGGGCGTGATTGCGCCGACCACGCCGTAGGGTTCGCGCAGGATCAGCGAGTTCCCCACTCGTTCTTCGAACTCGAAACCATCAAGAACGGCAGCGAATCCGCGGGCCACCGCCAGCGGGACCTGCGTCTGCACGGTCTGCGCGATGCGCACCGGCGCACCCATTTCCCGGGTGATCGTCTCGGCGATATCCGGCAGACGCTTTTCCATGGCAGCGATCACCGCCGCGACGCGCTGGCGGCGCTCGGCGACACTGATCAGCGGGTCAAAGGCGCGCCGTGCCGCGGAAACCGCCGCATCGACGTCGGCTTCGTTACCTGCGGGAACCGTGCCAATGACCTGTTCTGTCGAGGGGTCGATCACCTCGATGAGGTCCCTGCCGGCCGGCGTGATCCACTCGCCGCCGATAAACAAAGTCTTCCTGGCGTAGTCATGCATCGGTTGTGGTCTGCTTTCTGTCGTTAGGGCACGATGCTCGCGCGAACGTCACGCTTGCTCTCGGCCGCGGCGAAGGCGTCGTTGATGTCGTCGAGCGGGTAACAGGCCGCCGCGAGTCGGTGCAACGGAAGCCGCGCCTGATGTTGGTCGAGAAACTTCAGCGCCCGCGACAACACGATGGGGTCGTACAACGAGACCCCGACCATCATCTTGTTGCCGAAGACAAAACGGGACGGATCGAATTCGAAGGTCTTGCCAATGTTGATGTTTCCGATCTCCACGTAGCGGCCGAACTGGCCCAGCATCTTGAGGCCTTCGTCGATGGCCGAGGGGTGGCCGACCACCTCGACCACGACATCGGCGCCCTGGCCGTCAGTCAGTTGTCGCACGAGTTTGGTCCGGTCTTTGACCGTCGCGACGTCGTTGATGTGGATGACTGTGTCAGCGCCGAACGCGGTCGCCAGCTCTAGGCGCTCGGCCATACCGTCGATGGCGATCACGTGGGCAGCCCCGCGCGCTTTTGCCACCGCCACTGCATACAGACCCAATGCCCCCGCACCCTGCACCACCACCGATTCGCCGAGCTGCAGGTCGACACGCTCCAGACCGTACATGACCTGTGACAGAGCACAATTGGCGCCCGCGGCGATGTCATCGGATACCGAATCGGGGACCGTGTAGACCACCGCGTCGGCGGGCAGCAGGAAGTAGTCGGCGTAGCCGCCCACGAAATAGGGTGGCTCGTCGGCGCGGCCGAGCATGGCCATCGTCAGCTTCAGACAGGCGTTGCGCCTGCCCGCCAGGCAGTTTCGGCACGTGTGACACGAGAAGAAGTAGGGAAAGACCACTCGCGTGCCCGCCGTCAGCGGCGCGCCATCAGAATCGGTGGTGACCCCAGCGCCGAGCGCTTCGATCGCGCCGACCATTTCATGGCCCAACACGGTGGGTAGTTGACCTCCCAGGCCGCCGGTGGCGAACGTGCCGTGCCAGGCGTGTAGGTCAGAGCCGCAGATGTTGGCGCGACTCACCTTGATCAGGATCTGACCAGGCCCCACCTGCGGAAGGCTCACCGTTTCGATGTCGAACGGCTTACCGGGTTCGTCGAATCGCGCGATTCGGCCTTTAAACACGACAGAGTGGTCCCTTCATTGGCTGGTGAATTCGGGGGTGAATGCGTCCCGCAGGGCGCGTTTGAGTAGTTTGCCGCTGGGGTTTTTCGGCAGTGAATCGACGAAGAAGACCCGTTTGGGCGTCTTGAACCCGGCGAGGTGCTGCCGGCAGTGCACGAGGACGTCGTCTTCGGTGAGGGTGACGCCGTAGCGGGGTATCACCGCGGCGACCACGGCTTCCACCCAGACCGGATGCGCCAGGCCGAATACGGCGGCCTCCTGGATCCCGTTGTGGCGGTACAGAATCTCTTCGACCTCGCGGCTGGCGACGTTCTCGCCGCCGGTTTTTATCATGTCTTTTTTGCGGTCCACGACGTGCAACAGCCCGTGCTCGTCGTAGTAGCCCAGGTCGCCGGAATGAAACCAGCCGCCGCGGAAGGCCTCGGCCGTTTTAACGGGGTCGTCCAGATAGCCGACCATCAGATGTGGGCTGCGGTGCGCGATTTCACCGACGATGCCGGGTGCTACGGGGGAGTCGTGGTCATCGAGGATGGTGGTTTCGACGTTGACCACCGGTCGTCCGGCCGCGCCGGCGTGGGTGTCCTGCTCGTCGGGCCCCAACGCCGAGGCCAGAGGCGCCATCTCGGTTTGACCGTAAAAGTTCCACAGCCTCAGATTCGGCAGCCGTCGGCGTATTTCGTGCAGGACCTCGGCGGGCATCGGTGAGGCGCCGTAGTACCCCTTGCGCAGGCTGGACAGGTCGACGTGGTCGAAGATCGGGCAACGCAACAGTGAAATCCACACCGTCGGTGGCGCAAAGTAATTCGTCACCCCGTACCGCGCGATGGTGCGCAGGACCAATTCGGGGTCCGGCCGCGACAGGATAATGCTGGTCGCTCCCAGATAGAGGTCGGTGGCCAAGAAGTTGTCCAACTGCGCGCAGTGGTAAAGCGGCAGTGAGTGGATTTCGACGTCGTCCGGTGACATCGCACCGGCCACGATGGTGCTGACGTACTGCCACATCAGGCTGCGGCTGGTGTGCATCACGGCCTTGGGCCGTGATTCGGTGCCACTGGTGTACATCAGCCGCACGAGTTGCTCATCGCCGATGGGAGGGTTCGGTGCGGCCGTGGTCGTCGTGAGCCACTGAGCAAAGTCGTGCCAGCCGGCAGGAGGGATGGCCCCGTTGGCCGTCAGCGCAACCTTTGTCGTGACCGCCCCGCCCAGACGCATCGCCTCTTCGGCTGTCGCCGTCAGGGCGGATTCGACGATGAATCCACGGACCCGGCTATCACCGAGGATATAGGCGATCTCCTCGGCGGTGAGCATGAAATTGATGGGCACCAGGACCACCCCCGCGCGCGCGGTCGCAAATGCCAAGACCGCGAACTGCCAGCAGTTGTGGGACAGCAGCGCCGCGCGATCGCCGGGGACAAAGCCGTTGTCGCGCAGCGCGGCTGCGGCTTTATCCACCAGCTGGTCGAACTCGGCGAAGGTCAGCACCACATCACCGTCGATGATCGCGATCTTCTCCGGCTGCCGGCGGGCTGACCGGCGGGGGATGTCGCCGAGCGACTGACTGCGCGCCTGAGTGACGGCGGCGTCAAGTTCCCGAGTCACTCGGTCGTTGTGGTGCGCCGGTTGCATGCGACGAACACTAGGTCCCGATATGGTTTCCGTGATCCTGGCCTCCCGCTGAGTAGACAACAGCGGTGCCCGGGGTGACGGTCGGCTTCAGACTCAATGGCATGACCGCCGCTACCGAATCGACGTCGCCCACCGGACCGGCCGCTCCTGATCCCGACGAACTGCGCGCCAACCTGCGTCAGGCGGACCCGGGTGTGCTGGTGGCGGTGCTGGCGCAGCTCACCGGCGACGTGTCGGTGATCGATACCTACGCGCCCAAGATCTCCTATGTTGCTGACCCGCCCGAGCAGGCCGGCGTCACAGACCCCGACACGGCCGATTCGCTGGTCAACGCCCTCGTCGAGGCGCTGGGACGGCCACGGTGCGCCGATGCGACATCCCCTGTGGACCGGGACTTCTTCGCGAGGCTCCTACCTGTAGCGCTGGGTTCGCAGGTCGACGACGAGCAGGTGGACCTGTTGTTCGAACAGGGCGGCTTCCAGCGGTCGCAGCCAACTTTGCCGCGGACTGTGCCGATCCCCGAGACGATCACCATCGCCATCATCGGTGCCGGTCTGGCCGGGATCAGCGTCGCGCTGGCCGCCGCCGCTGAGGGAGTCGCGTTTGAGATTTTCGACCGCAATGACGAGGTCGGCGGCACCTGGCTGACCACCACCTACCCCGGCATCGGTGTGGATACGCCGTCGGCGTATTACTCGCTGTCGTGGGAAGTGAACCCGGACTGGAGCAGCTACTACCCGCAGGGTGGGGAATATCAGAACTATTTGGTGGCGCTAGCCGATAAACACAAGCTGCGCGACCACATTCGGTTCGGCACCGAGATCGAGGCGCTGTGGTGGGACGACGAACGCAACCAATGGCAACTCCATGCGGTCGATGCCAAGGGCCGTCGCACGATCAGCTACGCCAGCGTCGTTGTCGCCGCGGCGGGCTACCTCAACCGGCCGCGCTGGCCGGATATCAAGGGTCGAGACACCTTCGCGGGCAACAGCATTCATTCGGCGCTATGGGATTCTTCACTCGATCTCACCCACAAAAAGGTGGCCGTGATCGGGGCGGGCTGCACCGCCGTACAGATCGTCGACGCGTGTGTCGACCAGGTCGAGCACCTGACGGTGTTCCAGCGGCAGCCACACTGGGTGGCGCCGCGTAAGCGGCTGACCGATGAGGTGCCCGCGTTCCGGCGTTACCTAGGACGGCACCTGCCCTACTACGCGAAGTGGCACCGGCTCAAGTCCTATTGGGCCACCGCGGACAACAACTACCCGATCATCCTGCAAGACCCGGACTGGAACAAAGATCACCTGTCGATCTCGCCGGCCAATGACGTCCTTTTGCAAATGTGCCTGCGCTACATCGAGGACACCTTCGGAAAAGACACCGAGCTGGCCAAAAAGGTCACCCCGGACTTCGCCCCCTACGGCAAGCGGATCATCCGTGATCCGGGCGGTTACTACGCGGCGTTGACCCGCGACCATGTCGACGTGGAGGCCAGCGAGCCGGCCGAGGTCAACCCGAAAGGCATTGTCACCCAAGACGGCCGGCAGATCGACCTCGATGTAATCATCTACGCGACCGGTTACTACTTGGACTTCTTATCCACCGTGGACATACGTGGACGCGGCGGCAAGAAGCTGGCTGACGAATGGGGTGACAACCCCCGTGCGTACCGTGGTGGCACGGTGCCCGGCTTTCCCAACCTGTTCATCATGTCGGCACCTAACTACAGCCCGGGACACGGTGCGGGAGCGAACTTCTCTATGGAAGTGCTCGCGCACTACATCATCGAATGCTTGCAGTTGATGGCGCTGCGCGGCGCCACCACGATCGAGGTCACCCAGCAGGCGTACGAGGATTACGTTGCCGCGATCGATGAGGCGATGCTCGGCACGGTATGGTGCCACACACCCAACGCCCACACCTACTACCGGTCCGGCTCGGGCCGGGTAGTGGTGGCCACCCCGTACCGACTGGTCGACGTCTGGCATCAGCACCGAGCGCCGATCGAGCAGGACTTTACGCTGCGGTGAACGAGTTGCTCACCGGCAGGACGGCTTTGGTAACGGGAAGCAGCCGCGGCATCGGTCGCGCGGTGGCCCAACGGCTGGCGGCCGAGGGTGCCACCGTCGCGGTGACGGCGCGCGCTCACGCGCCCTCACGCTCGCATCGCGCCGGGTCCGATCGCACACTACCCGGCACGATCGAGGAGACCATCGCCTTGATTGAAGATGCCGGCGGGTCGGCGTTCGGGGTGGTCGCCGACCTCGAAGACGCCCAGGCGCGCGAGACCCTGGTCGACCAGGTGCTCGACCGCACCGGCCGCATCGACATCTTGGTCAACAACGCCGGCTTCGCCGACTACTCGGTCATCGAGGACATGCCGCTGCAGACCTTCGACCGCACCGTCGAGCACTATCTGCGCACCCCCTTCGTGTTGACCAAGGCCGCGGTTCCGCACATGCGCAAACTGGGCGGCGGGTGGATCGTGAACATCGGCTCGGTCACCGGTGTGGCACCGGCGCGGCCGTACCGCGATTACAACAAGACCTCCGGCGATGTGATTTACGCGTCGTGCAAGGCCGCACTGCACCGGTTCACCCAGGGGGTGGCCGCCGAGCTGCTCGACGCGAACATCGCGGTGAATTGCGTTGGCCCGTCGACGGCTGTGCGCACCCCCGGCGCATCCTCGCTTATCCCAGAGGGCTTTCCGACCGAGCCGGTGGAGTATCTGGCCGAAACCGTGCTGGCAATGTGTCATCTACCGGCGGCCAAACGCACCGGCCTGGTGGCGTTTAGCTTGCACTACTCGTGGTCACAACGGCTGCGGGTGCACAGCCTGGACGGAAAAACCGAACTGCCGCCACTGGAGCCGCCGGCGAACGCTAATCCGAACATCCTGCCCGCCGGGATGTGAGTCCCTCGGCGGACAACGGAGATCTGCCCGACACCGACTGGGCCCGGGACCGACTAGGTCGGCGACGCGGTCAAGACGGGCTGATTGCATCGACAGAAGCTGTGGCACACGCGGTCTCGGATGATGACATCAGGGCATTCAGGATCAAACCAGCGGTCCACGACCGCCCAGTGGATCGGATGCATCAGGTAGGGGCCCATCAGCGCATCGACGTCGCTGAACTCTTGCTCGAACACGTGGGTCCACCGTGATGCCCCGACCGCATCGTCGACCCGGCTGAGCTGCCATGCCCTGATCGTCGGTATGAAGCGCGGCATCGAGGCCAACTCGTTCTCGAAACGCGCAACGGTGTCGGCATCGGTGTCCGGCAGCACCCGTAAAAGCAGGGCCCGGTAGACCGTGCCCGGGCGGCCACCATTGGGCGTTGGAGCGCCCCTGTAGCTGACCCCGTTGACATGGGTGATCGCAGGATCGCCCAAAATCGCGGTGAAATCGTCTGCGGCGGTGAGCCATTGACTCGGGGAATCGAACCTCAAGTGGACTAGGACGTCACCGCCGTTGCGGGCCCCGGGCAGCGTCGGCTCGACGAGCCGGTGACGGGCGCCAGTCGCCTCCGCGCTCGCGCGCACCAGCGTGAGTATCCGGTCGCGGTGTTCGTCTGCGACGTCGAGGAGGCGGGTGACGTTATACACCGCAGAGCCCGTCGACGTCGTCGGCGGCCGCAGCGACCGAGCGGGACCGCTCGGCGACGAGTTCCTCGATCTGGTCCCACCACCGGGCCAGCGTCGAGTCGGGGCGGCCCTTCCAGGTCATCTCCCACCAGGCCTGGGCGCTGGGCAGGGCCCAGGTGATGGTGACAGTGTTGGATTGGTCCGTGAACCAGATCGGCGGACTGACCAGGACATCGCGCAGCGTCATTCCGCGGGAGCGGGCACCGGGCGCGTACTCGGCGAGGTAGGTCTCCACGAACTTCCGTGCGCAGCCAGGCCGCGTAACCACCCTGTCGATCACGAAAATCCGACCGTCGGCCATGGGCGTGACCGTACCGACCGTGTGCGACCCCGGACAGGTTCAGTCCCGGCCATCGGGAGGACCTCATTGCCCCCCATCCGGCTGGGCACCACGGTGGGAGGATGAGCGCTTCCTTCAGTCCCGTGCAGCTCGGTCCGGCCACCTTGCGCAACCCGATCATCAAGGCCGCGACCTCCGAAGGCCGATCGCCCCAGGGGCTGGTCACCGATGATCTCATCGCATTTCACCGGGCGTTCGCCGACGGGGGAGTGGGCATGACGACTGTGGCCTACTGCTGTGTCGCGCCCGAGGGCGCCAGCGCCCCGGGGCAGATCGTCATGAGCTCACAAGCGTTGCCCGGCCTGCGCAGACTTACCGATGCCGTGCATGGGGCGGGTGCGGCCATCTCGGCCCAGCTGGGCCATGCCGGGGTGGTGGCCCCCAGGGCGCTGACCGGGGTGACCGCCCTGTCGCCGAGCCGGTTCGTCAATCCGACGTCGTTGGCCTACTGCCGGGCGATCACCCGCGACGAGATAGCAACCGTCATCGACCAGTTCGGCGCGGCGACCCAGGTAGCCATCGATGCCGGATTCGACGCAGTTGAACTGCATTTCGGACACCTGTATCTGCCGAGCTCGTTTTTGAGCCCACTCATCAACCGCCGCAAGGACGAGTACGGCGGCTCCATCGACAACCGTTCCCGCCTGTCACGGGAGATCGCAGAACGCGTCCGCGAGGTGGCCGGCGGCCGGATCGCCGTCATCGCCAAACTGAATATGGACGACGGACTGCCCGGCAGTATCTGGATCGATGAAGCGTTGCGCACCGCGCAACTCCTCGACACAGACGGCACTCTCGACGCGCTCGAACTGACCCAAGGGTCCTCGGTCTTCAAGCCGATGTACCTGTTCCGGGGCGACGTCCCGGTGCGCGAATTCACCCGCGTCATGCCGGCCGCGCTGCGGCCTGCCATCAGGCTGGCCGGCAAGCGCGTGATGGGCAGCTATCCGTACAGCGACCTCTACATGCTCGAAGCCGCACGCCAATTCGTGCCGGTGATGCGCAACACCAAACTGATCCTGCTGGGCGGCATCACCCGCCGCGACCACGTCGAGACCGCACGAGAGGAGGGATTTGACTTCGTGGCGATGGGTCGGGCGCTGCTGCGGGAACCCGACCTGGTCAACAAGATGATTGCCGACCCGGCCAGCCGCAGCCGATGCAACCACAACAACAAGTGCATGGTCACCGTTTTCGGCCGCACCCACTGCGTGCTCGATCCCGACCAACGCTACGGGCCACCTACCAAGATCGAGGAGCAGCCCGCCCAGCCCGCAGCACGGTAATCACCGCAGCAGCGTGGCCAACTCGCGGCACGCCTGCCGCCGGGCTTCGTGAGCGATGTCGAGCATCGGCATCGTCATGAACCCATGGATGCCTCCCTCGAAGCCACACCGCACGGCGACCACCCCCGCCGATTGCAGCGCGTCGGCGTAGGCGATGGCTTCGTCCCGAAGCGGATCGTGCCCGGCCGTGACCATCACCGCGGGCGGTAGCCCGTGTAGGTCCGCCCGCAGCGGTGAGGCGTAGGGATGGTCACGGTCGGCGGGTGCCGGCACGTACTGGTCCCAATACCATTGCAGCGCGACCTTCGGGTTATAGAAACCCTTGCCGAACAGTCGATATGACTCGGTGTCGAAGCCGGCCGCGAGCATCGGGTAGAGCAGCAACTGAGCGGCAATCGCCGGGCCGCCGCGATCGCGCGCCATCAATGCCGCGACCGCGGCCAGGTTGCCACCGGCGCTGTCACCGCCCACCACAACCGCTCGTGGACCGCCGCCGGCGAGGTCGGCGGCCCATCGGGTGGCAGTGTAGACATCCTCGGCCGCTGCGGGCCAAGGGTTTTCGGGAGCCAGCCGGTACCCCACGGAAACCACCACGGCGGGAACGAGGTTGGCCAGACTGCGGCACAGGCCGTCATGGCTGTCGAGGTCGCAGAACACGAATCCGCCGCCGTGGGCGTATACCAGGATGGGCAAGCCTGCGTCGTCGGCATGGCCGTGGGGCCGGTAGATCCGTACGGGAATGTCGGCGTCGGTGCCTGGGATCGTGTGGTCTCGAACTGTGGCGACCGGCTCGGGCTCGGCGGCCGGCACGAACCGCTCGCGGATGGCCGCCCTGGCCTGGGCGCCCGTCATGGTGTGGACCGGAGGAAAGTCCGCGTCCAACCCCTCGATCAGCGAGGCGATCTGGGGATCGAGGTTCACGCGTACTGCAGGGCGGGCTGCCGCGGGGGCATCGGGCGCGGGGGCAGCAGCGGTCGCATTGTTTGCAGCGTGGGCGCCACCCGGTGAGCGCCGTCTTCGATGTTGCGCCAGATATTCACCGCGGTCATGCGGACCGGGGTGGTCAGCCGCTGATCGAACACCATGCGATTCATCGGTGCGCATACCGACACCGCGGCAATCGCTTCACCGGGGTTGCCGATGGGGGCTGCCACGCAGCCAAAACCCAGCAGCGACTCCTCGCGCTCGAAGGCGACGCCATGGGCACGCACCTTGGCCAACTCAGCGGCCAGTTGCGATCCGGTGCAAATGGAAAACTTGGTCTTACGCGCCTGCAGGTCAACGTCGGCCTGCTGGTCGCTGTAGGCTAGGATCGCCTTGCCGACCCCGGTACAGTGCGCGGGCTGCCGACCGCCGACCCGGGTGGGGATCGCATTGATCAGTCGGTCACCGATCTTGTCGAGGTAGACGACATCGGGCCCGTCCAGAACCGCCAGATGAACGACAAGCCCAGTGGCGCGGTGCAATTCACCCAGCAGGGGAGCGGCCGCGCGCACCAGGCGGTCTTGGTGCACGGCCAGTGAGCCCAACTCCACCAGCCGCATGCCGAGCTCGTAGTCGCGGCCGTTGCGGCGTAACCAGCGCAGCTGAACCAACCGCTCGAGCATCCGGTGCGCCGACGAGCGCGGCAGGCCCGTGCGCCGCACGATCTGGGCCAGCGTTAGCCGTCCCGGTCCTTCGAAGGCGTCCAGCACCAAGGAGACGCGGTCGATGACGGCGGTGGGAGTTGCTGTTTCCAGGGGCGCTGACATCAGTCCTCCAAAGCTCCATTGCATCTGGCTGCGATATCTCTATTAGAGATACCCCAGTTTGTACCATAGCCTTGTGCTCGCTGTCACATGACATGCCAAAAGCGCCACCGGCCACAGTTGTGGCGGGTGGGGGATGTAGGGATCAGTGCAGGTCGGCTAGCCCTTGGCCGCGGATCGGCCCGCGCGGCGGCCGTAGAAGCTGCCGTCGCCGAGCGAGATGCCGCTGGCGTAGCCCCACGCGGCCAGCCCGGCGGTGCAGCGGCCGGCGGCGAACAGGCCGGGGATGGGTTCACCGCTGACGTGGAGCACCTCGGCGTCCAGCGTGGTGGCCAGTCCGCCCAGGGTGAAACCGCCGGTGTTCTCGCGCAAGTCGATCGCGCCGACCGGGGAACCGATGGGCCGCAACCACTCCGGCTTCTTGTGCAGTAGCGGGTCCTCGCCGCGGGCGGCGCCCTCGTTGTAGGCGGCGACGGTCGCCTGCAGGGAAGCCGGCGCCAGACCCATCTCGCGTTCCAGGTCGGCGACGGTGTCGGCCACCCAGGTCGCCTCTCGCAGCATGAACTTCGGCGACCAGGACGCCATCGCCTCCTGCTGGGCGTCGTCGTCGATGATCAGGAAGGCGGTGTTGTCCTGTTGGTAGAGCGTCAGCTGGCCGATGCGGCCCGGATAGGTGTCCTCGGCGACGTAGCGCTGACCGCGGCCGTTGACCAGGATGCCGCGCACCAGTTGCTGTGGGTCGATGAAGATCGCGACCTCGGTGGCGTCCATGTGCGCCAGGTCGGCGCCCAATGCCTGAGCCATGCGGATGGCCTGGCCGTCGTGCTGCTCGATGGAGGCGGCCGGGCGGCCCGCGATTCGCGGGGCGTAGCGGGCCACCATCGCGTCGTTGTAGGCGAAGCTGCCCGTGGCGAGCACCACGCCCTTACGGGCTCGGACCGCAATGTCGTTGCCGTACTGGCGCGCCCGGATGCCCACGACGCGGCCGTCGGCCCCCACGACGAGGCCTTGCACCCGCACGTCGTAGAGCGCGCGTGCGCCGGCGGCGATGGCGGTTTCGACGAGCGGCTTCATCAGCATGTAGCCGGCGCTGGCCTCGCCCTGCTTCTTGTTCTGCATCTGCGGGACGTGTCCGCGCGGGGCGGGGGAGGCGATTGTGTTGAACGGGTAGGCGTTTTCGCCGCCGCTGTACATCAGGCCCTGGTCGCCCATCGGTTCCCAGCCGGGCTCGGAGAAGAACTCGGCCTTGAACGGCACGCCGCAGCCGACCAGCCAGTCGAAGTGGGCGACGCTGCCGGCGCAGTAGTCGGCGATCCGGTCCGCGTCGGCGCCGGGCCCCATCGCGACATTGAGGAACGCCGCCATGTTGTCGACGGAATCGTCGAAGCCGCAGGCTTTTTGCAGGGGCGTCCCGCCGCCGAGGTAGATGAACCCGCCGGCCATCGCCGCCGCGCCGCCCCAGGAGCCGGTGCGTTCCAGTACCAGGACGTCGGCGCCGGCGCGCGCCGCCTCCACCGCCGCGGCGGCACCGGCCACGCCGTAGCCGGCGATGACGACGTCGGCCTCGTCATCCCACGACGTGATGGACGCGGCCGGGACCGGCGTGACGTCCTGATCGGGTGTCATAACCGCATGGCCGCGGGCATTTCACCGATCCACTGGTGACCCCAGTAACTGTCGGCGGTGATTTCCTCTGCCGTGTAATAGGTTTCGTCGACACGCATGCCGTCGGTACCGAATTCGATGTCCCAGTCGCCGGGGGCGCGCACGTAGAACGACACCATCTTGTCGTTGGTGTGCCGGCCCAGCGTGGAGGACAACTGGAAGCCCTCGGCGTTCACGCGGTCCAGTGCCTGCCCGACGGCGTCGAGGCTGTCGACCTCCACCATGATGTGCACCAGGCGCGGGTCGCGCTGATGTGCGGCCGGGACGATGGCCAGGCTGTGGTGGCGTTCGTTGATGCCGAGAAAGCGAACCCGAACGGGCCCAAACTCTTTCGGCAGCGGCACCCGGAACGCGCCCCGCGCACGGAACCCCAGCACCTCGGTGTAGAAGTCGAACAGCCCGTTGGGGTCCATCGCGGGCACGACGACGTGGCCCATGCCCTGGTCGCCGGTCACGAACTTCGCGCCGAAGGGGGTGACGACCGGGCTGTGGTCGAGCACCGCACCGTGAAACACCTCGAGCGTGGTGCCGGCCGGGTCGTCGAAGGTGATCACCTCTTCCACCCGGCGGGCTTCGGCCTCGTCGGCCGACAGCTGCTTGAAGGGCGTCCCGGCGGTGTCCAGGGTTGCCTTGACCCGTTGCAGTGCCCGGCGGTCACGCACCTCCCAGCCGACCGTGAGCACCCGGTCGGTCTCGCCGGGCACCACGATGAGCCGGGCGGCGCGCTCGTCCATCCGCAGGTACAGCGCCTCGGGGTCGGGGCCCTTCCCCTCGGCGAAACCCAGCACGCCGAAGGCGAATTGGCGCCAGCGGTCGATGTCGTTCGTCGAAATGGTGATGTAGCCCAGGCTTTTCAGGTCGGTCAACGTGCTCTCCTAGATCAAGGCCCGCAGGGGGCCCTCGGGCGGTTCGATACCCAGCGAACTCAGCGCCGACGCGTGATAGGTGGTGCCCGGCATGTGGATGGCGTGCAGTTGGCCGACATGCACGTCGCGCCAATACCGTTGCAGCGGCTTGTCCATGCGGGCCGCGTTGCCGCCCGAGCGGGCGAAGATCTCGTCGACCGCCGCCACCGCGCGCCACACCGCGCGGATCTGGGTGCGCCGACCGGCCGCGCGGTCGGCGAACGACACCTCCTTGCCGGCGGCGACCATGTCGTAGATGCGGTCGGCGTTGGCCAGCAGTTCCTGGCGGGCGGCGTTGATGTCGGCGGCCGCCTCGCCGATGGCGAACATGACGTAGGGGTCGTCCTTGATCGCGGTTCCGGTGGCGCCGACGCGCTCGCGCTGGTAGTCGAGGTGCGCGGCCAGGGCCCCTTCGGCGATGCCGATCGTGGCCGCCGAGATGCCCAGCGGAAACATCGTCGACCACGGCATCAGATAGAGCGGTTCGGTCATGCCGGCCTCGCGCTGGGCGGTGCCGTCCATCACCTTCGTCGCGTCCATCGTCCGGTAGGACGGCACGAACGCATCGGAGACGATGACGTCCTTGGAGCCGGTTCCGCGCAGCCCCACCACGTTCCACGAGTCCTCGACGATCTCGTAGTCCTTGCGCGGCAAAATCATGTGCAGCATCTGCGGCGGCATGATCGGAATGCCCTTGTCGTCGCCCAGCATCGCGCCCAGGATGATCCAGTCGCAGTGGTCGGTGCCCGAGCTGAACTGCCAGCGGCCGTTGAAGATGTA
>NZ_LZJF01000053.1 GCF_001666835.1 Mycobacterium sp. E3251 | reverse complement strand
GGCCCAGACGGTCGGGTCCGCCCTGGACTACGCACACATCGCGATGCTGTTCGTGGAGCCCGAGACCGCGACGCTGGCCGTCGTCGACGTCACCGACGGTTCCATCGTCGACCTGCACCGCCGGCAGCTGGCGGACGCCCGGCAAGAACCGCTCGCCGCCGAGTTGGCGACGATGCTGGCCGGTCTCAACTCGCGGGGGGCGCGGGCGGACGGCGCCTTCCTGGTGGGCTGCGGCACGGACATCGTGGGGATCAAGCCCGCGCTCGAGGCCGCGACCCCGCTCGTGGTGACCGCTCCGGAGGAGCCGGAGATGGCGCTGGCCCGTGGAGCGGCGCTGGCGTCGGCGAACGCGCCGCTGTTCGCCTCGTCCACGGCGGCCCTGGCATACGCGCTCGACCCGGGCACCGGGGAAGTGAGTCCCCGACCGATCGGCCCGACGTACCTGGACGTATGGGGCAACACGACCGCCGACGCGCTGGCCTACAGCGCCGTCCCCGACGAGGACGACGTGCCCCCGCGCAGGCGCAGGCCCATGTTCCTCGCCGGCAGCGCGCTGGCCGGGATCACCGCCGTGGTGGCCGGTGTGGTGCTGTTTTCGCTGGCCTCCGATCGGCCGGGATCTACCGAGCCACCAAACCCGCGGGTCAGCGTCGCCACCCCGGCCAAGCAGGTGCCGGCCGCACCGCCGAGCGCACCGCCGGCGGCGCAGCCGCCCGCCCCCGCGCCGCCTCCGCCGTCCCCCGGCCAGACCGGTGGTGCCTGCGTGGTGACCACCACCGGCGGGGGCGCCGGCGGCGGTGAGGCTGGCGGTTCGGGC
>NZ_LZJF01000052.1 GCF_001666835.1 Mycobacterium sp. E3251 | reverse complement strand
CGGCCGTGCCGTCGGCCGCCTCGGGCTCGGCTTGTTCGGGCTGAGGCTCGGCCTTGGGTGCCTCGGCGGCGGGGGCCGGCCGGGTGGGCGCGACGACGACGTTCTGGTTCGGGCTGGGCCGGACGTTGGCCGTGGGCCGGATCGCGATCGCCAGCGAGACGACCAGCGCCACCACACCGATGACGAAGACGCCCGCCACGATGCTGCCCACCAGCCGGAAGGAGCGGCGCTCGGGATAACCGGCGTCGACGAGCGCGGTGGCGCCGGTTTGCGCGCCGGTGTAGAAGTCGTCGACGTCGTCGGGGACGGCGCTGTAGGCGAGGGCGTCCCTTTCCAGGGTTCCCGGGGTTTCGAAGTAGCCCGGCGCAATCGCGAACGGGTTGATGGCGCCGGTGCCCGGGTCTTGGGCGTAGGCCAGCGCTGCGGTGGAGGAGGAGAACAGCGGGGCGTGCGCCGAGGCCAGCGCCGCGCCCCGGGCCAGCGCCGTCTCCGGCTCCTCGGGAGCCGACAGCGGCAGCGTGGTCGCCGCCTCGAGCGCGGGCTTGATCAGCGGGATGTCAACGCCGGAGCCGACGACGAACACCCCGTCCGGGCGGGTCTCCATCGTCTCGGCCTGCGAAACCATGGAGGCCAGCTGGGCCACCGCGGCCTCGTCGTCGGCCGGCAGGGGTTCGCGGCGGACATCGGCGACCGACCCGTCGGCGCTGTTGACGACCGCCAGGGTCGCGGTGTCGGGCTCGATGTAGAGCAGCGCCGTTTGCGCATAGTTGGTCTGACTGCCGACCGCCTGGGCCAGGGCCGCCGCGGCCAGGAAGGACGAGACCAACATCACGTTCTCGACCTTGTGGGCGGCCAGCGCATCGCGCAGCGCGGCGGCCTCGATCGGGTCGGTGAAGGTGACCCCTGTCGAGGCCAGTTGGTAGCCGCCCTCGGCGGCGCCCTCACGCGTGCCCAGGATCGCGGAGACTACCTGGTTGGCCGCGCTTAGCGTTGCCGCGTCATCTTCGGGCGGAACGTCGAAATTGTCTTCGTCGACGGTGGCGCCTTCGCCATTCTGGCCTTCGACCAGCACCATTCGGACGGCCGTCGGCGCCATTGACACCCCAAGTACGGTGTCCAAAGCTCCTCCAAGGTTCGATTGCTAGTCCTGATGTGAGGACGTGGCCGCCGCACCCCGCGAAAACGCCAGAGGTCACTGAGTCCCCACCGTGTATTCCCCTAGTCCCACGATTTTACGCGCTTGCGGCACCTTCGGCTTGGGGCCGGACGCGGCTACGGGATCGGGAGGCCGTGCCCCAGGTGTCGATGGAGCCAGTCGTCCCACTGATCGCCGTGGGAGGGGCCGGGCGGATTGGGCGGCGGACACGTTCCGACCCCGGGTTCGGGCGGCGGTACGCCCTCCGGGCCTGGTGGCCT
>NZ_LZJF01000051.1 GCF_001666835.1 Mycobacterium sp. E3251 | reverse complement strand
TCCGGTTTGGACATGTCGAACGTCTGGGCCTCGTTGACGGTCGAGAACGACCAGATGATGCGGGCCAGCCATTCGCTGGCCGCACTCACATCGACGCCGGTGCCCACCTCGCCGCGCTCGCGCGCGGCCCGCACGTAGGGTTCGAGAAACTGCGTGGATCGCCGGACCGCGGTGTCACCGTCGGAGATCATGTGCCGCATCAGCTCGGCATCGTCGGCCATCAGCCGGTTGCGAGTCCGATGGTCGAGCAGAATTTTCGCGTGGGTCTCGGCCATCGCGCCGAGTTGTTCTGCCAGCGTTGATTTCTTGGCCATCGCCGCGGCGACTTCACGGTAGAAGCCTTGTGCGCCATGCTCGATGGCGGCTTCGATCAGGACATCGCGATCGACGAAGTACCGATAGATGGTGCCCCGCGAGACCTTCGCCATGCGCGCCACGTCCTGCACACTGGTGCGCTGGATGCCCAGCTGGGCGAAGCATTCGTTTGCCGCGTCGAGAATCTGGTCCCGGCGGTCGACGTCGGCGCCGGCCGCCGATTCGCTGGTGACCGGATCAGTCAACATCTCACTCCTACGAAGGCCAAGGGCGGTGATCTCAGCTCTTCATGCTACGCGACGTGCGGCTTTGCGCCCGGGAGCCGCACCGGCCCTGCGAAGACTGCCGCACCCCTGGGTCCTTCGCACGGCGGGGGTTCGAGGCGGGTGTACTAGGCACCGCCGCGGCGATCTGCAATCATTGGATAATTGAACGCTCAATGTTCCATTGTTACATCGCAGCAAGGAGTGGTCTTGTCTCGTCTCGAGGACAGATACGCGCTGGTTACCGGCGGGGCTCAAGGGTTGGGCGGGGCCATCGCCGAGGAGTTGGCCAGCCTGGGCGCTCACGTTTCGATCGTCGATCTCAACGGGGAGAAGGGCCTTGAGCGCGTCGAGCGCATTCGGGGCAATTCCGGGCGGGCCTCCTTCATCAGGGCCAACGTCGCCCATCGCGATGCGATTGAAGCCGCCGTTCAGGAGGCGGCGGAAACCGGGGGCGGCCGCATCGACGTCTTGGTCAACGCGGCGCAGTTCTTCGCGATGCCGAAGGCGCTGGAATTGGTCACCGATAAGGATTGGGAGCTTTCCGAGGCCACGGGGCCCAAGGCTACGTTCCGGTTCATGCAGCTCTGCTTCCCGTTCCTGCGCGAGTCGGGGCGGGCGTCGGTGATCAACTTCGTGTCGGGCTCCGCCCTCGCCGGCATCGCCTACACCGCTCCCTATTCGGCGGCCAAGGGCGCGGTGGCGGCGCTGACCAAGGTGGCCGCCAACGAGTGGGCTCGCCACCGCATCCGCGTCAACGCGGTGTGCCCGTTCGCCCTTACGGAGGCCCAGGAGAAACTGATCGGCACCGAGTGGGACAACTACACGCGGACGGCCGCGGCCTCGCCGATGAAGCGCGGCGCCAGCCCCGTGGAGATCGCGCCCGCCGTGGCCTTCCTCGCGGGGGACGACGCGGCGTTCGTGACCGGCACGGTGCTCCACGTCGATGGGGGCATGACCGAACTGTCTACGGTGGACTACTCGCAATCGCCGGGAGTATTTGGCTAGCAGTCGAATCGCCTATATACCCCATGACTCACATACCAGACACTTCCCGGCCGGTTCCGGCGCTGACCGCTCTAAGTCGGCCCTTCTGGACCGCCGGTGCCGACGGAGTGCTGCGCATGCAACGCTGCACCGACTGCGGGCGGTTGTGCCACCCGCCCGCGCTGCTGTGCCCTGTCGACCACGCGGCGACCGAGTATGTCGACCTCAGCGGCCGCGGGTTCGTCGAATCCTGGACGGTGAATCGCCATCAGTGGTTCCCGGGGTTCGCGCCGCCCTATCTGATCGCATTCGTCACTCCGGTCGAGGACAGGAGGGCGCGCCTGCTGACCAACCTGGTGAACGTTCATCCCGCCGAGGTCACCGCGAACATGCCCGTTCGGGTGACGTTCGATCGATGCCTAGACGGTGAAGACGAGGTGTTCATTCCATTGTTCGAGCCGGAGCGCTGGTGAATAAGGGGGTGACCGATCGGGCGGTCATCAGCGGTATCGGTCAGTCGGCAATCGGCCGCCGGCTGGGGCGGGACCCGCTGGAGCTGACCGCCGAAGCGTGTCTGGCCGCGGTTGCCGACGCGGGTCTGTCGTTGGCCGACATCGACGGGCTCACAACATATCCAGGGTCGTCGCAACCGGGCGTCGGGTTCTCGGGGGCGTCGTTGCGGGACATCCACGACGCGCTGGGAATCCAGCCGAACTGGGTCGCCGGGGGAGTGGAATCCCCTGGGCAGCTGGGCGCCGTGGTGGACGCAATGCTCGCTGTCGCGGGCGGGCTTGCCGACCACGTCCTGTGTTGGCGCAGCATCTGGGAGGGCACGGCTCAGGGCGCCGGCCGGCGCAAGGGCTACGGGTCTGGCGGCGGCCGCCCCGCCGGGATGCTGGGCTGGCAGATGCCATTTGGTGCGACGGCGGCCAACCTGGCGGCGCTGCAGATTCGCGCGCGAATGCTGCGGTACGGCCTGACTCGGGAGCAACTCGCGTCGATAGCCATCGCGCAACGGGCCCACGCCGCCCGCAACCCCACGGCGATCTATCGCGACCCACTCGACCTGGACGCCTATCTGGGCGCGCGCATGGTTTCTGACCCGTTGTGCATGTTCGACTGTGACATCGCCTGCGACGGGGCGACCGCATTCGTCGTTTCGCGTGCCGAGCACGTCGCGGCGCTGGACCACCCGGGGGTGGCGGTGGAGGCCCTCGACTGCGCCCACCACGACCGGTTCATCTGGGAGGGAGGTGAGGACATCACCCGCATCAGTTCGCGCTGGTCCACGATCTGGGATCGCACCGACTTCACCATCGCCGACGTCGACGTGGCCTCGTTGTATGACGGGTTCAGTGTCTTCGTGCTCTGCTGGCTGGAGGACTTCGGTTTCTGCCCGGTCGGCGAATCCGGCGCGTGGGTCGCCGATCCGGGGCGCATCTCGCTGGGCGGACAATTTCCCATCAACACTGCCGGAGGGCAGCTATCCGGAGGACGTCTGCACGGCTTCGGACATCTGCATGAAGCGTGCCTGCAAATCCGTGGCGAGGCGGCTGCGCGACAGGTCGACGGCGCGAAGCTGGCCGCGGTCGGTGTCGGGGCGGCCAACAGCGGCACCACCGCGATGCTGCTGCGGCGGGCCTGAGAATGCCGTCGTGCACAATGATCGTGCGACTCCGAGGAGGTAGTTGATGGCCGAAGATCAGGCGCCGAAGTTGGGCTTCATCGGGCTGGGCAATCTTGGTGCGCCCATGGCCAAGCGGCTGGTCGGCTGGCCGGGCGGGTTGATCGTTTTCGACGTAAGGCCGGATGCGACAACGTCATTCGCCGACGCCGGAGTGCAGGTCGCCGACACCGTGGATGATGTGGCGGCCGCAGACATCATCAGTGTCATGGTGCTGAACGACGAGCAAGTGCGCGACGTCGTGGCACGGCTCGCCCCGCTCGCCAAGCGCGGCACCGTCATCGCGATCCACTCGACGATAGACCACAGAACCGCGGTCGAACTCGCGGCAGAACTGGAGCCGACCGGCGTTCACGTCATCGATGCACCGGTCAGCGGCGGCGTGGAAGCGGTGAAGACGGGTGACCTGGCTGTCATGGTGGGCGCCGAACGGGACGTCTACGACCGCGTCAAGCCGGCCTTCAAGCAGTGGGCGTCGATGGTGGTTCACGCGGGGGCACCCGGCTCGGGGACCCGGATGAAGCTGGCGCGCAACATGCTGACTTTCACCTCTTTTGCGGCCGCCTGCGAAGCGATGAAGCTCGCCGAGTTGGCGGGTCTCGATGTGCAAGCGTTCAGCCGGGTTGTGCGCCACACCGATGCACACAGCGGTGGCACCGGTGCAATGATGTTCCGCGACGACATGAGCAAGCCGCTCGCCCCAGACCACTTTCTTTACCAGCCCTTCCTGCACACCCGCGACTTGGGAGAAAAGGACCTCAGCCTTGCCCTGGGGCTCGGCGGGGAAGTGGGAGTGGATCTGCCGCTGGCGAACATCGCTCTGCAGACTCTTGCCGAAGGGCTCGGCGTGCCACGCCCCCCGGTGACCGAATCTCCGTGATCAAGAACCGCCGCTCCGCTGCATACAGATTGACGAGCTGGATTCGATCGAGGTCCAGGGGAGGTGGACGTATCCGCGTGCCTTCACGGCATCCGGCATCTGATGCGGACACGACACCGGCCGATGCGACCCCTGGCGCGCCCGCATCCAGCCCTCCCGGCCAGCGACCTCATATCGGGCCAACCAGCAACATAGCCTCGTGAGGCGCCACCCTGGTCTTGGTCGGCGGCCTGCGCCGCGGTCAACCCGTGACTGTTCGGCCACGCTCAACTCCCTCATCTAGGGAGTGTCAAGGATCAACCGAACCTGGTGTAAAGGATCAACCGAACCACTGTCAGGCAACACGCGAAGACAAAATGTCACCCATCAGCCGAGGTGACACGCCGTGAGTGCCCCCGGCAGGATTCGAACCTGCGACACCGGCTTTTGCAGCTGATTGTTCTTGGTGGTTCTCGGCTGTTGTCGAAAACTGCTGTAGGGCACAGGTTTAGACGTCGCAGAGATATCGATCGTATTCGTCGATTCTCAGTGAATTTCGATCATAAGCGGTGAATAAACGATGGATGAAAAAGAGCCTGGTGACGCGTGTGTTCCGAAGCTCTGCCTGACGGTGCGCGTGCATGCTATGCACTCGACACAGGCGGCGCATGGGCGGCCGGTTCCGGTGTCGATGGTGAGGATTTCGTGGACGCGCTCACCAAGGTGCCCCGAAGCCGGATCGCCGGGTTCAGCGATCGACATGAAACGGTTTGGCCGGTGCGCTCATGCACCGGTACATCGAGCTAATGTCGACCAGCAGCCAAGCGAGCGAGCTCGCCGCCGGGCGGGTCCCGGCGAGCGACGAATCCGCGAAATTGGCTGCTCGACAACCACTGATGAGGAAGACTTTGTCCGGATGTTATCTGCTGGGTGGCACAACGAGTACTGACGGTGTTTCTCATGGTTAGCCTTCCATCTGAGCTCGCGAGCTGTTCTCTCACCGTGACGGGCGCCTCAGAGCCGTGACGCCGATGCCGCGGAACACTGTTGCAGAGGTCCTTGAGTGCTTCGATAAAGAATTTGCCGACTTCGCGTCGGCCGTCGCTCGCGGTGAATACCTGTTATGGCTTGGTTCCGGGATTTCGCGTGAGGTTGTGCCCGGTGTACCTGAACTGCTGACGCGTATGTTGGACTTCCTCCAGAGAAGTTGTGTTGCTGCCGACCCGACGTGTCGCTTTAGGCAGGCTCTCGACGAGGTCCTTGAGGTTGCTGCGGTGCCAGCCGCAACGCTCGCCTCGATCGACTTCACATCGGCGGTTGGCACGTGGCCGAACCTCGATGACATCGTGAACCGTCTAATCGACCACTACTCGGAGGTTCTTGACGTACGGGTCCGGGGCGAAGCTGATGACTTCCTTGTTTGGTCCGGACTCGACGTGGCCTCCACGTACGGGGACCCGAACTTGGCCCCCGATGTAGAACATTTCTGTATCGCAATCCTAATTTTGGAAGGAGTAGTGCGATCGGCGGCGACTACAAATTGGGATGGCCTCGTGGAAGCGGCGATAGATCGTCTTGAGTGCGGTGACGATCGAGTGCTTAATGTAAGGGTAAAGGCAGACGACTTCACTGCCCTTGGTCGACCAGCAGAGTTGGTGAAATTCCACGGCTGCGCAGTCAGGGCAGCCCGAGATCCGGCCCAATACCGGAGTCTACTCATCGCGCGAAAGTCGCAAATCTCTGGCTGGACGACACAGCCACCATATCGAATGATGAAACATTACCTTGAGCACCTCTTCGCGTCTCGGCCTGCCTTCTTTATCGGGCTTTCTGCGCAGGATGCCAATATTCACACAATCCTTCACGAGGCGATCCAATACCTGGCCCGAAGCTGGCCCGCCGCCCCGCCGGCGGTTATCTTTGCCGTCCAGAGGCTTAGCCATCACAACAAGCACGTGCTGCAGGTGACGTATGGCGACGATTATTCCGCGAACAGTGAGGAAATCCAGTCATCGGCTTTGCTCGGCGCCTACGCTAAGCCAGCTCTTCTAGCCCTGGTGTTATTTACACTGGCCGACAAGCTGGGCGCCTTGATACGGCTTATTACTGAATTGAACTTATCGGACCCGGATTTCGCGCGGATCCACGCAGACATCCGTGACATTCGAGACGCAGCGGGCGAAATAGCTGATACCGACCCTCAAGCTTTCATAAGAGCTTTCATATCGGCGTTGACCCTTGCATTGTGGATTTTTAGAAAGGGCAGCATTCCTAACCCCGCCGCATACCTGGCTGTTTCCGGCGCTCCGATAGCAGAAGCTGTTGGAGATCCCGATTTTCCACGCGAAGCTCTTGGGCGCTTTGCGCTGGCATACACGCTGCTCGGCCGAGGGTATATGGAGGGTGAGTGGGCACTCGACCTCGGTGAAACGGCGACGCCCCAGGATGGTGTTGTGCGAGTTAGGAAAGGGGCACAACTATCAAAAGTGTTTGTAGTACGTGACGCACGGGCCTTATCGAACCTCGAAGTCGCCGGAATCGTTGAGATGCGAGACGATGAAGTTGTAGTAGCCCAGGCAGAGGCGATCCAGAACCCAAAGACGCGCTCACCAGGCACACGCTATGGTCGCACTGGCAGGAGCGGTGCCCGTCAGGTAGACCTGGAGGCAGTTTGCTCCTCAGTCAGTACCGCCGACGAGCTGTTCGAAGCATTCGTATTGGAAGCTGCACTGTGAACGCGACGACTGTTGAGAGTGTGCTGCGAGTACTTGAGGGCGCAGGCTATGAACGTCTGCCTAAGCCCCTGATCGTTGCAGGTTCGATTTTCGATTTCGATGCTGCAGTCAAGGGCACCGGCGTATCGCATGATCTAGTTGTCTTGGCCACCACCGACAACTCTCAGCGCCGGCTTCTGCGGCTATTGTCTGCCTTGAGTCGCACCCTCGATCAAGTCGAGTCGACGCGGCCGGTGAGTTTGGTTCTCATAGGCGAGACGGTAGACGCGCGGACGTTGGCCAACCTAGAACAGCACTCTCGTGTCCTCACCATCGACAGCAACGCTCCTCGTCCCGAGGACATCCGCCGTGCGGTCGCCGTACTACTGCCACTAAAGCTCCCGGCAGAGCAGTCAGTGGGACCACCGCCGCTCACTCTCGTGGTCGAACGGTTGGGTGCAGCCGCGTCCGAAGAGCACCAGCGTTTCATTGAGGCAGCCGAGGTGGGCCCCGATGAAGTGCGAGAATCGTTGCGCAGGTATATCGATGCCGCAGCAGATGGCGAGTTGAACGAGAGGAGCGATTCATGACTGATGTACCGCTCCGCCGCATCTCGATTTCCGATTTCCGCCGAATCGAAGGCACCCGAGTCCTGCCGCTCGATGCACCTATCGTATTACTGCACGGTCACAACGGTGCCGGCAAGACCAGTGTGCTCTCGGCGCTTGAGCTCGCGCTTACTGGCGAGATTCGCAGCATGCGTCGACATGACCCGCGCTACACCGCACACCTGCCGTTTCACGGACAAGACTTCGCGACGATTAGCGTGGCGGTTTCTGAGCAGCTCGGCCGGGGTCGCGCATCCGAACGAATGACGGTCGGTGGCAACCGGATTGAAGGCAACCCGGCCCTAGATCCAGAAACTGCTCAGTTTTACGCCGAGCGTTGTTACTTGGATCAAGTGTCCCTTGGCCAGCTGCTCGATCTCTATCAGTACCGAGAGGGAAAAGAGGAGTCAGCGCTTGCCCGCTTCGTCAACGAACTGCTCGGGCTGGAACAACTCGATGCTCTTCGCTCAGGGCTGAGCGACGCAGACGACATTCGTCGACTTAAGCGGTTATCTGAATCTCTCGCGAGCGCCGATAAAGAGACAGAACGAGCTGCCGCGGAATTGACGAAGGCTACCGCGGACCTGACGGATGCAAGAGACGAGCTGACGCGTTCGCGGGAACACCTTGCCGATGCAATGGAAGCTGTTGGCTACTCCTACCCGATGTCCAACGACGCAGACATCGGCCCAGAGGTTGCGCAGCTGCTGCGGACGAGCCGAGAGAGCGAAGACCGGTCTGCGGCCGCGGCTCTCCTTAGACAGATAACTGCACTCGGTGGCCGAATCGAGGGCTTGTCGACCAGGCCGTCTGCAATGCGTCTGGAGGAGGGAAGGAGTGCGGTCGCAGATGCGTCAGCGGCTTACGAGCGCTGGCGGCACGAGCACGGGCCGGCAATCGATGCGTGGAATGCCGACGCAGCCCGCCTGGGAATTCCGTCGTCAGATGGCGCAATGGCAGAGATCGTTGACGCACTGCAGAATTTCGACGGACTTATAGCTCGCCAGAACGAACGCCTCGCCGAGATCAAACGACTGGAAAATCAACTCGCCGAACATCGTTCTTCTTTGGATACGCTCCAAGCTCAACTTGCTGAAGCGCAGGAACAGGCTGGCTCACTCACTGAGGGTTTAGCCGCCCTACGCGAGCATGCCTCGGACAACGTATGTCCGGTATGTGACAGGGATTTCAGTGAGGTGTCGTCGTCAATCCATCTCACCGCCCATATCGATCGCAAGATCGTCGAACTTTCGAATCAAGGGGCTCAGCTTCTACAGTTTCGAGAACAGCGCGGCGCCGCAGCAGCCGCCCTGGAACGCGACGGACAGACATTGGAGCGAATCCGAGGTCAGCTCTTGACGGAAGAAGAACTCAGTGTGATCCGTTCTCAGCGGGCCTCGGTGGCGAGTCTTCATAAACGTCTTCTGGAACTCCAGCCGATGATCGATAACCTCGACGAATTGCAGTCAACACTGCACCACGCTAGGGCGACACTTGACGAACTGGAATCCATCGCCCAAGACGCGCAGGCTGTAAGAGCGGAACTCGAGAATATCGCCAAAGAACTCAACGCTCCTGGATCAGGTCCCGATGAGCCCTTGCAGGACGCATGGCGGAGACTCGCTGAGATTACAGACGAACGCGTTGCGCAAACAGAGAGACTGGCGGCGGCGAATACGACCGCCGGTGAGATGCTTAGGCAGATGCTCGACTGCACGAAACGCGTCGAGGAATTGAAAGACACTGTCGCCAATCTCGCAGAACGCAAGTCTTTGTGGGATTCACGAGTGAAAGAAGCGAAGCGCCGCCAGGCGGTGGCGAAGGAGGTACGACGCGCAGCGTCTGAGGCGCGCGCAGAAATCGTGCATCGTGTGTTCACGGAGTCACTGAACGACGTGTGGCGCAGTGTGTTCATGCGGCTAGCGCCTCGCGAGTACTTCGTTCCCAGGTTCGGAATCCCGACCTCATCCAGGGCTGCTCTCGAAGTGACTTTAGAGACTGTTCACACGTCCGGAGGCACCGGCGGATCGCCGCAGATGATGCTTAGTGCGGGAAACTTGAATACCGCGGCGCTATCGCTCTTCATCGCGTTGCACCTGGCGGTTAAACCGCTCGTCCCCTGTCTCGTTTTCGACGACCCTGTGCAGTCGATGGACGAAGTTCACATCACGCAGTTCGCGGGGCTTTTGCGAATTCTATCGAAGCGACACAGGCGGCAGGTCATCGTCGCTGTCCACGAGCGACAGCTTTTCGAATATCTCGCCCTTGAACTGAGCCCCGCGTTCGAAGGCGACGAACTCATCACGATCGAGCTTGACGCGTCGCTGGACGGTCCCAAGGACGGTGTTAAGCGGATCACCTGGACCCCCGATCCAGCAATCGCCGTGTGACCGGTACTCCCGGTTCGGGATTGGCACACGGAGCCGTGTTGGCGCGTGTTCAGATAAGAGCTGATTTTTGCGTACCAGCCCCTGACCAGCCATGATAAATAAACTCCTTTTGTCGCACTGGCCCACTTGACCTGTGCGGCAACAGCTCTCGGCCTGCGGAAGCGAAGTCGGCGAAAACACCAGACCCGTACAGAATCCGAGCCACAGTGCGTCCCGGTGGCCGGGCTTGGACCGGGGGAGGGGTCCCGCCCCTGGGGGCGTCGAGCGCCGATTGCCACGAGGCGCGGAGCCGACGGTGGGTATCGCCGGTCATTGCGGACGCTTCGCGCGGCAGATAAACGCCGAAGGCAAGAGGCCAGTCGAGTGCACGCTGCCGCGGAACTCCCGGAAAGGGGGGGAGCTCCAAAACCCCAGAGTCCGTACATAGTCCGAGCTGCAGTGCGTCCCGGTGGCCGCCGGCACTCCGGGGGAGAGGTCTCGGCCATGCCTGCGCACAAGGCCCCGTCAGTCGTGGGATCCGGGTGCTAGGACCAAATACCGAAAATCAGACGCGAGCGGGTCGCTGTACGGATGCCAGTCACAAAGATACGAGTATCGGAGCTCAACCGGACTGTGAGCCCCCTTCGGCTCGGTGAAATTGAGCACTGTGCCCGCTTCAAGCTCACGGCCCTGCCATAGCCGAAAGTCGTATGCTTGTGTTCCTTGCCTGTGCTTGCGTTGGTCCCAGAACTCAAAGTTGGACAACGCGATGACTGCGCCTGCCTCTACAATCTCCGCCGCCATGAGCTTCTCGATGCGAGCCGCGTCCTTCCAGATGGCATGGGCGTCAAGATCATCAGCACCTGAGCTAGGCAAGTTGAATAGCTCGTCGTATCCGTCCGTGCTCACCTTGCCTAAGAACCGCTTCTTTGGGTATTTCAGCTCCAACGCCATCGGTAACCCGTTGAGGCATCCCATTATGTCGACCTCGAACCGCGGGCTGTCAGGAAGTTGCACCATGCGCTCGAGCCGAATACGGGTGACGCCTGCGCGTGCGATTACATCGCAGAGGGCGAACTGAAAATCAAACTCTGAATGAAAGACGGGTCGTCGGCTAGATAAGACCGTCATCCATTGATCGATAGCCTCAGACAATTCTTCGATGCCAGCCATTTCTGTACCGTACGACATGCCTGGTTGCAATCCGGACTCGAAGCTGCTGCGGACTTTGCGGGCAGCGGCGTCCCGCGATCTACCGTCAAACCGGCTAGCTAGTCAACTGTGAAACGAAACAAGTAAGACATCCGCAGCAGGGGCCCAGTATCTGCCGAAGATCCCACTTCGCGCTGTCTCCGAAGTTGACTGAAAGCCGTTCTGCCATATCTCAGCGAGTTACTACTTCCGAAACAGCATTGGCCGCCCCGAGACCGTAACCCTGCGGCTCGGAATCGCCCGCGTCACAACGAAATACTGAAGGTATACGGCCGTGCCCGAATCAAGACTGCGGAAGCGCCTAGCATCGGCGTCAGTCGCTACACGGCCGTGCGCCGGTCTCAAATGCACCACGCCTCCGACGTTGTCCGCTGCGGCCAACTGACCTAATAGAGCAAGAGATCAGTCTGAAGGACGTCTCCGGCACAGCCCGACCAGATCGCACGAGCCGCACGTGTTGTCATCCCAAACAGGCAGTCGTGGAAGGTTGTTTGTTCGCAGCGATTCCCCTGCATCGCGGATCTGGTCCCGAACAGCAGTCAGCAGCGGGTCGTTAACCGGCTCGCGTGTTGTTCTGCCCTTTTCATCGAGGTTGAGTACTTCGATTACATCCGCCGACTTGCCTGTGAGCTCCTGGTATCCAACGGCATAAACGTGCAGCTGGTCGCGCGTGACGTTTTCGGCCTGGGCGCGCTCGGTGGATTTGAAGTCGACGATCGCGACCTCGCCCGTGTCAAGGTGTCGGATCAGGTCGATCCGGCCGTCGACCGTGATACCAGGAGCGACGTGCACTTGAATCTGTTTCTCGGAGAACTCAGTGTTCGCGATTTCCTCGCCGTGCGTGTCGAAGTAGCGCTCGATCGCCTTGACGCCGGCCGCCCGCAACTGCTCCCGCAGGGCCGGGTACGCGAACGGCGCGTTTAGGTGTCGGTCGATCAGCGCCGGGGCCGAGTCTTTCGAGATGAGGTCGCCCTCGAGTGCCCGCTTGTGGATTTCCGACAGCGCGTCGTGCAGGCCCTTGCCATAGCCGAGGGCTTCGTGGATCGGAGCGTTGAAACCGTATAGGAACCGCAACTTGAACTGATATGCGCACTCGAACAAGTACTTCAGTTCGGAGAAAGACAGGGTGACTTGCGGGGTCTCCTGTAGAGGCTGGGGTGGAAGCCGGCCACCATTTACCGGCGACGAGGCGGTCGAAACCCACTGCTGGGCCGCGATGTGGTCGAAGAATTCGGATCGGTGACGCTGTTGCTGGTTGTCTGCGATCGGCGCGAACGACACGTACAGATACTTCTGGGCGCGGGTGACCGCGACGTAGAGCAGGCGTGTTTCGTCCTCGACCGTGCCCCTGTACCGTGCGGGGTCGTCGATCGCCTCGTCCGGGATGACATGCCGCAGCGTGACGCCGCCAATCACCCGAGACGGAAATCGGTTCCTGCGCATCGCCGGGAGGAACACCGCCGGCCACTGAAGTCCCTTGGACTGGTGCACGGTTGCCACCGTGACAGCGTCGGGCGTCGCGTAACCGATGTCGGCGTCCGCGTCGGCGTAATACCCCGGCGCCTGATGTTCGAGCCACTTGGCGAACCCTTCGTATTTCGCCCTCGGCTCGGTTGTGAAGTGGATCTGTTCGTAATCCGAGATCACCTGGCTGAACTTGCCCAGTTGGTAGAAGACGAGTTCGCCGCGAGTGGCGTCACCAGGTAGCGCGTTTTCGCGCATGCCCAGGGCTTCGAGGAAGTCGAGATAGAGCCGCTGGATGTTGTAGACCGCGTGGCGCTTGTGGGCGTCGAAATCCCGGCCACTCTCGAGTACTCGGAGCGCGCGTCCCCAGTCACCTTCAGTCGGGATGATCTGTGCGCGCTCCCACAGAGTCTTGAGCAATCCGGCGTCGATCTCGCGGACCACGAATCGGAAGATGCCGACGACGGCCTTGATCTCGGGGCTGTCGAACAGCTTGTTCAGCCCTTTGACGATGAACGGGATGCCCCTTCGGCGCAACTCTTCTACGACAGGGCCGGAGTCCTTCGCAACGGACCGGAAAAGGATAGCGCAGTCCGACCATGACAGGCCGCGCGGCTCGGCTTCGGGCCGGTCGTGAAACGCGAGCCCATGCAGTTGCTCAATCCGGTCGACAATCCAAGTTGCCTCGGAGTCGGGGTCGTCGAAGGTCAGAGCTAGCAGGTCACCCCGGTCCCATTGCTGGTTGCCGGCGGCGACCATCTTCTTCGCTAAACGTTCCGTGGCGGGAATGCGCTCGGCTGCGGAGCGACCGAGCTCGACCACCCCGCGGCTCGAGCGGAAGTTATCGTCGAGCGTGACTTGCCGGACGTTGCGATAACGGCGAGCGAAAGTGATGATGTTCGACACCTGACTGCCCCGCCACTGGTAGATCGTCTGGTCGTCGTCACCGACCACGCAGAGGTTCGCGCCAAAGCGCACTAGCCCACGCACGAGCCGCTCTTGGAGCGGGTTGACGTCCTGATACTCATCAACGACGACATATTTGATGTCGTTCTTGATGTGGTCCTGAACGCGGGCATAGTCGTCGTCCTCGTAGGGATCGCCTTCGAGGTAGCCGACCGCGCTGCTGATCATCTGCGTGTAGTCAAAGAGCGAGTGATCGTTTAGCAGACTCATGTACTTTTCGAACGACTCCACGACACCGCCCGGAACATGTCCGACGTCAATCCTGTCCTCTCGTAAAACACTCAGGACCTGCAAGTACAACTTCGAGTTGAGGTACCGCTTCAGATTCCCCTGTCTTGCGGTCGTCGGGCACGACGTTAGTCCGGACTTGGCGCTGTAGCGGTCGACGAACAGCTGCGCTGTGATATCGGTCAGGACCGAAAACTTGAACTTCTCCGGCACGAGACGCTGTAGCAGGTCTAGTGCGTAGCCGTGCATAGTCCCTACGTACATCTCAGCTAGCCCTGTGACGTCGCCGAGTTCTTGGTCGACGATCGAAAGAATGCGGTCCTTGAGTTCTGCCGCGGCCTTCTCGGTGAACGTGAACGCGATGACGTTGCGCGGGTCTACACCGGGCCGAGCCAAGATCGCGGCAATCCGCTGCGAGATGACTTGCGTTTTGCCGGACCCTGCACAAGCGATGATTTGCAGCGGTTCGTCGAGACATCCGATGGCTTCGGCCTGGGCTGCCGTGTAGGAAGTCACAACCCCTAATGTTGGCAGGGCGCAGTCCGCGCTGCACGGATTTTCCGGCTTCACCCCGCACTCTGCGTTGGTGAAGCCTGCCGAATCGTCCTGCAGCCTGCGAGGCTGTCACCGTAGCTTTGTGATGGGAGGAACCGTGTCTAGGCTCAACGACCTGCTACGCCAGCTCAAGGAGAAGGAGCCTCAGCTCGCGCGCGATCTCGAGGGGGAAGTTGCGGCCCTCGCTGACAGGCGTGCCTTCGGTCTCAACTTCGAACGGCATGTCCCAGAGGTGGTAGAGCTCCCCGGTCGCTCAATCCGAAAGGGCGACAAGGTGCGCATCCTCCCGCCACGCGGGAAAAGCCCCACCAAGGCCGACGAGAAGCTGTGGCGGGTCGCCAACATCGACCGCCTCGCAGCGACGGCGTCTCTCGCGGCACTTGGGAACGACGAAATCGGGGACGCGGACCTGCACGACCTCGTCGTGGCCGCTGAGTTCCGCGATCCGATCTATCCGGGTCTAGTTTCGACGGGCAAGGTCGAGCGCGGTGGCGATAAGCCTTATCACATACTAATTAATGCGGAGAATTACCATGCGCTCGAGACGCTGCTATTCACTCACCGAGGTAAGGTCGACGCAATATATATTGATCCCCCGTATAACACGGGGGCAAAGGACTGGAAGTATAACAATGACTACGTAGAAAGTGATGATCTCTACCGTCATTCGAAATGGCTCGCTTTCATGGAACGACGACTACTCCTGGCAAAGGAATTGCTGAATCCAAACAACTCGGTACTGGTCGTAACAATCGATGAGAAGGAAGTGCACCGGCTGGGCCTGCTGCTTGAGCAGACGTTTCCGGAAGCTCGTCTGCAGATGGTGACTATTACGATCAACCATCGTGGAGTTGCGCGAAATCGAGAGTTCACTCGTGTAAACGAGTACGCGTGCTTTCTTTTCATTGGCGATGCTGGCCCTGCTTTGACGGACGACGATTTGTTGACCCCTCCTTCCGGGCGGGAGGTTGAGGACGAGCCTGTACGCTGGGAACGACTCATCAAAGGCAGCAACAATGCGCGCCGCATCGATCGTCCGAATCTGTTCTATCCGGTCTTCGTCGACCCCGAACGGCCCGCAATTTCCGGCGTGGGCGACCCTATCCCATTAGAACAGTCGAGAAATGACGTCGACGTACCCGAAGGTTTGGTTGCAGTATGGCCGCTATCCACCAATGGGGCGGAGAAGCGCTGGCAACTCGCACCGGCAACACTGCGTCAAATGGTCGAGAACGGGACTGCAAAGGTCGGCAGCTTTGACCGGACTAATGATCGCTGGTCGATCCTCTATCTAAACAGGGGCCAGCTGGAACGCATCAGCCGAGGCGAAATCGAAGTCGTTGGCCGCGACGAGAACAACGTAGTCCAGCTGAGAAATGTATCGCGCCCGCAGCGCGCGGGCATGTCGGTGTGGAATCGCCCATCGCACAACGCCGGCTACTACGGATCGGGGATGCTCGCGTCATTAATACCCGATCGAAAGTTTCCATTTCCGAAGTCTTTGTACGCCGTCGAGGATGCAGTTCGATTCGCCGTTGGCGATAAGCGCCATGCCATCGTCGTGGACTTCTTCGCTGGCTCCGGGACGACGGCGCATGCCGTCGCGAGGTTGAACCACCAGGACGGTGGGCGTCGGCAATGTATATCCGTCACCAACAATGAAGTCGCCGCCGATCAGCAAGCAACTCTACGAGCCGATGGGCTTCGGCCAGGGGATGCCGATTGGGAGCGGTGGGGCATTTGCGATCACATAACCAGACCGCGTATCGGGGCTGCGATTACCGGCAGGACGCCGGACGGCGAGCGAATCGCTGGGGATTACAAGTTCAAAGACGAATTCCCGATGGCCGATGGCTTCGAGGAAAACGCCGAGTTCTTCATCCTCACCTACGAGGCACCCTTGAGGGTTGCGAGCGATCGGGAGTTCGGGAAGATTGCGTCTCTACTGTGGATGCGTGCCGGCGCGCAAGGTAGACGCATCGAGGATATCTCTGCAGGTTGGGACGTAGCTGACACGTACGGCGTTCTCGGCGACCTCGACTGCACCGAGGATTTCCTCAAATCCATAGCCGCTAACGAAAACGTCACCCTTGCATACATAGTGACCGATGAAGATCGGCTCTTCGAGTCCATTGCCCAAGAGCTGCCAGAACGTGTGGCGCCCGTACGTCTCTACGCGGCCTACCTTCGCAACTTCGAAATCGAGTCCGGGCGGGGCTTGCTGTGAAGTTCACACTGAAGGACTATCAGGCGGACGCGGTAGGCGATGTTCTAGCTAACCTGCGGCGGGCGCGCGAGAATTTCAAGAATCCGGACAAGCGCGAGATTTCGTCTTTCTCGCTCACCGCCACTACTGGCGCCGGAAAAACCGTGATGGCGGCCGCCGCTATTGAGGCGCTCTTCTGGGGCAGCGAGACATTCGGCTTTGACCCTGACCCGGGCGCAGTCGTGTTGTGGTTCTCCGACGACCCGAGCTTGAATGAGCAGACGCGCACCCGCCTCATGCAAGCCTCTGAAAAGTTCACCTACAACAATTTGATCCGCATCGAACCGCCGTTTGCGAAGCCGCGCCTCGAGCCAGGAAAGGTGTACTTCCTTAACACCCAGAAACTCACCAAAAGCTCCCTGCTCACCCGCGGTCACATTGAGACCGCGACAGAAGGCCAGGAACAGATCACCGGCCTCGCAGCGATCGCTCCGCCGGACATGCAGGGGTGGACCATTTGGGAAACACTCGCCAACACTATCGAGGACGACGACCTAACGCTGCATCTCGTGCTAGACGAAGCCCATCGCGGTTTCAACTCGCGAACAACGTCCGACAAACCGACAATCGTGCGTCGTCTCGTCAATGGCACCAAAGTACGACCACCCATTCCGATCGTGTGGGGTATCTCGGCGACCATCGAGCACTTTGACGCGGCGATGAAAGAGGCTGAGGCGACCAAGAATCGACGCGGGCTGCCGTCGGTCCTAGTCGACCCGGGCCGCGTACAGGAGTCCGGCCTGGTCAAGGACACGCTTGTCCTCGACATACCCCACGAAGCCGGTAACTTCGACTCGGTTCTTGTGCGCCGCGCGGCTCGGAAGCTTAAAGATTCCACCGAGCGGTGGCTGGCTTACGGGCAATCACAAGGGCTGTTGGAGACCGTGCAACCGCTGCTGGTCATTCAAACTCCCAACACGCCGGACCCCGACGACGTTGGCGTCGCCATCGACACGATTTTCGCGGAGTACCCGGATCTGAAGGGATCGTCCGTGCGCCATGTGCTCGGGGACCACTCAACGCAGAAATTCGGCGCGTGGGAAGTCGACTGGATCGAACCTCAGCGTGTGCAGGACGATACCGAGGTACGCGTCCTCGTCGCAAAGGATGCCATCTCTACCGGATGGGATTGCCCACGGGCTGAGGTTCTGGTCTCGTTTCGCCCGGCGAAGGACAATACCCACATCACGCAGCTGCTCGGGCGCATGGTGCGCAGCCCGCTTGCGCGGCGTGTTCCAGGTGACGAACGATTGAACAGCGTCGACTGCATCCTGCCGTTCTTCGACCGCACCACCGCTGTCAAGGTCGTCCGATTTCTCACCGGCGAGTTGGAGGACATGCCGGGCTCGACTAAGAAGACCGTCCTCGACGGCAAGGAGCTGCTACCGAACCCCGCTGTTCCTGAAAGGGTTTGGGAACGGTGGGGGGCGCTCCCCACCCAGACGCTGCCCCAGCGAGGCGCGCGTCCGGTGAAGCGTCTCGTCGCACTCGCGCAGGCGCTATCCGCCGACGGCGTGCGCCCGGGCGCGCTTAGCGCAATTGAAGAGGAACTCCACCGCATTCTTGATGCGTACGCTACTCGCTACAAGAATCAACTCGACTCCGCTATCCAGGAAGTGTGGGACGTCCACGTCCAGGAGATCGCCGGCCGCTTCGGAAAAACGGGGCTGACGTACACTGAGTTCGTCGAGTTTGCCGACGACCGTGCGATTCTCACCGGTTTCGAGGCAGCCAAGAAAGCGTTCGGCGCCGATATTTCCCAATCGTATGTCAACTATCTCGCCGGACCCGATGACCCCGGCGCGGATGACGACGGTCTACGCGAGGCATACGTGCGCGCCGCTGCGCTCGCAACCGTCAAGGAGGTGCGTGACAAGGTCGACGTCGAAGCGACCGAACTCACCGCCAAGCTGTTCGCTCAGCACCGCGTAGCGCTCAAGGAGTTGCCGGACGTGCGCCAGCAGGAGTACGAGGACATTCGCGCCTTGGCCACTGATCCGCAACTAGGCACTCTGCGTCCACCGCGCACGCGGATCGAGGGCTTTTCGGTCGAAGATGGCAACCAAATCGTGGCAGCACCGCTGGCCCCACTGCATCTGATGTGTGACCAGGAGGGCCAGTTCCCGCTGACATCCCTCAACAGTTGGGAACGCAAGATAGTGCACGCGGAGCTCGCACGCCCGAATGTGCGCGCGTGGTACAGGAATCCGTCGCGGGCTGCCGTCGACTCACTGGGTATCGCCTACCGTGACGAGACCACAGGCAACTGGCGCTCGATGCACCCCGACTTTGTGTTCTTCAATGAGATTGGTGGGCAGATCGTCGCATCGATCATCGACCCGCACGGACACCATCTTGACGACGCGGCCATGAAGCTCCGGGCGCTAGCGTCGTTCGCGGAGGTGTACGGGGATGCTTTTCACCGTATCGAAGCCGTCGCCGAAGTTGACGGTGGCATGAAAGTCATTGACATGCAGAAGCCCTTGGCGCGCGAGGTCGTCCTCCTCGGCAAGAAGAGCGCAGTTGAGATCTACCGATCGACAGTTGCCCTGGATTACGACCTCACGGGCGATGGAGTCTAAATAGGCTCGCCTTTGTTCGCGTGTTGGCTGGCCGATCGTCAGCTGTGCGGCTGCGACAAAAACGCCGGCATACCAAGCGGATATGTCTAGCCAGCCACCTCTAGAGCAGACCACCTAGCGTTACGAGAAGCCACGATAAAACCCGAGCCGCTTGCGGAACTGTTGCATCTCGGAGTAGCCCGGCTCATCTACCCTCGGGCTGCGGATGGGCTTTACGAACGGGTCGAGCTTTGCCGTGTAGTCCTGACACCAGATCAGCCAGTTGGTCGCCGCGGCGCGATCGTCAGCGTCGACGATCTGCTCGACCCTCGTTGCCATCTCTGCCAAGTAGTGACGTAGCCGTGCCGCTAGCTCCCACTCGTTGAGGTCTGCCTTGAGCCGATCCGCGAGCGCGTGCGACATATAAGCCTCGCGGGCAAGTTCGTCTTCGCGTGCCTCGCGTTCTCTCCGCTCGATCTCGGCACGCCGTTCGGCTTCCTTACCCTCGGCGTCGATGACGGCCCACCGCTCGAAGGCCATCATCACGTCCGGCAGCCGGTTCTCCAGCGATAGCGTCTTTGTTTCAGTCCAGGACTCTTTCGAAGAGAATCTGCTGGTGGTATCGATAGCCATACTCAGCCGGCCGGATGGCACGTAGTCATAGCGCCTGGGCGGCCAGTCGTATTTCTTGTGGCGCTCCACCTCTTCGCGGGTCGGCGTGTGTTCGACTCGGTCATTCGGCTGCCAGATGGTCACCGAGCAGTCAATGTCACCAATCTTGAAGATCAAGTCGCCAGTGAGTTTGGTGTTTTCCTGGGCATAGCCGCGATAGTTTTGGCGAGGCACGCGTACGGAGTGCCCGCGGGCTTCCGCCTCACGAGCCAGGGCATGTAACAACCGAAACGCCCTGCCGCGCAACTCTTTTTCGATCGAGTCGAGCCGCTTGTCACTACGGAGCGCCGCCACTGCTGGGTGCCATCGCCCGATCCGATCGACAGCAAGGACTGCGGACGGCGGTTCAGTCTGCCAGTCCGATACCGACGAGAGCCGAAAGACAATGTGGTGATAAGACTTGCCGCGCACCATGATGACTTCTTGGCCGTCCGGCGCCATTCCTCGCCGGTTGATGATCCCGACCAGGCTGCGGTAACTGGTCTTGTCAGCCGTGGTGTCGATTTCAAGCAGGCCGTGCGCATCAACGATGTCCTTGACCAGCTTGCGCGTCGGAGTCAAACCATTGGGTGACGCCTGTTTCTTGGGTCGGCTCGCCGACGCGTCTGGGGAAAGTGGCTTGACCGGGTGTAGAGCAACGACCGCCGGGCGAACTGGCGAGTCGGGATCCGCCTGCTGCCCGCGGCGCCGCTTGGCCCAATGGCCAGGTGGATACTGGCTATGGGTCAGGTAATACTCCCCAGCAGGCAAAACGGCTGAACTCCATACGCCGCCTCGCTTCGAGACCCTCACCAGGCGCCGCGAGGCAAGGGCGTTCGCCGTTGTCTTGAACGTGAAGTCCGTCCATCGACCGTCCGGGCAACCTTCTTTAATCCAACGCAGGACTTCCATTTGACGTTGATTGAGCGGAGTCGCGATGGTCATGTCGGAGATTGTCGGCGAGCCAGTCGATACTCGCGAGCGGGGAAGTTACTCCGTCGATCAGCCGTTCTCGAGCCACAGAGCGTCCCGGTGTCCGCCGTGTCGGGGAGTGGTGCCCATGGGTGCGGCAGCATCGCGGTGTGCTGACCTGCGTCGGAGGTGGCCGGCGGCGGCTCGGAGATGGTCGTCAGCGCGCGCTTCCACTGGCGACCGGCGCGCGGCGCGGGTGGTCGGAGGTCGCCCTTATTCACTCGTCAATTGCTTTGCAACGTGCCGCTTCCGCTTGGCGTTTGCGCTCGGCTTCGGCTGGGCCCCAGAGCAGGGAATCGAATTTGTGGGGTTCGGAGGCCCGTCGGGCTGCCTCGGTTGTGGCGCGTGCTTGCTCTTCTTGCGTTGGGCGACGGTATTTCGCCTTGAGCGCGGCGAGTTCGTCCTGGTATCGAGCTTCGCGGTTTTCGTCGTCGAGGTCGTAGACGTTGGGTTGTTGCGGTGTCGACCTGTCGAGGTGAATCGGTGTGCCGAAGCCGGCCATTCCGGTGACCGTTATTCCTCGCGGGCGGCTCCGCGGGTCGATGGGTTTACCCGCATTGGCGCCCGCCAGCGCTTCAACGTCGAGGTCGGGATCGAGCGGCCGGTTCACGTACTGCGTTACCAGCGGCTGCGACTTGATCTGGGGTGTCGCCCATTCGGGGAATGGGCTGCCGGGTGGGATCATGTGGACGTTGCCGTCCTTGTCGTGCACGTGCACCGTTCTATTGGTGAGGTTTTTGGTGGCGGCCATGTTGTTGGAATCTCCCTTACTGCTGGATGCGGTTGACGCCGTGGCGCTTGTGAAGGGCGGCGTGGCCGCCAGCGCCGAAGTCGACGGGGCTATGCCGACCGGGATTGTGTGGGCCTTCCGCCCCCACGCCGTGCCGCTTCTTGAGCGCGGCACGAGCTTCGTTTCCCGGCAGGCTGACGGGGCCGCCCAGTGCGCTTCCCTGGCCGTAATCCGGTGCCTGTCCGTTTGGCGGCTGGCCAGCGCCGAAGAACGCGTCGAGATAACTTTTGACCTTGCCCTCGTCAACATCGCCGTTAGCTCCGGCGAACTTGCGCGGGTCGGCGATCGCCATGAACGACTGAAGCTGAGATTCTGAAAGCATCTGTGATGCAACCGTTTTCAGTTGCTCGCTAGATGTCGGTGGCCGTACTCGCGCCGATAGTGAACGCCAGTCGTCGTCCGATAGATCCGCGAGCTGCTGCTCGACAGCCGGGTCAAGCTGTTCGGCCATTCCTTCGCCTCTCCGAGTAGTCGTCTATCGAGCGTTCCGGGATGAGCCAGTCGCGCCCATGCTTTTGGGCTTCGATGTCACCGTTACGCGCCAGTCGTCGCACGTGGGCATCGGTGACAGCCAACTTAGATGCCGCTTCGGCGGTGTTGTATGACGCCTCGGATTGTGCTCTGCCATCCTGAATTTCAGGTCCGTTAGCGGACATCTCCCAGCACAAGTCCACCTTTCGGCAGAACGACTCGATCAGCCGATTCACGGGCCGGCCGGCCGCTTTCATCGGGTCGACGAACCTGTGCGCGAGGAAGTAAGCGGCCTCGAGGTCATCCCCGTGAAGGTCCATCATCGGCTACTTGCTCCACGACGGTTTTGCGCAACGGCGTCAGCGAGCGCGGTACCGAGGTCAAGCGCTTCATCAGCAGTGCACTCGAAGGTAACGAGCCCGTAGCTGATCAGGATTCGCCTATCTGCGGCAACCTGGACCCGCGCGCGAAAATCTCGGCGCGTCAGCCTCATCCGCCAGACTCCTCATGTTCTTGCTCATTGAGTGCAGCTGTCAGCTCGGCGGTGACAAGCTCGTCTAGGGCGCAGGCCGACGGCCATCCTGACTCGGAGGACGAGGTTGCGGGCGAGAGCGGCTCGCAGCTTGTTGACTGCCTCCGGCCCGTCGTTGCGGGCCTCGGCAACAACGGATGCGAATAGCGCTCCGTCGTGCTCGAGGATGGAAGCAACGAGGCGCCATGCGCGGGACTGGTCGATAACCCAGTGGAAGGGCAGCTCGATTGGCTCGGGGTTGACGGTCATGCGCTGTCCTTCTGGGGTTGGTGGTTGCGATAGTCAAATGGGTGACTTGGCTCGGTGAAGTCCCGGGCGTCAGTTTCGGCCGATTCGGCGATGGTCCCGCCCGTGACGGCGCGTGCGACACATGGCACCTTGCGCACGCGGTCGTCAGGTGTCATGCACCACTCGTTGACCTCGGCATGGCATGTCGAGCACGGCCTTGCGAGTGCATTGGTGTCGAGATACGCGCGCAATATGATGTGGTTTTGCTGTTTCATCAGGCGACTCCTGTGTTGAGCTTTTGGTGTGCGCATCTCTCGGCGTTGTCGTTGTCGTCCAGCAGCCAGTGCGTACCGCGGCAGTCGGGGCATGCCTGGATCCGGGCGTACTCGGCTTCGCGTTGCTCTCTCTCGCGCTGAACCGCGTCGTTGATCCGGGCTTCGTTGGCGAGGCGGGCATCGCGGCAGTCTGGACATCGCGGGACGTCGGCGTCGTCGATGATGTGGGCGTGCCGTGCGCAGCGCGGCCGTTTGACGTTCGTAGATGGCGGAAATGGTGTGGAGATGGGATCGCCCGCCTGCCGATCCGGTGGCGTACCCGACGTAAGTGACACCCCCTCGGGATTTCTAGAGGGAATGAAGGGATGTGTTGCATCAGCGCAACGTGCACTGGCGTCAATCGCAACGTGCTCTGTCTGGAGTGCAACGTGCTCTCCTCGGTGGGCTTCAGTGCACGTTGCATCAGCGCAACGTGCACCACCGGGCAGCACTTCGTAGCGGGACGCCTGAAAGTGATTACCACGGCTAAGCTTTTCGATGTAGCGCAACCGCGCGAGTTTGTTGATGGCGCGCCACATTGAGGTACGCTCCTGGCCGCTTAGCTTCGCCAGTTCGGACATGCTTATCGACGCGTTGCGGGCCTCGCCCCGGCAGGTATCGGCCAGGATGAACAGCACGGCGAACTCTGTGAAATTGATGCCGGGAAGCCGGCCGCCCAGTCGTGCCTGGCGTATCTCGTTGGTCATCTGCCAACTCATGAGCCTGCGACGGTCACCGTGGGCGTTACGCCACACCGCGCGGGTCATCCGTGCGCTGCACTGTGTTCGCGTTCTCCCAAGCGATGACGTCCGCCAGCCGGTACCGCACGTGACGGCCGAACTTTGCGTACTTGGGCCCTTTGCCCTGAGAAGCCCACTGCGCCAAGGTGGCTTGCGGCAGTTTCTGGCGGCTCGACAGTTCGGGCCGCGTGAGCCAGACATCGTCTTCCATCAGCTCTCCTTGCGTGTATCTACGCAATATTTGTTGTTGCTGCGTAGTTATCGGCAGTGTAGCGGATGTCGCAGATATTCCCACAACTTCGCGGTATGCTGCGTGTCATGCCACAGAACTGGGAGCCGAGAGACTGGAGCGAAGAACAGGCGCACCGGGTCAGCGAGGAGGTGCGTCGGCTTCGCGGCACCCGGTCAGCGCAATGGCTCGCCAATCGCACCGCAGAGCTCGGTTATCACGTCAGTCGTTCGGTGATCGCGGACTTGGAGAATGGGCGCCGGCGGTACGTCACTACGGCTGAGCTTGTTATCTTGGCGCGCGCTCTGGACACGGCGCCGATTATGTTGCTGTACCCACCGCCTTATGACGAATTTATCGACGCGCGCCCAGAAGAGTCCAGGCCGAAACTTGTTGCGATACAGGGATTCTCGGGCGAAGTTGGCGACGACTACTCCACCGAATATCTGGACAATGTCGAGCCGCTACGCCGGGCCCGGCAGATCGACGAGTTGGAATGGCGGCGGCGGCGGCTACTCGGCGATCTCGACAGCAGCCCGGCCCGTAGTGATACGCAGTACGCCATGCAATTGCAAAGTCAGCTCGACTGGGTTACGAAGCAACTCTCGCAACTGAAGGGTGAAGATGGCGGGTAGGCCGCCGTTGCGGATCGGCGCGCACGGAAGAATCGCCCGCATATACCTAGGCGGGGGAGTCTGGTTGGCACGCACACGATTTCGTGACTCCGACGGCGTGACACGCATCGTCGAGCGTCGCGGTCCGTCCGATGAGCATGACGCGCACGGCAAGCTTGCCGAAGACGTTCTCGTCGAAGCGCTGGCGCAACGTCGGGCCGCCGGCCGCAGCGAAATTACCCTTGACACCCGGATCGCCGCGCTTGTCGATCAGCACATTGACCGCCTGGAAGAGGACGGCAGATCCATCCGGACTATCGACACTTACAGGTACTGCGCCAAGCTGCTCTCCAAAATCGTCGCCGGTGTACGTGTCGGGGAAGCGACTCCTGCGCGCCTGGATGCAGCCATTCGGTCGATGCGGCGGGCCCACGGCGACGTCTTGGCTGTGCAGTCAAAGACGATCCTGAAGGGCGGTCTGCATTTAGCGGTGATGGCCAACGTGATCGCTGCCAACCCGGTGCGCGACGTATCGCCGATGCGGTCGAAGTCCAGGCCGAAAGGCGCCAGCGCGCTAACAGCGGACGAACTACGCGGCCTGCTCGGTCAACTGCGCGCGTCGGAGGCATGCCAGCGGAATGACCTCGTCGACCCGATCACGCTTTTCATTGCCACCGGACTTCGGATCTCAGAGTTGCTCGGCCTGGAGTGGGGCAACTTCGACGAGGCAGCAGCCACGCTGACCATCACGGGCAAGGTCATCAGGGCCAAGGGTAAGGGGTTGATTCGGCTGGACGAGACCAAAACGGCCGCTGGGTACCGCACCTTACCGCTGCCCAGCTTCGCGGTAACGGTACTGTCCGCGCGCCGCACGCTTCCGTACCTCGGCCAGCAAGTGGTGGTGTTCCCGTCGACGGCCGGCACATGGCGCGATCCGGACAACTTCCGGGCCCGATGGCGAGCGGTGCGCCAGGAGCTCGGCGTGCCCGATGCCACGTCGCACAGTTTCCGGAAGTCGCTGGCGACGTTGATCGACGATGCGGGTCTATCGGCTCGGATCGGCGCCGACCATCTCGGCCATACCCGCATCTCTATGACTCAAGACCGCTACATGGCGCGCGGCCGTGTCCACACCGCAGTCGCAGACATGCTTGAGCGGACCATAAACGATGAATAAACGATGGATTCAGTTGCCCACTCGAAGAAACCTTGCCGTGACGTGCCCCCGGCAGGATTCGAACCTGCGACACCGGCTTTAGGAGAGCCGTGCTCTATCCCCTGAGCTACGAGGGCGGGCCGTCTGCGGACACCTGACCGCACCCGGGTCGCGTCCATGAAGGCGTTCAGAAGGTGCATCCAGCGTCCTGCGCCGTGAGTGTAGCCGGTCCACTCATGGCGACAATTGCCCTTCCATGCCTTCGCCCACGGTAGCGGTTGCTCAACGCGGTTGGGTTCCAGCCGGCAATGTCGTCGCCGAGGGTCCCGGTTCGGTCAGTCCTCGTCCTCGATGACGTGCATCGCGGCTTCCTCGGCGGACGCCGCGCCCCCGTCGAGCCCGACGTCCGAGGCGAGCAGTTCATCCTCGTAGTCCCCGCCGAATCCCTCGTCCGGCGCTACCAGGCGGCCGGCTCGGGCGCGGCCCACCTCGCGCCGCTCAGGGAATTCGCACTCGCGCTCGGATGCATCAGAGCGTTGTTGCTCGGCGTCGTCGAGCGGGACGTTGATGCGCGCTGCCGGATCCGGCTCTTCCTCCGCGAGGAGTTGATCCATCGTCTCGCCCGGGCCGAATGCGCCTCGCCCATAAGGCCGCTCGGGTGGTGAATACCCCTCGTCGAGGATGTCGTCCACACCGCGATCTATCAGGGTGTCCTCTGGCTGAAGCTGGTTGTCGTCCTCGCCGCTGTATTCGCCGGCAGCGGGGCCGGTCTCGAAGTGAAAAGTCACGATTCGCCTACCGTGTGTCGTCTGTCCGATTGATACCTATTGTGTTGCACCATAATTGGATCGCTCAAGGCTGCTCAGCCGAGCCGCTCGATCTCGTCGGCCGCGTCGGTCAACGCCGCGGCGAGTTCGCGCGCGGCTATCCCGTCCAGCGCGTCCAGGTGGCGGGCATGCACGGCGATCCACCGGCGCGTCGAGCCGTCGACCTGCTGTCGGCCATAGATCTGAACGCGCGCCCGCCCGCCCCGCCGTGTGGTCCCCTCAAAGTCGCGAAACCAGTTCCTGTCGAGCTGCCAGTCGAAGGTGCGAACCGCACCGTCGGGGGGCGCGATGGTGTCGAATGGCATCCCCGCGGACACGTTCTTGGCGGCCCATTGCCGCGCCATGTCCAGCAGCGTCTGCGGTTCGTCGCGTTCGAGGCGTTCGAGCTGAGCGATCTGCGCAGCGGTGAGCTGGTCGGCCACGTCGCGCCAGGTTTGGGCGGTGTCGTCAGATGTGGTCATGCTCTGCAGTCTGCGCGGCTGACCCATTGCCGGCGAGAGTCGAAAGTCATGTCTTAAGTTCACTTTTGTCGGGTGGGTTCGGCCTGGCAGTGGGCCGCCCTGTGTCAGATTGCGATTCCATGGCTTTACCCAACTCGCGAGGCCCTCTGGTCGGCGCGGGCGCCGGCAATGTCCGGAATAACACTACGCGGCAACCGATTTCGTCAAACACAGCCCAGGACTGCCGAAGGCGCGGAGAATGACGACCGGGATCGTGACTCCGGAAGGGAGCATGCAATGGCCGCAGACCCACAATGCGCCCGCTGCAAACAAACCATCGGACCGGGATGGCTCTACCTGACCGCGAATCGCCGCGGCCAGGCCGCGCCGGCCGATGACGACGCGGTACTGATCCACCTACCCGACGAGTGCCCGCGGGCCGGGGAGCACGTGCCGCCTAGCTAGACATCAAAGCCGTTGCTACGGATTCGCGGTGAGAGCTGCCGGGCTCAGGTGGTCGATGAACCAATCGCGGGCCAGCATCGCGGCTCGCTCGAGCGTCCCAGGTTCTTCGAAGAGGTGGGTGGCGCCCGGCACGACGGCGAGTTCGCACTTGCCGGGGATCGCGGCTCGCGCTTGCCGATTCAGCTCCAGCACCATTTCGTCGTTGCCGCCCACGATCAGCAGCGTCGGCGCGTGCACCCTGGCCAGGAACGGACCCGCGAGATCGGGCCGTCCGCCCCGGGACACCACCGCCGCGACGTTCACGCGCGGGTCGGTGGCGGCGACCAGGGCAGCGCCCGCGCCGGTGCTGGCGCCGAAGTAGCCGACCGGCAACGCGGCGGTGTCTTCCTGGCGGCTCAGCCAGCCGGTGACATCGACCAGTCGGCGCGCCAACAGCTCAATGTCGAACACATTGGCGCGATTTCGTTCCTCTTCCGGGGTGAGCAGGTCGAACAGCAGCGTCGCCAGGCCCGCGTCGTTCAACACGTCGGCCACGTAGCGATTGCGGGGGCTGTGCCGGCTGCTCCCACTGCCGTGCGCGAACAGCACCACGCCGACCGGATGTTCGGGAATCGTCAGATGTCCGGCCACCGACGCCGAACCGGCGCTCACCCTCACTTCCTCGTCGCGTAGGGGCGGGTCGGCCGCGGCGGCGTCGCCGACCGGCCCGCGAGAACCGTCGCGGGCGCGACCGAGGAGCGCGACCACCTCGTCGTCGGACGTCTGGGTGAAGTTGCGGTAGCCCTGCCCAACGGCGAAGAAGAACTCGGGCGTATGCAAACAAACCACGTCGTCGGCGTACCCGGCGAATCGTTCGAAGACATCGCGTCCGCCGATCGGAACGGCCAGCACAACCCTGCTTGCCCCCTGGGCGCGGGCCACCTCGCAGGCGGCTCTGGCCGTCGCGCCGGTCGCGACGCCGTCATCGACGATCACCGCGGTGCGTCCCGCCAACGGGATCCGGTCATGCCCGCTGCGGAACCGTTCCGAGCGACGAGCCAACTCGGCCCGCTGCTTCGCCTCGACGGCGGCAATCTCGTCCGCGGACAACCGGGCCTCCCGCACCACGGCGTCGTTGATCACCCGCACCCCGCCCTCGCCGATCGCCCCGAAGGCCAATTCGGGCTGGAACGGGACCCCGAGCTTGCGCACCACCAGTACATCGAGCGGGGCATGGAGGGCCTTGGCGACCTCGAAGGCCACCGGCACACCGCCGCGTGGGAGGCCCAGCACCACAACACCGTGACCGCGCAACGATTCCAGGCTTCTGCCCAGCGCTCGTCCGGCGTCAACACGATCGTCGAACAGTCTCGAATCGCCGCGCAGCGAAGCCAGCCGTTGCCCCAGCGGCCGCCCCCAATCGCTTTGAGTCATCTCCCGAGTGTGGTCGCCGTCTGCGGGCGCGCCGAAGGGCCCTAAGGCCACTTACGGGGGGACCAACGCCTCCTGACTGCTCCGGGTCACCGCGCGGCGGCCGCAGCCGACCAGTCAGCGCAGTTCCGCGATGACCTTTGCAAAGTTGTCGACGTGGTTGTCCTGGACGGTGATGAACGTGACTCCGTACTTCTCCCGGTACTCCAGCAGCGTGTCGGCCATCTCGCGGGGTGAGCCCGTCAGCACGGAGTGCATGGCCAGGATCTCCTCGTCGGACAACCCGGCCGCGTAGCGACGGGTCATCGTCAGGTCGGGCAGGCTCTCGCCCTCGACCGGGACCGCCGTGACTGCGAGGTTCAATTCGAGCGCGTCGAATCGGTCGCCGGCGGCGTTGCGGACGAACTCGACGCGTTCGGTCAGCGGGTCGTCGGCCTCTTTCACCCTCGAACCGGTCAGCCCGATGATGTCGGCGTGCTGGGCGGCGATGGTCAGCACCCGGTCGCCGTTGCCGGCGATGAGGATCGGTGTCGTCGGGTGATGCTCCTTCAGATACTTGGTCATGTGGTCGAGGTAGTCCACCCGGGCGCCGGCACTGGGGTAGGGGAGCTCTGCGGCGTCGAACTCCTCCTTGACATACCCGGTGCCGAGCCCGATTTCGAGGCGGCCGTTACTGAGCTTGTCCAGGTCGCCCAGGTCCCGGCTGAGCAGGGCGGGCTTGTAGAAGGCGGCGTTGAGCACATACATGCTCAGCTTGAGTTTGTCGGTGACCATGGCGGCCGCGGTCAGTGCCGGAATCGGGGCAACCGCGCCGAGATGGTCTGGCACGCAAAGCACATCGAATCCGATGTCTTCTGCCTGCTTAACCTTGTCGACGAAAGCTGCGCGCGACTTGATGAATCGCATGCTCATTCCGAAGCGAAATTCCTTGGCCACCAACAACTCCGTTCAACAGATGAGGACAATTACCAACAACGTGCCGCTTCCGCCAATGCTTCGATCAGCGCCGTCGTCACCGGCGACAGGCCGTCGTCGCCGGGCAGCGGGCTGCGCGGGCTCAGACCGCGCACGCGGGGAGACAGTTCCAGCTGCGTCCCGCCGTCGCGCACCCGGTTGACCGGGTTGCCCGGATGCAGACCGCGCAACTCCGGCGGGATGTCCTCGAGGTCGGTGATCACCCGGTAGCCGGTCAACTGAATGTGCCGGGCCAGGTGTGCGGCCAGCGCGCGGTTGCGGCCGCCGGCCAGCAATTGTGTGCTGCGCCCGATGCGGCCGTAGCCGTGCAGCGACACCGCAACGTCGACGTGGTCGAGGAATTCCGCGAGCCGGGGCGACTCGGCCGGGTCGAACAGGGCCGAGGGCAGGTGGTGCGGGTAGCGGTCGGGATGACGCAGCACGTACACCGAGGCGTGTGCGGCGTCGGCGGCACGTTCGGCGATCACGTCGGTCATTTCTTCCAGCCCGCCGCCGTGGATGGCCAGAAAGCCGAAACGCGAACGTAATTGGCTGTCCTCGCTGACGCCGGGCTCGCTCAGCAGCGCTGAAAGCGATTGCGGCGCAGCGCCCGACGCCGGCATCCGGCGAGGCCAGTGCGAGGGGTCCCAGCGCCGCAAGAAGTCGATCCAGCGCTGCGGCAACCCGTGCTGCACGGCGCCGTCGATGATCTTGGGCAGGTAGCCCGGTCGGGGCGGGCCCGGTGTCACGCGATGGTCGATGTACACCCAGGCCGGCGACGGCCCGCCGTCGGTGTGCACGGTCAGCCGGTCTCGCCGGTAGCGCACCGGCACACCCTCGGCGCTGTCCAGCGTCGCGAGGTCGCCATCGGAGATCTGCCAGACCACGCCATGTACCTGAGTGCCGGCGCACGGTTCGACCGTGGCCACGCCGCGCTGGTTGATCAGCCAGTCGTGATCGGACAGCACCGCCGGCCGCGGATCGGCGGCGTCCGGACACCGCAGCGCCATCTGCCTGGCGCACAGGTTCGACCCGTATGCGAAGTAGGCGTGCCGGCGGGCCGGCATTTAGCCGGTCACCGTCAGCCAGATGAGCATCACGTTAAGCAGACTAATCATTACGCCGACCGCCCAGCCAACAACCGTCGTGACGGGATGATTGGTGTCGCTGCCCATCAGATCGCGGTCGCTGGTCAGCTTCACCAGCGGAAGAACCGCAAACGGTATCCCGAACGACAGCACCACCTGGGACAGCACCAGCGCCCGGGTGGGGTCGAACCCGACCGCGAGGATCACCAGCGCCGGACATATGGTCACCACCCGGCGCACCAGCATCGGGATCCTGCGGTGCAGCAGCCCCTGCATGATCATGGCGCCGGCGTAGGCGCCCACCGACGACGACGCCAGCCCGGACGCCAGCAACCCGATCGCGAACAGCACCGCGATGGCCGCGCCGAGGGTGTGGTGAATCGCGGAGTAGGCGCCCTCGATGGACGCGTTGATGTCGCGGTGCTGCAGGTTGATCGCGGCGACCAGCAGCATCGCCGCGTTCACCGTTCCCGCGACGGCCATCGCCAGGACGACATCCAGCCGGGTGACCCGCAGCAGCAGGCGTCGCTCGGCGCCCTCAGCGGGATGCCCGTGTCGATCGAGGACCAGCCCGGAATGCATGTACACGGCGTGCGGCATCACGGTGGCGCCCAGGATGGCGGCTGCCAGCAGCACGCTTTCGGTGCCCTGGAATCTCGGCAACAGCCCGCCCAGCACGGCGTCCGGCGGAGGCGTCTTCACGAAGAAGCTGGCCGCGAAGCCGATGGCGATGACGAGCAGCAGTCCGGTGATGACGCGCTCGAAGATGATCTGCCCGCGCCGGTCCTGGATCGCCAGCAACAGCAGGGAGACCACCCCGGTGATGACGCCGCCGGCCAGCAGCGGCAAATCGAACAGGATCCGCAAAGCGATTGCCCCGCCGACGATTTCGGCCATATCGGTAGCGATCGCCACCAGCTCGGCCTGGACCCAGTAGACCAGCCGGACCGGACGACTCATTCGCTTGCCGATGGCCGCGGGTAACGACCGGCCGGTGACCAGGCCGAGCTTGGCGGACAGGTACTGCACCAGCCCGGCCAGCGCATTGGCCACCACGATGACCCACAGCAGCAGGTAACCGAACTTCGCGCCGGAGCTGACGTTGGCCGCGACGTTTCCCGGATCGACATAGGCGATCGCGGCGACGAAGGCAGGGCCGAGCAGATACCAACTGCTTTTCAGCGAGTCCTGGCTGCTCCGCGTCAAGTGTCGGCCCCTCGATTCACACGTCCGAATAAGAAAGTGAGGTTAGCCGAAGACTCCAGGCGGACCCGGAGGCCACCCACCATTCGGGCAGGAGCGGTTCGAAGGCGCGCTTCATGCCGCGCCGCCCGATCAGCCCGGCAGGTAAAGGCCCTTGCCGGTGATCAGGGGCAGGTCCAGCGTCGTCACGATCCCCGGCGGGGCGGCCACCACCGCGGGGATCGCGTTGACCACCCGCATCGCGGTGGCCACCAGCCCGGCGTGGTTGTGGTCACCCTTGCGGCTGCTCAGGCAGACATCCATCGCGTAGGAGGGTTCGCCGGTGATCTCGATGCGGTAGGACCCGCCGTGCTGGGCGGGCTGCGGCCAGTCCGGGCACAGATCCTCGCGCAGCCGGGTGACGTGTTCGAGGACGACGACGGGGTCGCCGTTGACCAGGCCGAACACCTCGAACCGCAGCGCCGCGGCGCTGCCTTTGGGGATGTGCCCGGACGCGATGTCGAAGTCCTCCGGCGCCGGCACGCGCACGTACTCCTGCGCGACCGAGTCGAGCGAAATCCCCAGGCCGGCCGCCAGCTGGCGAACCACCGATCCCCAGGCGAGGCTGAGCACGCCGGGCTGCAGCAGCATGGGGATGTCGTCCAGCGGCTTCCCGAAGCCCATCACGTCGAACATGACCGCGGCGCTGTCATAGGTGGCGTAGTCGACGATCTCCATGCAGCGAATCTGCTGGATGTTCTGACAGGTGCCGGCCAGCGCCAGCGGCAGCAGGTCGTTGGCGAAGCCGGGATCGATCCCGTTGACGTACACGCTCGAATTCCCTTCGCGCGCAGCGTCTTCGATGGGTTTGATCAGCTCCTCGGGAATCACCTGCCACGGATACTGCAAGAAGACCGGGCCGCTCCCCACGATGTTGATGCCGGCGGCCAGGACGCGCCGATAGTCCTCCAGCGCCTCGGGCAACCGGTTGTCTGCGAGCGCGTTGTAGACGGCGCACTGCGGTCCGGTGGCGAGCACAGCGTCCAGGTCGGTGCTGGCCAACACGCCGGTCGAATCGGGAAGCCCGGCAAGCTCCGCCGCGTCCTTGCCGGCCTTGGCGTCCGAGGACACCCAGACGCCCCTGAGCTCGAACTCGGGGTTGGTGATGAGCGCTCGCAGCGCGTGGACGCCGACATTGCCGGTGCCCAGTTGAACGACGGGGATTCCCATGGCGGGCTCCTTAGCGGTCGGGGGTCACAAATCCGGGACGGGGATGTCGAGGTTGGGGTAGGTGAGGCCGCCATCGACCTCCAGCGTCTTGCCGGTCAGGAAGCTACCCGCGTCAGACGCCAAATAGACTGCGGCAGCGGCGATGTCGACGGGATCACCGAGTCGGCGCATGGGCGTGGCCTTCTCCATCGGCGCGCGCAACTCGTCGTTGGACGCGACGACGTCCAGCGCGGAGGTGAGGATCGATCCCGGTGCGATCGCATTGACCCGGATGCGTGGGCACAGGTCCAGGGCGGTCAGCCGGGTGTAGTGGGACAGTGCGGCCTTGGCGGTGCCGTAGGCGGCGAAGCCGCGTCCGGCCAGCCTGCCCATGGTGGAGGTGATGTTGATGACGCTGCCGCCCCCGGAGTGCTCGAGCATGAGGGGTACCGCCGCGACGGTCAGCGCGTGGGCGGTGGCGACGTTGAAGGTGAACGCGTCCTTGAGGTCCTTCGTCGAGGTGGTCAGCAGCGTATTGGGCATGGTGCCGCCGACGTTGTTGACGACGATGTCTAGTTTCCCGAAGGCCTCGACTGCCTGGCCCGCCAGCTGGGCGGTCACCTCGGGGTGGGCCAGGTCGGCGGCGACGATGTGCGCCCGACGGCCGGCCGCGCGGACCTGTTCGGCGACGCCTTCTAGTTGCGATTCCGTTCGCGAGGCGATCAGGACGTCCGCGCCGGCCTCGGCGAAAGCCAGCGCGATAGCCGCCCCGAGGCCGCGACCGGCACCGGTGATGACGGCGACTTTGTCGTCGAGACGAAATCTGTCAAGGATCATTGCGGCCTCTCTTCGCCCAAGTTGTCAGCCGAAACGGTAGCAAGCCTCGCCGTCTCGGATGCGGCATTTCTGGAACAGGTTCTACTTTTGCATATCCACGGGACGATGTAACGCCCCGCGCTCGCTTCCGGGCCGTCGCAACGGGTGGGCCTCGCCGCGTCTCGCGTCCACTGCGAGAACCTACGGCCGGCGCTAGCCTTAGTGCTGACCGTTTGGTCGGCGTGGCTATTGAATGGTGGCGATCATGTTTGACCTTTTCCGACGAGGATCGTATTGGGGCTGAATCGATTTGGCGCCGCGCTAAGTGCCATGACAGCCGTCGCCCTGGCGTTGTCGGGCTGCGGAAGCAATGACAACGGCGCGGGGCCGGGCACGCCGCCCGGCAAGGTGAGCTGCGGCGGGAAGAAGACGCTGAAGGCCAGCGGGTCGACCGCCCAGGCCAACGCGATGACCCGCTTCATCAAGGCATTCGAGCAGGCCTGCCCCGGCCAGACGCTGAACTACACGCCCAACGGCTCCGGAGCGGGGATCGGCGAATTCACAGGAAATCAAACGGATTTCGCCGGGTCGGACTCGGCGTTGGCCCCCATCGAATACTTCGCGGCGCGGCAGCGCTGCGGTTCACCGGCGCGGAATTTGCCTGTGGTGTTCGGGCCGATCGCGGTCACCTACAACGTCACGGGTGTGACTTCGCTGAATCTGGACGGCCCTACGGCCGCGAAAGTGTTCAAGGGCGCCATCACGTCCTGGAACGATCCGGCGATTCAGGCGTTGAACCCCGGCGTCGCGTTCCCCGCCGAGCCGATTCGGGTGATCTTCCGCAACGACCAGTCCGGCACGACAGACAATTTCCAGAAGTACCTGGACTCGGCAGCCAACGGCGCCTGGGACAAGGGCATCGGAAAGACGTTCAACGGCGGCGTCGGTGAGGGGGCCAGGGGCAACGACGGCACGTCGGCGGCGGTCAGGGCCACCGAGGGGTCCATCGCTTACAACGAGTGGTCGTTCGCCCAGGCGCAAAAACTCAACATGGCCAAGATCGTCACATCGGCCGGCCCGGATGCCGTGGCGATCAGCGCCGCCTCGGTCGGCAAGACGATCGCCGGTGCCGACTTCGTCGAGGAGGGCAACGACTTGGTCGTCGACACCTTCTCCTTCTACAAGCCGACCCAGCCCGGCTCGTATCCGATCGTGCTCGCCACATATGAGATCGTCTGCTCGAAGTATCCGGATCCCCAGGTCGCCGCTGCTGTGAAGGCTTTCCTGCAGAGCACCGTCGGTGCGGGACAGAACGGCTTAGCCGACAACGGCTACATTCCCGTTCCGGAGTCCTTCAAGTCGCGGTTGTCGGCGGCGATCGACGCCATTTCGTGAGCCTTCCCGCATTTGTGCGCGGCCGCCCGCAAGCCGTCCTGGCCAGCGACAATCGGCCGACAGCAATTTGCCCAACGTTAACCTTCTTGCTGTTAGCTTCGTTGCTGCGCGAGACGCTGGTCGCCGGACAGCGGCTAGAAGAACGTCGGCAATCATGTTTCATCCCTACCGTTAGGAAGTGACTTGAAACTCAACCGATTCGGTGTCGCGATGAGCGTCGTGACCGCTGGTGCGCTGGCGTTGTCGGGCTGCGGAAGCGATAACAACGCCGGTGGCGGAAGCGCCACGAGCGGTTCGTCGTCGGGCAAGGTCGCCTGCGGCGGAAAGAAGACCTTGAAGGCCAGCGGGTCGACCGCCCAGGCCAACGCGATGACGCGCTTCGTCAACGCCTTCGAGCAGGCCTGCCCGGGTCAGACGCTGAACTACACGGCCAATGGCTCCGGCGCGGGAATCAGTGAATTCAACGGCAACCAAACCGATTTCGGCGGATCGGACTCGCCACTTGCTGCCAAGGAGTACGCGGCGGCGCAGCAGCGTTGCGGCTCACCGGCATGGAATCTGCCGGTGGTGTTCGGCCCCATCGCCATCACCTACAACGTCAAGGGCCTGAGTTCGCTGAGCCTCGACGGCCCGACGGCGGCGAAGATCTTCAACGGCGCCATCACGACGTGGAACGACCCGGCCATCGCGGCGCTCAACTCCGGTGTCACTTTGCCCGCCGAGCCGATTCACGTGGTGTTCCGCAACGACGAATCCGGCACCACGGACAACTTCCAGAAGTACCTCGACGCCGCCTCCAACGGCGCGTGGGGCAAGGGCGCCGGAAAGACGTTCAAGGGCGGGGTCGGTGAGGGGGCCAAGGGCAACGACGGCACGTCGGCGGCGATCAAGGCCACCGAGGGATCCATCACCTACAACGAGTGGTCGTTCGCTCAGGCGCAGAAGCTGGACATGGCCAAGGTCGTCACGTCTGCCGGTCCCGACGCGGTCGCGATCAGCTCCGATTCGGTCGGCAAGACGATTTCCGGCGCCAAGATCAGCGGGCAGGGCAACGACCTGGTGCTCGACACGCTCTCCTTCTACAAGCCGACCCAACCCGGGTCGTACCCGATCGTGCTGGCGACGTATGAGATCGTTTGCTCGAAGTATCCCGATTCGCAGGTCGGCACAGCGGTGAAGGCGTTCCTGCAAAGTACGATCGGTGCGGGGCAGAGTGGCCTGGCCGACAATGGGTACATCCCCATTCCGGATTCGTTCAAGTCCAGACTGTCGGCTTCGATCAACGCCATCACGTGATTTGAGGTGGTCGTGACCCGAGGAGCGGTAGCCAGCCCGTCGACTCCGAAAAAGCCTGAGCTCAAGGCGCTGGGCGCGCCATCAGGTCGGCGGGGCGACCGGCTGTTCAAGCTGACGGCTGCCGCTGCCGGGTCGACGATCGTGGTCGCGATCCTGCTGATCGCGGTGTTCCTGCTGATACGTGCGGTTCCGTCGTTGCGCGTCAACCACGCGAACTTCTTCACCAGCGCCCAGTTCAGCACCACCGACCCGGGGAAGCTGGCGTTCGGCATCCGTGACCTCTTGATGGTCACGGTGCTCAGTTCGGTCACCGCGCTGGTGGTGGCGGTGCCGGTCGCGGTCGGGATCGCGGTATTCCTCACCCAATACGCGCCCAAGCGGCTGGCCCGCCCGTTCGGGGCGATCGTCGACCTGCTGGCCGCGGTGCCCTCGATCATCTTCGGGTTGTGGGGCATCTTCGTGCTGGCGCCCAGGATCGAGCCGGTCGCGGCGTTCCTCAATCGCCACCTGGGCTGGTTCTTCCTGTTCAAGCAGGGCAACGTCTCGCTGGCCGGCGGCGGCACCATCTTCACCGCGGGCATCGTGCTCTCGGCGATGATCCTGCCGATCATCACGTCGGTCTCCCGGGAAGTGTTCCGGCAGACTCCGCACATCCAGATGGAAGCCGCGCAAGCGCTGGGGGCCACCAAGTGGGAGGTGGTGCGGATGACCGTGCTGCCGTTCGGCCGCAGCGGCGTCATCGCGGCGTCCATGTTGGGGCTGGGCCGGGCGCTCGGCGAGACGGTGGCGGTCCTGATCATTTTGCGCTCCGCCGCACGCCCGGGAAATTGGTCGCTGTTCGACGGCGGCTACACGTTTGCCTCGAAGATCGCCTCCGCGGCAGCAGAATTCAGCGAACCGTTGCCTACCGGGGCCTACATCGCCGCGGGATTCGCGTTGTTCGTCTTGACGTTCGTTGTCAACGCGCTCGCGCGCGCCATCGCCGGCGGGAAGGTCAACGGATGACGGCCAGCGTGTTCGACCGGCCGGTCAAAACCCAGGCGTTCCGGCCCGTCAGCGTGCGGCGCCGGCTCACGAACAGCGCCGCGACCATTTTCTTCGTCGCCTCGTTCCTCATCGCGCTGGTGCCGCTTGTCTGGGTGCTGTCGGTGGTGGTGGCCCGGGGTTGGTACGCGGTCACCCGAACGGGTTGGTGGACCCACTCGCTGCACGGCATCCTGCCGGAGCAGTTCGCCGGCGGCATCTATCACGCGCTGTACGGAACCGTCGTACAGGCCGGCGTCGCCGCCCTGCTGTCCGTGCCGCTGGGCCTCATGACAGCCGTCTTCCTGGTGGAATACGGCTCCGGCCGGCTGGTGCGGCTGACGACGTTCATGGTCGACGTGCTCGCCGGGGTGCCCTCTATCGTTGCGGCCTTGTTCATCTTCAGCCTCTGGATCGCCACCCTGGGATTCCAGCAGAGCTCGTTCGCCGTGTCGCTGGCGCTGGTCTTGTTGATGCTGCCGGTGGTGGTGCGGTCCGCCGAGGAAATGCTGAGGTTGGTGCCCGACGATCTGCGCGAAGCCAGCTACGCGCTCGGGGTTCCCAAGTGGAAGACCATCATGCGGATCGTGTTCCCGATCGCGATGCCCGGCATCGTGTCCGGTGTCTTGCTGTCCGTCGCGCGGGTCGTCGGCGAAACCGCCCCGGTGCTGGTGCTCGTCGGCTACAGCCGGTCGATCAACGTCGACATCTTCCACGGCAACATGGCCTCGCTCCCGCTGCTGATCTACACCGAACTCACCAATCCCGAGCGGGCCGGTTTCCTGCGCATCTGGGGCGCGGCGCTCAGCCTGATCATCATCGTCGCGGTGATCAACCTGATCGCGGCGGCGACCCGGTTCCTGGCGACCCGCCGGCGCTGACCACGCGGCGGCTGCGCGTCAGGATTTCGACGCGGCCTTCTTGGCGGGAGCCTTCTTCGCCGGTGCCTTCTTCGCGGCCGTCTTTTTGGCGGCGGTCTTTTTGGCGGGTGCCTTCTTCGCGGGAGCCTTACCGTTTCCGGAGCGCGCCTTCACGCTAGCTTCCAGCTTGGCCAGCAGGTCGGAGACGTCCTCGGTCTCGTCGAGTTCCTTGGGTTGCTCCTCGGTGGTAAAGGCTTCGCCGCCTTCGAGTTTCGCGTCGATGAGCTCCTGGAGCTGCTCCTGGTAGGTGTCGTGGTAGCGGTCCGGATTGAAGTCTTCGGCCATCGACTCCACCACCTGACCGGCCATCTTGAGCTCCGCCGGCTTGATTTCGACTTCCTTGTCCAGCACCGGGAAGTCGGGGTCGCGGATTTCGTCGGGCCACAGCAGGGTGTGCACCATCATCACGTCGCGCTTGCCGAAGTCCTTGACCCGCAACGCCGCCAGCCGCGTCTTATTGCGCAGCGTAAAGTGCACGATCGCCATCCGATCGGTCTCGGCGAGCGTCTTTGCCAGCAACACATAGGATTTCGACGACTTGGAATCCGGCTCCAGGAAGTAGCTACGGTCGAACAGCATGGGGTCGACCTCTTCGGCGGGAACGAACTCCAATACCTCGATCTCGCGGCTGCGTTCTTCGGGCAGGGTGGAGATGTCGTCGTCGGTGATGATGACCATCTGCCCATCGTCGGATTCGAACGCCCGGGCGATGTCGCGGTATTCGACGACCTCGCCGTCCACCTCGCAAACGCGTTGGTATCGGATGCGGCCGTTGTCCTTGGCGTGCACCTGATGGAACTTGATGTCGTGGTCCTGGGTGGCGCTGTACACCTTGACCGGGACGTTGACCAGCCCGAACGCGATCGAGCCCTTCCAGATGGAGCGCATGTAAGTCAGTATGCCCATACTGTTCGCCGGCTAACAGGACGCGGGGCCGTTGCGCCGCAGCTCGTGACCGCATCGAGGCCTGCCGAGAAGCTACGGCCCGTTTGCCTTGGCCCGCAGGTCGGCGCGAGAGGGGAGGTCTGCCCCAGCGCGGCCCACGGTCACGGCGGACGAAAGGCCGGCCGCCTCGAGCGCTTCCGCGAGGAGGTTGATCGGGATGTTGCGCAGGGCGGCCCGGCGGTCCGCGCCCAATAAGTTCATGCCCCAGAGCGCGTCGAGCAGGCCCACCGCGAAGGCGTCACCGGCGCCGACGGTGTCCACCACCCGGACCGGCCTGGCGGCCGCGCGTGCCTCGCCGGCCGAGCACACGGCCAGCGAGCCGCGGGCGCCCATCGTCACCACGACGATCGCCGGCCCCGACGCCAGCCAGCTTCGGGCGGTCTGCTCCGGTTCGTGATCGGGGTCGATCCAGCGCAGGTCCTCGTCGCTGACCTTGACGACGTCGCTGAGCTCCACCAGGCGTGCGATGCGGGCACGCGCCGAGGCCGGGTCGTCGATCAGCGACGGCCGCACGTTGGGGTCGAAGGTGACCGTAGCCGATAGGCGGTAGGTCTCGATCAACGCCGCAACGGCCAGGCAGCCCGGCTCCCGCACGGCGGCGATGGACCCGGTATGGACGAACAGCGGTGGCGGAACTTCCGGTGTGCCGGAGAGCCGCCAGTCCAGATCGAACACGTAGTCCGCCGAACCGTCCTGGGCGAGAGTCGCGACCGCAGTCGGTGTCCGGGTAGCCGCAATGCTGCCCGGGACTAGCTGTGCGCCAGCAGTTTTCACGTATTCGACGATGCGCCGGCCATATGGGTCGTCGGCGATGTGGGTCAGGAAGTCGACCTCGCGGCCCAGCCGGGCGAGTCCGACGGCGACGTTGAGCGGACTGCCGCCGACGTGCTCGTGGCCGTCGACGATGTCGATCAGCGACTCGCCGATCACCAGCCCGCGCGTCATCGCACCAGGGCCTCCAGAGTCGCCCGAGCTCCCTTGGCGTGCAACGAATCCAGCGCCCAGCAATACGCCTCGACAAACCTCGGTTGGTGGGCCAGATCGCAGAACACGGCGGTCACCTCGACGAACGCGGTGGGATTCTGGTGTTGCGACCGGGCGATCGGGATGAGCGAATCCGCGAGCTGGTCCACCACCTCGTAAGGCTTACCCCATTCGTCGGTGCCCTCGGCGTAGCGCGCCCAGCTGGCCGCCGCCGCGGCCGCCAGTTGAACCGGCCCGCCGGTGGCCAGGTTGTCGCAGATGACGGGAAACAGCCATTTCGGGATCCGGTCCGACGAGTAGGCGCAGATGCGCGCGACGGTGTCGCGCACGGCCGGGTTGGCGAACCGTTCGACCAGCGTGCGGCCGAATTCGTGCAGGTCGATTCCCGGCACCGCGGGCAGGGTGGGGATGGCCTCGGTGTCGAAGTACGAGAGCAGGAATTCGGCGAACAGGGGATCGCGCGCCGCCTCGTGGACGAACTGGAAGCCGCACAGATGAGCGAAGTAGGCCAAGCACTGATGCCCCGCGTTGAGCAGCCGCAGCTTCATCAGCTCGTACGGGCGCACGTCGTCGACCATCAGCACCCCCGCTTGCTCCAGCGGCGGGCGGCCATCGGCGAAGTCGTCCTCGATCACCCAGGCGGTGAAGGGTTCGGCAACCACCGGCCACCGGTCATCGACGCCGAAGTCACGCCGCACCTCCGCGGCCATCTCCAAAGTCGTTGCCGGAGTAATGCGGTCAACCATCGAACTAGGGAACCGGGCGTGTTCGGCCACCCACTCGGCCAACGCGGGATCTCTGCGTTCGGCACTGGCGAGCACGGTGCGCCTGGCGACTTCGCCGTTGCTCTCGATGTTGTCGCAGGAGACCACCGTCGGCGCGGGGACTCCCCGATCGCGCCGCCGGGCGAGCGCCTCGGTGATCAGCGCGAACGCAGGCCCATCGGGGTCGCGGTACCCACCTTCGGTGATGGTCAGCGAGATGATCCGGGTCGACGCCGCGGCGAGCACCTCTAACGCTGATTCCGGATCGTCCGGAGCGTAGCGGTAGTCAACGATCGACCCGATGACTTGGGCATCCCGACTCCCGTTGGGATTCTCCAAGATCAACGTGTACAGCCCGTCCTGGCCGTTGAGAACGTCGCGCATGGTCCAGTCGGCGGGCATCACCCCTACGCCGCAGATGCCCCAGTCGTGCGCCAGGCCCTGCTGCATCAGCAGGTTGAGGTACGCAGCCTGATGCGCCCGGTGGAAATGACCGGCGCCGATGTGCGCGATGCCGACGGTCACGCTGCCGCGGTCATAGTTCGGCGCCTCGATCGGCAGTTCTGGAAGCGACGCATTGTTCAGGTTGATCGCGCTAGCCACCATTGGCCAACTCCTCACCGGGCCACGGCCCGGACTGTCACCGGGCTCGTGGCGCCTCTCGACGGTAGATGTCCTACGCGAGGTGGGAACCCCCGGCCGGCACGGCCGACAACAGCAGGACATCGGCAAGCGCACGCCACGAATCGGTGATCGCGACTGCGCCGGCATCAATCAATTCCTTTCGGCGGCAATCCCGTTCGTCGGGCAACACGAACATCAGGTTGCCTACGGTGGCGAAGCCGGCTGCGACCGCGGAGCTCACCCCGGCCACGGAATCTTCGATCGCCAACCCTTGCTCCGCTGCGACGCCCAATACCTCGCCGGAATGTAGGTACACCGCCGGGTCGGGTTTGCTTGTCGGCACCGGAAGTGAATCCTCCGCGCTGAAAGTCACGGCCTCCGGTATCAGCGAGTCGATGCCGGTGGCCGCGAAGCAGGCGCGCAGACGCTTGGTGGCGCTGGAGCTGACGGCCGCCAGCGCGTAGTGCGGTGCGAGGTCTCGCAGCGGTTGCAGCACATGCGGGTCGGGGGTCAGGGTGACCGCCAGATGAGCGGTGACCCGTTCGCGCTCTTCGCGCACCCACTGCTCGAGTTCGTCGGCGGACAACGCGTTGCCGCTCGCCATCTCACCGGCTGAGGCGACCACCGCCGCGGGGAGGCCGTCGGCCAACGCCGGGTCGAGCGGTAGTTGGCACTCGACCGCCAGGCCCAGCGCCATGGCGCGAAAGTTCTTCCCTACGGCCCGCTTACGCAACTCCTCGGAGTCGAGCGGAGCCGTCACCCCGAACCTGGCCAGGAAACGATTCATCACCTCGGTCGACGCCTCGAACGCCGGCCGCTCAGAAGCGAACAGGTTGTCATCGGCATCGCACAGCAAAGTCGTGATCGGTGCCGGGTCGAAGGTGCGCACGAAGGTCAGCCCGTCGGTCATCGTGCCACCAGCTCTCGCGCGTCGTTGCGCATCGCGTCGCGCAGCGTGGGCACCACGCCGCGCGTGTCGATCTGCGCAATCATCTCGCCGAGGCGGTCCGCAAAGCCGGGAACCGCTCGCAGCTCGGCGAACATCGCATGCCGCAGCAGCGGATCGGGGTTGTTGCCTGCCATGTTGGCCAACTTAGCCACCGGTATCGCCTGCGAGTCTTCGAGGCGCAGCTTGCGGCCCATGAGGTCGTGGCCGCGCATATACCGGGCCCATCCTGCAACGGCCAACATCAGCAGCGTGTGGGGTCTACCTTGCGCAATCGCCTCGTGCAGGGAGGGCAGCACGAACGAGGTGATTTTGCTGGTTCCCCGCCGGGCCAGCCGCGACAATTGGTCGCTCATGCGGGGGTTGCCGAGGCGATCGAGCAGGGTGGCGCGGTATTCCGGGGTGTTCATCCCGGGGACTGCGGGCAGCAGCGGCTGAATTTCGTCGCGCAGCAGCCTCTCGACGTAATCGAAGATGACGCGGTCGCGCATCGCTTCGTCGGTGCGCTGGTAACCGGCCAGCGTGGCCAGGCACGCGAGCGCGATATGGGTTCCGTTGAGCAGGCGCGTCTTGATCAGCTTGTGGTCGCTGACATCGGCAACGAATTCGGCACCGACCTCCTCGAGCGGCGGCCGCCCGTTGCTGAACGAATCCTCGATCACCCATTGGCGATACGGCTCGGTCACCACCGGACACCTGTCGGCCACGCCGAACGTCTGCTCGACGAATTCGCGCTCGGACGTCGAGGTTTGCGGGGTGATGCGATCGACCATGGTCGACGGGAACGCGACATGCCTTTCGATCCAGCGGGCAAGCCCCGGATCCTTGCACGCGGCGAACGACACCAGCGCGGTTCTCGCCGGCCGGGTGTCGCCGGGAATGTTGTCGCAGCAGAGCACGGTGAACGGCGCCAAGCCCGCGCGGCGGCGCCGATCGAGAGCTTCGGCGAGATATCCCCACGCGGTGGCGTAGCCGTCGGACGCGACCAGGTCGGCGCGCACGTCAGGGTGGTTCGCGTCGAACTCGTCGGTGACCGGGTCCAGGAAGTAGCCGTTGTCGGTGATGGTCAGGCTGACGATTCGGGTTTGGGGGTCGGCCAGAGCGGCGCGGACCGCCGCGCCGTCATTCGGTGCGTAGTGGACGGAGCCGATCGATCCGACCACGCGGGCGGTCTGGCCGTCATGGCCGCGTTGCACGACGGTGTAGAGGCCGTCCTGCGCCGACAGCAAGTCTTTGGCGCCGGGGGAGTGCAGGCTGACGCCGGTAACGCCCCACCGATGCGAAATGCCTGAGCGGGCAAGGTCGTCGAAGTAAACGGCCTGATGTGCGCGGTGGAAATTGCCCGCGCCGATGTGAACGACACCGCGTTGCAGTGCCGACCTTTCGTAGGTGGGTATCGCGATTCGCTGGGAGTGCAGTTGCAGGGTGGCATTGCTGAGGGGGACGCCGCCTTCTGGACGCCGGGACATTATGCGCATCGGTATCCCGTGCCCGACGTGCCCGCGGGTCTAACGCCTTCGTAATCGATGTCACAGAAATTTACGTTTGAGACATAATCCGTGGTGGGAAGCCATGATCGCTGCTCAGGCGCGTAAGTTGACTCTCATGGCACCGCGGGTGAAGCTCACCAACGCCGACAAGGTGCTCTACCCCGCCACCGGCACCACCAAGCGGGACGTCTTCGACTACTACACCCGGATCGCCGAGGTGATGATCCCGCACATCGCGGGGCGCCCGGCCACCCGCAAGCGCTGGCCCAATGGCGTCGAACAGGATTCGTTCTTCGAGAAGCAACTGGCCTCGTCGGCGCCGGACTGGCTGCCGCGCGCGAGCGTCACGCACCGGTCCGGAACCACGACGTATCCGATCATCGACAGCCCCGAAGGGCTGGCCTGGATCGCGCAACAGGCCGCGCTGGAAGTGCACGTGCCGCAGTGGCGGTTCGTCGCGGAGTGGACCCGAAGCAAAGCCGAAGAGCTGAAGCCCGGTCCGGCCACCCGATTGGTGTTCGACCTCGACCCCGGTGAGGGCGTGACCATGGCTCAGCTCGCCGAGGTGGCCCATGCCGTGCGCGATCTCATCGGCGGAATCGGGTTGACCCTGTTTCCGCTCACCAGCGGCAGCAAAGGCCTGCACCTCTACGCACAGCTGGCGGAGCCGGTGAGCAGCAAGGGGGCGACGGTGCTGGCGAAACGGGTTGCCCAGCAACTGGAAAAGTCGATGCCCAAGCTGGTCACGTCGACCATGACCCGGAGCCTGCGGGCGGGAAAGGTGTTCCTGGACTGGAGCCAGAACAACGGGGCGAAGACGACCATCGCGCCGTATTCGTTGCGCGGGCGCGAACATCCCACGGTCGCGGCGCCGCGCACGTGGGAAGAGCTCGCCACCCCGGCGTCGCTGCGTCAATTGCGCTACGACGAGGTGCTGGACCGGGTGGCGCGCGACGGGGATCTGCTGGCGACACTGGACAACGACGTTGCCGTCGCGGATCGGCTGACCAAGTACCGCAGCATGCGCGACGCGTCGAAAACGCCGGAACCCGTCCCCCGGACGAAACCGGCCACGGGCCAAGGCAATTCCTTCGTCATCCAGGAGCACCATGCCCGCCGGCTGCACTACGACTTCCGGCTGGAGCGCGACGGCGTGCTGGTGTCGTGGGCGGTGCCGAAGAACCTGCCCGAAACCACATCGGTGAACCACCTGGCGGTGCACACCGAGGATCATCCGCTGGAGTACGCGACCTTCGAGGGCAACATCCCCAAAGGGGAATACGGGGCGGGAAAGGTGATCATCTGGGACTCCGGGACCTACGAGGCGGAGAAGTTCCTCGAGAACGAGGTCATCGTCAATCTGCGCGGTAGCAAGGTTTCCGGCCGCTACGCGCTGATCCAAACCAGGGGCGACCAGTGGCTGGCGCACCGGATGAAAGACCAGAAGGTCTTCGACTTCGACGGGATCGCACCCATGCTCGCCACCCACGGCTCGGTGAATTCGTGCAAGGCGAGTCAGTGGGCGTTCGAAGGTAAATGGGACGGCTACCGGCTGCTGGTCGAAATCGACCACGGTGTCCTGCGGGTGCGGTCCCGGCGCGGTCGCGAGGTCACCAACGAATATCCGCAATTACGTTCGCTCGCGGCAGATCTCGCCGATCATCACGTGGTGCTGGACGGCGAGGCCGTCGTCTTGGACGCCGCCGGGGTGCCGAGCTTTCACGCGATGCAGAACCGCGGCCGCGGGAGCCGAGTGGAATTCTGGGCGTTCGATGTGCTGTATCTCGATGGCCGTTCGCTGCTGAGGGCTCGCTACCAGGACCGCCGAAAGTTGTTGGAAACACTCGCGAGTGGCAGTGACCTCATCGTGCCCGAGTTGTTGCCGGGCGATGGGAAACAGGCGCTGGAGCACTCGGGCAAGCACGGCTGGGAGGGTGTGGTCGCCAAGAAGCGCGACTCCACCTATCAGCCGGGCCGACGCTCGGCATCCTGGATCAAGGACAAGCACTGGAACACTCAGGAAGTCGTGATCGGCGGCTGGAAGGCCGGGGAGGGTGGCCGCAGCAGCGGCATCGGCTCACTGCTGATGGGCATTCCCACCGACGGTGGCCTGCACTTCGCCGGGCGGGTCGGCACCGGGTTCACCGAACGTGACCTGGCGAACTTGAAGAAGACCCTGGCGCCGCTGCACACCGACCAATCCCCCTTCACCCCACCGCTTCCCCGCAGCGAGGCCAGGGGCGTGACCTACGTCGAGCCGGTGCTGGTGGGCGAGGTGCGCTACAGCGAGTGGACCCCCGACGACCGGTTGCGTCAATCGAGCTGGCGCGGACTGCGTCCGGACAAGGAACCGAGTGAGGTGGTGCGCGAATGAAATGGGTGACCTACCTTGACGCCGACGGCGAACGCACCGGGGTGCTGTCCGGTGACGCCATCCACGCGATGCCCGCCGGCGTGACGCTGCTCGGTCTGATCGGCCGTGGCGCCGAAGGGTTGCGCGCCGCCGGCGAGGAGGCGCTGCGCGCGCCGGCGGCCACCGTGCCCCTGGGCGCGGCGCGGCTCTTGGCCCCGATCCCACGGCCGCCGTCCATCCGTGACTCGCTGTGCTTTCTGGACCACATGCGCAACTGCCAGGCCGCGCTGGGCGCCGGGCGAACGCTCGCCGACACCTGGTACCGCATACCGGCTTTCTACTTCGCCTGCCCGGCAACGGTTTTGGGACCCTACGACGACGCCCCCACCGCGCCCGGAAGTGCTTGGCAGGACTTCGAATTGGAGATCGCCGCGGTCATCGGGACCGGTGGACGGGATCTCTCGGTCGAGGAAGCCGAACGCGCCATCATCGGTTACACCATCTTCAACGACTGGTCGGCGCGTGACCTGCAGCAAATGGAAAGCCAACTCGGGATCGGGCAGGGCAAGGGCAAAGACAGCGGCGTCACGCTGGGCCCGTACCTGGTGACGCCCGACGAGCTCGAGCCGTATCGCCGGGACGGCAGGCTCGACCTGAGGGCGACCGCCCTGGTCAACGGTGCCGTGATCGGGTCGGGGTCGACCGCCCAAATGGATTGGACCTTCGGCGAAGTCATCTCCTACGCCTCGCGCGGCGTGACGCTCGTCCCCGGTGACGTCATCGGCTCCGGCACGGTGCCGACCTGCACGCTGGTCGAGCACCTGAACCCGACAGCGCTGGAGTCGTTCCCCGGCTGGCTGCACGACGGCGACGTCGTCACGCTTCAGGTCCAGGGGCTCGGCGAGACCCGGCAAACCGTGCGCGCCAGCGGCGCGCCGCATCCCCTGGCGGCCCGGCCCAATCCGGACGCGGCGCCAGCCCCGCGGCGGGTGAACCGGGCGCCCGCGAAGGTGCCCTACACCCGTGGCCTGCACGAGGTCGCCGACCGGGTGTGGGCGTGGACGCTGCCCGACGGCGGCTACGGGTGGAGCAACGCCGGACTGGTGGCCGGCGATGGGGCGTCCCTGCTCGTCGACACCCTGTTCGACCTGGCGCTGACCCGCGAAATGCTCACCGCGATGCGGGATATCACCTCGTCGGCACCCATCACCGACGCGCTGATCACCCACTCGAACGGTGACCACACCCACGGCAATCAACTGCTCGACGCCTCGGTGCGGATCATCGCCGCGCGGGGCACCGCCGACGAGATCGCGCACGGGATGGCGCCCGAGATGCTGGCGATGGCGCAGACCGCGAACCTCGGCCCGGTCGCCACCCCCTACACGCGAGACCGCTTCGGGCACTTCGACTTCAGCGGCATCACGGTGCGCAACGCGGATCAAACGTTCGACCGGGAGCTGACCATCGAGGTGGGCGGGCGGCGCATCGACCTGCTGAACCTGGGGCCCGCGCATACCGCCGCGGATTCGGTGGTTCACGTGCCCGACGCGGGGGTCCTCTTCGGTGGCGACCTGCTGTTCATCGGCTGCACCCCGATCGTGTGGGCCGGCCCGATCGCCAACTGGATCGCCGCGTGCGACGCGATGATCGCGCTCGACGCGCCGACAGTGGTACCCGGCCATGGCCCCGTCAGCGACCCGGACGGAATCCGCGCAGTCCGTGGGTATCTCGCGCACGTTTCCGAACAAGCTGAGGCCGCCTACCGCCGGGGGCTGTCGTGGTCCGACGCGGCGGACACCATCGACCTCGGTGAGTATGCGACTTGGCTGGATGCGGAGCGCGTGGTCGTCAACGTCTACCAGCGGTACCGCGAACTCGACCCCGACACCCCGCAGCTGGAGGTCATGGCCCTGCTGGTGATGCAGGCCGAGTGGCTGGCCAAGCGGGGCTAAAGCCGCACGGCCCGGACGAATTTGATCGTGGTGGCCGGTACCTGCTCTTCAGCCTGGCCCAACTCCGGCAGCCCGGCAGCGGAGAACAGGTCGGTGAGCCGGGATTCGGTGGTGTCCCAACCGTTCTCATGCAGATGGGCGGCGACGTCGGTGTGCTCGCCCGGGTACGCCAACTTGCCCAGGTCCATGTCGAGCCCCCACCGTCGCCAGCCTTCGTTCATGTGCCGGGCTTGTTGCTGGGCCTCAGGCGACGTCCCGGTCACCGTTCCGTAGTCGGCGGCGAACCTGCTGCCCTCGGCGGACAGCGGGATGATGGAGTCCAGCAGCCGGACCTCGGCCTCGGGCGGGAGCCATCCGATGAGCACGCCCTCGGCGAGCCAGGCCGTCGGATGGGCCGGATCGAAACCCGCCTCCTGTAGCGCCGCTGGCCAGTCGTCGCGCAGATCGATCCCCACCTCGCGAAGCTTGACGGTGGGCGCCGCCCCGATCTCGGACATCGTCGCCGCCTTGAACGCGATCACCTCGGGCTGATCGATCTCGTACACCGTCGTCCCGATCGGCCAGCGCAGCCGGTAGGCGCGGGAATCCAGTCCCGAAGCCACGATCACCACCTGCAGCAGCCCTGCTTGGCCGGCCGCCGCGAAATAGTCATCGAAGTACCGGGCGCGGGCGGCGAACGTGTCGACCATCCGAGGAAACCCGACGCTCTGCTCGAGCTCCCCGGAATCCAGTTCGCCGCTGGCCAGCTTGGTGAACACATCCAATCCGACGGCACGCACCAGCGGCTCGGCGAAGTCATCGGTGACGACCGGCTGCGGACGCTTGCTCGCGGCGGCCCTGGCGGCGGCGACCATGGTGGCCGTCGCTCCCACGCTGTTGGCGAGGTCCCAGCTGTCACCTTCGGTTCGTGCCATGGTTTCTCCTTCGATGTGGCGGCCAAACTACGGTATGCCCCGTCGGTGAATATCGCGTCGCTTACGGTTCCCGTATGCCCGCAGTGGAATTGGAAACCCTCGAAGGCGGCATCGCCCGCATCACCCTGAACCGGCCCGAGCGCCTCAACGCCATCGACGGATCCCTGATCGACGGCGTGGACCGAGCCTTGGACGTCCTTGGCGGCGGCGACTTCCGGGCCGCGATCCTGACCGGCGCCGGACGCGGATTCTGCGCCGGGGCCGACCTGAGCGGCACCGGAGAGCCGTGGACCAAGCCCAGGCCGTCGACCCCGCCGTTCAAGGTCAACTACGACTCCCAGGTTCGCTTGGCCGAGCTGTTCATCCGTATCTATGAGCTGCCCATCCCGGTGATCGCCGCCGTCAACGGCGTGGCCGTCGGGGGAGGGCTGGCGTTCACGCTGGTGTCCGACATCCGTGTTGCTTCCGATGCGGCCAGGTTCTCCTCGGCGTTCATCAAGGCGGGCTTCTCGTCGATGGATATGGGCACCAGTTATCTGCTGCCGAAGATCGTCGGCGCGGGAGTGGCGCGCGAACTCATGCTGACCGGCCGCATCATCGACGCGGCCGAGGCCTACCGCATCAGGCTGGTACACGAGGTCGTGGCCCCCGACGAGCTGATGGCGGCCGCGCTGAAGGTCGCCCGGTCGATCGCCGAGAACAACGCCTACGGCGTATGGCAGACCAAGATCGGGCTCAACGCGGCACTGGACGCGCCAAGCCTGCGGCATGCCATCGAGATCGAGAACCGCACCCAGATCCTGACCGGTTTCACCAACAACCCGTCCGAGGCGGCCAAGGCGCACCGGGAGAAGCGGGCTCCGAAGTGGGATCCGCTGTGACCGCTGGCTAGACCTTCGCGATGACGTTCTCGGCGAACATCTCGAGGTTGCGGATCTTGTTCTCCAGCGGCTCGGTGTCCTTTCCCTTGATGTAGGGGATGCGGAACCCGACGATAGCGTCGGTGACGCCCTTGTCTTCGAGCCGTTTGATCCCGTCGACGGTGTACGCGTCGGCCGAGATGACGTGGATCTGGAACGGCCCGGTCTTGCCGGCTTCTTCGCGATACCGCTTGAGCTTGGCGATGAGCGCGTCGAGTTCTTCGGGGTCACCGCCGCCGTGCATCCAGCCGTCCAGCCGGGCCGCGCGGCGCAGCGCGGCGTCGGCATGCCCGCCGATCAGCACCGGGATCGGCTGGGTGGGGGCGGGTGTCATCTTGGTCTTCGGGATGTCGTAGAACTCGCCGTGGAATTCGAAGTAGTCACCGCTGGTAAGCCCCTGGATGATTTCGATGCATTCGTCCATGCGCTTGCCGCGCCTGGCGAACGGGACGCCCAGCAGTTCGTAGTCCTCCGGCCACGGGCTCGTGCCGACACCGAAGCCCACCCGGTTGTTGGTCAGTGCGGCCAGCGAACCGATCTGCTTGGCCACCAGCGCCGGCGGCCGGATGGGCAGCTTGAGGACGAAGAAGTTGAAGTGCAGCTTCGTCGTCACCGCCCCCAATGCCGCTGTCAGGACGAAGGTTTCGATGAACTCCTTGCCATCCAGGAACTCGCGATCGCCGTCGGGCGTGTACGGGTACTTCGAGTCCGACTCGAAGGGATAGGCGATGCTGTCGGCGATGGTCATGGCGTGGTACCCGGCCGCCTCGGCCGCCTGGGCCAGCGGGATGTAATACCTGTAGTCGGTCATCGCCTCCGCGTAGGTGAACCGCACGTCATCTGCCTTCCTGGAAACGGGTCGTCACACGAGATTAGAACGTGTTCTAGTTCTACCCGTGCCCGGGTTCCCAGCACAATAAGGCGTCAGAGCTGGTTCTCTGGCCCGATGACCGCCCACACCGTCTTGCCGGCCGCGGTGGGCGTGCTGCCCCATGTGCGGGACAACGCGTCGACGATCGCCAAGCCGGACACGTCAATGCCGTTCGCCGGCGACGGCAGCCGCACGGCCGGCGCGTGGCTGCTGTCGGACACCGCGATGGTGGCCGTCGCGCCATGGCTCTCGATGCGCATCACGGGGAAGCTCGCGGTGTGTTCTAGCACGTTCTCGACGAACACGTTGACCACCACCAACGCGACCGGGATGAGTGTGGACTGCGACCAGGCGGTGAGCCATTCGCGGACCAAGCGACGCGATTCGCGCAGGCTGGTCAGGTCGGCGGGCAGCTGGGCGTCGGCGCGGCGCACGGCACGCCGGCTCTGCTGACCGAGCGCCTTCATCGCCGCCTTCTCGGTCGAGTAGACCGGCATGAAGTAGGCGACGCCGCTGCGGGTGATCGCCTCGCGTGTCCCGCGGTGCGCGCATACCAGCACGATCGGCACGTTGGGGTTGCCGCGAACCTGCCAGTGCGCGCCGATGAAGGTCGACCACGCCAATTCGGCGAGCACCTTGAGCGCGGAGATGTTGACGATGACGGCCGCGGGCTCGGCCAGCGTGGCCTGCAGGATGTGGTCGCGCAACGCCGAGGAGTTGGTCGTGTCGAGCACACCGTCGACGGTCAAAATCGCCACCGATTCATCCGTGCGCGTCGCGACGGCCAGCGAGCTGGAGGACTCGGCTACCGAGCTCACCACCGGAAACCCTTCGCGTTCGCCGGCCGAGGGTGGCGGGGCGCACGGGCTACCGGCGGGATCCGGAACGCAGGCGACGTCGCAGTCCGGCTGTTCAGCTGGGTCCTGTCGTCCGGTTCCATCGCTGCTCCTCGAATTGCGGCCGGGCCAACTGCTTGAGTATCCGCCCTCAGCGGCAAAAGTCTAATTCGGGTTGACCGGCGCGGACGCCGCCAGAAAGCGCGGTCCGCTGGGTCGGCGGCCCGGGCGCACGCCACGGGCGGCCCGGTATGGGTGAGGCGCGTGCTAGTCCCCACCCGCTCGAGGCCCCCGCCTCTACCGCGCCGAACACGATGTTCGAATTCGCTGCGCAGCACGCGCATCCCGACGGATTACCACCTTCCGGCGGCGCCCAAACGCAAAAATTCGACCCGAAATCAGGCGATGAGTAGGGGAAAGCCGCGGGTCAGGTGGGCACGTACGGCGGTGCGCCCACCCCGGCGACCGAGTGCGTCCCCCACGGCGTTTGTTCGACGATCCGCGCGGCGGCGCTGCGCCGGCCCACGGTCAACGTCGCGGTCCGCGCTTGCCTGAGCGCCTGCTCTGGCAGCGGCCGCGACGGCGAACCGAACAGCGTTCCCTGCCAGTGGTAGCGGCCGTCGATCGGGTCGAGGTGACCGGTGAGCCGGACCCGCACCGGATGGCTGGCGCCGCCGATTTCCAGCGTCGCCGCGCCGTCATAGGTGTCGCCGCGATCGGGCGCGCTGGCCGACAGGTCGAAGGCGGACGCCACCGGCGGAGCCTGGTCGGGTGTGAGCTGGGCTCGCTCGTTGAACACACCCAGGCTGCTGGCGCGCACCTCGATGCGGGTGCTGCCCGTGCGCTCCATCAGCCGCAGGCAGTCGGCGACGTACCGGCCCTGCGCTTCCACGTCGGGCCCGGTGATGAAGAAGTAGTTGGGGAAGCCGCGAACCGCCACGCCGTAGAAGGGCTCCATGCCGTCGCGCCAGGCCTGCCGGATGGTCAGCCCGCCGGCACCGATCAGCGTGCGATCGGCCGGCTCCTCGCGGACCGAGAAGCCGGTGCCGTAGACGATGGCATCGACGCGGTGCTCGATGCCATCCCCGGTGCGGATGCCATAAGTGGTCACCGCCTCGATCGCCGACCCGGCCAGCGTGACCCGAGGACGCGCGTCGGTTGGCCGGATGCGGTGACGCAGCCAGCGTGTGGCCCGCGTCGGCCACGACGGGAGCTCGGTGACCACGCGGCGGGGCGAGTGGGCGAAGACGGTGACCGACGCCGCCGCCTCGACCAGCCGGCGGAGGTGGCGACCGGCGGCGGTGTCGGTGCCGACCACCGCGATGCGCTTGCCGGACGGATCGAAGTCGGGGTCCCAGGCGGCCGCGTGAAACGACACGCCCAGAAACTGATCGCGGCCCGCGATGTCCGGCAACCAGGGCGCAAAGGGTGCCCCGTCGGCGGCGATGACGGCACGCGCCCGCACATCCTCGCCCGCGGCCGTCGTCAGCAGCCAGCTATCCGTGACGTCGTCGAACCTTGCCTGAACCGCCGACGCCGGCCCATCCAGAACCACGCAGTCGGTGACGCCGGCCGCCGGCAATGCCGCGCTCGCGCCGGCGTGCGCACCCAAGATGGCTACGGGACGGCGGGGCTCACCGGGGCCGCGCGGCCGCGTCACAGAAACCTGCTGCGCTTCCAGCCGCGGCGGGCGATGGGACCCAGCAGACCCACCTCGGACAGGAACGCCGCCAGCGGGGCGAAACCGGCCACCTGCATCTCACGCCGATGCGGGCTGGTCCGGGCGACTCGTCGCGCCCGCTTCGGGTCCAGGCCCGTGCGCGCATAGGGGACCGGGTTGCTGAACAGGTAGTTGAAGAAGTAGCCGCCCAGCCCGTTGATGTTGGCCATGAACCAGCGGTTCATCAGGGGCATTTCGGCCACGCGTTTGCGGGCGCCGTCGCGGGCGAACTGGATGTGGCGCGCTTCCTCGGTGACGTGGATACGCATGAGCCGCTGGATGATCGGCTGCAATTCCGGGTCGTCCATCATTTGGCGCTGCAACGAGTCGAAGATCTCCTCGCCGATCAGCGCGGCCACCCAGAGCATCGAGCCGCGCTGAAAAGCCAGCGGAAGCGAGTTGATGATCATCCGGTGAAAAAGCCTGGGCCGCACCGGCTTTGCGCCGATTCGCTCGATGGCCTTGCCGAACATGACCATATGGCGAGTCTCGTCGCCCAGCTCGGTCAGCTTGTAATGGGTCGACCGGCTCGTGGGGTCCTCGTGCAGGATCGTGCGCAGCAACGATTGATTGAGCATGTTCTCGAACCAGATGCCTGCCGACAGCGTGTTGACCAGCTCCTGACGGGACAGCTCGATCTGTTGCTCGCGGGTCATCTCGTCCCACATCGGGGTGCCGTACAGCGACACCAGCCGCGGCGGCAGGTAGAACTTGTCCGGATCCAGCGGGGCATCCCAGTCGATGTCGACGATCGGTTCGTAGGACTTCTTGACCGAGCCCCTGAGCAGCCGGTCGGAGAACTCTTCACGACTCGGCCCGCTCGACTTGACCGCAGTGGTGGTCATCGCTGGCGTCCCTTCATTGGGTGCTTCAGACGGTACCCATGGTACTGGGTACTTTTGGTCCCGACTAGGCCCTGGAGGTTTCGATTCGGCAATCTGATGCAAGCAACGAGGAGGGTTTCTTGGGCCCGCACATCCACGTCATCGGCATCGGCGCCGGCGACCCCGCCTACGTGACCGTTCAGGCGATCGAGGCGCTCAACGACACCCAGGTGTTCTTCGCGATGGACAAAGGCGAGGCGAAAAGCGACCTGGTGGCGCTGCGGCGCGAGATCTGCGCCCGGTTCATCCGCGAGCCCGGCTACCGCTTCGTCGAGCTGCCCGACCCCAAACGGTCGGCCGACGCGGACTACCGCGAGGCCGTCTCGGACTGGCACGCGGCGCGGGCGCGGGTCTGGGCGGGCGCCATCGCCGCCGAGCTGGGCCGCGACGGCGTCGGCGCCTTCCTGGCCTGGGGTGACCCGTCGCTGTATGACAGCACGCTGCGCATCCTGGAAGCCATCAAGGACGAGCTCGAGTTCACCTTCGACGTCATCCCGGGCATCACCGCGGTCCAGGCGTTGACCGCTCGACACCGCATGCCGCTCAACGAGGTCGGGGAACCGGTCCTGATCACCACCGGTCGACAGCTGCGCGCGCACGGCCTGCACGGATCGGCGGTCGTGATGCTCGACGCCGAGTGCTCCTTTCGGACGTGCCCGCCCGACACCCGCATCTGGTGGGGCGCCTACCTGGGCACCGACGACGAGCTGTTGGTGGCGGGCACCGTCGGCGAGGTCGCCAGCCACATCGCAGAACTGCGGGCCGAGGCGCGGGCCCGGCACGGCTGGATCATGGACACCTATTTACTCAGACCGGCAGACTGAAGGGCGTGCCCGAACTGCCCGAGGTGGAAGCCCTGGCCGACCATCTGCGCCGCCATGCCGTCGGCTTGACCATCGGCCGCGTCGACGTCGGCGCGCTCTCCGTCCTGAAGACCTTCGACCCGCCGCTCAGCGCGTTGCACGGGCAACCCGTGACGGAGGCCCACCGGTGGGGCAAGTACCTCGGGTTGCAGGCGGGGGAGCTGTACTTGATCACCCACCTGTCGCGCGCGGGGTGGTTGCGGTGGTCGGACAAGCTGGCCGCGGCGCCGCTCCGGCCCGGCAAGGGTCCGATCGCGCTGCGCGTGCACCTGGGCACGCCCGGCGAGGCGCCGGGGTTTGACCTGACCGAGGCAGGCACCCAGAAGCGGCTGGCCGTGTGGCTCGTCGACGATCCGCAGGCGGTGCCGGGCATCGCCGCTCTCGGCCCGGACGCGCTGGAGCTCACCGTCGACGATCTTGCCGGCCTGTTGGCCGGCAATACGGGTCGGATCAAGACGGTCATCACCGATCAGAAGGTGATCGCGGGCATCGGCAACGCGTACAGCGACGAAATCCTGCACGTCGCGAAGATCTCCCCGTTCGCGACCGCGGGCAAGCTGACCGATGAGCAGCTCGCCACGCTGCACGACGCGATGGTGTCCGTCCTGCGCGATGCGGTGAGCCGGTCCGTGGGCCAGGGGGCGGCCACGCTCAAAGGCGAGAAGCGCTCCGGACTGCGGGTGCATGCCCGTACCGGCCTGCCCTGCCCGGTGTGTGGGGACACCGTGCGTGAAGTTTCCTTCGCGGACAAGTCTTTTCAATACTGTCCGACATGCCAGACCGGCGGCAAGGTGCTGGCCGACCGGCGGATGTCACGGCTGCTCAAGTAGGCGAGGACCCGCGACTTGACACCTGTCGATATGCTGCCCGGATGACTCGTCAGAAGATCCTCATCACGGGTGCCAGTTCCGGCTTGGGCGCGGGCATGGCGCGAGCGTTCGCCGCCAAGGGCCGCGACCTGGCGTTGTGCGCCCGGCGCACCGACCGGCTGGACGAGCTGAAAGCCGAACTGTCGCAACAGTATCCGGACATCAAGATCGCCGTGGCGGCGCTGGACGTCAACGACCACGAGCAGGTGCCGAAGGTGTTCGGCGAACTCAGCGACGAACTCGGCGGCATCGACCGCGTCATCGTCAACGCCGGGATCGGCAAGGGCGCGAAGCTGGGCTCGGGCAAGCTGTGGGCCAACAAGGCCACCCTCGAGACCAACCTGGTGTCCGCGCTGGTGCAGATCGAGACCGCGCTGGAGATGTTCAACAACGCCGGTTCGGGCCACCTCGTGCTCATCTCCTCCGTCCTCGGCAACAAGGGAGTGCCGGGCGTCAAGGCCGCGTACGCCGCGAGCAAGGCCGGGCTGAGTTCGCTGGGCGAATCGCTGCGCGCCGAATATGCCAAGGGGCCCATCAAGGTTTCCGTGATCGAGCCCGGCTACATCGAGTCGGAGATGACGGCCAAGTCGAACAGCACAATGTTGATGGTGGACAACGAGACTGGCGTCAACGCGCTCGTCGCCGCCATGGAGCGTGAGCCCGGCCGGGCGGCCGTGCCCTGGTGGCCGTGGGCGCCGCTGGTGCAGGTGATGCGGGTGCTGCCGCCCCCGCTCACCAAGTGGTTCGCCTGATTCAATGCGGCACCGGCGTGTAATGCGCCGCGTCGCTGGTGAATTCGGGCTTGCCGTAGGTCGCCAGCCGTAGCTTGAGGAGCCCGATCACGTAGGCGTCGGTGATGTCCCGAAGCACGGGTATGCGGCTGGCGTGGCTCACGGCGGTGAACCGCCCGATGATGAAGGGTGCGGTGAGGGCGACGCGCACGAGGTCCGTCGGCCCCATCGAGACGCCCATGGCCTCGGCGATCTCACGGTTTCCATTGCAGAAGGTGCGAACGAAAGTGAGCTTGCTGAAACTCTTTTCGACCGCTTCGGCGCAACGGTCGAACAGCGTGGTGTCGGGGCGCAAGTAGGCCGCCATCGTGCCGCGGACGAGGTCTTGGCAGATGCTGTCGAATCCGTCGCGCAGCAGTGCCGAGCGTGCGTGCATGACGTGGATGATGTCGGCCGGTTTCGAAGGCAGCAGTTCTTCCGGCAGCCCGAGCAAAAAGCAGCGGTACCTGGCGAATTCGACGACGGCGCGCTCTTCGGCGGTGAATTCCGTCCGGCCCTGTTGACGCGCCTTGCGGGCCAGCAGGTACTGGCCGATCATGCCGGCCGGCATCTGGTCGACCTGTGGCACGGGCATGCCGTACACGGCGGCGTCCCACTTGTCGGATTTCTTGAGGGCGTTGTAGCGGACCATCGAGTGCATCAGCCGGACCATGGCGGCCGCCTCGAAACCGGGGCCGAAACGGTCCAGCGCGCCGGGCAGGGTGGTGACCGCGAAGAAACTGGCGGTCTCATTTACCCGCCGGGCGGCCCGCTTGCCCGAGAGTGCGCCGGTCAGCGCCATCGGCAGCGCGGCGTAGGTGTTGGTGAAGGTCGCGATGAAGGCCCCCCGGGTGATGAAGGGGGCCAGCAGCGCTGCGGGGATCCGCTCTTGGCGGGCGCCCTCGCGGACCAGATCGAAGTCGATCCACTCCGGGGTGGCCTCCATGGCGGCGATGAACGAAACCAGCTCGGGGGGCGCGTCGGGCACCGCCTCGATTCCCTCGCGGCAGGCCGTCTTGAGCATGTCGATCAGCTGAACGACGCTGTGCGAAGCCATCAGTGCCGCATAGGGATCGGCGACGACGTCGCCGAGCAGGGTCGCCGTGCTCATCAACTCGACCACGCGGTCGTCTTCCAGGATCGGGGCGCGATCGGCGATCCAGGCGGGCAGGGCCGAGTCGACGTCGGGCTCCGTGGCCAGACGATCCGGCCGCCGGTCGAAGTCGAAGTCTCCATACAGGGCGGGCTGCAGTTCGCGCTGGCTGCGGACTCGCTCGGCGAGTTCGGGGTAGTACGTGACCATCGCTGCCTCCCATTAACTAACAGTTCGTGAGTTAATACTCACAAGTTGTTAGTTATGCTGTCAAGCATGAGCGCGGGCAACCCGAAGCGGCGCATGACCGCCGAAGGTCGGCGCGAGCAGATTCTCGACGTCACGCACTCGATCGTCGACGCCGAGGGGTTCCACGCGGCCACACCCAACCGCATCGCCGAGGCGGCCGGCATCAATCGGTCGTTGATCTATCAGCTGTTCGGCGACCCGGCGGGACTGTTCGTCGCGCTGATCGACCGTGAGGCGGCCCGGGCCGGCGCCCAGTTCGCCGAGGCGGTCTCCGGGTTGGATGCCGTCGCCGACGACCAGTCGCTGGTGGTTGCTTTCGACGGCGTGCTGGCCGCGGTCGACGCGCACCCGGCGACGTGGCGGCTGTTCCTGTTCCCGCCGCAGGGCGCGCCACCGGAGTTGTATGCGCGGCTGGCTCAATCGCAGGCCGTCGTGCTGGAGTTCTTCGTCACCGAGCTGCTGCGCGTCAATCCGCACGTGCACGATCCCGAATACACCGCGCGGATCCTGCACGCCGCCGGACGCGAACTGCTGCAGCTGCACCTCAGTGAGCCACAGACCGCGACCGTGGAACGCTTGCGCACCTTTGTGCGCCGGCTCGGCTCGGACGTCATGAGCCGCACGGGGTGATCAGCTGGTGCGCCCGCGGTCTGTCCGGTAGCGGCGCACCAGCGCGTCGGTCGAGCTGTCGGACTGCGGCGCCGGCGAGCCGTCGGACGTGATCACCGGGAGCAGCGCCTTCGCCTGCGTCTTGCCAAGCTCCACGCCCCACTGGTCGAACGAGTCGATGCCCCAGATGACGCCCTCGGTGAAGACCTGATGCTCGTAGAGCGCGATCAACTGGCCCAGCACCGACGGCGTGAGCCGGTCGGCCAGGATCGAGGTCGACGGGCGGTTGCCGGGCATCACCTTGTGCGGCACGATGTCGGCCGGCGTGCCTTCGGCGGCGATCTCCTCGGCGGTCTTACCGAACGCCAGCACTTGGGTCTGGGCGAAGAAGTTGCTCATCAGCAAGTCGTGCATGCTGCCGGTGCCCTCGACGGTGGGCAGGTCGTCCAGAGGCTGGCTGAAGCCGATGAAGTCGGCCGGTACCAGCCGGGTGCCCTGATGCAGCAATTGGTAGAAGGCATGCTGGCCGTTGGTTCCCGGCTCGCCCCAGAAGATTTCGCCGGTGTCGGTGGTGACCGGGGTGCCGTCGGCGCGCGTCGACTTGCCGTTCGATTCCATCGTCAGCTGTTGCAGGTAGGCGGCGAAGCGCGCCAAGTCGTTGGAGTACGGCAGCACCGCGCGCGACTGGGCGCCCATGAAGTTGGAGTACCACAGCCCGATCAGCCCGAGCAGCGCCGGCGCGTTGGACTCCAGCGGGGCGGTCTTGAAATGCCGGTCCACGATGTGGAATCCGGACAGGAAATCGGCGAAGGCCTCCTTGCCGATCGCGGCCATCACCGAGAGGCCGATCGCGGAATCGACGGAGTAGCGTCCCCCGACCCAGTCCCAGAAGCCGAACATGTTGTCGGTGTTGATGCCGAAGTCGTCGACCAGGCGCTTGTTGGTGGAGACCGCCACGAAATGCTTGGACACCGCGGCGTCGCCGAGCGCGTCGGTGAGCCAACGGCGGGCGGCGGTCGCGTTGGTCAGGGTTTCCAGCGTGGAGAACGTTTTGGAAGCGACGATGAAAAGCGTTGTGGCGGGGTCCAAGTCGGCCAGGGTGGCGATGAGGTCGGCCGGGTCGACGTTGGAGACGAACCGGGCCGAGATCCCGGCGTCGGCGTAGTGGCGCAGCGCCTGATAGACCATCACCGGGCCAAGATCCGATCCGCCGATGCCGATGTTGACCACCGTGCTGATTCTTTGCCCGGTCGCCCCGGTCCATTCACCGCTGCGTAACCGGTCAGTGAAGTCGCCCATCCGGTCCAGCACGGCGTGCACATCCTCGACGACGTTGTGGCCGTCGACGATCAGTTCGGCGTCCCGGGGCAGTCGCAGCGCGGTGTGCAATACGGCCCGGTCCTCGGAGACGTTGATGTGCGCGCCGGCGAACATCTGGTCGCGGCGCTCCTCGAGGTTAGCCGTCCGGGCCAGATCGACCAGCAGCCGCAGCGTCTCTCGGGTGATGCGGTGTTTGCTGTAGTCGATGTAGAGGTCGCCGACCGAGACGGTGAGCTCGCGGCCGCGGTCGGGATCCTCGTCGAAGAACTGGCGCAGATGGGTCGCGCCGATTTGGTCGTGATGCCTGCGCAGGGCGTCCCACGCTGGGGTGGCGGTGATGTCGGGGAGGCTTTGCACGGAGGTCATACTTCGACCCTAATCGGACGCGCAGCGACCCAGCCAGGCGTGACGGTCGCAAGCGCGGCGCAGCCGGGCGCTGCGGGCCGTCACCATCGGGCCCTGACGGTCGCAAGCGCGGCGAAGCCGGGCGCTGCGGGCCGTGACTGGCGTCCTCAGTGACCGAGCCGGCCCCTGCCCAACCTCAGCAACAGGATCGCCAGGTCCTTGCCGTCGGGACCGAGCTCGCTGTAGCGCTCGATCACCTTCATCTCGCGGCTGTGCACGAGGCGCGTGCCGCCGGATGCCATCCGGACCTTGCCGATCGCCTGAGACACCTCGGTGCGCCGCTTCACCGCGGCCAGGATCTCGGCGTCCAGCCGGTCGATCTCACGGCGCAAATCGTCGATACTCAACTCTTCGGCGGCGGCCGTCTGTGGGGTTTCCACCGTCTCAACCTTCATCTCTGCTGACTCCGCATTCTCGGGATGGGGGGGTTGTGGTCTCATCCGGTTTCGGGCCTCACAAAAGAGACGAGCCCCGGTCTTGAGGAAGCGGACCACGGGGCTCTGACGAAAGCAGCTAGACCACGGGGACCGCTAACCGGTACCCGTAGAAAAATCGGCGGCAGTTGGGGGTGCGAGGCCGCCGACGGCACTGCGCGTTGAGCACCAAACGAGTGTGCCACTAAAATCGGTTCTCGCGCAAAAAGGCGTTCGTGAGCTGGCTATTACTCAGTCGACGTCCGCATGGGGGACTGCCCGGTGTTCGGTGGCGGCGACGTTCGGGCCGGGTTTGCTTACCGGTACGGAATCCATTAACACGGCGTGAAATTGGGTGTTATGGAAGATTGTGCGAGATTGACGACGACGGAAACTCGGGCGCTGATTATGCGTGACTTTTATACTCGAGTCTAATTAGTCCCCATTTGAAATCGGGCCGCGTTTTGTTTGCGAAACACGCGTTTCGCCGCCCCGTTTTTGCCCGGCGGAGGACGGCCGGGGCACTAGCCTGGTGTCACGCCTTGGCGCGTTGCGTCGGTGGGCGGCGGTAAGTTTGGACCAACATGAGTGTGTACGCAGCCGATGCCAACCTGGCCTCCGAAGCAGATCAGTTGCTCGAAGGCCTCAACCCGCAACAGCGCCAGGCGGTGGTGCACGAGGGCTCGCCGCTGCTGATCGTGGCGGGGGCCGGCTCCGGCAAGACCGCGGTGTTGACGCGCCGCATCGCCTATCTGATCGCGGCGCGCGGCGTGGGCGTCGGCCAGATCCTGGCCATCACCTTCACCAATAAGGCCGCGGCCGAGATGCGCGAACGGGTGGTGCGGCTGGTCGGCAACCGGGCCCGCGCCATGTGGGTGTCCACCTTCCACTCGACGTGTGTGCGGATCCTGCGCAACCAGGCGTCGCTGATCGAAGGCCTCAATTCCAACTTCTCGATCTACGACGCCGACGATTCCCGCCGCCTGCTGCAGATGATCGGGCGCGACATGGGGCTCGACATCAAGCGCTACTCGCCGCGGCTGCTGGCCAACGCCATCTCCAACCTGAAGAACGAGCTGATCGACCCCGCGGAGGCGGTGGCGAAACTGACGGACGACTCCGACGACCTGACGCGCACGGTGGCGTCCGTGTACGGCGAATACCAGCGGCGGCTGCGCGCGGCCAACGCCCTGGACTTCGACGACCTGATCGGCGAGACCGTCGCGGTGCTGCGGGCCTTCCCGCAGATCGCCCAGCACTACCGGAGGCGGTTCCGGCATGTCCTGGTCGACGAGTATCAGGACACCAACCATGCGCAATACGTGCTGGTGCGGGAATTGGTCGGTCATGACGCCACGGGGTCGCCCGACGATGTGCCGCCGGCCGAATTGTGCGTGGTGGGTGACGCCGATCAGTCGATCTATGCGTTCCGCGGCGCCACCATCCGCAACATCGAGGACTTCGAGCGTGACTACCCGGACGCGATAACCATTCTGCTGGAACAGAATTACCGCTCCACGCAGAACATCTTGTCGGCGGCCAACTCGGTGATCGCGCGCAACTCCGGGCGCAGGGACAAACGGCTGTGGACCGACGCCGGCGCCGGCGAATTGATCGTCGGCTACGTCGCGGACAACGAGCATGACGAGGCCCGGTTTGTGGCCGAGGAGATCGACGCGCTCGCCGACCGTGGTGAGATCACCTATAACGACGTGGCCGTGTTCTATCGCACCAACAACTCGTCGCGGTCGTTCGAAGAGGTGTTCATCCGCGCGGGCATCCCCTACAAAGTCGTTGGGGGAGTGCGGTTTTACGAGCGCAAAGAGATTCGTGACATCGTCGCGTATCTGCGGGTGCTGGACAACCCCGGCGACGCGGTCAGCATGCGGCGCATCCTCAACACCCCGCGCCGGGGCATCGGGGACCGGGCCGAGGCGTGCGTCGCGGTGTACGCGGAGAACACCGGCGCGAGTTTCGCCGACGCGCTGGTGGCCGCGGCCGAAGGCAAAGTGCCGATGCTCAATTCGCGCGCGGAGAAGGCGATCGCCGGTTTCGTCGAGCTGCTCGACGAGCTCAGGGGCCGGCTCGACGAGGATCTCGGCGACCTGGTCGAGTCGGTGCTCGAACGTACCGGATACCGGCGTGAGCTGGAATCCTCCACCGATCCGCAGGATCTGGCTCGTTTGGACAACCTCAACGAACTCGTCAGTGTGGCACACGAATTCAGCACCGACCGGGCAAACGCCGCCGCGCTGGGCGAGTCGCTGCAGGCCCCGGAGGACGAAGACGTGCCGGACACCGGCGTGCTCGCGGAATTCCTGGAGCGCGTCTCGCTGGTTTCCGACAGCGACGAGATCCCCGAGAACGACGCCGGCATGGTCACTTTGATGACGCTGCACACCGCGAAGGGGCTGGAGTTCCCGGTGGTGTTCGTCACCGGTTGGGAGGACGGCATGTTCCCGCACATGCGGGCGCTGGACGACCCGATGGAACTGTCCGAAGAGCGGCGCCTGGCCTACGTCGGCATCACCCGCGCCCGGCAGCGGCTGTATCTCAGCAGGGCCATCGTCCGGTCCTCCTGGGGGCAGCCGATGCTCAACCCGGAATCGCGCTTCCTGCGGGAGGTTCCGCAGGAACTCATCGAGTGGCGGCGCACCGCGCCGACCCCGTCGTTCAGCGCGCCGGTGAGCGGCGCCGGCCGGTTCGGTGCGCCGCGCGCGGCCCCGACCCGCTCGGGCGCGGGAAAGCGCCCGTTGCTGGTGCTCGAGCCCGGCGACCGGGTGACTCACGACAAGTACGGGCTCGGCCGCGTCGAAGAGGTCTCCGGCGTCGGCGAGTCGGCCATGTCTCTCATCGACTTCGGCAGCGCCGGACGGGTAAAGCTGATGCACAACCACGCCCCGATCAGCAAGCTCTGACCGCGTGGCGGCTGCGGACCATTAGGCGACTCGGGATTTTGATATCGCTGGTGATATCGGATGTGAAAGCCGCCTACTGGTTGTCCGCCGGGCCGGCACCCGCTTCGGCGCGAGTCAGGCGTCCAGCCAGCGTTTGGTCCGCGGGTGCATCGCCAGCACCACGCTGGCGATCGGCAGCAGCGGCAGCAGGTGCACTATCCACGCGACGCGCGCACCGGCGATGAACACACCAAGGTAGGTCAGCACCGCGACCACGGCCCCGACCACGATGAGGTAGCGCCCAAAAGGCCGGCGCTGCAGCAACATGACCACGCCGGAAACGGTGGTTATGGCGAACACCAGGGTCAGAAACGCGACGGCGATGCAAAACAAGCGGTCGGTCCGCCACCAGCCTGCGATCAGGTCGGTCGCCACCACCGACGTGGCCCACCCACTGATGATGCTGACAGCGCAGGCCGCGACGGCCGTCCGACCGCTCGACTCACCCAACGTGGCCGGGCGTCCCGCGCGAGCGGCGCCCGGGTAGGGCGGTGGCTGCGGAGGGATGAGGCTGGTCGGGGATTCCGGCGCGATGGGGACCGGTCCAGTGGGTGCGCGGCGGATGATCCGCGTCTTGGAGTCCGACGGCGACGTGGACTCGTGCGGCTGCGGACCGGGAGGTGGTTGATTCGGCGCGGTCACCTCAACCAGCGTAGTTACCGACCATAAGACCCCGCTTAGCCAGCCACGGAACGGGGTCGATCCGTTCGGTGCCGCCCTGGAGCACCTCGAAATGGAGGTGCGGGCCGGTGGAATTACCGCGGTTGCCCATGGTGGCGATCTGGTCGCCGGCCATCACGCGCTGGCCGACGCTGACCAGCGTCGTGTTGACGTGGCCGTAGAGCGTGACCGTGCCGTCGGCGTGGCGGAGCTTGACCAACGCCCCATAGCCGGCGGCCGGCCCGGAGTCGATGACGACACCGTCGGACACCGCGTAGATCGGTGTGCCGATCGAGTTGGCCAGGTCGATGCCGGCATGCAGCACCCCCCAGCGGTAACCGAAGTTCGAGGTGAAGATGCCCTTCGTCGGCATCACGTAGAGCGGCTGCTGCAGTCGCGCCTCGCGCTGGGCGCGATCGTTGGCGTAGGCGACGCCCTTGGCGAACTCCTGGTTGTGCAGGGCCGCGGTCGCCGCCGGCTCGAGCGCGACCACCTGGGGGCCGCGAACGGTGTTGGCGCCACCCGATCCGCCGGTGAGCGCCGACGCGTTCGCGGTCAGCACGGCCTCGGTCTTGGGGGTGTCGGCATGGCTGGTGGCGGTGTGGGCCGCCGCGGCGGCCGCGCCGGCGGCCATCGCCGAGATCAGCAGGCGGCCCCGGGCGGCGCTGGTCGGTTCCTTGCGATGCTGCCCGCCGCGTCGTGCGACACCGACGACGTCGTGCGCGCGACCGACGCGGAGCTCGGCCGCGGACCTGACGACCACCCGCGGTAGCACCTCGGTGACCGGGGCGTCCAGCCACAGCGGGGCCGGGTCGTCGGCGTCGTTCAGGTCGTCGAGTTCGGGGGCCAGCAAGACCTGGGCTTCGTTGTCGAAGGTCGAGTCGTTGCTGTAGTCAAGGTCGCCGAGGTCTTTGGCGTCGTCGCGCCAATCCAGATCGTCGAAGTCGAAGCCGTCGAGCGGGAGGATCTCGGTGACTTCGTTGCGGTGGGGCTCAATCCCTCGGCCGCCGGCCGCGCGACCAACCCGCACCACACCTGCTGTTTCAGCAGTAGAAGGAGCCAAACGATGCTGGGGCAAGCTGAAATGTCCTCGTATCGTGACCATACCGTTATCTGGACCCTAGGACGGTATCCGCTGACGTGCGGAGCTGGCAACCTCGTCGCGCAATCCAAGTGAAATTGTGATTTGGGTCACGAACCGGGTACGCCGGGATCCCGTGAGCTGTGCCACATCGCCGGACGCGCCGGTTAAGGCCGGTAGGAGGGTCGATACAGTTCGTCCGTGCGAGTTGCCGAACGCGGCACCGCCCATCAAGAGGCCTAGTAGTTGAGTCGAGCGAAGACAGAGAGTCCATGGACCTTTTCGAGTATCAAGCAAAAGAATTGTTCGCCAAGCACAACGTACCGACTACGCCGGGGCGGGTGACCGACACCGCCGAGGGCGCTCGGGAGATCGCCACCGAAATCGGCCGCCCGGTGATGGTCAAGGCGCAGGTGAAGGTCGGTGGCCGCGGCAAGGCCGGTGGCGTCAAATACGCGGCGACGCCCGAGGACGCCTACGAACACGCCAAGAACATCCTCGGCCTCGACATCAAGGGTCACGTCGTCAAGAAGCTGCTGGTCGCCGAGGCCAGCGACATCGCCGAGGAGTACTACATCTCCTTCCTGCTAGATCGGGCCAACCGGACCTACCTGGCCATGTGCTCGGTCGAGGGCGGCATGGAAATCGAGGAGGTCGCCGCCACCAAGCCCGAGCGGCTGGCCAAGGTTCCGGTGGACGCCGTCGACGGGGTCGACCTGGACACCGCGCGTTCCATCGCCGAGCAGGGCCACTTGCCGGCCGAGGTGCTCGACGCGGCCGCGGTGACCATCAACAAGCTGTGGGAGCTCTTCGTCGCCGAGGACGCCACGCTGGTCGAGGTCAACCCGCTGGTGCGCGACCCGAAAGACCAAATTCTGGCGCTGGACGGCAAGATCACGCTCGACGCGAATGCCGACTTCCGCCACCCCGAGCACGCGGAATTCGAAGACCGCGCCTCCACCGACCCGCTGGAGCTGAAGGCCAAGGAGCACGACCTCAACTACGTGAAGCTGGACGGCGAGGTCGGCATCATCGGTAACGGCGCCGGGCTGGTGATGTCCACGCTCGACGTCGTCGCGTACGCGGGCGAGAAGCACAACGGCGTCAAGCCGGCCAACTTCCTGGACATCGGCGGTGGCGCGTCGGCCGAGGTGATGGCCGCGGGGCTGGACGTCATCCTGAACGACAAGCAGGTCAAGAGCGTCTTCGTGAACGTGTTCGGGGGCATCACCTCGTGCGACGCAGTCGCCAACGGAATCGTGACGGCCCTGAACATGCTCGGTGACGAGGCGAACAAGCCGCTCGTCGTGCGGCTCGACGGCAACAACGTCGACGAGGGCCGCCGCATCTTGGCCCAAGCCAACCACCCGCTGGTGATCCAGGCCGAGACCATGGACGCCGGCGCCGACAAAGCCGCCGAGCTGGCGAACAAGTAAGGGAGCCAAGCAATGTCGATCTTCCTGAATAAGGACTCCAAAGTCATCGTCCAGGGCATCACCGGCGGCGAGGGCACCAAGCACACCGCACTCATGCTCAAGGCCGGCACCCAGGTGGTGGGCGGGGTGAACGCCCGCAAGGCGGGCACCACCGTCTCGCACGTCGACCCCGTCGGCAAGGACGTCGAGCTCCCGGTGTTCGGCACGGTCGCGGAAGCGATCAAGGAGACCGGCGCCAACGTGTCCGTCGTCTTCGTGCCGCCGAAATTCGCCAAGGACGCGATCATCGAGGCCATCGACGCCGAGATCCCGCTGCTGGTCGTCATCACCGAGGGAATTCCGGTGCAGGACACCGCATACGCGTGGGCCTACAACCTGGACAAGGGTCACAAGACGCGCATCATCGGGCCGAACTGTCCGGGGATCATCACCCCGGGCGAGGCGCTGGCCGGCATCACCCCCGCGAACATCAGCGGCCCCGGGCCCGTCGGGCTGGTGTCCAAGTCCGGCACGCTGACCTACCAAATGATGTACGAGCTGCGCGATTTCGGGTTCTCCACCTCGATCGGCATCGGCGGGGACCCGGTCATCGGCACCACCCACATCGACGCCATCGAGGCCTTCGAGAAGGACCCCGACACCAAGGTCATCGTGATGATCGGTGAGATCGGTGGCGACGCGGAGGAGCGCGCGGCCGACTACATCAAGGCCAACGTCTCCAAGCCGGTCGTCGGCTACGTCGCGGGGTTCACTGCGCCCGAAGGCAAGACGATGGGCCACGCGGGCGCCATCGTGTCCGGCTCGTCGGGCACCGCGGCCGCGAAGAAGGAGGCCTTGGAGGCGGCCGGCGTCAAGGTGGGCAAGACGCCGTCGGAGACCGCGGCGCTGGCCAGGGAGATCCTGCAGAGCCTGTAGTCCGCGATCGCGGCGCAAGCTGCGAGGCCCCCCGATTAGGTCGGGGACGGACCTGCGGTAGATAGTTGGTCTATGAATCTCGACCCGAACACCCCCGTCGTCGTCGGTGTGGGGCAGGCCGCCGAACGCGTCGACGACCCGAACTATCGCGCGATGTCGCCGGTCGAGCTGGCCGCCGCGGCGGCCCGGGCCGCCGTCGACGACTGCGGTGGCGAGGATGTCGCCGCGGCCATCGACACCGTGGCCGGCGTCCGGCAGTTCGAGATTTCGGGCTTTATCAACGCCCCGCTCGGGCGGTCCAACAACTACCCCCGGTCCGTGGCCAACCGCATCGGCGCTTCGCCCGCCCGCGCGATCCTCGAAATCGTTGGGGGACAGGGGCCGCAGCACCTGATCAGCGAGCTGGCGGGGGAGATCGCGGCGGGCCGCTCGCAGGTCGTGATGGTGTTCGGGTCGGACGCCACCTCGACGTTGCGCTACTTCGCGAAAGCGGAAGCCAAGCCGGACTTCACCGAGACGGTCGACGGTGATCTGGAGGACCGCGGGCAGGGCATCGAGAAGCTGGTCTCGCGCTACACCGTCAGCCACGGGCTGACCAGCGCGCCGATCCAGTACGCGTTGCTGGAGAACGCCCGGCGCGCCGGGACGGGGCTCGGATCGGTCGAATACCGGCGGCGGATGGGCGAGCTGTTCGCGCCGTTCACGAAGATCGCGGCCAGCAATCCGTTCGCCGCCGCACCGGTGGAGCGCACGGTCGATGAGCTGATCACCGTGACCGAGCGCAACCGGATGATCGCGGAGCCCTACCCACGGCTGATGGTCGCCCGCGACCAGGTGAACCAGGGCGCTGCCGCGCTACTGATGTCGGTCGAGGCGGCGCGCCGCCTCGGAGTGCCCGAGGAGAAGTGGGTCTATCTGCACGGCCACGCCGATCTGGAGGAACAGGCGCTGCTCGAGCGCCCCGATCTTGGGCATGCGCCGTCGCACGTCCTGACCGTGCGCGAGGCGCTGGCCATGGCCGGCATCGGCATCGACGATGTGGCCACCTTCGATCTGTACAGCTGCTTTCCGGTGCCGGTATTCAACATCTGCGACGGCATGGGCGTCGCGCCCGACGATCCGCGCGGCCTGACCCTGACCGGCGGGCTGCCGTTCTTCGGCGGCGCCGGCAACAATTACTCGATGCATGCGGTCGCCGAGACCGTCGCGCAAATGCGAAGCGCGCCAGGTGAATTCGGTCTCGTGGGCGCCAACGGCGGCATCCTGAGCAAGTACTCGGTCGGTGTGTACTCCACCGCTCCGGCGGAGTGGAAGCCCGATCGCAGCGCCCAGGCGCAGGCTCAGGTCGCCGGCTGGCCGACAGTGCCGGTGACCGAGCACGCCGACGGCGTCGGCACCGTCGAGACCTACACGGTGCGGCGCGACGACGGCCGTCCGACCGGGATCATCGTCGGCCGGCTCGACGACGGCAGCCGGTTCCTGTCCACCACCGAGGACGACGACTTGATCGCGCTGCTGATCGACGGCGACCCGCTCGGGCACTCGGTGCGGGTGCGCTCCTTCGACTACGGCAACCGCTGCACGCCGGCGTGACGGCCCGGTTCTTCCGCGACACATAAACCACGCACGCGACACGCCGCAGGTGGCCGCCGTGGTTTATGTCTCGCGGATCGCGAAGCTAAACGAGGGCGGCCAGCTTGCCGGCCAGCCGCTCGACGTAGGCGGCGATCTCGTCCTCGGATCGATCCGGGAGGCCGAACAGCACCTCGGTCACCCCGAGTTCGGCCCACTTGGCGAGCTTCTCGGGAATCGGCTTGAAGTCCAGCGCGACGATCTGCGGGGCGCCGTCGCGGCCGGCGGCCGCCCAGGTGTCCTGCAGCAACTTGACCGGCTCGTCGATGTCGAAGTCGCGCGGGGTGGTGATCCAGCCGTCGGCGCTGCGGGCGATCCACTTGAAGTTCTTCTCGTTACCGGCCGCCCCGACCAGCACGGGAATGTGCGGCTGCACGGGTTTGGGCCACGCCCAGCTGGGCCCGAACTTGACGAACTCGCCGTCGTAGGCCGCTTCCTCCTTGGTCCACAGCTCCCGCATGGCTTCGATGTATTCGCGCAGCATGGTGCGGCGCCGCCCGGGCGGCACGCCGTGATCGGCGAGCTCGTCGGTGTTCCACCCGAACCCGACGCCGAGGCTGACGCGTCCGGCGGACAGATGGTCGAGGGTGGCAATGCTTTTCGCCAGCGTGATCGGGTCGTGTTCGACGGGCAGCGCCACCGCGGTGGACAGCCGCACCCGTGACGTGACGGCGCACGCCGCGCCCAGGCTTACCCATGGGTCTAACGTCCGCATGTAGCGGTCGTCGGGCAGCGACGCGTCGCCCGTCGTCGGGTGCGCCGCCTCGCGCTTGATCGGGATGTGAGTGTGTTCTGGCACGTAGAAGGTCGTGAAGCCGTGTTCGTCGGCAAGCTTCGCGGCCGACGCCGGAGAGATGCCACGGTCGCTGGTAAAAAGCACAAGCCCGTAATCCATGGAGAGAATTAGAACGTGTTCTACCTGCGCTGAGCAAGCCGCCGCCGTGGCGGCACGGATCGGCGTCCAAGCCGGTGGCCACGGCACCGGCGTTCCGAAGTGCGCTAGCGTGGTTGATCGATCGCGTCGCAACGCAACCGCCGGGCACGGCGTTTATGGAACGGCGCGCCCGCAAGCACAGCGTCGCGACGCAACTGTGGCGCCCGCAGAGGCACTTCAAGGCACTGGAAGCAACAGGAGGAGCCATGACCTACTCGCCCGGTAGCCCCGGATATCAGCCCGCATCACCCGGGGGCTCCTACTCAGGTGGCACGCCGTCGTTCACCAAGGACGACGACGGCGCGACCAAGCTCCCGCTCTACCTGAACATCGCGGTGGTCGTGCTCGGCCTGGCGGTGTATCTGCTGAACTTCGGGCCGACGTTCACCATCGGCTCCGACCTCGGCCCGGGCGTCGGCGGACGCGCCGGCGACGCGGGTACGGCGGTGATCGTCGCGGTGCTGGCCGCGCTGCTCGCGGGGCTGAGCCTGCTGCCCAAGGGCAAGAGCTACACCGGAGTCGTCGCGGTCATCGCGGTCCTCGGTGCGCTGCTGGCCATCACCGAGACGATCAACCTCCCGGCCGGCGTCGCGATCGGCTGGGCGATGTGGCCCCTGGTCGCGTGCAGCGTGCTCCAGGCGATCGCCGCCGTCGTGGTCGTCCTGCTGGAGGCGGGCGTCATCACGGCGCCGGCGCCGCGGCCCAAGTACGACCCCTACGCCCAGTACGGCCATTACGGCCAGTACGGGCAGTACGGCCAGCAGCCCTACTACGGCCAGCCCGGCCAGCAGCAGCCGCAGCACCCCGGATACGGGTCGCAGTACGGCGGCTACCCCGCCAGCCAGGCCCCGACCCAAAGCGCGGTTCCCACCGGCGGTTTCGGTGCCCAGCCGCAATCCGGGCCCCAGGCGGCCGCGCAGCAAGGACCGTCCACGCCGCCCACCGGTTTCCCCAGCTTCAGCCCGCCGCCCGCGGCCGGCTCGGGCTCCGAGGGCTCGGCGCCCAACTACTCCAACCAGGGCGGGGGCCAGCCGCCCTACGGCCAGGAGCAGCAGCCGCCCTCGTCGCCGTCTGGTCCAGCACCCTCCTAACCGTGCGCCCTCGCGCCTAGTCGGGACGTACGCCGAAGAGTGAAAAGGGTGTCGGAAGGCGCGGACAACCGGCCAGCGGGCGCTCGCCAGGCGCGCGACCTCGTCCGCGTCGCGTTCGGCCCGGCGGTGGTGGCCTTGGTCATCATCGCCGCGGTCACGCTGCTGCAGTTGTTGATCGCCAACAGCGACATGACCGGCGCGCTGGGCGCGATCGCCAGCATGTGGCTGGGCGTGCACCAGGTGCCGATCTCGATCGGCGGCCGCGAACTGGGCGTGATGCCGCTGCTGCCGGTGCTGCTCATGATCTGGGCGACCGCGCGCAGCACGGCGCGGGCGACCTCTCCGTATTCCTCCTGGTTGGTCGTCCGCTGGGTGGTCGCGTCGGCGCTGGGCGGTCCCTTGCTGATCGCGGCGATCGCCCTGGCCGTCATCCACGACGCCTCGTCGGTGATCACCGAGCTGCAGACGCCCAGCGCCCTGCGCGCGTTCACCAGCGTCCTCGTCGTGCACACCGTCGGCGCCGCGATCGGTGTGGGGTCCCGGGTGGGGCGAAGGGCGTTGGCGGCGTCGTCGCTGCCGTTTTGGCTGGCCGATGCCCTGCGCGCCGCGTCGGCCGGTGTGCTGGCGTTGCTCGGGCTTTCGGGCTTGGTCACGGCGGCGTCGCTGGTGGTGCATTGGGCGACGATGCAAGACCTCTACGGGATCACCGATTCGATATTCGGGCAGTTCAGCCTCACGGTGCTGTCGATGTTGTACGCGCCCAACGTCATCGTCGGCACCTCGGCGATGGCGGTCGGGTCCAGCGCCCACCTCGGCTTCGCGACGTTCAGTTCGTTCACCGTCTTCGGCGGCGACATTCCGGCCCTGCCGATCCTGGCCGCGGCCCCCCACCCGCCGCTCGGCCCGGTGTGGGTTGCCCTGCTCATCATCGGCGCGTCCTCGGGGGTGGCGGTCGGGCAGCAGTGCGCTCGCCGTGCGCTCCCGCTGATTCCCGCGACGGCCAAGCTTCTGGTCGCCTCCGTCGCGGGGGCGTTGGCGATGTCCCTGCTCGCATACGGCGGCAGCGGCCGACTGGGAAACTTCGGTGATGTGGGCGTCGACCAGGGCGCCTTGCTCATCGGGGTGTTCTTCTGGTTCTCGGTCGTCGGCGGAATCACCCTGGTGATGAGCGGCGGCGTCCGGGCCCGGCCCCGGCGACCCAAGCCCGCGCCCGCCGCGGCCGAAGAACCGGCGGACTTTGCCGGGGCCTTCGACGAGGCGGACGACGAACCGCCGCCGGATTCCGCCGATCCCGACGAGTTCGCCGCGCCCGACGCGCTGGTCGGCGACGACGCCGAGGCGGTGGGCGACGACCCCACCCCGCCCCCCGACGACGCGCAGCCGACCTCGACCGACCGCGAGCCCGGCGAGTAGCTCCCACTAGGCTCTCTGCTTGTGGCCGAACCGCTCCATGTGCCCCCAAGTGCGCCGGCGCGAGTGGTGGTACTGGCATCGGGCACCGGGTCGCTGCTGAGTTCGCTGCTCGACGCCGCCGTCGGCGACTACCCCGCCCGCGTGGTCGCGGTCGGTGCCGATCGCGAGTGTCTAGCCACCGAGATCGCCGCGAGGGCATCGCTGCCGACGTTCACCGCCCGGCTGGGCGATCACCCCGACCGCGCCGCCTGGGATGCGGCCGTCACCGAAGCCACCGCCGCCCACTCGCCCGATCTGGTGGTGTCGGCGGGCTTCATGAAAATACTTGGCCCCCAGTTCCTCTCGCGCTTCTACGGCCGGATCATCAATACCCACCCCGCTTTGTTGCCGGCGTTTCCGGGCGCGCACGGCGTGGCCGACGCGTTGGCCTACGGCGTCAAGGTCACAGGTTGTACGGTGCACCTGGTGGATGCCGGAACGGACACCGGGCCGATCCTGGCGCAGCAATCCGTGCCGGTGCTCGACGGCGACAGCGAAGAGTCCCTGCATGAACGCATCAAGGTCACCGAACGGAAGCTCCTGGTGGACGTGGTGGCCGAGATCGCGACCGGTGGCCTGACCCTGGTCGGAAGAACAGCGACGATCGGACGAAAGGCGACCAAGCGATGACCACCGACGAATGGCCGGAGACGGCGAAAAGGCCGATCCGGCGCGCGTTGATCAGCGTCTACGACAAGACCGGCCTCGTCGAACTCGCCCGCGGGCTGGCCGACGCGGGCGTCGAGATCGTCTCGACCGGGTCGACGGCGAAGACGATTGCCGAAAAAGGGATCCCGGTCACGCGGGTCGAGGAGCTGACCGGCTTTCCCGAGGTGCTCGACGGGCGGGTCAAGACGTTGCATCCGCGGGTGCATGCCGGCCTTCTGGCCGATCTCCGCAAACCCGAGCACGCCGCCGCGCTCGAGGAACTCGGCGTCGCCGCCTTCGAACTCGTCGTCGTCAACCTCTACCCGTTCAGCGAGACCGTCGACTCCGGCGCCAGCATCGACGAATGCGTCGAGCAGATCGACATCGGCGGGCCGTCGATGGTCCGCGCGGCAGCGAAAAACCATCCCAGCGTGGCGGTGATCACCGACCCGCGCGGCTATGACGGCGTGCTCGCCGCGGTGCGCCACGGCGGCTTTACCCTCGCCGAGCGCAAAAAGCTGGCGGCGCTGGCGTTTCAGCACACCGCCGAATACGACATCGCCGTCGCGGGCTGGATGGAGTCGACGTTGGCGCCCGAGCACCCGCCGACGGCGTTCCCCAAGTGGCTGGGGCGCAGCTGGAGCCGCTCGACGATGCTGCGTTATGGCGAGAACCCGCACCAGCAGGCGGCGCTCTACAGCGACCCCGCCGCCTGGCCGGGGTTGGCGCAAGCCGAGCAGCTGCACGGAAAAGAGATGTCGTACAACAACTTCACCGACGCGGACGCGGCCTGGCGGGCCGCCTTCGACCACGAACAGACCTGCGTCGCAATCATCAAGCACGCCAACCCCTGTGGGATCGCCATCTCGTCGGAATCGGTGGCCGACGCGCACCGCAAGGCCCACGAATGCGATCCGCTGAGCGCCTTCGGCGGCGTCATCGCGGCCAACACCGAAGTCAGCGTCGAGATGGCCGAGTATGTGAGCACCATCTTCACCGAGGTCATCATCGCGCCGGCCTACGCGCCGGAGGCTTTGGAAGCCTTGACGCGCAAGAAGAACATCCGGGTGCTGGTGGCCTCCGAGCCGCTGACCGGCGGCATCGAGCTGCGGCCGATCAGCGGTGGGCTGCTGGTGCAGCAACGTGACGAGCTCGACGCGCACGGTGACAACCCGGCGAACTGGACTCTGGCGACGGGATCACCGGCCGATCCGGCCACGCTGACCGATCTGGTCTTCGCGTGGCGGGCGTGCCGGGCGGTCAAGTCGAACGCCATCGTGATCGCCGGCGGCGGCGCGACCATCGGCGTCGGGATGGGGCAGGTGAACCGGGTGGACGCGGCCCGGCTGGCCGTCGAACGAGGCGGCGATCGGGTTCGCGGCGCGGTCGCGGCCTCGGACGCGTTCTTTCCGTTCCCCGACGGACTCGAGACGCTGACCGCCGCCGGGGTGAAAGCGATCGTGCACCCGGGCGGGTCGGTGCGTGACGACGAGGTGACCGCGGCGGCGGCCAGCGCCGGCGTCACCTTGTACCTCACCGGGGCCCGCCACTTCGCTCACTGAACGCTCAGCGCGTGGGGCCAGTGGGCAACGCGTAGCGTGGAGTGGTGCCATCACCCAGCAATCTGCCCCGGACCGTCGGCGAGCTGCGTGCCGCCGGCCATCGTGAACGGGGAGTCAAACAGGAAATTCGGGAAAACCTGCTGACGCGGCTCGCCGACGGCGCGGAAGGTGAAGCTGTCTGGCCGGGGATCCTGGGTTTCGAGGACACCGTCCTGCCCCAACTGGAGCGGGCGCTCATCGCCGGGCATGACTTCGTGCTCCTCGGCGAACGTGGCCAGGGCAAGACCCGGCTGCTGCGCGCGCTGACCGGGCTGCTCGACGAGTGGACGCCGGTGATCGCCGGCGCGGAACTGGGCGAGCATCCCTACTCGCCGATCACGCCGGAGTCGATCCGCAAGGCCGCCACTCTGGGCGACGACCTGCCGATCGAATGGAAGCACCGCAGCGAGCGCTACACCGAGAAGCTGGCGACGCCCGACACCAGCGTCGCGGACCTGGTCGGCGACATCGACCCGATCAAGGTTGCCGAGGGTCGCAGCCTCGGGGACCCGGAAACCATTGCCTACGGCCTGATCCCCCGCGCACACCGCGGGATCGTCGCGGTCAACGAGCTTCCCGACCTCGCCGAGCGCATCCAGGTGTCGATGCTCAACGTGATGGAGGAGCGCGACATTCAGGTCCGCGGCTACACGCTGCGCCTGCCGTTGGACGTGTTGGTGGTCGCCAGCGCCAACCCCGAGGACTACACCAACCGCGGCCGCATCATCACCCCGCTCAAAGACCGGTTCGGTGCGGAGATCCGCACCCACTACCCGCTGGAGCTCGAGGCGGAGGTTGGCGTCATCGTGCAGGAGGCGCACCTGTCCGCGCAGGTGCCCGACTACCTGATGCAGGTGATCGCCCGGTTCGCCCGGTACCTGCGGGAGTCCAACTCCGTCGACCAACGCTCCGGGGTGTCGGCGCGGTTCGCGATCGCCGCGGCCGAAACCGTGGCGGCGGCCGCCCGGCACCGCGGCGCGGTGTCGGCCGTCGCGCGGCGCAGCAGGTGTTCGAGCACGGCCTGTTCGCGGCCTTCCTCACCGGACTCGAATTCCAGCTTGCCGCGCAGGACGTCGATCACGGTGCCGAGGTCGACCACGCGGGCCACCGGATCGGTCTCGCCAAGCACCGCGCCGCGGTGCCGGGCGGCCGCCGCCACGGTTTCGGCCGCGGCGATCGCGAACCGCGCCGACACCCCGGAGC
>NZ_LZJF01000050.1 GCF_001666835.1 Mycobacterium sp. E3251 | reverse complement strand
AGATCAACACCACGCTGAACAGCCTGTCGCGGTCGTTGACCGCGCTGAACGAGGGCCGTGGTGACTTCTTCGCGGTGATTCACAGCCTGGCGCTATTCGTCAGCGCCCTGCACAAGGACGACGAGCAATTCGTTGCGCTGAACAACAACCTGGCCCAATTCAGCGATAGGTTCACTGGGCCTGACAGGGACCTCGCCAATGCGATCCAACAGCTCGACGGCCTGCTCTCCACAGTGAGCCCGTTCTTGACCAAGAACCGCGACGTACTCGCGCACGACGTCGACAACCTCGCCACCCTGACCACCGCCCTGGCCCAACCCGACCCACTGAACGGTTCGGAGACCGCCTTGCACGTCCTGCCGACGTTGGAGACCAACCTCGGCCAGATTTACCACCCGTCGCACGGCGCACTCATGTCCATCCCGGCGATCCCCAACTTCGCCAACCCAATGCAGTTCTTCTGCAGCATGATTCAGGCCGGTAGCCGACTGGGCTATCAAGAGTCCGCCGAGCTGTGTGCGCAATACCTCGCGCCCATCCTCGATGCGGTCAAGTTCAACTACCTGCCCTTCGGGACGAACCTGTTCAGCACCGCCGAGACGCTCCCCAAAGAAGTCGCCTACTCCGAGCCGCGGCTGCACCCGCCCACCGGGTACAAAGACACCACCGTGCCCGGCATCTGGGTGCCCGACACCCCGTTCTCGCACCGAAACACCCAACCCGGATGGGTGGTCGCGCCGGGCATGCAAGGCACCCAGGTGGGGCCCATCACCGGCGGCCTGCTGACCCCCGAATCCCTGGCCGAACTGATGGGCGGCCCCGACACCGGACCCCCGCCCCCGGGGCCGCCGAACCCACCCGGGCCGCCGAACGCCTACGACGAAAACCCCGTGGTGCCACCAATCGGCCTGCAGGCCCCCCAGGTGCCGATCCCGCCACCGGCGCCCGGACCGGGTGTGATCCCTGGTCCGGTGGCACCGACGCCCGCGCCTGCTGGATCACCGCCGGCCGCCGCGTCGGCCGGGTCGACAGGCCCGGGCTCATGAGGCGCGCGACGAGCGCGCTGCGCGCGAGGAGCAAGCCGAACCGACGGACCCCGCGGGGCGCGACGAGCGCGCTGCGCGCGCCGCTGGCGCTCCTGATGGCTGCCCTCGCGCTGACGTCGTGCGCGAACTGGCGCGGAATCGCCAATCTGCCCATGCCCGGCGGTCCCGGCACCGGGTCCGGCTCCTACACCCTCTACGTGCAGATCCCCGACGCGCTGGCGATGAACAACAACAGCAGGGTGCAAGTGGCCGATGTCTTTGTCGGCACGGTGCGCGCGATCGAACTGAAGAACTGGGTCGCGACCCTGACGCTACATATGGACAAGAACATCAAGTTACCCAAGAACGCGACCGCCAAGATCGGGCAAATCACCCTCCTGGGTTCTCAGCATCTGGAACTGGCCGTGCCGTCCAACCCGTCCCCCGAGCTGCTGAAGGACGGCGACACCATCCCGCTGCAAAATTCGTCCGCTTACCCCACGATCGAGCAGACGCTGGCCAGCCTCGCCTTCATCGTGCGCGGCGGCGGCATCCCGAACCTGGAAGTGCTCGAGAATGAGGTCTACAACGCCGTGAACGGGCGGGCCGAGCAGATCCGTGCCTCCCTCGACAAGCTGGACACCTTCACCGCCCAACTCGATGAGCAACGCGATGACATCACCCGAGCCATCGATTCCACCGACCGGTTGCTGACGTATGTGGGTCCCCGCTCGGACGTTCTTGATCGGGTCCTGACCGAATTCCCGCCAGTTATCGAATATTTCGCGGACAAACAGAACCTGTTGGTCAACGCGGTCGATGCGACCGGCGCGCTCAGCGGAGTGTCCGACCAATACCTGTCCGCCTCGGTCAGCAACCTCCACCAGGATCTGCTCTCGCTGCAGTGCCCGTTGCGGGAACTCGGCCGCGCCTCACCGTATTTGATCCGTGCCCTCAAGCTGCTCCTGGCCCGGCCGTTTGACCTCGACGCCGTGCAGAAGGCGAGGCTGGCCAGCGTCTGCTCGATCGTGGGGTAAGCGGACGAATTTTGCAGCGGGATGGTGTCGCCGTCCT
>NZ_LZJF01000049.1 GCF_001666835.1 Mycobacterium sp. E3251 | reverse complement strand
TGGCCGGTGAAGTACGGCAGCGTGACATCGGGGCCGACGGCGTGGAACTGCACTTGCACGCGCATGCCGATCCGCAGCTCCTCCGGCGCGATCCCGACGACGTTGGTCAGCATCTGGTAGCCCTCGTCCAGCGTGACGATCGCGGGTGCGTAGGGCGGTTCGAATTCCGCAGTCACCGGCCGGTGAACCACCGTCCAGCTATAGATTTCGCCCAGCCCGGCGCTGCGCTCCCAACGCACAGGCGCCGAAAGGCATTGGCGGCAATGCTCGGTCGGCGGGAAGTTCGCCAGGCCGCAGGCCTCGCAGCGTTGATACCGCAACTCGCCGGAGCCGCAACCCTCCCAGAAGGGGGCGCTGAGGTGGCTACTCGCATGGGGCACGGGGCCGGTTTGCGGGCGCAGGGCATCAAACGTCACAGCGGTTCGTCCCCCAGGATCAGCAGTGTGGTGAACAAGGCCCCCGCTCCCCCGTTGCTGCACAACGCGATGTGCGCGCCGGGAACCTGAAGCTCGCCCGCCTGGCCGCGTAGCTGCTGGACCGCGCGGACGGCCCGCTGCATCATCTGCGGATCGGCATGCGCGTGCAAGTGCAGTTCCACGCCGTCGGCCCCGATGTCACGCTGCCGTACTTCACCGGCCA
>NZ_LZJF01000048.1 GCF_001666835.1 Mycobacterium sp. E3251 | reverse complement strand
ATGGCGATGACCAGCCGGCGGCCACCGCGGGCGGCGGCCCCGACGAACGTCTTGCGGGCCGCGTTGGTGAACCCGGTCTTGCCGCCGATCGCGCCGGGGTAGCGCTGCAACAGCTCGTCCTGGTTGGTGATCGGGTGATCGCCGTTATCGCCGGGGAACATCGCCGACGGCTCGGCCGTGATCTGCGCGAACACCGGGTTGGCCATCGCGGCGCGGAAGATGACGGCCAGGTCGTGCGCCGTCGAGGACCCGGATCCGCCGGGCCCGTCGAGCCCGGACGGCGTCGCGGCATGGGTGCTCGTCGCGCCGAGGGAGGCGGCCTTGGCGTTCATCTTGGCGACCGTGACGTCGGGCCCGCCCAGCATGTGCGCCAGCGTGTTCGCGGCGTCGTTACCCGAGACCAGCAGCAGGCCGTCGAGGAGCTGGCGCGCGGTGTAGGTGCGCCCCGGTTTGATGCCGACGCAGTTGCACTCGACCTGGGTGTCGGCGGTGTCGGCGACGACGGTGGAGTCCAGGCTCACCGAGTCGAGGACCACCTGGGCGAGCAGCGTCTTGATGGTGCTCGCCGGCGGGTGGGGCACGTTCTGGTCGCGGCCGGCCAGCACCTGACCGCTGTCGAGGTCGGCGACGATCCAGGTCTGGGCCGGGCCGTCCGGGATCGGCACCGAACCCACCGGCTGCATGCTGTCCGCCCACGACGCGGGGACGGTCGCGCCGCACGCACCCACCGTGAGCAGGGCCGCGACGCCGACCCTGAGGGCCATGACCTTGCGCATGGGCCGAAAGTCTAACTTCCGGGCCTGTTCGCCGTCGATTTTCGTCTACTGTCCGATGCATGTTGAGCCTGGCCGAGATTTCCGACCGCTTAGAGATCCAGCAGCTTCTGGTGGACTATTCCACCGCCATCGACCAGCGCCGATTCGACGACCTCGACAAGGTGTTCACGGAAGACGCGTACATCGACTACACCGCCCTCGGCGGCATCGAAGGCCACTATCCGGAGGTCAAGAAGTGGCTGTCGGAGGTGCTGCCGAACTTCCCGGTATATGCGCACATGCTGGGCAACTTCTCGGTGCGGATCGACGGGGATACAGCGTCTTCGCGGGTGATCTGCTTCAACCCGATGGTGCTCGGCGGGGATAAGGATCAGGTGCTGTTCTGCGGGCTCTGGTACGACGACGAGTTCGCCCGCACGTCCGAGGGCTGGCGGATGACCCGCCGGGTCGAGACCAAGGTCTTCCAGAAGGTCATGTAGGCCGGCTTCGGCCAGGACGGCACCCTCGCGGCGATCGAGCGGATTTCTGGCGCGGCGCCCTGGTCTGGCACAATAGGCGGCTGTCCACCGAGCGATTACGCATCGCTTCGTGGTCATACACGCGAGGCAAAACCGGATCCGGGCATCCCGCCCCGATCGCTGAATTGCAGCGTGACACACACAGGAGAACCCGCTTAACCATGGCTGTGAAGATCAAGCTGACTCGGCTTGGCAAGATCCGCAATCCCCAGTACCGCATCGCCGTCGCCGACGCGCGGACGCGGCGTGACGGTCGCTCCATCGAGGTCATCGGCCGTTACCACCCGAAGGAAGACCCGAGCCTCATCGAGATCAACTCCGAGCGTGCGCAGTACTGGCTGTCCGTGGGTGCTCAACCCACCGAGCCCGTGCTCAAGCTGCTGAAGATCACCGGCGACTGGCAGAAGTTCAAGGGCCTGCCGGGCGCCGAGGGCCGCTTGAAGGTCGCCCCGCCGAAGCCCAGCAAGCTCGAGCTGTTCAACGCCGCGCTGGCCGAGGCCGAGGGCGGTCCGACCACCGAGGCCGCGAAGCCGAAGAAGAAGGCGCCGGCGAAGAAGGCCGCCAAGGCCGCCGAGCCGGAGGCCGCCGCGCCGGAAGCCGCCGCCCCCGAGGCGCCCGCTGAGGCCGCGGCGACCGAGACGGCCGCCGAGGGCGGCGAGCAGGCCGCGCCGGCCACCGAAAGCTGACTGACGTGAGCACCGTCGTCGTTGACGCAGTGGAGCACCTGGTCCGCGGGATTGTCGACAACCCCGACGATGTCCGGGTCGACATGGTGACCAGCCGCCGCGGCAGAACTGTCGAGGTCCACGTCCATCCCGACGACCTGGGCAAGGTGATCGGTCGCGGCGGACGCACCGCGACCGCCCTGCGCACTCTGGTCGCCGGTATCGGGGGCCGTGGTATCCGCGTCGACGTGGTGGACACCGACCAGTAGCCGCTGATGGAGCTCCGTTGGAGTTGACCGTCGGGCGCGTCGCCAAGGCGCACGGGATCGGCGGCGAGGTCGTCGTCGAGATCCGCACCGACGACCCCGCGACCCGTTTCGCACCGGGTAATACTTTGCGCGGCAAGGCATCCCGCGGTGGGGAAGAACGTGACTTCGTCGTCGAGAGCGCGCGCGAACACGGTGGGCGGCTGCTGGTGCGATTGGCCGGGGTGACGGACCGGGACGCCGCCGACGCGCTGCGCGGCACCGTGTTCGTCGTCGATTCCGATGATCTGCCGCCCATCGAGGAGCCCGACACCTACTACGACCACCAACTCGAAGGGCTGCACGTCCGGACCGTTACGGGCCAGGACGTCGGCGTCGTCGCCGAGGTGCTGCACACCGCCGGGGGCGAGCTGTTGGCGGTGCGCCGAGGCGACGGCGGGGAAGTGCTGGTGCCGTTCGTCGGCGCGATCGTCACGTCGGTGTCGCTCGACGACCGCAGCGTCGAGATCGATCCGCCCGAGGGCCTGCTGGATCTGGCATGAGAATCGACGTCGTCACGATCTTCCCCACCTTCCTCGACCCGTTGCGACAATCGTTGCCAGGCAAGGCGATTCAGTCGGGCCGAGTCGACCTGCGGGTGCACGATCTGCGTCGTTGGACGCACGACGTGCATCGCTCGGTCGACGACGCGCCGTACGGCGGCGGCCCCGGGATGGTGATGAAGGCCCCGGTGTGGGGCGAAGCGCTGGACGAGATCTGTTCGGAGCGAACCGTTTTGGTTGTACCCACCCCGGCCGGTGCGTTGTTCACGCAGGCTGACGCCCAGCGGTGGAGCGCCGAGGAGCACCTGGTGTTCGCGTGCGGCCGTTACGAGGGCATCGACCAGCGGGTCATCGACGATGCGGCCCGGCGGATGCGGGTCGAGGAGGTCTCGATCGGCGACTATGTCCTGCCCGGCGGGGAATCGGCGGCGGTGGTGATGATCGAGGCCGTGGTGCGCCTGCTCGAGGGTGTCCTCGGCAATCCGGCGTCGCACCGCGAAGATTCACACTCCCCGGCCCTGGACCGGCTGCTGGAGGGGCCCAGCTACACCCGGCCGCCGAGCTGGCGCGGGCTCGACGTTCCCGAGGTGTTGCTATCCGGCGACCACGCGCGCGTCGCCGCCTGGCGCCGGGAGGTCTCGCTGCAACGCACCCGCGAGCGCCGGCCCGAGCTGCTGGACCCGCGAGATTAGAGCCCGCGCCCCAGCGGGTCGATCCGGCCCTCGGGAAATATCGTCCTCACCGCCCGGGTGATGGTCTCGCGGGCGGTGGCGTCGTCGGAGGGCTGCAGGGACTGCACCACCATGATGTAGCGACGATCCGCGCCGATCACCCCGGTCGACAGGTGCATCCAGTCGGCGCCGATGCAGCACATCCAGCCCTGCTTGACCGCCACGGGCTCGGCGTACAGCCCATCCGGGATGCCGAAGCGCTGGGGGTAGCCGTCGAGCCCGTTCGGGGTGGACTGGGCCAGGTCGTCCACGATGACCTTCGCCTTGTCGGCGGGCAGCCCGCCCGACCCGTCCAGCAGCATCTCGTAGTAGCGGATCAGGTCGGTCGTGGTGCTCATCGTGTTCCACCAGCGCCCGTCGCTGGGCGGGGTGGTCGACGTGAGCCCGTAGCGGGCCGCGACCGCTGTGATGATGGCGTTCTCGCCGTCCTGGCCCCAGAACTTCTCGGCCGCGCCGTCGTCGGATGACTGCAACATGATGTCCAACGCCTGGCGGTCGTCCGCGCTCAGCGCGGCCTTGCCCTCCGATGCGTGCAGCAGCAGGTCGTCGGCGATGAACAGCTTGGCCACCGACGCGGTGCCGATGACCTGGCTGTTGCCGGTGGTGACCAGCTGGTGGGTCTTGCGATCGAGGATCGCCACCGAGAGGGCGGCTCCGCCGGCGGCGGCTTCGTCGGTCGCCTGCTGCACCCGCGCCTGCAGGCCGACGGGCCCCGGGCTCGTCAGCTGCCGTTCGGGCTGGGGTGGCTTGACCGCCTCGAGCATGAGCTCGGCCGATTGTGGGGGCGGCTGGCGCAGACCTCGGTCGGGTGTGACGTAGACCGGAAGGCTGTAGACCTTGGCCTGTACCTTCGCCTCGCATCCGGCGGCCACGATCAACGCCACCGCCGCTGTGGCGGTGAACAGAATCAGCGGCCGAACGCGCATTCCTCTCCTCCGACGTGCTCCGGCGCACCCAAGTGCACGGGTGCCGGGCCGGATCGCGCCACCTGCCCCGGCCTACGCAAGGTCCGGTAGCGCCTTCTGGCCCCAGTCATATGTACCATTCACCAGCGTTTTCGGCTCGTTGCGAACCGCCTCCGGAGCTGTGATTTTCGTGGCAAGCCTCCTGTCTGGCACAATTGACCAGTTGTCTCCAGCGGTGGCCGGCCGGCCGGGCCGCTTCGTGCCTGCTGCGAGATACGCCCAAGTTGCCCCAGACCATCGGCTTGGCGACTGCCTCACACCCAGGTGAGCGCTGTTGCCGCAGGCCGCGAGCGCAAGGAAGTGTCTTCTTACGATGAACCGCCTGGACTTCGTCGACCAAGCGTCGCTGCGCGACGACATCCCGGTTTTCGGCCCGGGCGACACCATCAACGTGCACGTCAAGGTCATCGAGGGCGCCAAGGAGCGTATCCAGGTGTTCAAGGGCGCGGTGATCCGTCGGCAGGGCGGTGGCATCCGCGAGACCTTCACCGTCCGCAAGGAGAGCTACGGCGTCGGCGTCGAGCGGACCTTTCCCGTGCATTCGCCGAACATCGACCACATCGAGGTGGTGACCCGTGGCGATGTCCGCCGCGCCAAGCTGTACTACCTGCGTGAGCTTCGCGGCAAGAAGGCCAAGATCAAGGAAAAGCGCTGAGCCGGGACGGCCGGGCGGCGGTCGCGGTCGGTTTAGCGCGCCACAATCTGCGCTGGCTACTCTGATCTCGTGACCGATCCCACGGACTCATCTGAGCCCCAGTCCGCCCAGTCAGAGCCGAAGGTCTCCACCCGCATCCCGGACACGCCCGAAGGCGAGTCGCCGGAGGTTCCCGAACCGGGAGAGGCGCCCGACGAGGGCGCGCCGGAGCGCACCAAGCGATCCGCGCTGAGGGAATTCGCGCTGCTGGCGGTGATCGCGGTGGCCCTCTATTACGTCATGTTGACGTTCGTGGCACGGCCCTACCTCATTCCGTCGGAATCGATGGAGCCGACGCTGCACGGGTGCACCGGGTGTGTCGGCGACCGGATCATGGTCGACAAGGTCAGCTATCGCTTCGAGTCGCCCCGTCCCGGGGACGTCATCGTCTTCAAGGGACCGCCCTCCTGGAACCTGGGGTACAAGTCGATCCGGTCGAACAACACCGTGCTGCGGTGGGCGCAGGATGCGCTGTCCTTCATCGGCTTCGTGCCTCCCGACGAAAACGACTTGGTCAAGCGGGTCATCGCGGTTGGGGGGCAGACCGTGCAGTGCCGGGCCGACACCGGTCTGACGGTCGACGGCAAGCCGCTCAAGGAGCCCTACCTGGATACGAACACCATGATGGCCGACCCGGCGAAGTACCCGTGCCTGGGCAGCGAGTTCGGGCCGGTCACGGTTCCGCAGGGGCGGCTGTGGGTGATGGGCGACAACCGGACGCACTCGGCGGATTCCCGCGCCCACTGCAACAGTGTCCCGACCGAGGCGCTCAAGGGAGTGTTGTGCACCGGCGATCCCGCGTCGGGGACCGTGCCGGTGTCCAACGTGATCGGCAAGGCGAGGTTCATCGTGTGGCCGCCCGGGCGATGGGGTGGCGTCTCTTCGGTGAACCCGCAGCAGCATCAGTAGCCATGGCCACGACGTGGCCGCCGCGGACGGTGATCCGCAAGTCGTCGGGGTTGCGGACCCTGGAGTCTGCGCTGTACCGCAGCGGCCTGGGGCCGGTGGCCGGCGTGGACGAAGTCGGCCGCGGCGCCTGCGCGGGCCCACTGGTGGTGGCGGCCTGCGTGCTTGGCCCGGGACGCCTGGAAAGCCTTGCCACGCTTGACGATTCGAAAAAGCTCACCGAGAGTGCCCGGGAAAGGCTGTTCCCGCTGATCCGCCGTTACGCGCTGGCTTATCACGTGGTGTTCATCCCGCCGGCCGAAGTGGACCGGCGCGGCGTGCATGTCGCCAACATCGAAGGAATGCGCCGCGCCGTGGCGGGCCTGGCGCTGCGGCCCGGTTACGTGCTCAGCGACGGATTCCGGGTGCCCGGCCTGGCGGTGCCGTCCCTTCCGGTCATCGGCGGCGACGCGGTGGCGGCGTGCATCGCCGCCGCCAGCGTGCTGGCGAAGGTAAGCCGGGACCGGCTGATGGTCGCCATGGACGCCGACCACCCGGGTTATGGCTTCGCCGAGCACAAGGGCTACAGCACACCGGCGCACAGCAGGGCGCTGACGCGGCTGGGTCCCTGCCCCGAACACCGCCGTTCGTTCATCAACGTCCGGCGCGTGGCCATAGGGTCGGCAGGGTCGGGCGGCCGCGTCGTGGCCGAATGCCGACCGGACCCTCGCCCGCGCGCGGCGGATATCGGTGAGGAAAGATGGGGCCAGGATTCCCCGGGCGGAACGCCGGGGGAAGTGTTTCTCCGAGAAGGACGTCTGAACAGATGAGTGCCGAGGATCTCGAAAAGTACGAAACCGAGATGGAGCTCTCGCTGTACCGCGAATATAAGGACATCGTCGGCCAGTTCAGCTTCGTCGTGGAAACCGAGCGGCGCTTCTACCTGGCCAACAGCGTGGAGATGGTGCCCCGCAACGCCGACGGCGAGGTGTACTTCGAGCTGCGACTGTCCGACGCCTGGGTGTGGGACATGTACCGCCCGGCGCGGTTCGTCAAGCAGGTGCGGGTGGTGACGTTCAAGGACGTCAACATCGAAGAGGTGGAAAAGCCCGAGCTGCGGCTGCCGGAGTAGCCGAGGCTAGCCGTTCTCCTTGTCTTCCGCGGATGGCAGCTCTCCCCGTCTGTCGATGACCTCCCGCGCCACATCGGCCAGCTTGATGTTCAGCGCCTGGGAATGGCGTCGCAGTAGGTCGAACGCCTGCGTCTCGGTCATGTCGTGGAGCAGCATCAACATGCCGACCGCCTTGCCGATCTCGCGGTTGCTCAACAATCCCCGCCGCAGGCTGGTGGCGTCCTCGCCCTTGGCGACCGCGTTGATGGCCACGCTGGCGAACGCGGCCAGCACCGCCGCGCGCCCGGCCGACTCGGCGTCGAACACGTTGGGAGTGTCGCTGAACAGGTTGAGCGCGGCGGCTTTGCGTTTGTCCACCAGCAGCCGAAAGCCCATCGCCCCGCGCACCGGCGTTTCCGCCACCAGGACCTTCGCCAGCTGCGGCCACAGCGACGGCGTCGTCAGGTCCGGGTCGATCTGCGGGGTCTCCTCCTCGATGGCGTCGATGCAGGGGCCGTCGCCCGATCGCCGCTCCAGCTCGTCGATATCGCGCGCCAGCTGGTCACTCGCGCCCACGGTGACGTAGCGGTCTCCGTCACGCAACAACAGGCTGGCGTGGTCGCATCCGCGGACGACCAGGGTGGCGGCGATGCAGATGGCGGCATACATCTGGCCTGCGTCCGAGCCCTGGTAGATGATCTCGGCCAGCGCGGCGAACACCGTCCCGGGGTCGGCCTTCTCCCCGCCCGGTGTCGGACCGGCCGTCGATTCGTCCCCCATGTTGTGCCTCATTCCCTGCGCTCGGGCAGTCTGACCCCGCGTTTCAATCGCCGTAGATTATCGGCCCTGGGACCGGCCCCCACACGCTGTTCGGTGCGATTGCGACGAAACCCACGCACCTCGACCGCGGGCGAAGGCCCGCTGACACTACGGGTACCCGCGCGTCCGGCGCTCACGAATCGGCGCACCCGCGGTTGCGGGCGTGGTGACATTTGCCACCTGTGGTTTCGGCGGGCGCCCGGCGGGAAAAAGCCTTCAAGTGGGAATTACCGTCGCGGTGACCGGGCCAACCGGCGAGATCGGTATGTCCGCGGTGACGGCGCTGGAGCGTGAACCCGCCGTGGACGCCATCGTCGGCATGGCGCGCCGGCCGTTCGACCCGTCTTCGCGCGGCTGGCAGAAGACCACCTACCAGCAGGGCGACATCCTGGACCGCGAGGCCGTCGACGCCCTGGTGGCGCAGGCCGACGTGGTCATCCACCTGGCTTTCATCATCATGGGGTCGCGGGAAGAGAGCGCCCGCATCAACCTGCAGGGCACCCGCAACGTGTTCGAGGCGACCGTCGCCAGCGAGCGGACACGTCGCCTGGTCTACACCTCGTCGGTGGCGGCCTACGGGTATCACGGCGACAACCCCGACCCGCTGACCGAGGACGTTCCGGCACGAGGGTCCGACGAGCACTACTACTCGGCACAGAAGGCGGCGTGCGAGGCGCTGCTCGGCGAGATCACCAAGGACTCGCCCCTCGAGGTGTTCGTACTGCGGCCATGCATCGTCGCCGGGCCCAACGCCAAAGTTCTGGCCGATGCCATGCCGTGGAACCAACTACCCGGCCCGATGCGGGCCGTGGTCAAGGCGGTGCCGATACTCAAGCCCGTCGTTCCGGATCCGGGCATCCCGCTGCAGCTGGTACACCACGACGACGTCGCGAGCGCGATCGCGCTGGCGGCGACCACCCCGGCACCGCCCGGGGCGTACAACATCGCCGGCGACGGCGTCGTGACGGTGGGCGACGTGGCCAGGGCCCTGGGCGGCCGCCCCGTGCGGGTGCCGGCCGCTGCGGCCTCGGCGGCGTCGGCCGCGCTTTCGCGGGTGCCGCTCGTCCCGTCCATGCTCGAATGGCTGCACACCGCGCGCACGACGATGGTCATGGACACCACCAAAGCGCGCACCCAACTCGGCTGGCGGCCGGTGCACTCCTCGGCGGAAACCCTGAGGGCGCTGGCTTCGGCGGTGTGACGCCGACCAGGGTAGTTTGGCTGCGTGAGGTCCCAGCGTTTCGCCGCGATCCCGGCTGACGGTGAATTCGCCTAGTGCGGCACGTAACTGCGCGCCGGCGGGTGAAGCATCTCACCGCCGGGAAAGTCGTCAGCCGGCCGGAGACGCTGGTCGTCGAAGAGCCGCTGGAGATCCGGGTGAACGGCGCGGCGGTCACCGTGACGATGCGCACCCCGGGTGCGGATTTCGAACTCGCGCAAGGCTTTCTGCTCACCGAGGGGATCATCACCGGCCGCGACGACGTGCTGACGATCCGGTATTGCGGCGGCGCCGTCGAGGGCGCGAACACCTATAACGTGCTCGACGTGACACTCGCCGACGGCGTCACGGTGCCGGCCCTCGACGTGACCCGCAACTTCTACACCACCTCGTCGTGCGGGGTCTGCGGCAAGGCGTCACTGGACGCAGTGCGGCTGATCGGCCGCTTCTCACCCGGCGCGGACCCCGCCACCGTCACGGCGGCCGCGCTCGAGGCGATGCCCGCCCAACTGCGTTCGGCGCAAAAGGTTTTCGATAGCACCGGTGGTCTGCACGCCGCGGCGCTGTTCGCCGCCGACGGCACCATGCTGGCGGTCCGGGAGGACGTCGGCAGGCACAACGCGGTCGACAAGGTCATCGGCTGGGCGCTGGAACAGCGGCGGGTGCCGCTGGTCGGCTCGGTGCTGTTGGTCAGTGGGCGGGCCTCCTTCGAGTTGACGCAAAAAGCGGTGCTGGCCGGGATTCCGGTGCTGGCCGCCGTGTCCGCGCCGTCGTCACTGGCGGTCTCGTTGGCCGAGGAGTCGGGCATCACGCTGGTGGCGTTCCTGCGGGAGGACTCGATGAACATCTACACCAGGGCGGACCGAATCGGCTAGTCGGTTGCGGCCCGGTTGTGGATGTAGACGGCACTGGGGATAACCGGTCGACGCGGACGGGTCGCGGGCGTCGCTGCGGGCCCGCCGCGTCAGGGTCGTCGGACACATTGGCTCCCATGACGACCGAAACGACTTTGACTCGGGTCCAACTCGGGGCGCTGGGTGAGGCGCTCGCCGTGGACCACCTGACGAGGATGGGATTGCGTATCCTGCAACGTAATTGGCGCTGCCGCTACGGCGAACTCGACGTGATCGCCTGCGACGAGGCCACCCGCACGGTGGTGTTCGTCGAGGTGAAGGCCCGTACCGGGGACGGCTACGGCGGGCTGGCATACGCGGTCACCGAGCGCAAGGTTCGCCGGCTGCGCCGACTCGCCGGCCTGTGGCTGGCCGGCCAGGACAAGGGCTGGGCGGCGCTGCGGATCGACGTGATCCGGGTGCGGATCGGGCGCCGGCGCACACCCGAAATCACTCACCTGCAAGGGATCGGCTGATGGCGCTGGGTCGCGCGTTCTCGGTCGCCGTCCGCGGGGTGGACGGCCAAATCGTGGAGATCGAAGCCGACATCACCTCCGGACTGCCGGGCGTGCATCTGGTCGGTCTGCCCGACGCCGCCCTGCAGGAGTCCCGTGACCGGGTCAGGGCGGCGGTCGCCAACACCGGCAACAGCTGGCCGATGGCGCGGCTCACGCTCGCGCTGTCCCCGGCGACGCTGCCCAAGATGGGCTCCGTCTACGACATCGCCCTGGCCGCGGCCGTCCTGTCGGCGCAACGGAAGAACCCGTGGGACCGCCTGGAGAAGACGGTGCTGCTGGGTGAGCTGTCGCTGGACGGCCGGGTCCGTCCGGTGCGCGGCGTACTGCCGGCGGTGCTGGCCGCCAAACGCGACGGCTGGCCGACCGTCGTGGTCCCGGTGGACAACCTGGCCGAGGCCAGCCTGGTCGACGGGATCGACGTCTGGGGCGTGCGCACGTTGGGGCAGCTGCAGAAGTGGCTCAGCGGGTCCGCCGCCCTGGACCACAGGATCACCGCGACGGCCACCGCACCCGAGGCCTCGGCGGATCTCTCCGATGTGGTGGGGCAGACCCAGGCGCGCTTCGCGGTGGAGGTCGCCGCGGCCGGGTCACATCACCTCATGCTCACCGGGCCGCCGGGCGTCGGCAAAACGATGCTGGCGCAACGGCTTCCGGGCCTGTTGCCGCCGCTGTCGGAGAGCGAGTCGCTGGAAGTCACCGCGATCCATTCCGTGGCCGGGCTGCTCTCGGGGGACACGCCGCTGATCACCACGCCGCCGTTCGTGGCGCCACACCACAGCTCCAGCGTGGCGGCGCTCGTCGGCGGCGGTTCGGGCATGGCTCGCCCGGGGGCGGTCAGCCGCGCGCACCGCGGGGTGCTCTTCCTCGACGAATGCGCCGAAATCAGCGTCAGGGCACTGGAGGCATTGCGAACCCCCTTGGAGGACGGGGAGATTCGGCTCGCTCGACGCGATGGGGTGGCCTGTTACCCGGCCCGGTTCCAGCTGGTGTTGGCCGCCAACCTGTGCCCGTGCGCGCCCGCCGATCCGCAGGACTGCATTTGCGCGGCGGCGGTCAAGCGTCGCTACCTGGGCAAGCTGTCCGGGCCCCTGCTCGACCGGGTGGACCTGCGGGTGGAAATGCATTCGGTGCGCGCGGGTGCCTTCTCGGGCGCCGAAGCCGAATCGACGGCACAGGTTCGCCAACGGGTGGCGCAGGCCCGCGCGGCCGCGGCCGAGCGGTGGCTGCCGCACGGATTCCGCACCAACGCCGAGGTCAGCGGGGTCCTGTTGCGCCGCAAGTTCCGGCCCGGCAACGCCGCGATGTCGCCGCTACAGCAAGCCCTCGACCGGGGGCTGCTCAGCATCCGGGGGCTGGACCGCACCCTGCGGGTCGCGTGGAGCCTGACCGACCTGGCCGGCGGCGTATCGCCCGGGCCCGCGGAGGTCGCGGCCGCGCTCAGCTTCCGCCAACCGGGTGCCCAGCGATGAGCACCGGACCCGGGTCACCAGTACGCCCTCGTCAGCAAGTCGTTGTGCCCGCCCCGAACCACGATCGCGACGGTCACCAGGATGGCGAACGCCCTGGCGAACTGCGCCATCGCGCGGCCGCCTTCACCGCGTTGTTCCAAGTCGCGCAGTGCTACGGAAGCGAGGGCGCCGCTCAGGATCGGAATGGGCAAGCCGCACCAGCTGACCAGGCTCAGGGCGAACGCCGCGATAGCCCACGGGTTCACGGGACGGGCGGGCGCGGCGAGCCGGGTCGGCAGGCAGATGGTCATTGTTGGGTCCTTTTCTTGCCGGCTAGATGGCGAATGAGGGGCCACGACAACACATTCGCGTACGGGTCTATACGGATCCTTGGCGAACTCTTGGAGCCGGGAGCGCGGCGATGCTGACCGCGGTCGACGATCCCGCGCTGCGCGCCTGGGCGTACCTGTCCCGGGTGGCCGAGCCGCCCTGCGCCGAGCTCGCCACCCTCGTGCGATGTGTTGGTCCGGTCGAGGCCGCCGACCGGGTCCGTCGCGGATTGGTGGACGACGGCCTGGCGCGACACACCGAAGCGCGACGCGAAATCGACTGCGCCGCCGCCGACCTCGAGCTACTCGCCCGCCGGGGCGGACGGTTGATCACCCCCGATGACGACGAGTGGCCGCTGCTGGCGTTCGCCGCGTTCGGGAATGCCCCGGCGAAAGCTCGCGGCGGGGCGCCGATGGTGTTGTGGGCGCAGGGCCCGATCCGGCTCGACGAGGTGACGCACCGCGCGGCCGCCGTGGTGGGCACTCGGGCGGCGACGGCGTATGGCGAGCAGGTGGCCGAGGACCTGGCGGCGGGGCTGGCGCAACGTGAGGTCGCGGTCGTCTCCGGCGGCGCCTACGGCATCGACGGCGCGGCGCACCGGGCTGTGTTGAATGCGGACGGAATCACCGTGGCCGTTCTCGCCGGCGGGCTCGACATTCCCTATCCGAGCGGCCACACGGCTTTGCTGCATCGCGTGGGGCAACACGGGCTGCTCTTCACCGAGTACCCGCCCGGTGTCCGGCCGGCCCGCCACCGATTCCTGACCCGCAATCGCCTGGTGGCCGCCGCCGCGGGGGCCGCGGTGGTGGTGGAAGCCGGCCTGCGCAGCGGCGCCGCGAACACCGCCGCCTGGGCGAGGGCGCTGGGCCGGGTGGTGGCCGCCGTGCCGGGGCCGGTGACGTCGTCCGCGTCGGCCGGGTGCCATGCGTTGCTGCGCAACGGCGCCGAGCTGGTGACCCGGGCCGACCACGTCGTCGAGCTGATCGGCCGCATCGGGGAGCTGGCAGCCGAGGAGCCGCGCCCGGCGACGGCGCTCGACGGGCTCAGCGACGACGAGCGCCGGGTGTACGAGGCGCTGCCCGGCCGCGGCGCCGCCACCGTCGAGCAACTCGCCGTCGCGTCGGGGCTGGCGCCCGAGCGGGTGTTGGGGCCGCTGGCGATCCTCGAGCTGGCCGGGTTGGTGCAGCGTCAAGACGGGCGGTGGCGACTTCTCCGGGCCGCGAGCGGCCAAGCTGCATCGACGACGCGGCTCGTATAGTCGACGGGGGTCGGGCGGGGACAGGAGGACAAGTGGCGGGTCGACCTCTGCAACGCTTCGAGGTTGTCGATACCAAGGAACTCACACCGCACATGGTCGGCGTGGTGTTGAGGAGCAAGGACTTCGACGCCTTCGTACCAAGCAAATTCACCGACTCCTATGTGAAGTTGGCGTTCGTCGCGGACGACGTCGACGTCGCGGACCTGCCCCAGCCGCTGACCCTGGACAGCTTCGCCGGCCTGCCCCCCGAGAAGAGGCCGTCGGTCCGGACCATGACCGTCCGGCACGTGGATGCGGCGGCCGGCGAGATCACGCTGAACATCGTCGTGCACGGCGAGCACGGGGTCGCGGGCCAATGGGCCGCGGCGGCCCAGCCCGGCCAGCGCATCTTCCTGATGGGGCCCGGTGGTGCCTACACCCCCGACCCGGCGGCCGACTGGCATCTGCTGGCCGGCGACGAGTCGGCGCTTCCGGCCATCGCCGCGGCGCTGGAGGCGCTGCCCCCCAACGCCGTTGGCAAGGCGTTCATCGAGGTGGCGGGCCAGGAAGACGAGATTCCGCTGACCGCGCCGGAAGGCGTCGAGGTGCATTGGGTCTATCGCGGCGGGCGGGCCGATTTGGTCCCCGAGGACCGCGCGGGCGACCACGCCCCGCTCATCGAGGCGGTCACCACCACGCCGTGGCTGCCCGGTCAGGTGCACGTCTTCATTCACGGCGAGGCGCAAAGCGTGATGCACAATCTGCGGCCCTACATCCGCAAGGAGCGCGGCGTGGACGCCAAGTGGGCGTCGTCCATCTCGGGTTATTGGCGCCGCGGCCGCACCGAAGAGACGTTCCGGCAATGGAAGAAGGAATTGGCCGAGGCGGAGGCCGGGGCTTCCTAGCGGATTCGTCGGCCTGACCGCCGGCTGGCATCCTCTACTCCCATGGCGCATTACGGCGATTACCAGAACGAGATCTACTTCAAGGGTCTGGGCGGGATCGCGCCCGCGCTGCCGATGTCCTTCGCGGAGCTGGAGGCCCGGGCCGAGCGGGCGATGTCGCCGTCGGTGTGGTCCTACGTCACCGGTGGCGCCGGGGACGAGCGCACCCAACGGGCCAATCGCGAGGCGTTCGACCGCTGGGGCCTGATGCCCCGCATGTTCGTCGGCGCCGCCGAGCGGGACCTGTCGGTTGAGGTGTTCGGTCTCACGCTGCCGTCACCGTTGTTCATGGCCCCGATCGGCGTCATCGGCATCTGCGCCCAAGACGGCCACGGCGACCTGGCCACCGCGCGCGCCGCCGCGGCCACCGGTGTCCCAATGGTCGTTTCCACGCTGACCGCCGATCCGCTGGAAGACGTCGCCGCCCAGTTCGGCGACACCCCCGGCTTTTTCCAGCTGTACACGCCGAAGAATCGCGAACTCGCCGCCAGCCTCGTGCAACGCGCCGAGGCCGCCGGCTACAGGGGCATCATCGTCACCCTGGACACCTGGATTCCCGGATGGCGTCCGCGGGACCTCAGCACGGCGAACTTTCCGCAATTGCGGGGCCTGTGCCTGAGCAACTACACCAGCGACCCGGTCTTTCGCGCCGGCCTGCCGCGCCCGCCCGAGGAGGACCCGCAGGCCACTGTGCTGCAGTGGATCACGACGTTCGGCAATCCGTTGACGTGGGACGACCTTCCGTGGTTGCGATCGCTGACCGAGCTACCGCTCATCATCAAGGGCGTCTGCCATCCCGACGACGCCCGGCGCGCCAAGGACGGCGGCGTCGACGGCATCTACTGCTCGACGCACGGCGGCCGCCAGGCCAACGGCGGCCTGCCCGCGCTGGACTGCCTGCCGGGTGTGGTCGAGGCGGCCGACGGCCTGCCGGTGCTGTTCGATTCGGGCATCCGCAACGGGGCCGACATCGTCAAAGCGCTGGCGCTGGGCGCGACCGCGGTGGGCGTCGGCCGGCCGTACGCGTACGGCCTGGCGCTCGGTGGGGTCGACGGCATCGTGCACGTGCTGCGTTCGCTGCTGGCCGAAGCGGACCTGATCATGGCCGTCGACGGCTATCCGACACTGAAAGATCTCACCCCGGACACGCTTCGGCGCGTCGACTGACAACGGCTCGCCCATGTCTGCGAGCGTGGGGGAGTGCCGCACAGCGAACCGATCCTCGAGGAGTTCGACGAATACCTGTCGCTGCAATGCGGCCGGTCGGCCCACACCCGTCGAGCCTATCTCGGCGACGTGCGCTCGCTGCTGACCTTTCTCGACGACCGCGGCGCCGGACTGGACGGACTGAACCTGCCCCTCTTGCGGTCCTGGTTGTCGGCCTCGGGGGCCGCCGGTGCCGCCCGCACCACGCTGGCCCGTCGCACCTCGGCGGTCAAGGCGTTCACCGCGTGGGCCGTCCGGCGCGGGCTGCTGGCCGCGGACCCGGCGGCCCGGCTTCAGGTGCCCAAGGCGCACCGCACCCTGCCGGCGGTGCTGCGCCAAGACCAGGCCCTCGACGCGATGGCCGCCGCGAAATCCGGTGCCCAACAAGGGGATCCGATGGCATTGCGGGACCGGTTGATCGTCGAGATGCTGTATGCCACCGGGATCCGGGTGAGCGAATTGTGCGGCCTGGACGTCGACGATGTGGACGCCGGGCACCGGCTGATCCGGGTGCTCGGTAAGGGCAACAAGCAGCGCACCGTGCCGTTCGGGACGCCGGCCGCCGAGGCGCTGCGCGCCTGGCTGGACGAGGGGCGTCCCGCGCTGGTGACCGCCGAGTCGGGGCCGGCGCTGCTGCTGGGTGCGCGTGGTCGGCGGCTCGATGTGCGCCAGGCCCGCACCGTCGTGCACGAGACGGTGTCCGCGGTGGACGGCGCGCCCGACATGGGGCCGCACGGCCTGCGGCACAGCGCGGCCACGCATCTGCTGGAAGGCGGGGCCGACCTGCGTGTCGTGCAGGAACTGCTCGGCCATTCGAGCCTGGCGACCACGCAGCTCTACACCCATGTCGCCGTCTCGCGGTTGCGGGCGGTGCACGATCAGGCCCATCCGCGGGCGTGAGCGTGCGCTCAGGGCGTTGAGTGTGCGGCCTGGGCGGCGACACGCCGCGCGGGACCGCCATAGGCGCACACTCAACCCCGCAGCGGCTTGAGCCGGATCGGCGTCGACTTCACCAAACCCAGCGGATCGACATAGTGCGCGCCCGAGGCCGGACCCCACATCGCGCCCCAGTGCAGGCACGCGGCGGCCCGGCAGCCGGGATGCCCGGCCTCCAACGAGCCGATCACGGTCTGGGCGGTAACCGGCTGACCCACCCGCACCGCCGCCCGGACCGGCTCGTAGCTGGTGCGCAGCCCGCCCGGGTGGGCCAGCGACACCACCGGCCGCCCCGCCAGCCGCCCGGCGAACACCACGGTGGCGGTGCCCGCCGCGTACACCGGCTGACCTGCGGCCCCGGCCAGGTCCACGCCCCGATGCCCGGGCTTCCAGTCCGGTGACGGGGCGTCGAATCCGCGGGTGACAGCCGGCGGCGGGCGCAACGGCCAATCCAGGCGGGCGTCGTCCGCAACCGCCGGCCCCGCGCCGAGCACCGCCAGGCACAGCATCAGCGGCAAAACCCGTCGCATCGGCTCAGTTCATCGCCCCGCCTGCGCCGGCACCACTCAGGCCGGGGCGGTGCTGTGCAAAACCACCAGCTGAGTCGGTGTAAACTCCTGGTCGCAGCTCGTTCGCGGGCTGACTTCGCGCGTCCGCCCCGCGTCTCCCGTTTTATTAGGAGTTCGCACCGCATGCCGGGCGGTCCCTTAACAGGGTCCGGCATCGCAGCAGGCGCCAGGGCCCGGCTTCACCCGATGCCGGGCGACAACCGACACAAGTAAGGCACGAGCATGGCCGTCGTAACCATGAAACAGCTGCTGGACAGCGGCACTCACTTCGGGCACCAGACCCGTCGTTGGAATCCCAAGATGAAGCGGTTCATCTTCACCGACCGCAACGGCATCTACATCATCGACCTGCAGCAGACGCTGACCTACATCGACAAGGCATACGAGTTCGTCAAGGAGACCGTCGCCCACGGCGGCAGCATCATGTTCGTCGGCACCAAGAAGCAGGCGCAGGAATCCGTCGCGGCCGAGGCGACCCGCGTCGGCATGCCCTACGTGAACCAGCGCTGGCTGGGCGGCATGCTGACCAACTTCTCCACGGTGCACAAGCGGCTGCAGCGCCTCAAGGAGCTCGAGGCGATGGAGCAGACCGGCGGCTTCGAGGGTCGCACCAAGAAAGAGATCCTGATGCTGACCCGGGAGAAGAACAAGCTGGAGCGCAGCCTGGGCGGTATCCGCGACATGGCCAAGGTGCCGTCGGCGATCTGGGTGGTCGACACCAACAAAGAGCACATCGCCGTCGGCGAGGCCCGCAAGCTGGGCATCCCGGTCATCGCGATCCTGGACACCAACTGCGACCCCGACGAGGTCGACTACCCGATTCCCGGGAACGACGACGCGATCCGCTCGGCGGCCCTGCTGACCAAGGTGATCGCCTCCGCGGTTGCCGAGGGCCTGCAGGCCCGCGCCGGGGTCGGCCGCACCGACGGCAAGCCCGAGGCCGAAGCCGCCGAGCCGCTGCCCGAGTGGGAGCAGGAACTGCTGGCCTCCGCCGCTGCAACCGCCGCCCCCACCGAAGCCGCTGCGGGCGCGACCGAATCAACCACCGAACCCTCCTAAGGAAGGCTGAGCATTGGCCAACTTCACCGCCGCCGACGTCAAGAAGCTGCGGGAGCTCACCGGCGCCGGGATGCTCGACTGCAAGAACGCGCTGGCCGAGAGTGACGGCGACTTCGACAAGGCCGTCGAGGCGTTGCGCATCAAGGGCGCCAAGGACGTAGGCAAGCGCGCCGAGCGTGCCACGGCCGAAGGCCTGGTCGCGGCCAAGGGCGGCGCGCTGATCGAGCTGAACTCCGAGACCGACTTCGTCGCCAAGAACGCCGAGTTCCAGAAGCTCGCCGACGACATCGTCGCCGCGGCGGCCGAATCCAAGGCCACCGACGTCGAGGCGCTCAAGGCTGCCACCACGGGCGGTAAGACGGTCGAGCAGGCCATCGCCGACCTGTCGGCCAAGATCGGCGAGAAGCTCGAGCTGCGCCGTGTGGCGTACTTCGACGGCACCGTCGAGGCCTACCTGCACAAGCGGGCCGCGGACCTGCCGCCCGCCGTCGGTGTCTTGGTGGAATACAGCGGCTCCGACGTCGAGGCCGCGCACTCCGTCGCGCTGCAGATCGCGGCGCTCAAGGCGCGCTTCCTGTCCCGCGACGACGTCCCCGAGGACGTCGTGGCCAGCGAGCGCCGCATCGCCGAGGAAACGGCGAAGGCCGAGGGCAAGCCGGAGCAGGCGCTGCCCAAGATCGTCGAAGGCCGGCTGAACGGTTTCTTCAAGGACTCCGTGCTGCTGGAGCAGCCCTCGGTGTCCGACAGCAAGAAGACGGTCAAGGCCCTGCTCGACGAGGCCGGCGTGACGGTTACGCGGTTCGTGCGCTTCGAGGTGGGCCAGGCCTAAGCCCCGCGCGGGCGCGGGCTAGCGTCGGTTACATGCGACACGTGCATGCGTTCGGCGACGACGCCCTCGGTGATCTGGACGCGGTCGGCCTCGCCCACGCGCTACAGGCCGGCTGGGTCAGTAGGGCGGAGGTGGTCGAGGCCGCCATCGCCCGCACCGAGGCCGTCGACCCGGTCCTCAACGGCCTGGCCTATGCGGCTTTTCAGCAGGCGCGAACCGCCCCGGCGGCGAACGGCTTCTTTGACGGCGTCCCGACGTTCCTCAAGGACAACGTGGACATCGCCGGCCAGCCGACGATGCACGGCACCGACGCGTGGACGCCGTGGAACGCCACCTCCGACGGCGAATTCACCCGGCTGTTCCTTGGCACCGGGCTGGCTCCCGTCGGCAAGACGCAGTTGTCGGAATTCGGTTTCAGCGCGTCGGCCGAACATCCACGGCTGGGGCCGGTCCGCAACCCGTGGAACACCGACTACAGCGCCGGCGCATCCTCGTCGGGCTCGGGTGCGTTCGTTGCCGCAGGCGTGGTGCCGATCGCCCACGCCAACGACGGCGGCGGCTCCATCCGCATCCCTGCCGCCTGCAACGGGCTCGTCGGGCTGAAGCCGTCGCGCGGGCGGCTGCCGCTGGACGCCCACCTGCGCCGGATGCCGGTGGGCATCGTCGCCAACGGTGTGGTGACCCGTTCGGTGCGTGACACCGCGGCGTTCTACCGGGAGGCCGAACGCATCTGGCGTAACCCGAAACTGGCGCCGGTCGGGGACGTCATCGGGCCCGGCAGGCAGCGGCTGCGGATCGCCGTGCTGACCCGTTCCGTGCAACGCGACTGCAGCCCCCAGGTGCGCGAGCTGACGCTGAAGTCCGCCGGTCTTCTCGAGGAGCTCGGGCACCGCGTCGAATACCTCGACGAGCCCCCGGTGCCGGCCAGTTTCGTCGACGATTTCGTCCTTTACTGGGGATTCCTCGCGCTGGCCCAGGTGCGCAGCGGGCGGCACATGTTCGGCAAGACGTTCGACCGCAGCCGGCTGGACAGTCTGACGCTCGGGCTGGAGCGACACACCACCCGCAACATCCACCGCCTGCCCCTGGCGATCATGCGCCTGCGCCGAATCCGTAGGCGGACCGCACAATTCTTCGGCACCTACGACGTCGTGCTGACCCCGACGCTCGCCGACGAGACGCCCCGCATCGGCTATCTGGCACCCACCGACTACCACCAGGTCATCGAGCGACTGATCGACTGGGTCTCGTTCACCCCGCTGCAGAACGTCACCGGCGAGCCGGCGATCTCACTTCCGTTGGCGCAGTCCGACGAAGGCATGCCGGTGGGCATGATGTTCTCGACCAACCTCGGGCAGGAGGCGCTACTGCTCGAGCTGGCCTACGAACTCGAAGAGGCCCGACCATGGGCCCGGATCCAAGCCGCGTAGGCGGCTCAGTCGGACCCGAGCTTGTCGAGCATGCGCTTGAAGTCGCGCTGCTGAGTTTCGGTCAGCTTGGCCAGGATGCGCGCATCGGCGGTCCGCACCGCGCCCTCTGCGCGCTTCAGCAGGGCGCGGCCCTGACCGGTCAGCGTGGCGGGCAGCGCGCGGCCGCTGGACACCGACGTCGGACGGGCCACGGCGCCAATGTCTTCCAGCTTGCGCAGCACCGTGTTCATCGCCTGCGGTGTGACGCCGGCCTGCCGGGACAGCTCGGCGCTCGACATCCCCGGAACCAGGGAAAGCATGCGCAGGCAGACGAATTCGGGCAGCGTCAGTCCGAGCGGGCCCAACACCGCGGAAACCTCGGGTCGCAGCAGGCTGGCCACCCGGTACAGCAGGTAACCAAGCGGGGCGTCTTCGGCCTGAACCATGTCAATGATATTGACATATTTTCGGGCGCTGGACGTGGGCTTCGCGGCGCGACGTGGTGATTGCCCGCCCGTCAATGGGGTAACCGAAATGTCACCCGCACCGCGCATCAGGAGGTTTTCATGCCGAAGACGACCAAAGGCGGCAAGCCGAAGAAGGACGAACTGCCGAGCACTTTGCGGCGTTCCAACGCCAAAGCGCAACGCACGTTCGCCAAAACGCATGACGCGGCGGCCGACGAATACGGCAGCGAAGAGCGCGCCCACCGGGTCGCGTATTCCGCGCTCAAGCACAGCTTCGAAAAGGTCGGCGATCATTGGGAGCCAAAAGAAGAGAAGGGGCCGTCCGACGAGCGCGCCAAGAGCGGCGGACCGCGTGCCTCCGGCCCGACCGCCGAAGGCGTGGACGCCAACGCGAGCAAGAAGCACCTGCTCGACGTGGCCCGGCGGCTCGACGTGCACGGCCGGTCGACGATGAGCAAGTCGGAGTTGGTCGACGCGATCAAGAAGCACAACCGCCGGGTCCGCGGTCGCTGAGACGGGCGCCCCACGGCCGCACCGATGTGACCGAGACGTCACCCGGGGGCCGGGTTTAGCGCCATGGCCACCGGGCACCCGGAAAGCCATGGTTGCGTCCACTACTCCCAGTCAACTGCGTCAGTGCTTCACCGATGTGGACTTTCCGGCGAACAAGCAGGACCTGCTTGACGCCGCCGGCCGCAATGGCTGCGACGATGACACGATCCGCGCCCTGCGGAGCATTGCGCCCGAGACCTACAACAACGCCGCCCAGGTGGCCGCGTCGGTCAGCATCGTCGACGATCGCGACGTCAGCCACGCCGACAAGGCGGCGGCTCGTCGCTCCCACACCAAGCCCGGGCTGGCCGAAAACGCAAAAGACATCCCCGCTCCGAGCCCGATCGTCGACGAGCTGGGCGAAAACCGGGGCTCCTGAACCGCCGGCAAGAGCAAACGTCCTGTGGCGTTAGAGAATTGGCCGGCCCCCGGTGACGGCCACCCGTGCGCCGGAGATGTAACTCGCGTCGTCGGAGGCCAACAGCACGTAGATGGGTGCGAGTTCGGCGGGCTGGCCCGCACGCCCGAGCGGCGTGTTGTCGCCGAATGACTCCACGCTGTCCGGGGGCATGGTCGAGGGGATCAGCGGCGTCCAGATCGGGCCGGGCGCGACGCTGTTCACCCGAATCCCCTTCTCTCCCAGCAACTGAGCAAGGCTGGCCGAGAAATTGGCGATCGCGGCTTTGGTGGCGGCGTAGGGCGCCAGCGTCGGATTGGGCGTGTCGGAGTTGACCGACGAACTGCCGATGATCGACGACCCCGCGTTCATGTGCGGCACGGCCGCCTTGGTCAGATAAAAGTAAGCGCCGACATTGAGCCTGAACGTGTAATCCCATTCCTCGTCGCTGATTTCGTCGAGGCTCTTGTGCATCATCTGGTATGCGGCATTGTTGACGAGGATGTCGATGCCGCCGAATTCCTCGACGGCGCGGTCGACGACGGCGCGGCAATGGGCAGCGTCGGAAAGGTCGCCGGATACCAGCACGCATTTGCGCCCGGCGTCTTCCACGTAGCGTGCGACGCCTCGGGCGTCGTCGTCCTCATTGAGGTAGGAGATCAGCACGTCGGCGCCTTCGCGGGCGAAAGCGATAGCGACCGCGCGGCCGATGCCGCTATCACCCCCGGTGACGATCGCCCTTTTCCCGGTGAGCTTTCCCGAGCCCTGGTAAGTGTTTTCGCCGCAGTCGGGCGCCGGGTCCATCCGGCCCTGGACGCCCGGGGCGGTTTGTTGCTGAGGCGCAAAGCCCATGAGATTCCTCAATTCGTGGTCGAAAGGCCGACTTATGGTTCGCGTGTCTCCGGACGGGCCGTGGGGACGTCGGGGTCGTCGTCGGCCGGCGGTTCGGGATCGCGCCATTCCTCGGCGCGACTGGACCGGTTACCGCGCAGCGTGCCGTCCAATTCGTGCTTGAGTTCGTCGTCCTCGCGCGGGCTGTGCTTAGAGCTTCCGCGTTCCATCGACGGCCCCTCTCGTATCGTCGGATTCTCCCGCTCCGACTACCCGCCACGGCCGGGGCTAATCCGGCCTCCCACAGCGTCGGCGTCCGAGTCATTCGACGTGAATAGCGATACGGATGTTAAGAAGTGTTGCGAAAGTTGCTGTCCGGCAAAACAACAACGTTTCGCCAGGTAGTGGATTGAAAATTGCGAATAAAACGGGCGCACATGTTTAAAGCGGACAGCGAGGGGCTATTTGCGGCCTATGTGCGTATTGCCCTTCCGGGGGGCGATTGTTCGACACGAAAGGAATGAGCAATGAAGGTCACCAGGACCGCCATAAAGACAGCTGCGGCTGCCGGGGGGATTGCGGCGAGCATTTTCGCGGCGGCGCCCGCTTTCGCCTCGCCGCCGCCCAACATTCAGGGCTTCGGCACCAGCGAAAAACTGGTCGATGGGCCGCTGGTCACCGATTACACGGTGAGCAACCTGCAGCCGAGTAACGTCACGATCCCCGGCTACACGCCCAAGGGAACGCTCTATCAGGCGGACGTCACCGCCCGCTCGGACGGCGGGGTCGTGACCCCGATGGTCAACGACTTCATCGCGCGTGGGCCCAACGGCCAGAACTACCGGGTGATCGACAAGGTGGGGGCCCCCAATGGCCTCAACCCCGCGCCGATCCCGCAGGGTAGCGAGTCGACCGGAACGCTGTACTTCGACGTGACGGGCGCGCCGCCCAACGGCGTGGTCTACAACGACGGAATGCAAGACGTCCTGATGTGGACGTCGAACGTGCCGAGCAGCGCGGCGCCGGGCGCGCCGAGCCCGAGCCCGGCACCGGGTGCACCGCCGGCCCCGGCCCACACCTAATCCGGCTTGCGGGTATCTCCCCGTGTCGCATGCGACGCGGGGAGTTCCGCTTTTGCGGCCGGGTGTTGCGTCATGCGGGAACGAATCGGGTACACCGTACCCATGAGTAACCCGGATCACAGGCCAGCCGAAGTACGCGAACAGGCGCAACGGAACGCCGAGCGGGCGCGGGCGGCGATGGAGGATAGGCGCAGCGGCCAGGGCGGCGGATTGAGCGGCTGGGTCGCCGAGCGCGCCGGCAGGTGGGACCTCAGCGGCCAGGACGAGACCACCCTACAGCGGCAGAAGTATCTGTGGAATGTGCTGGTGGACTACTGGTTTCGCATGGAGATCGATGGCTGGGAAAACATTCCGGAGCCGCCGGTTCTGCTGGTGGGGATCCACTCCGGCGCTCCCTTCGTCTGGGATGCCTGGACGGTCGGTCTGCAATGGTGGCGGCGTTTCGGGCAGGAACGTCCACTGCACGGCACGGCCCATGACGCGTTGATGGCGATTCCGGTGATCGGCCGGTACTTCCGGTCGATGGGTGTGCTTCCGGCCGCCCCGGACGCCATCGCCACCGCGCTGGCCGAAGGGCGCGACGTCGCGCTGTGGCCGGGTGGGGAAGTGGACTCCCTGCGCCCGTGGATCGAGCGCGACCAGGCCAACCTGGCGGGCCGAAAGGGCTTCGTGAAGATGGCGATTCGGGCCGGCGTGCCCGTCGTGCCGATGGCGACGGTGGGCGGTGCCGACGCCATGCCCGTACTGATCCGGGGTGACAAGCTGTCGAAGGCCTTGCGGCTGGACCGCGTGCTGCGGCTCAAAGTGTTCCCCTTGGCGATCTCGCTGCCGTGGGGGATCGCACCGGCGGCGCTTCCGCAGCTGCCGCTACCGGCCAAGATCAGAACCCGGTTCATGCCCGCCGTGGAGCTTGACCACGATCCGGCCCGGGCGGAGGACGAAGCGTACGTCGACCGCAAGTACAGCGAGATCCAGGACGCCATCCAGGACGGCATGGACGCGCTCGCGCGCAAGCGCGCCTTCCCGCTCTTCGGCTGACCTATCCCTGAAGTCCTTCTCGGACAGGGCGATTCGGGCTCACTGTCTCACTGCGCGACCGGATCCCAGGCGGAGTCCGTCGGCGCGAGTGTCAGCGTCGGCTCGCTGACGATCCATTCCGGCTGGGGTGGGGTCTTGGCCATATAGCCGACGCCTCGGACGGTGTTCACCATCGATTGATGTCGGGGCCCGAGCTTGGCGCGCAGCCGGCGGACGTGGACGTCCACCGAACGGACCCGGCCGTTGCTGTCATAGCCCCACGCCTCGTGCATCAGGCGGGTCCGGGTGAATGGCCGACCGGCGTGCTGCACAAGGAAACTCAGCAGTTTGAACTCGGTCAGCGTCAGACCCAGGTCCTTGCCTTCCAGCGACCCGGTGAGACTGGTCGGATGTAAGAGCAGGGCGCCGAACCGCAAACAGCCGTTGATTGCGCTGCGCCGCAACGCAATCGCCCGCCGCAGCCGCTCCTGCAGCTCGTCGGGGTCGGTTCCCGGGGGCATGACATCGTCGACGTTCCAGTCCACGTCTGGCGGTACATCGTCGGCCGGCGCCGCGAGCGCCACCACCGCGGTGGCGGGGGCATCAGCGGTCAGGCGCCGGCAGGCCGCCGCCGCCGCCGCGAGGTTGCCGCGAGCGTCGACGATGGCGACGTCGCCGACATCGGCCGGCCCTTGGCCGTCACTCGTAAGGGGCGCGCGCCGCATGATTCGCGCGAACGAAGTCAGGGGTGGCAGGGCGCGCTCGAAGTCGTCCGCGTCGGTGAGCAGTAAAACGTCCAACGACATCTCCCGAAAAGGTGGGTCCGCTGTTATCCCCGGCCCGTCGGCATCTCCTGGCGAGATGTCAGCCAGCGCAGCGGTGAGTACCCACTCGCGGCAAAACTATGCAACCGATTGTGTGGCGCCCGCGGGCCGCGTCGGCCCGGCTAGCCGGGCGCGAGCGCCTGACCCAGAAAAGTCGATGGGCCCGGTCCGTTTTCACAGACCGGACCCATCCTCCCAGCGAGCTACTGATTGGCCTTTTGGCGCTGCTCAGCGGCCTCGGCGCCGCCGCGGGCCGCCTCGGCCTCGGCTTCCTTCTTCGCCGCGTCGCGCTGTGCCTCCGCCTTGTCCTGCTGGGCCTGGCCCTCGCGGGTGAGGTCGTCTTGACCCGTCACCGCACCAACGGCCTCCTTCGCCTTGCCCTTGACGTCCTCGACGACGCCCTTGACGGCTTCAGCAGGTCCCGAGTTGTTGTCCGCCATGGATCAGTTCCTCCTTGTAGGCGTACCTGAGCGATTCGCGCTCAACACCGATCGCCGACGCGATCGGTCCGGTCATACGGCGAGGTGAGTCCTTGTTTCTCAAGACCGTGAATTCCCGCCGCGATGGTCCGGATTCCCCACGACGGTCATCGCTCAAACATCCGTGGCGATAACCCGCCGACGCGCGGCGCCGCCCGCGCGTCACCTGGGCCGATCGCGGCGAAATGTCGTCCGCTTCGCCAACTCTGCGCATAACGCACCCCACCGGGGCCGGCTTGTGCTGCGATGAGGCAGGATGTGAAATGCCGTTCCGGAGGAGTTAACCCGGGATGGCACTCTCATGCGAGGAGCCTGATGACGGAGTCCAGGGAGCCCCAAGCCGCCGGCGCGGCGGCCCCGAAGCCGGAAAATGGATCAGCTGCCGGGCAGCCGCGGACGCGGCCCAAGTACTCCAGGGTGTTGCTCAAGCTTGGCGGCGAGATGTTCGGCGGTGGCCAGGTCGGGCTGGACCCCGATGTCGTGGCGCGGGTCGCCCGCCAGATCGCCGAGGTGGTTCGCGACGGTGTCCAAGTCGCGGTCGTGATCGGTGGCGGCAACTTCTTCCGCGGCGCGCAATTGCAGCAGCGCGGCATGGAACGCACCCGCTCGGACTACATGGGCATGCTCGGCACGGTGATGAACAGCCTGGCGCTGCAAGACTTCCTGGAAAAGGAAGGCATCGTCACGCGCGTCCAAACGGCGATCACCATGGGGCAGGTCGCCGAGCCGTATCTGCCGTTGCGCGCCGTCCGTCACCTCGAGAAGGGCCGGGTGGTGATCTTCGGGGCCGGCATGGGGTTGCCCTACTTCTCCACTGACACCACGGCCGCGCAGCGGGCACTGGAGATCGGGGCGGAAGTGGTCTTGATGGCCAAGGCGGTCGACGGGGTGTTCTCAGCGGACCCGCGGCAGAATCCGCACGCCGAGCTGATCGCCGCGATCAGCCATCGCGAGGTCATCGACCGGGGGCTTCGAGTGGCCGACGCCACGGCGTTCAGCCTGTGCATGGACAATGGCATGCCGATCCTGGTGTTCAACCTGCTGACCAATGGGAATATCGCCCGCGCGGTCGCCGGTGAGAAAATCGGGACACTGGTCACCACCTGAGGGGAAGAGCGAACGATGATTGACGAGGCTCTCTTCGACGCCGAAGAGAAAATGGAGAAGGCCGTAGCGGTGGCCCGCGACGACTTGTCAACCATCCGGACCGGCCGCGCCAACCCCGGCATGTTCTCCCGGATTGTCATCGACTACTACGGCGCCACCACCCCGATCACGCAATTGGCCAGCATCAACGTGCCCGAGGCGCGGCTCGTCGTGATCAAGCCGTACGAGACCGGTCAGCTCGGCGCGATCGAGACGGCGATCCGCAACTCCGATCTGGGCGTCAACCCGACCAACGACGGCACCCTCATCCGGGTGGCGGTGCCGCAACTCACCGAGGAGCGGCGTCGGGAGCTGGTCAAACAGGCCAAGGGCAAAGGGGAAGACGCCAAGGTGTCGGTGCGCAACATCCGCCGCAAGGCGATGGAAGAGCTACACCGCATCCGCAAGGACGGCGAGGCCGGTGAGGACGAGGTCGGGCGGGCGGAAAAAGACCTCGACAAGACCACGCACCAGTACATCACCCAGATCGAAGACCTGGTCAAGCACAAAGAAGGCGAGCTGCTGGAGGTCTAGCGGCCGCTCAGCAGCTAAGTTCACCCAGGTCCGTGGCAACCACCGGCGCAGCCAGCCCGCCCGACGAGCCGGGGCATGAGGGCAAGAAGGTCATGCCGCAGCCGGCCAAGAAGACGTCCCGCGCGGGACGCGACCTGCGCGCCGCCATCGCGGTGGGCGCCGGCATCGGCGGCGTGCTCATCGTGACGCTGATCTTCGCGCCCCGCTTCTGGGTCCCCATCGTCGCGCTGGCGATCATGGTCGCGACCCATGAGGTGGTGCGACGGCTGCGCGAGGCCGGGTACGTCATCCCGCTCATCCCGCTGCTGATCGGCGGTCAGGTGACGGTCTGGCTGACGTGGCCGTTTCACGCCGCCGGCGCCCTGGCCGGCTTCGGCGGCACCGTGGTGGTGTGCAACGTCTGGCGGCTGTTCATGCAGGACAACAGCAAGCGGCCCGAGCCGTTCGCCGGGTCTCCGTCGGCCAACTACCTGCGTGACGCGTCGGCGACGGTGTTCCTGGCCGCTTGGGTGCCCCTGTTCGCGTCCTTCGGCGCCCTGCTGGTGTACCCGAAGGACGGCGCGGGCCGGGTGTTCTGCCTGATGGTCACCGTGGTCGCCTCCGACGTGGGCGGCTACGCGGTCGGCGTGCTGCTCGGCAAGCACCCGATGGTTCCGGCCATCAGCCCGAAGAAGTCGTGGGAGGGGTTCGCCGGTTCGCTCTTCTTCGGGATCACCGCGGCCGTCCTGACGGCGACGTTCCTGGCCGGCAAACCGCCCTGGATCGGGGCGCTGCTGGGGGTGATCCTGGTGCTCACGTGCACGCTCGGCGATCTGGTCGAGTCTCAGATCAAGCGCGACCTCGGCATCAAAGACATGGGCCGGTTGCTGCCGGGCCACGGCGGTCTGATGGACCGGCTCGACGGCGTGTTGCCGTCGGCGGTCGCCGCGTGGACGGTGCTGACGCTCGTCCCCTGAGAAGGGCCGATACTGGACTGGTCATGGTCCAAGAACTGGTTTTCACCGAGCCCCGCCCGAGCAAGCCGCCGCGGCACCTGGCCGACCTCGACGCGGAAGCCCGCGCCGCGGCCGTCGCGGAGCTGGGTCTGCCGGCGTTCCGGGCCAAGCAACTCGCCCAGCAGTACTACGGCCGCCTGATCGCCGATCCGCGCGAGATGACCGACCTGCCGGCCGCAGTGCGGGACCGGATCGCCGAGGCCTTGTTCCCGCACCTGCTCACCGCGGCCGCCGAAGTCACCTGCGACTCCGGGCAGACCCGAAAGACGTTGTGGCGCGGCACCGATGGGACGACCTTCGAGTCGGTGCTGATGCGCTACCCACAGCGCAACACCGTGTGCATCTCGTCGCAGGCCGGTTGCGGCATGGCCTGCCCCTTCTGTGCGACCGGGCAGGGCGGTCTCACCCGAAACCTGTCGACCGCGGAGATCACAGAACAAGTCCGGTCCGCCGCCGTCGCCCTGCGCGACGATTTCGGCGATCGGCTCTCCAACGTCGTGTTCATGGGCATGGGGGAGCCGCTGGCCAACTACGCCAGGGTCGTGGCCGCGGTGCGGCGCATCACCGAGCCGCCCCCGCACGGCTTCGGCATATCGGCCCGCTCGGTGACGGTCTCGACGGTCGGCCTGGCTCCCGCAATCCGCAAACTCGCCGACGAACGGCTCGGGGTGACGCTGGCGCTGTCTTTGCACGCGCCCGACGACGAACTGCGCGACACGCTGGTGCCGGTCAATAACCGCTGGAAGATCGCCGAGGCGCTGGACGCCGCCCGCTACTACGCCGACGTCACCGGACGGCGGGTATCGGTGGAGTACGCGTTGATCCGCGACGTCAACGACCAGCCGTGGCGGGCGGATCTGTTGGGCAAACGCCTGCACCGGGCGCTCGGCCCGCTGGTGCACGTGAACCTCATCCCGCTCAACCCGACGCCGGGCAGCGAATGGGATGCCAGCCCGAAGGCGGTGGAGCGGGAGTTCGTCCGGCGGGTCCGGGCGCAGGGGGTTTCCTGCACGGTCCGGGACACCCGCGGCCGGGAGATCAGTGCCGCCTGCGGACAGCTGGCCGCCGAGGGCGGGTAGCTGGAGCGCGGGCGAATCGCCAGGAGCCTGCGGGCAGCTGGCCTTCGAAAAGAAGTAGCGGCTACCTGATCCAGCCGCGCCGGCGGCCCCACAGGTCGCGGACCAGCGCGAAGAGCACCAGGGCGGCGAACCCGATCAGGAACCAGTTCTCGATGTGGCCGACGTGATTGCCGCGCAGCATCGCCAGCAGGAACACGATGATGACCAGGCCGGTGATGTGCCAGGTGCGGTGATTGATCCTGCTCCAACCCCAGGCCGCGGACGGCACCTCAACGGTGTCGACGCCGCTGAAGTGTTCCACCTCGGTACTGGCCACGGTGAATCCCTTTCGTCGGTCCTGCAGCGATTCTGGCATACCCGCGGCGAGGTCCCGCAGCCCTCGCGTCGTCACCGGGCGGGGCACAATGAGTGAGTGACGATCGCGACACCCGAGGGCCGCCTGCGCGTGCTGGTGCTGGGCAGCACCGGCTCGATCGGCACCCAAGCCCTGGAGGTGATCGCGGCCCATCCGGACCGCTTCGAGGTGGTCGGCCTGGCCGCGGGCGGCGCCAACTTGGACACCCTGCTGCGTCAGCGTGCCGAGACCGGCGTCACCAACATCGCCGTCGCCGACGAACGCGCGGCGCAGGCCGCCGACGTGCCCTACCGCGGCCCCGACGCAGTGACCCGCCTGGTCGAGGACACCGAAGCCGACGTCGTCCTCAACGCGCTGGTGGGGGCGCTGGGCCTGCGCCCGACGCTGGCCGCCCTGGAGTCGGGCGCCCGGCTGGCGCTGGCCAACAAGGAGTCCCTGGTCGCCGGCGGTCCGTTGGTCTTGCGGGCGGCGCGGCCGGGTCAGATCGTGCCCGTCGACTCCGAACACTCCGCGCTGGCCCAGTGCCTGCGCGGGGGCTCCCCCGAGGAAGTCGCCAAGCTGGTGCTGACCGCCTCCGGCGGGCCGTTTCGCGGCTGGACCGCCGCCCAGCTCGAGGGCGTCACCCCGGAACAGGCCGGCGCCCATCCGACCTGGTCGATGGGCCCGATGAACACACTGAACTCGGCGTCGCTGGTCAACAAGGGCCTCGAACTCATCGAGACACACCTGCTGTTCGGCGTCCCGTACGACCGCATCGAGGTCGTCGTGCACCCGCAGTCGATTGTTCATTCGATGGTCACGTTCGTGGACGGCTCGACCATCGCCCAGGCGAGCCCCCCGGACATGAAGCTGCCGATTTCCTTGGCGCTGGGCTGGCCGGACCGGGTTCCCGGGGTGGCCGCGCCCTGCGACTTCAGCACCGCCTCTAGCTGGGATTTCGAACCGCTGGACGGCGAGGTTTTCCCCGCCGTGGAACTGGCCCGGTATGCCGGGCAGACCGGCGGTTGCATGACGGCGGTCTACAACGCGGTCAACGAAGAAGCCGCGGCGGCGTTCCTGGCGGGCAGGGTGGGATTCCCCGTCATCGTGAAAACCATCGCCGACGTGCTGCACGCCGCAGACCAATGGACGGTTTCACCCGCTAACGTGGATGAGGTACTAGACGCGCAGCGCTGGGCGCGGGAGCGAGCGCGACGCGCCGTCGCACACGCACGGCCCAACGAGGCCTCCGTCAACGCCTCCGGAATGGTGTGAGAAAGGTCCTGCAGCGGAGATGATGTTCGTTATCGGCATTGTGCTGTTCGCCTTTGCCATCCTGATCTCGGTGGCCTTGCACGAGTGCGGCCACATGTGGGTAGCCCGCGCCACCGGCATGAAGGTCCGTCGCTACTTCGTCGGGTTCGGTCCGACGCTGTGGTCGACGCGGCGCGGCGAGACCGAGTACGGCCTCAAGGCGGTGCCGCTGGGCGGCTTCTGCGACATCGCCGGAATGACCTCGGTCGAGGAGCTGGCCCCCGACGAAACCGACCGGGCGATGTTCAAGCAGGCGGCCTGGAAACGGGTGGCCGTGCTGTTCGCGGGTCCCGGCATGAATTTCGTCATCTGCCTGGTGCTGATCTATGGCATCGCGCTGGTCTCGGGTCTGCCGAATCTGCACCCGGACACCCGGGCCGTCGTCGGCGAAACCGCTTGCGTCGCACCGGAAGTGGCCCCCGGAAAGATCGCGGACTGCACCGGGCCGGGCCCGGCCGCGATGGCGGGCATCCACGCCGGGGACGTCGTCGTCAAGGTGGGGGACACCAAGGTGTCCACCTTCGAGGAGATGGCCGCCGCGGTGCGCAAGCTGCACGGCACCGTCCCGGTGGTGGTCGAGCGCAACGGCACGCCGGTCACCGCCTACGTCGACGTCACGCCCACGCAGCGTTACCTGTCCAAGGGCCAGGGCGGCAAGCCCGAGGCGGCCACCGTCGGTGCGATGGGCGTTGGCGCTCAGCGGTTCCCGCCCACGCACTACAACGTGCTGACCGCGGTGCCGGCGACGTTCGCGTTCACCGGGGACCTCACCGTCGAGGTGGGCAAGGCCCTGGTCACGATCCCGACGAAGGTCGGCGCGCTGGTGCACGCCATCGGCGGCGGTCAGCGCGACCCGCAGACGCCGATGAGCGTGGTCGGCGCCAGCATCATCGGCGGTGAAACCGTTGACCACGGGCTGTGGGTGGCGTTCTGGTTCTTCCTCGCCCAGCTCAACCTGATCCTGGGCGCGATCAACCTGGTGCCGCTCTTGCCGTTCGACGGCGGCCACATCGCCGTCGCGGTCTACGAGAAGATCCGCAACACGATCCGGTCGGCCCGCGGCAAGGTCGCGGCCGCACCGGTGAATTACCTCAAGCTGATGCCCGCCACCTACGTGGTGCTCGTCTTCGTGGTCGGCTACATGCTGCTGACCGTGACCGCGGATCTGGTCAACCCCATCAGCCTTTTCCAGTAAACCGACCGAAGGAACCAGAACAGTGACCATTGGCCTGGGCATGCCGGACGCTCCGGCGCCCACGCTCGCCCCCCGGCGCACGACGCGCCAACTGATGGTCCGCGACGTCGGGGTGGGTAGCGAGCATCCGATTTCGGTGCAGTCGATGTGCACCACCAAGACCCACGACGTGAACACGACGTTGCAGCAGATCGCGGAACTGACCGCGGCGGGGTGCGACATCGTGCGGGTGGCCTGCCCGCGTCAGGAGGATGCCGACGCGCTGGCCGAGATCGCCCGGCACAGCCAGATCCCGGTGATCGCCGACATCCACTTCCAGCCGAAGTACATCTTCGCCGCCATCGACGCCGGATGCGCCGCGGTGCGGGTAAACCCCGGCAACATCAAGGAATTCGACGGCCGCGTCGGCGAGGTGGCCAAGGCGGCCGCCGCGGCGGGCATCCCCATCCGCATCGGCGTCAACGCCGGCTCGCTGGACAAGCGCTTCATGGAGAAGTACGGCAAGGCCACCCCCGAGGCGCTGGTCGAGTCCGCGCTGTGGGAGGCGTCGCTGTTCGAGGAGCACGGCTTCGGCGACATCAAGATCAGCGTCAAGCACAACGACCCCGTCGTGATGGTCGCGGCCTACGAGCAGCTGGCCGCCCAATGCGACTACCCGCTGCACCTCGGCGTCACCGAGGCCGGTCCGGCCTTCCAGGGCACCATCAAGTCCGCGGTGGCCTTCGGCGCGCTGCTGTCGCGGGGGATCGGCGACACCATTCGGGTGTCGCTGTCGGCGCCGCCGGTCGAAGAGGTCAAGGTCGGCATCCAAATTCTCGAGTCGCTGAACCTGCGGCCGCGCGGGCTGGAGATCGTGTCCTGCCCCTCCTGCGGCCGCGCGCAGGTCGACGTCTACACCCTGGCCAACGAGGTCACCGCCGGCTTGGACGGCCTGGACGTCCCGCTGCGGGTCGCCGTGATGGGGTGCGTGGTGAACGGTCCGGGTGAGGCGCGCGAGGCCGACCTGGGCGTCGCGTCGGGAAACGGCAAGGGGCAGATCTTCGTTCGGGGCGAAGTGATCAAGACCGTGCCGGAAGCCCAGATCGTCGAGACGCTCATCGAGGAGGCCATGCGCCTCGCCTCGGAGATGGGCACCGATCACGGTCCTGACACAACATCAAGCGGTTCGCCGATCGTGACCGTAAGCTGATGGGGGCCGTTTCCCTCGCGCAAGTCCGTTAATTCGCATCACAGAGAGTTCGCCACATGTCGGCTCCGCCCCTCTTCCGCCTTGTCGGTGAGCGACGGGTGTCCGTGGTGCGCGACGCCGCCGCCGTCTGGCGGGTTTTCGACGAGGATCCGGTCGGATCGTGCATGGTCGCGGCCCGGGTGGCCGACCACGGCATCGACCCCAATTCCATCGGCGGGGAACTGTGGACGCTGCGCGGCGCGGACCAGTCGCTGTGCTTCGCCGGTGCGAACCTGATTCCGCTGCGGGGCGCACCGGAGGACATGGACGCCTTCGCCGACGAGGCGATGAGTGGGACGCGCCGCTGTTCGTCGCTGGTCGGCCGGTCCGACCTGGTGATGCGGATGTGGGAACGGCTCGAGTCGGCGTGGGGCCCGGCCCGGGACGTGCGCGACCACCAGCCGCTGCTGGCGCTGTCCAGGCACCCCAACTGCGACATCGACCCCGGGGTGCGCCAGGTGCGTCCGGACGAGCTGGACGCCTACCTGGTAGCCGCCGTGGACATGTTCATCGGCGAGGTGGGCGTCGACCCGCGGGTCGGCGACGGCGGTCGGGGTTACCGGCGGCGGGTGGCCAGCCTCATCGCGGCCGGTCGCGCCTGGGCCCGGTTCGAGCACGGCCAGGTGGTCTTCAAGGCCGAGGTCGGCTCGCAATCGCCGGGCGTCGGCCAGATCCAAGGAGTGTGGGTGCATCCGGAGTGGCGTGGGCTGGGCCTCGGCACCGCCGGCACCGCGACCGTGGCCGCCGTCATCGTCGGCAGCGGGCGCACCGCCAGCCTGTACGTGAACAGCTTCAACACCGTCGCGCGCGCCGCATACGCCCGAGTCGGCTTCGCCGAGGTGGGCAACTTCGCGACGGTCTTGCTGGACTAGCGGTCCGCCGCCGCACGCCCGGCTGGCCGGGCGCCGGGCGATTGCCGCGTTACATCACGATCCGATCTCGGTGTGTCGGCGCCGGTGTTGTAGCCCGGCTTCATAACATCTGTACCAATGGTCACAAAATCCCCACTGGTAATCGTGGCGGCCGGATTGCTGCTTGCGGCCGCCGCGATGTCCGGGTGCACACCGCGGCCCGCCGGCCCCGGCCCCGCGGCCGAAAAGTTCTTCGGCGCCCTGGCGATCGGCGACACCGCCACGGCCGCCCAGCTCAGCGACAGCCCCAACGAGGCCCGCGAAGCGCTGAACGCGGCGTGGGCGGGCCTGCAGGCGACCCACCTCGACACGCAGATCCTCAACGCCAAGTACGCCGAGGACACCGGCACGGTCGGCTATCGCTTCACCTGGCATCTGCCCAAGAACCGGACCTGGACCTACGACGGCCAGCTGAAGATGGCGCGCGACGAGGGGCGCTGGGAGGTCCGGTGGACCCCGACCGACCTGCATCCCAAGCTGGGCGAGCACCAGACGTTCGCGTTGCGGGCCGACCGGCCGCGGCGCGCCTCGGTGAACGAACTCGGCGGCACCGACGTGCTGGTGCCGGGCTACCTGTACCACTACACGCTGGACGCCACCCAGGCCGGATCCGGATCCGCCCTGGCCGCGACGGCGCACGCGATCGTGGACGTCCTGCACCCCTTCAACGGCGGGCTGAACGACCCGCAGCTGCTCGCCGAGCAGGCCAGCTCGGCGACCCAGCCGGTGGACCTGGTGACGCTGCATCCCGACGACAACGACAAGGTCTACCCGGCGATCGGCCGGCTGCCCGGCGTCGTGGTCACGCCGCAGCCGGAGATCCTGCCGACGGATCCGCATTTCGCCCCGGCGGTCATGGCCGAGGTGAAGAAGGCGGTGGTCGACCAACTCGACGGCGAGGCGGGCTGGCGCGTGGTCAGCGTCAACCAGAACGGTGTCGAAGTCGAAGTCCTGCAGGAGGTGCAGGGGTCACCGGCGCCGTCGATCTCGATCACGCTCGACCGGGTCGTGCAGAACGCCGCCCAGCGCGCGGTCGACAACAAGGGCGGCAAGGCGATGATCGTTGTGATCAAGCCGTCGACCGGGGAGATCCTGGCGATCGCGCAGAACGCGGGCGCCGACGCCGACGGCCTGCTGGCCACCACCGGACTGTTCCCCCCGGGGTCGACGTTCAAGATGGTGACCGCAGGCGCGGCCGTCGACCGCGACATGGCCACCCCAAACTCGATGCTGGGCTGCCCGGGCCATCTGGACATCGGGCACCGCACGATCCCCAACTACGGTGGCTTCGATCTTGGCGTGGTCTCGATGTCGCGGGCGTTCGCCAGTTCCTGCAACACGACGTTCGCGGAGTTGAGCAGCCGGATGCCGCCGCGCGGCCTGACCCAGACGGCCGCCCAATACGGGATCGGGGTCGACTACGCGGTGGACGGGATCACCACCGTGACCGGCTCGGTGCCGCCGACCGTGGATCTGGCCGAGCGCACCGAGGACGGCTTCGGCCAGGGCAAGGTGCTGGCCAGCCCGTTCGGCATGGCCCTGGTCGCCGCCACGGTCGCCGCAGGCAGGACCCCGGTGCCGCAGCTCATCGCGGGCCGGCCGACCGCGGTGCAGGGCGACACGACGCCGATCAGCCCGAAGATGATCGACGCGCTGCGGCCCATGATGCGGCTGGTGGTGACCAACGGGACCGCCAAGGAGATCGCCGGCTGCGGCGCGGTCTACGGGAAGACGGGTGAGGCCGAATTCCCTGGCGGATCGCACTCCTGGTTCGCCGGATACCGCGGTGATCTGGCGTTCGCCTCGCTGATCGTCGGGGGCGGCAGCTCCGAGTGGGCGGTTCGGATGACGAAATTCATGTTCGAATCGCTGCCGCCGGACTTCCTGGCCTGACACCGGCGGCCCGCCCCAGCGGTAAGTTGCGAGGGTAGGCCGAGGGTTCAAGCGTCAGGAAAGGCCATGACTGAGACCGGTGGAGAGATGGTGGCGTTACGGGTCTCGGACGCCGACCGCAACGGCACGATGCGGAGACTGCACAACGCCGTCGCGCTCGGGCTGATCGATATCGACGAGTTCGAACAGCGTTCGTCGCAGGTGTCCTACGCGCGCACCCGGGGAGAGCTGGACGGGCTGGTCGGCGACCTGCCCGGTCCGGGCGCGATCGTCACGTCCGCCGCCGACCGGGTCGAGCTGCGCGGCTGGGCCGGCTCGCTCAAGCGCCAGGGCGAATGGACGGTGCCCACGCGGCTGGCGTTGGTCCGCCGGCTGGGCTCCATCGAGCTCGACCTCACCAAGGCCCGGTTTGCGGGCCCGGTGGTGGTCGTCGAACTCGACATGCGGTTCGGCTCGGTGGAGATCCGGTTGCCGGACGGCGCCAGCGCGTCGATCGACGACGTGGAGGTCTACGTGGGCAGCGCCAGCGACCGCCGCAAGGACGCACCGGGCGAAGGGCGCCCGCATGTCGTGTTGACGGGCCGGGTGGTGTGCGGCTCGGTGATCATCCGCGGGCCGCGGCGCTCGTTGATCCGCGGCCGCTTCGGCGGGGCCGCCCCCGCGCGGCGTGATTAAGCTGGTCGGCATGCCCGCTCGCACTGCGCTTGCCCCCGGAGAGGTGTCGCCGACTCTGCCGGTGCCCGCCCGCATCCCCCGTCCGGAGTATGCCTGGCAGCCCACCGTGCGGGAGGGCAGCGAGCCGTGGGTGCAGACCCCGGAGGTGATCGAGAAGATGCGGGTCGCCGGCCGGATCGCGGCGGGCGCGCTGCAGGAGGCGGGCAAAGCGGTGGCGCCGGGGGTGACGACCGACGAACTGGACCGGATCGCCCACGAGTACATGATCGACCACGGTGCCTACCCGTCGACCCTGGGCTACAAGGGCTTCCCGAAGTCGTGCTGCACGTCGCTCAACGAGGTCATCTGCCACGGAATCCCGGATTCGACGGTCGTCGAGGACGGCGACATCGTCAACATCGACGTCACGGCGTACATCGACGGGGTGCACGGCGACACCAACGCGACTTTCCTGGCCGGCGACGTCGCCGAGGAGCACCGGCTGCTCGTGGAGCGCACCCACGAGGCGACGATGCGCGCGATCAACGCCGTCAAGCCGGGGCGGGCGCTGTCGGTCGTCGGCCGCGTCATCGAGGCGTATGCGAATCGGTTCGGGTACAACGTGGTTCGTGACTTCACCGGTCACGGCATCGGCACCACGTTTCACAATGGCCTGGTCGTGCTGCACTACGACCAGCCCTCCGTGACGACGATCATGCAGCCGGGCATGACGTTCACCATCGAACCGATGATCAATCTCGGCGGCCTGGACTACGAGATCTGGGACGACGGCTGGACGGTGGTCACCAAGGACCGCAAGTGGACCGCGCAATTCGAGCACACGTTGCTCGTGACCGACACCGGCGTCGAAATCCTCACCTCGATCTAGAGCATTGAATCCGTGAGCGGGGCGCTGCTGGTCGCCGGCACCAGCTCCGACGCCGGGAAATCGGTGGTGGTCGCGGGCCTGTGCCGGTTGCTGGCGCGCCGCGGCGTCCGGGTGGCGCCGTTCAAGGCGCAGAACATGTCCAACAATTCCGTGGTCACCGTGGAAGGCGGTGAGATCGGCCGGGCCCAGGCGCTCCAGGCGCGGGCGGCGGGGCTTCAGCCCAGCGTGCGGTTCAATCCGATCCTGCTCAAACCGGGCAGTGACCGGACGTCGCAATTGGTGATTCGCGGCCAGGTCGCGGATTCGGTCACGGCGGCAAGCTATGTGCGGCATCGCGACCGCCTCGCCGGGATCGTCGCGGACGAATTGTCTTGCCTGCGCGATGATTTCGACGCTGTCATCTGCGAGGGGGCGGGCTCGCCGGCCGAAATCAACCTGCGTGCCACGGATTTGGCGAACATGGGCCTGGCCCGGGCGGCGAACCTGCCGGTGATCCTGGTCGGAGACATCGACCGCGGCGGTCTGCTCGCCCATCTGTTCGGAACGGTCGCGGTGCTCGAGCCCGACGACCAAGCACTGATCGCCGGCTTCGTCGTCAACAAATTCCGTGGCGACCCCGCACTGCTGGAGCCCGGATTGCGGCAATTGCACGCGATGACCGGCCGCCCGACCTACGGGGTACTGCCCTATGCCGACGAACTCTGGCTGGACGCCGAGGACTCGCTGTCGGTGGTCGCCGGCCGCGTCGTCGGCACCCCGCAACCGCCGCGCGGGAGCGAGTGGCTGCGGGTGGCCGCGATCCGGCTGCCCCGGACCTCCAACTCCACCGACGTGGAGGCGCTGGCGTGTGAGCCGGGCGTCACGGTGCGCTGGAGCGCCGACGCCGCCGACCTGGCCGACACCGACCTGATCGTGATTCCCGGCAGCAAATCCACCGTCGCCGACCTGACCTGGCTGCGCGATCACGGCCTGGCCGAGGCGATCACCGCCCACGCCGCGGCCGGAAAGCCGCTGCTCGGGATCTGCGGCGGCTTTCAGATGCTGTGCCGGCGCATCGACGACCCGGTGGAATCGGGGCTCGGCGAAGTGGCCGGACTGGGGCTGTTCGACGCCGACATCGCCTTCGGCGAGACCAAGGTCCTGCGCCGCTGGCCGCCGCCGCTCGCCGGATACGAGATCCATCACGGCCGGGTGTCGCGCTGCGCGGAGGACGTCTGGTTCGGCGTCGAGGGCGGGCGCGACTGCCAACCGCACGGCCTGGTGCGCGGCGCGGTGTTCGGCACCCACTGGCACGGCCTGCTCGACAACGACGACTTCCGCCGCGCGTGGCTCACCGGCGTCGCGGCCGCGGCGGGCCGCGACGGGTTCCTCGTCGCCGACACCAACGTCGCCGCGCGGCGTGATGCCCAGATCGACGTGATCGCCGATCTGCTCGCCGCGCACCTCGACACCGACGCCGTCCTCGGCCTGCTCGACCGTCCGCCGCCCCACCGACCACGCATCGCAACTCGGTTGTGGCCGTAGGGGATTCACGATTTTGTCCAAGTGCGGATGTCGAAATTGACGGCGACGCAAAACGCGTGGCGTACGCCCGCGGGGATGGCCGCTGAACGCAGGGATGTGGAGAAATCGTCGCGCGTGCGGGCCGGTCGGTTGTAGCGTGCGTAGATGCCCTCAATGATGACGACGCTCGACGGGTTCCCCGTCCCGGTAGCCGTGGCTGGTCCGGAACAGGGCGTCGTGGTCGTCATCCTGGGTGACGAGGAGCGCATCCCCGCCGCGTACGACGCGGTCTGCGAACGGCTGCACACCGCGTCGCTTCGGACGGTCGTCATCGGTCTCGACCCCCGCCTGACCCCCAAGTCGGTGGTCGGCATCCTCGACGCACTGGGTATCGGGTGGGCCGTGGTGGTGGGCGACCGCGCCGGCGGCGACCTGGCCTGGGAGCTCGCCGCGACGAAGCTGGGCCGGTTCGTCGGCCTGGTGGTGATCGATCGCGGCCATCCCCGCGCGGCCGACCGCGACGGCGCGGTTCGAGACGGGCACTGCCCGCCGGTGGAGATCGGCACCACGGTTCTGGTCAGTTCCCCGGCCGCGCGGGCGGTGGCGCGCGCCAGCCAGCAGTATGTCTACGCCGAGTACCGCGTGGTGCATTTGGGCCGGCGGACGGTGCAGGAGTCGACGGCACAGTTGGCCGCCGAGATCGTGTTGCGCACCAGTACCTGGTAGTCCGGGTGGCTTCGCCGAACAGCAACTCGCGCAAGCGGTTTGCGGCGGCTCGTGGCCGCTGGCGGCACCGCGGGGGATAGGATGCGTGGTGGTGAACGTCTCTGGGCGCCCGGTGGTGGGCCTGACCTCGTACCTGGAGCGGGTGCAGACCGGCATCTGGGACGTGCCGGCGGGTTATCTGCCCGCCGATTACTTCCAGGGTGTCGTGATGGCCGGCGGGGCCGCGGTGTTGCTGCCGCCGCAACCGGCGGAACCGGAGACGGTCGGCCCGGTGCTCGACGGTCTGCACGCGCTGGTGATCACGGGCGGCTACGACGTGGATCCCGCCACCTATGGCCAACAACCGCATCCGGCCACCGATCAGCCGCGCGCCGCCCGCGACGCCTGGGAATTCGCGTTGTTGCGCGGCGCGCTGGACCGGGGACTGCCGGTGCTGGGCATCTGCCGCGGTGCGCAGGTGCTCAACGTGGCGCTGGGCGGCACCCTGCATCAGCACCTGCCGGAGGTTCTCGGGCACGACGGTCATCGGGCGGGCAACGCGGTGTTCAACAGGATGGCGGTGCGCACCGCCGCGGGCAGCCGGCTGGCCGCGCTGGTGGGGGAGACCACCGATGCTCCGTGCTACCACCATCAGGCGATCGACGAAGTCGGTGAGGGGCTGATGGTCAGCGCCTGGGATGCCGACGGCGTCGTCGAGGCGCTGGAGTTGCCCGGGGACCGTTTTGTGCTTGCGGTGCAATGGCATCCGGAACAGTCCCTGGACGACTTGCGCCTCTTCACCGCGATCGTGGACGCCGCGCGGTCGTATGCCGGGCGCGCGGACTGACCCGAGCGCTACGCGACCGTTCCGCGGTAGACGGCCATCGGCGCCGCGGCGGTCGCCCAGACCCGCGGTACCGACAACGCCCCGACCGACGTCGCGCCGCCGGCCCGCGCGGTGATCGTCCCGCCGCGAACGCCACGATGGTCGGGCGCCAGGCAGCGCAACGCCGCCGCCTTGTTGAGCGAATTCAGATAGCCGATCGCGACGCCCGACGGCGCGGTGAGTGAGCTCAGTTTCGACAGCGGGCAGGTCGCCGACGCGAGGGAGACGTCGAACGTGGCCAGCGGCGACCGGGACAGCGCCCGCAGCGCGCCGGGCGCGGCTGCGATCAGCTGCCGCCCCGCCGATACGACCTCCGGCCCCGAGTCCAGCGCCCACGTGCCGTGGCTCGCGCTGCCGGGCGGCAACGTGAACGGCACGATGGCCGCGGCGTCGGCCGATGCCGCGGCGTAGGCATACATGGCGGCGGCGTCCTGTGCCCACATCCGTTCGTAGTCGGCCTCGGCGGCGGCGATCGCCGGGGTCACCAGACCCAGGGAGTTCGCCATGATCAGCGATGTGCGCCGCGCCCGGTTGGCGTCGATCGACGACGGCGGCACCGTTGCCGCTAACGCCCTTTCGTGTGCGCCGGCCGCAGCGGCGGCCTGGGCGGCCGCCTGCTCGGCGCGTATCGCGGTGGCGTTGAGCCAGTCGAGGTAGGACGCGGCGGCTTCGGGCGCGCCGGCCGGGCCCTCCCAGCTGGCCAGCAGCTTCGAGGTAACCGCCCGGTAGTCCGCGACCGCGGTGTGCAGCCGGGTGGCCAGGCGGGCCCAGGCCGTCGCGGCTTCGGCCATCGGTCCCGAGCCGGGGCCGGCATGCAGTTGTCCGGAAATGATTTCGGGCGGGAGCATCGTGACGATCATCGCTATCTCTGCCTAACGACGGCGGTGGGGCCGCGGTTCGAAGGGGACTCTTCTGTTGGGACGTAGGCCCGGGGGTTACAGGCCTGCCTGCCAAGGAGCCCTCAGCGACGAGCGACGCAGAGCAGCGTCAACAGATTTCGGTCGGTCGGAACCGCCCCGGGCGCACGCGATGGTGCGCGGGGCAGCCGAAATACCGCGGCCGCAAACGAAGTCGGTAACGGCGACCCGATCGACGGCGGCGACGAGCGGGCCCAGGTCGGCGGCCGATCCCGCGTCATCCACGCGGTCTTGGTGGTCTTGTGATGTGTCGGCGAGGAGCCCGGGGCGGCGGGGCCCGGATCGTGCGCTTGCACGTGCGCGGCACTCACCCGGGCGAGTCCGGAGACCGCGCTCCCACGCGATGCCCAACCCACGGTCACCGCGCAGAACACACCGAGCACCGCGACGACTGCGATGATTGACCGCAATCGTCGAGTTCCACGGGTGTCGCCGACTGTCACAGTGGCCCGAACCTACAACACGAGCCTTGGGCGACAAGCCCAGCGAGCTGTGAAAACGATCAAAGTCCGGTGTGGGTTCGAGGCTGCCCGCCCATGCGGCGCAGGGGTTCAGCCGGTCGCTTGTCCACCGCATGCGGTTCCGCGGCGGGCAGCCAGGCCTGCGGCGCCGACAACCCGCCGATCGAGGTCGCGCGTCCGAAACACACCAGCACCGCCGCGCGATTGGTCTTGCGCGCCTTCGCCGCCGCAACACCGATGGCCACCGCGAGTGGGATGCTGGTTTCCCGGGCGAACCCGGTGCGCAGGGAACTCAGCTTGGACAACGGCGATGACATCGACAGCACAGCCGTGCGGAATCGCCGGCAAGATGCCGAGGACAGCCCGTCGAGCGCCGCAGGCAGCATCGAAACCAGTTCCGCGCCAGCCGATATCACCTCGTCACCGTCGGCGCCAGGCGGCGACATAAAGGGCGTCACGGTCGTGGCGGCCGCAGCGGCAGTGGCGTAGGCGTACATGGCGGCGGCGTTCTGCGCCCACAGCTGGTCGTAGTGTGCCTCCGCCAACGCGATCGCCGGGGTGTTCTGGCGCAGGTGGTTGGTCATCACCAGCGACCTTCGCAATGCCCGGTTGGCGACGAGGGTCTGCGGCGGCACCGTCGCGGCCAACGCCCACTCATACGCATCGGCTGCCGCACCGGCGCGGGCGGCGGTTTGCTCCGCCAATGCGGCGGTGGCCTGCAGCCACGCCACGTACGGTGCCGTCGTGTCGCCCATCTGCATCGCGGCGGGGCCGCGCAGGCCGTCCAGCAGCCCCGCGGAAACGAGGTACTTCGTCGCGGCATCGCGGAGCTGGGCGGCCAGCCGCCGCCACGTCGTGGCCGCGCTCAGCAGTGACGCGGCGCCGGGGCCGGAATACATTCGTGCTGTGTTGATCTCCGGGGGTAGCGCGCCGAAGTCCACCGCTATCTGCCCCCGGCAGGGGCGCGGCGGGTGGGCGCTAATCCAGTGGGCGTGGGGGAGTTTGCTGCAAACATGACTTCCTTGGGTAGGTAGCGACCGGCGTTCCTCGTCGGGTCGGGAGTTGCGCGCATGCCGACGGGCGTTGGCCGCGTCGGCCAGACATGGCTACGAGGGGCTCAGATTGCCGATCAGCGCCGGGACACGCAAAACTTGGTCAAGAGGTCTTGACCTGCAAGGAAAGTCGAGGGTGCGCGCGACGGGCATGCGTCGAGGGGCCGTTGCGCCCCGGCGGCCGACGCGAGTGACGACAGCGTCCACGACCAGCGCGGCACCGACAGCGAGAAGGTCGTCGGCCGATCACGCTTCAATCCCGCGCTCTTGAACGCCTTGTCGTCGTTGAGGGTGGAGCCGAAGTCGGGATGGCTGTGCGGTGCGAAGGCGTCCCGGATTTGTGGCCCGGTGTCGGTGGCCGCAATCGAGACCGCCACGTGCTGCGGTGGGCCGGCCGTCGCCGCAACCTGCAACGCCCAGAATCCGAAGGCAGCGGCGAAAAGGGACAGTGCAGCAATCACGGCCACAGCCGACCGGCGTGGCCTGTGCGAAGGTCTGCCTGCACCACGGAAACTCACAGTGCTGCCACCGTAGCAGCGCGGGGTGGGTGGTGGGCCGGCGAGTTCCCTTTGAAAGGGCTTAAAGATAGCGCAATTTCGGCTGTGAGCGTCTCCCGGGAAACGGCCGCGCGGCGGCACGGCGGCGACTAGTGAGCCGCGGCAGGGGATTTGAAGACGATCAGCGGGATGGCCGTTTCGGCGGGCGTCGCCGCACCGTGAAAGCCTATGAGGCGAGCCGTTTCCGGCGGCTCGTGCCCGGTCGCCAGCACGGCGGCATCGCCGGTGCAGACCACGACGACATCACCGATGCGCGCCAGGTGCGCCGGGCTGACCGGTCCGAACATCCCGGAGGCCACCGCCTGCTCGCGGCTGTACACGTGCGCCCGGCCGTCGAGCAGCTCGCTCCAGGCCGCCTGCACATCCGCCGCGGCGCCGGGCTCGGTGTGCAGGTAGCGAACCCTCGGCTCGCCCGCGACCACGCGGACTCCCGCGGCCAGCCGCGGGTCGGTGTCGAGGTCGACCCGCGCGTCCGGTGGAACGTTGAAACCGCCGTGGTCGGCGGTCACCAGCAGCGCCGCGTTCGGTGGCAGCGCCTCGACCAGGCGGGTGAGCAGCGTGTCCACCTGGGCCGCCGCTTCGTGCCACTGGGACGATCCGACGCCGAACACGTGGGCCGCGGTGTCCAGGGCCGCGGTGTAGCCGTAGACCAGGCCCGGCGCCGCGCGCAACTCGTCGGCCACCGCCCGCGCGTTGTCGTCGGTCGGCTGGATCGGGCGGAACTCGGCGCCGCGGTACGCCGCCTCGGTCAGCCCGCTGCCCATGAACGCGGCCGGCAGGACGGCGCGCGCGCTCACGCCGGCCTTGTTGAGCCGCCCGAACCAGGTGGGTAGGGGCTGCCACTCGGCGTGCGGTGGGTCGTCACGCCACAGGATGTGGTTGAGCACCCGATCGGTGCCCGGCACGTTCAACGTGAAGCCCAGGATCCCGTGCTCGCCGGGCTGCGCCCCCGTGCCCATCGACACCAGGCTGGTCGGGGTGGTCGACGGAAAGGTGCAGGTGAGCTCCGTGAGGTGGCCAATCTGCCCGGCGAACACGGAGGCGAGCAGCGGGGCGCTGCCGGCCAGCTCGCCGAGGAGGTGCCAGCCCAGGCCGTCGACCAGCACCACCGCGACGCGATCAACCTTATCGGCGCCGACCCAATCGGTCAGGCCCAACTTGTCGACGGCGCCCGGCGCGCCGAGCAGCGCACCGGCGGCGGGCAGCACATCGCAAAGGGAACCGGGCACGGGGGCCAGTCTGGCACGAGCAGGTCCCCAATGGCGGCGACCCACTTCGCCCAGTATGGCCGCGCTCGTGATCGCCGCCGACCCTAACGGCGGCGACCCACTTCGCCCGGCATGGCCGCGCTCGTGATCGCCGCGACGCGCGCCAGTCGCTCGCTCGTCACCCGCAGCTGGCGATCGGTTGCGTCGGCGAGGGCGCGGACCTGCCGCGGTGACAGACGGCCACACAGCCGCCCCCAGTGCAGCGCGACCTCGTCGCCCGCACCGACATCCGGCACCGCGCTGTACCCGTCGACCCAGACGTCGAACACAGCGGACGACGGTTCGGACAGGGCCATCCCGTCGCCGTCGAGCACCAGAGTTCGGCGCAGCACCTCGATCCGGTCGCGGTCGCGGGAAAGCACGGTTCCCCAGGTAATGCGGCAGTTGTCGAGCACGTTCAGGGGATGTTCGTCCATACCCCGGCCCAGGAACCGCGTCCACGGGTACACGCCGAACACGTGAAAACAGTGGTTGGCGGCGGCCTCACCGGCCAGGTCCGGCGTCAGGTGGGACCAGTAGCGGCCCGCCTGCGGGCCGATGATCGCCAGCAACGCGGTGAAGAAGTCCCGGGGGTCCAGGTCGGCGCCGACGCCGCCGCCCAGCCAGTACGACTCGACGAGCCGGTAATCCAGCGGGTCGGCGATCCCGGTCAGGTTCGACAGCACCCGCAGGTACGGCCAGGCCCCGGAGAACTTCGTCGCGGCCCGGCGCACCTCGTCGACCGAACCGTCGCGCAGGGTGGCTCCCAGCGGGGGACCGCAATAGCCCAGCGCGTTGGGCGCGTACGCGTAGCGCGCGAACATTTCTGGGCCGTCGGTGTCACCGGTCAAGCGCGCCCCACCAGCTTGACCGCGTCCCGATGCATGCGCCCGAAGTTGTAGTAGGCCGCGCACGCGCCCTCGGGCGACACCATGCAGGTGCCGATCGGGGTCTCCGGGGTGCACGCCGTGCCGAAAACCTTGCACTCCCAGGGCTTGAGCACCCCCTTGAGCACCTCGCCGCACTGGCACGCCTTGGGATCGGCGACCCGCACGCCCGGCATCGCGAACCGCAGTTCGGCATCGAATCCCGAAAAGTCGTCGTGCAACCGCAGCGCGCTTTGTGAGATGAAGCCCAGCCCGCGCCACTCGAAGTGGGGCCGCAGCGCAAAAACCTTGCCCATCAACGCCAAAGCGGCGGGATTGCCCCGCTCGGGCACCACGCGCGTGTACTGATTCTCCACTTCGCAGCGGCCCTCGCGGATCTGAGTCAACAGCATCGCGACCGCGGCCAGAATGTCCAGAGGTTCAAACCCGGCCACCACCAACGGCTTTCGGTACACCTCCGGCACGAACCGGTAGGGTCGGTTGCCGACCACCGTGGACACGTGCCCGGGGCCGATGAACCCCGACAGGCGCAGGTCCGGCGACTCGAGGATGGCCTTGATCGGCGGGACGATCATCACGTGGTTGCAGAACACGCTGAAATTGCTCAGTTTCAGGTCGCGCGCCCGGACCAGGGTGACGGCCGTCGACGGTGCGGTGGTTTCGAAACCGATGGCGAAGAACACCACGTGCTTGTCGGGATTGTCGAGCGCGATCTTGAGCGCGTCCAGCGGGGAGTAGACGAACCGCACGTCGGCGCCGCGCGCCTTGGCGTCCAGCAGGCTGCCGTGCGATCCGGGCACGCGCATCATGTCGCCGAAGCAGGTGAAGATCACGTCGGGCTGGCCGGCCAGCCACATGGCATCGTCGATGCGGCCCATCGGGATCACGCAGACCGGGCAGCCGGGGCCGTGCACAAGCTCGACGTTCTCGGGCAGCAGGTGCTCGATGCCGTGCCGGTAGATCGTGTGCGTGTGCCCGCCACACACTTCCATGAACTTGAACTGCTCGCCGTCGGCACCGGCCAAGCGCTCGATGGCGCCCAAAAGCTTGCGGGCCGCGGCCGGATCACGGAACTCGTCAACGAATTTCATGACGGTCCTTTCTCAGACGATCGATGAGGAGTCGAAGGCTTGGATCTCGGTGTCGTAGGCGTCGCCGAGCTTCTTGACGGCGGCCAGCGTGAGCAACGCCTCGGTCTCGTCGATCTTGGCCATCGCGAACCCGACGTGAACCAGGACCCAGTCGTCGGGTTCCGGCATGTCGTCGGAGAGCAGCCGCACACTGATGGTGCGCTGCACGCCGCTGACGTCGACCTTCGCCAAATAGTCACCGGGATCGGTGATCTCGACGATCCGCCCCGGAATTCCCAAACACATGGTCAGCTCCTTCAGCAAATCCTCGGCAGGGGGTCGCCGACGAGCATGTCGACGATCCGTGTTCCGCCGAATCCGGTTCGCAGCACCACGCTTTCGGCCGGTTCGGTGACGATTTCCCCGACCTCGGCCGCGTCGGCGCCCAAGGGATGCGACCGCAGGGCCTCGAGCCCGGCCGCCGCCTCCTCCGGCGCGACGACCGCGACGAACTTGCCCTCGTTGGCGACGTAGAGCGGGTCGATGCCGAGCAGCTCGCAGGCGCCGTTCACCATGGGCGCCACCGGAAGTCGTTCCTCTTCGAGCAGCACCCCGAGGCCGCAGGCCTGGGCCAGTTCGTTGCAGACCGTGCCCACCCCGCCCCTCGTCGCATCACGCAGCCAGCGGGTGGACGGCGCGGCCGCCATCAACAGCTCCACCAGCGGGCTGACCGACGCGGTGTCGGAACCGATGTCGGCCTCGATGGCCAGGTCGCCCCGCGCCAGCATGACCGCCATGCCGTGGTCGCCCATCGAGCCCGACAGCAGCAGCTTGTCACCGGGCCGCACCGACGCCGCGGACAGCGTGCGTCCCGCGGGAATGACACCGGCCCCCGCGGTGGTCACGAACAGGCCGTCGGCGGCGCCCTTGGGCACCACCTTGGTGTCACCGGTGACGATTTGCACCCCCGCCTTCGCCGCCGCCGCCGCCATGTCGGCGACGATCTCCTTCAATTCGGTGATGGGGAAACCCTCTTCGAGGACGAACGCCGCCGAGATCCACGACGGCACGGCACCGGCCATCGCGAGGTCGTTGCACGTGCCGTGCACGGCGAGGGCGCCGATGGAGCCGCCCGGGAAGCGCCTGGGCTGCACCACAAACGAATCCGTCGACATCGCAAGGCGTTCACCGCTCGGCAGCGTCAGGACCGCGCTGTCACCGAGTGACTCCAGCAGCGGGTTGCGGAACGCCTCCACGAACACCGCGTCCACCAGCGCCGCCGACGCCTTGCCGCCAGCGCCGTGCGCCAGCGTCACGTGGTCGTCGAGCAACCGGGGCCGGCGCCTGCGGAAGGACTCGATGCGCTCGATCACCTCGCCCTCGGCGAATCGTGGCCCCGACGAAAGGTATTCACCCGCCGACTTGTTCATGCCGCCCCCATGCCTTGCTTGCCGCCCAACTGTTGGTGCACGCTCAGCCACAGCTGATAGCCCAGCAGCGCTTGCGATTCCTGGATCCGGTGCACGCTCTGCGAACGAACGACGAAGCAGGCATCCACATTCGGATTGTTCGCGAACGCGCCGCCGTCGTAGCCGGCGAATCCGATGGTGTACAGGCCACGTTGACGCGCCTCGGCCAGCGCGGCGAGCAGGTTGGGCGAACCGCCGCTGGTCGACATGGCGATCGCGATGTCACCGGCCCTGGCGCGGGCGATCAACTGCCGGGCGAACACCAACTCGAATCCGACGTCGTTGCCCAGCGCGGTGAGGATTGCCTGATCGGTGGTCAAGGGCCACGCGGGCAACGGCATGCCGACCGGCGGCCGGGCGAACAGCCTCGCCAGGGTGGTGGAATCGGTGCAGCTGCCGCCGTTTCCGAAGGTGAACATGCGCCCGCCCGCCGCGAAACGGCGCGCGATCTCGGTGGCGGCCCGATCGAGCACCGCGGCGTTCGCGTCCAGCGTCGAGCGCCGCAGCGCCAGACTTTCGGCCGCCTTCGCCTGCGCCGACGCGGCCAGGTCAGCCAGCAGCGAGGCGGGATCGTCTTCCTGAGCGTCGATGAACGGATACAGGAAGTTGGTGGGCTCGTCACTCATGAATGCCCTCCTCCTCTATGCGGGCGATCGCCATGCCGGCGTGCACCAGCATCAAGTCCCCGGCGGCGACGGGGTCGATCAGGGTGGTCAGCACGTTCTCGATGCCGCGCGCGGTGCGCACCGTGGCGTGCCCGTCGACCGACGCCGTCACCGCCTCGCCGGGACGCCCCTCGTCGCTGCAGGTGACGCAAACCGATTCGGCGCACTCGGGTTTGAGCAGGCCGGGGTGCTCGAAGCACACGTGGGTCAGTTCCCACAGCAGGTGATAGAACAGCACAAAGCCACCCGTCGCGGGCACCCGCGGATCGGGGTCGTCGAGCCACAGCACGTGGTCGGCCATGCCCGCGCCGGGGCGTTCGCCGCTGCCGATCCAGATCGTGGTGGCGCCCCACGCCGGCGAGCGCCGCATGACCGAGCGGACCTGCGCGTCGTCGGCTCCCGAAACCGCGACCACGATGTCGCCCGGCCGCACGGACACTCGCACCAGGTCCACCAGGTCGGGTCCGGTCAGCGCCACCGCGGGCAGCGCCCGTTTGCCCATGATCACCGGGTGCACGAACTCGACCGCGATGTGCAGCGCGTGCGGCTCCCACGACGGCGCGATGGACCACATGGTGGCGCCCGCCGCGAAGCGCTTGGCGAGCGTGAAGGCGGTGGCGGCGAGGTCGTCGGCCAATTCGGCGCCCAGCCCGCGATCGATGGCTGTGGTGGTCATTTGTCAGCCCTCCTCCCGCGCCGTCAGCATGGCGATCACGGCCTGCCCGAGGGCGAGCCCGCCGTCGTTGGGCGGAACGATGTGGTGGGTCAGCACCTCGAATCCCGCCAGCTGCAACCGCTGACGACACGCTCTTCGCAACAACACGTTCTGGAATACCCCACCGGTGAGGCCGACCAACCGGGTGGCGCCGGCCACCTGACCGACCACCTTGACGACGGCGTCCGCGACGGCGTCGTGAAAAGCAGCGGCCAGCAGCGCGGGTCGCGTGCCGCTGTACAGCGCCGACACCAACGTCTGCACCATGGGGGCGGGGTCTATCACCCCGTCGGCGCCGACCGCGAGCGGCAGCGACGGCCTGGTCTGGGTACCCGCCGATTCCGCCAGCGCCTCCAGCTCGATGGCGGCCTGGCCTTCGTAGTCGATGCGGTGCCGCACGCCCAGCAGCGAGGCGACCGCGTCGAACAGGCGGCCCATGCTCGAACAGGGCACACATCCGGTTCCCGTCTCCAATTGCGAACGGGTCAGGCGCAATTCGTCCGGCGTCGCGGCCAGGACGGGGGCCAGGTCGGGTGTCCAGTCGATGCCTGCCGACCACAACTGCGACAGCGCCATCCGCCACGGGTTGCGGACGGCCGCATCACCGCCGGGCAGTGGTACCGCCGAGAGGTGGCCGGCCCGGACGAATCGCTGGCTGTCGCGGCCGAGCTGGAGAATCTCCCCGCCCCAGATGGTCTGGTCGCACCCGTAACCCGTGCCGTCGAAGCAGACCCCGACGACGGGTTCGCCGATGCGCCCGTGCTCGGCCAGCAGCGACACCACGTGCGCGTGGTGGTGCTGGACGAGGTCCAGCGGTCGACCGTCCGCCCGGCGCTCCGCCCAGCTTCGGGTGTGATACCCGGGGTGCAGGTCGGCGGCCAAACGCGCCGGCTCACCACGTATCTCGCTGAGTTGGTGCACCGCCCGCTCGAACGCGCGCAGCGTCTCCCAGGTGCCCATGTCGCCGATGTGCCCGGACAGGTAGGCGCGCGAGCCGTCGGTGAGGCAGAAGGTGTTCTTCAATTCCCCGCCGACGGCCAGCACCGCCGGGCACTCGACATTCAAGTCGACCGGCAGCGGTGCATACCCGCGGGACCGCCGGATCGGCAGTTCGCACCCGACGCCCTCGTCCTTCAACACCCGCACCACCGAGTCGTCGCACGGCACGTGGATCGGGCGGTCGTGGTCGAGGACCGCATCACAGAGTGCCGGAAGTCGTTGTCTGGCATCGTCATCGGTGAAACAGATGGGTTCGTCGGATCGGTTGGCGCTGGTGAGCACCAGCGCGGCGGGGGGCGGGTCGGCGGCGCGGGGCACGCGCGCCAGCAGCAGGTGATGGATGGGGGAGTACGGCAGCATCAGTCCCAGCAGCGGGCTGCCCGGAGCCACGGCGTCGGCGATCGGCGCGATGTCGTTCGGGGATCGGCGCCTCAACAGCACGATCGGACGGGCGGGACCCAGCAGCACGGCGGCCTCGTCGTCGTCGACGTGGGCGTAGCGGCGAGCGATCTCCAGATCACGGACCAGCATGGCAAACGGCTTGGCGCCGCGCGCCTTTCGCGCCCGCAGCGCGGTGACCGCCGCCTCATCGCTGACGGCGCAGGCCAAGTGGTAGCCGCCGACGCCCTTGATGGCCACCACCGCACCGGCGGCCAGCGCGCGTTGGGCGGCCGCCAGCGCCGCGTCCGACCCGTCGACGCGTCCGCCCGCCGACCGGAACGACAGGGACGGCCCGCATTCGGGGCAGGCGATCGGCTGCGCGTGGAAGCGGCGGTCCGCCGGGTCGTGGTATTCGGCGGCGCAGCGCGCACACATGGTGAACCCGGACATGGTGGTGGCCGGGCGGTCGTAGGGCAGCTCGCGAACGATGGTGAACCGCGGCCCGCAGTTGGTGCAGGTGATGAAGGGGTGGCGGTAGCGCCGGTCACGGTGGTCGAAGAGTTCGGCGACGCAGTCGCCGCACGTGGCGATGTCGGGCGGAATCGGCGTCGCCTCGCCGGGGACGTCCCGGCTGGCCACGATCCGGAACCCGCGGCCGGCGCCGGCGTCGGCGGCGAGCTCGCTCACCGTGACGTCGCTGATCCGGGCCAGCGGTGGCGCCTCGGCACGGAGGCGGCGGCCGAATTCAGCCAGGCGTGCAGGCTCGCCCTGCACCTCGAGGAACACCGCGCCCGAATCGTTGCCGACGAAGCCGGACAGGCCGAGTTCGGTCGCGATGCGGTGGACGAAGGGCCGGAAGCCCACCCCCTGCACGACACCGGTCACGGTGAAGCGCTGCCGAACGTCGCGGTGCCGCAGCAGCAGGGGGGACGAGGTCATCTCAGCCGACCTCCGGAAAGTCCGTGCGGCCCCGGCCCATCAGCTCCAGACCCGCCAGCGCCTGCTCGGCGCCCGCGCGGTCCGTCTTCTCGACGGCGAACCCCATGTGGATGATTATCCAGTCGCCGGGCGCGAACGTCTCCTCCGGCAGCATGCCGACGTTGACCCTGCGCTGTTCGCCGGTGACGTCGACCAGGGCGAGCTGCCCTTCGAAGCCGTCCAGCATCCGGATCACTTGGCCGGGGATCCCTAAACACATGGCTCAGTGCTTTCTCGGCTGGTTGCGGCCGAGTGCGCCCGCAACGCCGCGACAATCTCCTCGACGGCCCGCGCGGCGCGCGGAACCGCCTGGGCCACCGGCTCGGTGAGGCCGATGCCCTCCTCGACGCTGCCGGCCTCGCACCCGACGACGACCGTGTAGGGCGGATCGCCGCCCAGCGCCCGCAGGCTGGCGAACACCGCGGCCGGATCCATGCTGTGGCCGTCGAAACCCATTGCGGTGGAATCTGCTTCATGATCGGCCTGGAAGACGTGCAACGTGCCGGGGTTGCCGCGGCTGGGGACCGCGTCGACGAGCACCAGGGTGTCCCAGTCCTCGAGCAGGTCGTAGGCAAGGTGCATCCCGCGGATGCCGTAGTCGGTGACGCGGACGGTCGCACCGTCCTGCGGGATCTCGGCGGTGCGGATCACTTCTGATCCGAATCCGTCGTCGCCCAGGAAGATGTTGCCGATGCCCGCTACCAGGATGCGCGCTGTCATTTCAGCAGCCGGTTACATCCGCCTCAGTTTCAGGTAGCGGCGGGCATCGGGCAGGGATGTCACCCCAAGCACCACTCCGATCGCCACCACCAACGCGATGATCGCGATGAATATCCAACCCAGGATCTCCATCTCGGACTCCTTTCACGAGTTTGCCGGGCTGCGTTGAGCTTCCAGAGGCTCGATCTCGTCGGGGGAGAAGTACAGGTAGCGGCCGTACCAGTCATGCAGGTCGGCGGCCGGGTCGTCCTCGACGACGACCGCGACGTGCTTGGTGCCGTCGACGTCCTCGTGCACCGAGGTGACGCGGGCGGTCTTGCCCGCGACGAAAATGTCCTGCGCGTCGGCGTTGCGCCTCGGCCGCAATCGGACCCGGCTGCCGCGCGCTACGCGGACCCCGTTCACCAGCACCGCATCGATTTCCGGGCGTACGGCGTTATCGGCCAGCGGATCCCACCAATCGACCCCGTCAGGGATCTCCGGGACCAGCCCCGAGATCGCGTGCGGATCACGCAGCACGCCGTGCAGGCGAGCCATCGCGTCGGGAGACATGGCGTCACATTGGTCGATGATCCGCGCCGCCCGTGGATCGGTGGCCCGGGCCTGCGCCTTCTCCTCGTCCGTCATGGTCATCACGCGCAGGGTCAGGATCTCGTCGATCTCGGTGCAGTCATACAGGGCGGTATCGCTCTGCTCGGCGACCTCCGGGTGGTCGTAGAGGATGATCGGCGAGATCAACAGCAGGTCGCGGCCGCCGGGCGGGCCGGCCAGCACCGGAAAGCAGCGGTGCTGGCTGCACCGGGATGCCGCATCGACGGCCGCGGGCGGCGGCTCGAGCAGCGAAACGAACTGCCCGCCTGCGAGTTCGGCGATGACGTGTGTTCCGATCATGGACCGCGCGATCGCGTCGTTCTTGTCCGCTGCACCGTCGCCGATGTTGCTGACCCGCACCGACACCCGGCACAGGTCGCCGTCCGCCTCGCTGGCGACCGTGAGCACGCCACGTACCTCCCGTCGTTGCCGCACCAGGCGCCCGCCATCGAGAAATTCGATGTCGGTGCCCGCGTCCGCCGTCACCGACAGTGTCCATGGCCCGCCGTCGAGGGCGACAGGGCCGAAGGACCTTTCGCATTCGACCGCTTCGTCCCAGGTCAGCCACGACCCGCCCGGGGTGGCGAGCTCGTCGACGGGCTCGTATTCCCCGGGGGAGACTTCGCGCTCGGCCCGGCGGTGCTGCAACTGCAGGAACCGCACCATCAGGGTCAGCTCCCCGGCGCCGTCGGCCAGAAACTGTGCTGCCAGGGTGTCGTCCTCGCCCAGTCCGGCCTGCGCGGCCCCCGGCGGGCCCAGAACGCCGAACTGCCAGCGTGATTGGTTCTTGGTCGAGGTGCCGCGGTACGGGTAGAGCAGATAGCCCTCGTAAAGCACCGCGTCGGCGACGGCGCGGGCCCGGTCCCAGTCGGCCGTCATTGCGCCGTCTCCCGGTCCGCGTCCAGCAGTGAGGTGATCGCGTGGTCGAGGTCGAGCAGCCCGTGCGCCGACTTGTAGGTGGCCAGGGCGGTGATGGTTTCGTGGCTCAGCCGCAGCCAGCCGGCGTTGGGGTAGTGCTGGGCCATCAGCTGCCGCCACACCGTGACCGGCATGTCGTAGCGGCATTCACAGTCCCACGGAACTTGCTGGACGGAAAATCCGCGTTCGGATTTGACGAAAATCGTTCCGCTGAAGAGGAATTGGAGCGGTAGCGCACCGTCGCGCAACGCATGCAGATATTTGGCGGCGGCAACTTCGAAATCGTAGGTGCAATCCAACGGCAGCGCCACGGTCGTGTTGCCGGCGAAACCCTGCACCATCGCGGTGCAGTGCTGCCAGAGGAAGGTGCGCTGGGTGCTCGCCCACCGTTCGCGCGGCCCGAACAGGTCCAGCAACCCGTCGGCTTCGGCGTCGGAGTACGAGCGTCGCAGCGGCTCGATGCGGACCTGGCAGCGCAGGGCGATCGCGTGCACCGGGTCGACCGCGCCACCACCGGTGTCCACGGCGACCCGCGCCGTCAGCACCGGGCTGACGGTGTACGGCTCCGGCGCCACGTCCAGGACCGAGAAGTCGACGTCCATCATGGCGGTGTTCTCACAGCGCGCGCTTCGAGGTGGGAGAAGAAGCCGTCGATGAACTCGCGCGCCTCCTGCCCTCCGTCGAACCCACGCCACAGCATGCGCAGCCGCCCGACGAATTCGTAGCAGGCGTCGATGGGGACGAGATAGCTTTGCGGCGCGCCGGATTCGGGGACCCGGACCAACAGCGCCTCGACGTCGTCGGCCAGCAGGCGCACCCGGGCGTCGGCGCCGCTGAGCGTGTCCCAAACATTTAGCGCGAGTTCGGATTCGCAAGCGCCGGCCGGTCCGGGATAGAAGGCGACGGTGCGCCCGAGTGCGGAGTTCCTGAAGAAGAAGGCGACACCCACCGGGATCTGCAGCGCCTCCCAGGCGCGGCGATCCAGCGCGAAGCCCGGGAATGACAGATACCGGTCGGGCACCGCGCGGTAGCGGAGTTCCGCCCGGGAGTCGGTGAACAGCAGATAGCAGGCGCGGCATACGCACATGAGCTGGCGGTCGGCCACGTTCACCACGTGCTGGTGTGCGTCGGCGATCGATTCCGAGCACATCTCACAGCGCTCCCCGGCCGGTTCGGGGGCCGCGCGATTGCTGCGGATGCGAGTCAGGACCTCGTACGGGGTCGTCATGCCGGGGCGCCCATCGGTTCGGCCAGCGCTACCGATGGCACTCCATCGCGACGCAGCAGGGGGAGCGGCTCGAGGTGAGCGCCATCGGGACCGGCGCCCGCATGCACGACGTCGAACTGTGTGCCGCAGCGCGGGCAGCCCAGCAGCGTCTCGCGCAGTCGTGCACCCGCCAACGAGCCGTCACACACCGGACAGTGGTCGTGGTAGGCCAGCGGCAGGTCGCCGACCCTGCACACCAACAGCGGGGTGTCCGACACCAGGAATCCCGCTACCTCGCCGGGCTGCAGCTCGGCCAGTTCGGGTACCGGGTACCAGGTCGAGCCGGTCGAATGCAGATGGGCCAGCAGCGATTCGGCGGGTATCACGGCCGGGCCGGGCGCGGATTCGGCGGTCAGCACCTCGATCGACGAGACCTCGGGCGCGGCGGCGCGCACCGCGTCCTGGACCGCCAATTCCAGCGTCACCGCCGATGACGGACAGCTCTTGCAGCTGCCGGTGAATGCGAGGCGCACGGTATCGCCGTCGACTCCGATCAGGTCGACGTCACCGCCGTGCGAGCCCAGGTACGGCCGCACCCGGTCGAGCGCGTCGGCCACCCTGCGGTGCACGTCGTGGGGGTGCAGGCCGTGGACCAGGAGCAGGCTGGCCACCAGGTCGTCGGTGGCCAGCCGCTCGGCCAGGCCGGGGCCTGGTCCGTCCCGAGGGCCCTCTTGGGCCAGCAGCATGATCCGTTCCAGCCCGGCCCCGTAGAGTCCGACCACTTCACGGACCAACTCCCTCGCGCGTTCCTGCGCAGCCGGCCCACCCGCCGCGCAGGAATCCAGCAGGGTCTGGATCCGATCGCCCGCCGTGCGCCAACGCGCCGCACTGTCGTCAAGGGTTTCCGGGCGATCCACCATCTCCTCACTCCCCGACGGGTGACTGAGTTGGCGTGTGCAGTCTCTCCAGCGTCTTGCCCTTGCCCAGATACATGTGCACGCCACAGGGCAGGCACGGATCGAAGCTGCGCACCGTGCGCATGACGTCGATGCCCTTGAAGTTCTCCCGGCTGTTCTCCTCGAAGATCGGTTGACCCTGCACCGCGTCCTCGTACGGCCCGGGCGTGCCGTAGCTGTCGCGCGGGTTGGCGTTCCACGGGGTGGGCGGGTAGGGGTGGTAGTTGGCGATCTTGCCGTCCCGGATCACCAGGTGGTGGCTGAGCACGCCGCGCACCGCCTCGGTGAACCCGCACCCGATGGCTTCGTCGGGCACCTCGAAGCGCTCCCACGTCTTGGTGCGGCCGGCGCGGATCTCGGTCAACGCCTTCTCGGCGAAGTAGAGCGCGCACGCCGCCGCGTAGGCCTGGAAGTAGGTGCGCGCCCGATCCCGCTCGATGGTGTTGCTGCCGTATTTGGGCACCTTCCACTCGAACTCGACCGGGCCCTTGAGCGCGGTCTTGGGCAGGTTGATCTTGACGCTGTTGCCGGTCGCCTTGACGTAGCCGATGTCGACCAGGCCGGCCAGCGCGGTCGACCACAATCGGGCCAGCGGGCCGCCGCCGGTGTCCAGCGCCAGGTGGTCCATGCCGTCGAACCAGCGCGGCGACATCACCCAGCTGTACTTGCCGCCGTCCATGTCCCGCTTCTGCGGGTGCGGGTTGGTGTGCTGGTTCCACGGGTGGCGCCGGTCCACCGCGTTGCCCAGGGGATCGGTCTTGACGAACATCTCCTGCTCGGTCCAG
>NZ_LZJF01000047.1 GCF_001666835.1 Mycobacterium sp. E3251 | reverse complement strand
CGGCGGTCGGCAACATCGAACCGCGCTCGATCACGTTCAGCAGCGAGAGGAATCCGCGTTCGGAGGCGCCCAGCGCGGCCATGGCGGCCACCGCCGCGGAGGTGGTGTCGATGGAGCGGGCGGCGCAGTCCAGTGAATCATCGCGGGCGTATTTGGTGCCCACCATCAACGCGTTCACCGCGCAGTTGAGCGCCGGCGTTCGCCAGTACAACGAAATGGTCACCGCCGCAGCCCAATTGGTGTCTTCGGCCAACGGCGACCAACTGGCCGCCTCGCAGCGCTACCGCGCCGAGTTGGCCGGGGCAACCGACCGGCTGGTCGGCTGGGCGCAGGCGTTCGACGAACTCGGCGGTTTGCGCGGCGCCAGCTAGGGGCTAAAACGTCGCTTTCAGCGACGGCAGCACCACGGCCGCGAGGCCGCGAAGGGTGGCCTTGAACATGTCGAAGAAGTCGAAATAGTCGCGCCACAACGTGATTCGCCCGTCGTGGACTTCGAACACGCCGCACACCCAGAACTGAAGCCGCAGCGGGCCGAAGATCAGGGCGTCGGTGCGCTCGGTGAGCACCGCACCGCCGTCGGCGGCGATGCGGTGGATCTTCACCTCGAAGGCGGCGCGGCCGTCCATCTGGCGAAACAGCTTCATCGCCCTGGCGCGGCCGTGAATCGTCGGCAGCCCGACATTCTCGTAGACGAGGTTGTCGTCCAACGCCGCATCGGCGGCCTCGTAATCCGCGTCCTGCAGGGCGTTTAAAAAGCCCTCGACCGTGCGGGTGTTCGCAACGGTTGTCCCAGTCAGCTCGGTCATGGGTGCCAGCGTAGGCGAGCGTTTCGGTGGCGCGCTGTGGCAGGGTAAGGCCGATGCGCGTCGCCGTGGTCGCCGGGCCGGATCCCGGGCACTCGTTTCCCGCGATCGCGCTGTGCCAACGCTTCGCCCACGCCGGCGATGAGCCCACGCTGTTCACCGGCGCCGAGTGGGTCGACACGGCCCGCGCCGCCGGCATCGACGCCGCCCCGCTGGACGGGCTGGCCGCCACCGACGACGACGCCGACGCCGGCGCCCGGATCCATCGGCGCGCGGCGCGGATGGCCGTCCTCAACGTGCCGGCGCTGCGCGACCTGGCGCCCGACCTGGTGGTGTCCGACGTCATCACCGCCGGGGGCGGCATGGCCGCCGAGCTGTTGGGCATCCCGTGGATCGAGCTCAACCCGCACCCGCTCTACCTGCCGTCGAAGGGGCTGCCGCCGATAGGCAGCGGGCTGGCGCCGGGCACCGGCCTGCGCGGCCGGCTCCGCGACGCCACGATGCGGGCGCTCACCGCGCGGTCCTGGCGCGCGGGCCTTCGGCAGCGCGCGGCCGTGCGGGTCGAGATCGGGCTGCCGGCTCGCGATCCCGGGCCGCTGCGGCGGCTGATCGCCACGCTGCCCGCCCTCGAGGTGCCGCGGCCGGACTGGCCGGCGGAGGCCGTGCTGGTGGGTCCGCTGCACTTCGAACCGACCGATCGGGTGCTGGAAATCCCGGCGGGCTCCGGGCCCGTGCTGGTGGTCGCGCCGTCGACCGCGATGACCGGGACCGAGGGTCTGGCGGAGGTCGCGCTGGCCTGCCTGCGGCCGGGGGAGACGTTGCCGGCCGGATCGCGGCTGGTGGTCTCGCGGCTGGGGGGAGCGGATCTGCGGGTGCCGCCGTGGGCGGTGGTCGGGCTCGGCAGCCAGGCCGAGTTGTTGCGCCACGCCGACCTGGTGATCTGCGGCGGCGGCCACGGCATGGTGGCCAAGACGCTGCTGGCGGGGGTGCCGCTGGTGGCGGTGCCCGGTGGCGGGGATCAGTGGGAGATGGCGAACCGGGTGGTCCGGCAGGGCAGCGGACGGCTGATCCGGCCGTTGACCGCCGAGGCGCTGGTGGCTGCGGTGAACGACGTGCTGTCGTCGCCGCGTTATCGGGAAGCCGCCCAAGCCGCCGCCGCTAGCATCGTCGGCGTGGCCGATCCGGTCCAGGTGTGTCATGAAGCGCTCGCTCGGACGGGATGATCGGGCGGTTCGCGAAAGGAGGGCATCGGCAATGAGGACGATCGCCGCGGGCGCGCTGCTTCTTGCCGCGATGATGTTCGGCTCGGGCGTCGCGCACGCCGACAGCGGCGCCGAGCAGCAGGCCTGCCAGTTGATGGACGACCCGGCGGCCGCTGAGCAGGGCTACGCGCCGGCCGAATACGCGTTCATGCAGTTGCGCTCCCGAATGTCGGCGGAGCGGGCGCGGACCACCATGTCCGAGGCCGTCCAGGACTTCTGCCCCAACCACCTGATCGACCTGCCGGCCAGCTGGCGGTAACGCGGCCGGTGTCCTATCGCTGCCCGGTGGGTATCTTGCTGGCGTGCGGCTAACGGAATTCAACGAACGCGTCGTCCTGCGATTCGGTGCGGCGTACGGCTCTTCGGTGCTCGCGGACCATGTGCTGAGCGGTTTCGACGGCCGCACCGCCGCCCAGGCGATCGAGGACGGGGCCGAGCCCCGCGACGTGTGGCGGGCCCTGTGCGTCGACTTCGACGTGCCGCGCGATCAGTGGTGACGCCTATTCGTAGGGCGGGTACTCGTTCTGCCGCAGCAGGGCCGCGAGGTGGGCGGCGTTGCGGGCCGCCGTTGCGGTGGTGGCGGCCACCGCTTCCGGCACTTCGTCCAGGTCGTTGAAGTTCGTCCCTTGCATGGCCTCGCCGTTCCAGTACGTGCACCCCTGAGCGGGGATCGAGAATCCGATGTCGTTCAGCGCCTGGAAGAGGTCGGCGACGATCTTGTGTGCGCCGTCTTCGTTCCCCACGACCGCCGCCAGCGCCACCTTGCCGACCATCCGGGGCCGTCCGGCGTCGTCCTTGTCGGAGATCGCGGCGTCGAGGCGCTCCAGCACGCGCTGCGCGACGCTGGACATGTGGCCGACCCAGGTGGGCGTCGACAGCACGACGATGTCCGCCGCGGTGATCTTCGCCAGCAGCCCCGGCCATTCGTCGCCCGGCCCCATGTCGGCTTCCACGCCGGGCAGCAGCGCCAGGTCCACGCAGCGCACCTTGTCGCCGTCGACCCCCGCCTTGCGCAGTTGAGCCAGCACCTGATCGGCGATCAGCTCGGTGCTCGACGGCTCCGGGCTCTTCTTCAACGAGCAGGTCAACGCGAGGGCGCGCAGGGACGGCGGTGCGGTTGTGGACATGACGCTCAGATACCCCTGCACCACAAGGGCAAACGACGCGACGCCTAAGCCCGCTTCGGCGGGGGCGCCTCGAACACGCAATCGCCGCAGACGAACCGGCCCGGCAGCCGGTAGAAGAGGCAGCAACTCCGGCGTTTGAAGCTCAGGTGTGGGCCCGTGACACCGGATCCGGCCAGTGCGCCGATACCCAGCAGCGCATGGGTCATCGCGGCGATCCGCGGGCCGAGGTCGGGCCGCGCCGCGAGCAGGGCCCGCGCGGCTCCGGTCAGCGCGGAGGCGACATTGCCCGCCAGCAGGGCGGGCGCCAGCTTGACCCGCAGGCCGGCGGCGAGCGGCTCCATGTGCTGTTGCACCACCACCCGGTAGAGCACCTCAGGTGAGTCGGCGGGGATCCCGACGGGCGCGGGCAGCCGCAGTTGCGCCCCGTCGTCGGCGCGCTGCAAGTCGCTGAGGTCGGGGACGACGCCGTGACCGAGCGCGCATGCGAGCACGGGCGACCACAGGCGGCTGGCGTGGCCGAGGTGAACCAATGAGGCGGCGACGCGCAGTTCCGTCGTGTGATAGCGCTTGGCGGTGGCGTCGATCAGGTCGGTGCAGCCGTCGGCGTAGGACCGCCCGACCGGATGCCATCCCGCCGCATCGCCACCCACGGGCAACGCGAAAAACCCTTTGTAGCAAGATATTTCGGCCAGCTCAGCGGAGATGTCCATTAATGAGAAACCAAGCTCTTCAGGGGAGATCCGCCCCGGTGGTGGGTGAGGAAGCGCCGGCGGTCACACAGTGGCGGGCCGCCCTGGCTTCGCTCCGGCCCCCTGAGACTTGGCCCGTCGGCGCCTTTCGGCAGCAGATGTCGCCATACGTGTGGTGGGCCTCGGCGTGTCCGCTTGAATCGAACAGGTGTTCGGCTACTGTGGGGAACGTTCGGTGAGTCAACTTGTCGGTGGCCTTCTCTAGTGTCACGGCCAACCGACCGATACCGGTCACCGAACACACCGAACTATAGGAGAGGCACCATGACGCAAGCCCCCGACCGCGAGAAGGCTCTCGAACTGGCGATGGCCCAGATCGAAAAGAGCTATGGCAAAGGCTCGGTGATGCGTCTCGGCGACGAGATGCGTCAGCCGATCTCGGTCATCCCGACCGGATCCATCGCACTGGACGTGGCCCTGGGCATCGGCGGCCTGCCCCGCGGCCGGGTCGTGGAGATCTACGGCCCGGAGTCCTCGGGTAAGACCACCGTCGCCCTGCATGCGGTGGCCAACGCCCAGGCCGCCGGCGGCGTCGCGGCGTTCATCGACGCCGAGCACGCTCTGGACCCGGACTACGCCAAGAAGCTGGGCGTGGACACCGATTCCCTGCTGGTCAGCCAGCCCGACACCGGGGAGCAGGCCCTCGAGATCGCCGACATGCTGATCCGCTCCGGCGCGCTGGACATCCTGGTCATCGACTCGGTGGCGGCGCTGGTGCCGCGCGCGGAGCTCGAGGGCGAGATGGGGGACAGCCACGTCGGTCTGCAGGCCCGGCTGATGAGCCAGGCGCTGCGGAAAATGACTGGCGCGCTGAACAATTCGGGAACCACCGCGATCTTCATCAACCAGCTGCGGGAAAAGATCGGGGTGATGTTCGGCAGCCCGGAAACCACCACGGGCGGTAAGGCTTTGAAGTTCTACGCGTCGGTGCGCATGGACGTGCGCCGGATCGAGACGCTCAAGGACGGCACCAACGCGGTCGGTAACCGCACCCGGGTCAAGGTCGTCAAGAACAAGGTGTCGCCGCCGTTCAAGCAGGCGGAATTCGACATCCTCTACGGCAGGGGGATCAGCCGCGAGGGTTCGCTGATCGATATGGGCGTGGAGCAGGGCTTCATCCGCAAGTCCGGTTCCTGGTTCACCTACGAGGGGGAGCAGCTCGGTCAGGGCAAGGAGAATGCCCGCACCTTCCTGATGGAAAACGGCGAGGTGGCCAACGAGATCGAGAAGAAGATCAAGGAGAAGCTCGGCATTGGCGCGGTCGTGACCGATGACCCCTCAAATGACAGCGTCCTGCCCGCCCCCGTCGATTTCTGAGCCCTCTCGCGAGGAGCAGGCGCGAACGCTGTGCCTGCGCCTGCTCACCGCGAGGGCGCGCACCCGGGCCGAGCTGCACGGCCAGCTGGCGAAACGCGGTTACCCCGAAGACGTCAGCGATGCCGTGCTCGACCGGCTCGCCGCCGTTGGCCTGGTCGACGACAGCGATTTCGCCGAACAGTGGGTGCAGTCCCGCCGGGCGAAGAGCAGGCGGGCCCTGGCCGCCGAATTGCGAACCAAAGGTGTCGACAAAGACGTGATCGCCACGGCGCTGTCCGCGATCGACGCCGGCGCCGAGCGGGACCGGGCCGAACAGTTGGTGCGGGCCAGACTGCGCCGGGAAACGCTGGACGGCGATGACGCGCGAGTGACCCGCCGGCTGGTCGGGATGTTGGCGCGCCGTGGCTACAGCCAGAACCTCGCGTGCGAGGTCGTCCTCGCCGAGCTGGCCGCCGAACGGGATCGCCGCCGGGTCTAGCCCGGTGACGTGCGGTTTCTCGCCCGCCGACCGGTCGCCGTACCATGGCCCCGTGACTTCGATGGTGGCCCGAGACGTTTCGGGGGCGCGTACCTACCAGGTGCGCACCTACGGCTGCCAGATGAACGTCCACGACTCCGAGCGGTTGGCGGGTCTGCTGGAAGCGGCCGGCTACCAGCGGGCGGTCGAGGGCGCCGACGCCGACGTGGTCGTCTTCAACACCTGCGCGGTCCGCGAGAACGCCGACAACAAGCTGTACGGCAACCTCAGCCACCTGGCGCCGCGCAAGCGCGGAAACCCCGAGATGCAGATCGCGGTCGGGGGCTGCCTGGCCCAGAAAGACCGGGACGCGTTGCTGCGCAAGGCACCCTGGGTCGACGTCGTCTTCGGCACGCACAACCTCGGATCGCTGCCCACGCTGCTGGAACGGGCGCGGCACAACAAGGTCGCCCAAGTGGAGATCGCCGAGTCGCTGCAGGCGTTCCCGTCGTCGCTGCCGAGCGCACGCGAATCGGCTTACGCCGCTTGGGTTTCCGTCTCCGTCGGGTGCAACAACAGCTGCACCTTCTGTATCGTGCCCTCGCTGCGGGGCAAGGAGGTCGACCGCAGCCCGGCCGACATCCTGGCCGAGGTGAGGGCGCTGGTGGACGACGGCGTGCTCGAGGTCACGCTGCTCGGCCAGAACGTCAACGCTTACGGGGTGTCGTTCGCCGACCCGGCGCTGCCCCGCGATCGCGGCGCCTTCGCGCGTCTGCTGCGGGCCTGCGGGGACATCGACGGTCTGGAACGGGTGCGGTTCACCTCACCGCATCCGGCCGAATTCACCGACGATGTCATCGAGGCCATGGCGCAGACGCCGAATGTCTGCCCCGCCCTGCACATGCCGCTGCAGTCGGGCTCCGACCGGGTGTTGCGGGCGATGCGGCGCTCGTACCGCGCCGAGCGCTACCTCGGCATCATCGACCGCGTGCGGGCGGCCATGCCGCACGCCGCCATCACCACCGACCTGATCGTCGGGTTTCCCGGTGAGACCGAAGAGGACTTCGCGGCCACCCTGGACGTGGTGCGGCAGGCCCGGTTCGCGGCCGCGTTCACCTTCCAGTACTCCAAGCGGCCGGGCACCCCGGCCGCCGAGCTCGACGGGCAGCTCCCGAAAGCCGTTGTGCAGGAACGCTACGAGCGGCTGGTCGAGCTGCAGGAGCAGATCTCGCTGGAGGGCAATCGCGCGCTGGTCGGCCAGACCGTGGAGCTGCTGGTCGCCGCCGGCGAGGGACGCAAGGACACCCGCACGGCGCGGATGACCGGCCGCGCCCGCGACGGTCGCCTGGTGCACTTCCACGCCGACGACCGGGTGCGACCGGGGGACATCGTCACCGCGGTCATCACGCAGGCCGCGCCGCACCACCTCATCGCCGACGCCGGCGTCCTCAGCCATCGCCGCACCCGCGCGGGGGACGCACACGCCGCCGGGCAGCGCCCGGCCGGCATCAGGCTCGGCATGCCCGCCGTCGGACCGCCCGCCGGCCCGACCGAACCCCTTGGATGTGCCCGATGAACGAAGAACACCCCGACCTCGACGCCCTGCGCACCGAAATCGAGGCCGCCGAGCGCCGCGTGGCGCGCGGATTCGACCCGGGCCCACGGGGTTTCGTCGTGGCCATCCTGGTCTTCGTGCTGCTGGGATCGTTCATCCTGCCGCACACCGGCGCGGTGCGCGGCTGGGACGTGTTGTTCAGCAGCCACGGGGCCGGCGCCGCCGCGGTGGCGCTGCCGTCGCGGGTGTTCGCCTGGCTGACGCTGGTGTTCGGCGTCGGCTTCTCGATGCTGGCCTTGGTCACCCGGCGCTGGGCGCTGGCCTGGATCGCGCTGGCGGGTTCGGCGCTCGCCGGCGCGGCGGGACTGTTGGCCATCTGGTCGCGCCAGACGGTGGCGGCGGGGCATCCGGGCCCGGGGCTGGGGCTGATCGTGGCCTGGATCATCGTCCTCACGCTGATCTACCAATGGGCCCGGGTGGTGTGGTCGCGCACCATCGTGCAACTCGCGGCCGAGGAACAACGGCGCCGCGTCGCGGCGCAGCAGCAGTCGATGACGCTGCTCGACAGCCTGGACGACGGGCCCGACGCCCCGAACCGCCGGGGACAGCCGAACGGCGCGGCCCCCGGGGAGCCCGAAGCCTAGGGCTTGCGGGTCAACGCCTCGGCGGCCGCCTGCGCCCACTGCCGCCACTGCTCGGCGTTGGCCTTGGCCTCTTCGGCCTCCTTGGTACGGCCCGCAGCCGCGGCCTTCTGGGCCTGCTGCTCGTATTGTTCGGCGCGGGTGCGGAACTGCTCGGCGCGGGCCTGCGCCTGCGGGTCCGACCAATCGGCCTCGCCCGCATCGCGCACCTTCTTCTCGATGGCGCGCAGCCGGCGCTCCAATTCGGCGGACCGCTCCCGCGGCACCTTGCCGATCGCGTCCCACTTGTCGGCGATCGACCGCAGCGCCGCCCTGGCCGCGTCGTGGTTGCTCGTGTCGATCTTCTCCGCCTCGGCCAGCAGCGCCTCCTTGGCGGTGGCATTGGCCCGCAGTTCGGCGTCCTTCTCCGCCGTCGCCGCGTTGCGGGCCGCGAAGAAGACGTCCTGGGCCGCCTTGAACCGCCGCCACAGGGCGTCGTCGACGTCCCGGGCCGCCCGGCCCGCCGCCTTCCACTCCGTGAGCAGCTTGCGGAATTCCGCGCTGGTTGCGGTCCAGTCCGTCGAATCGGACAACTCCTCGGCGCGCTCGCACAGCCGCTCCTTGGCCTGCCGGACTCCCACCCGTTCGCGGTCCAGTTCGGCGAAATGCGATCCCCGCCGCCGGTTGAAGGCCTCCCGCGCCGCCGAATAGCGCTTCCACAGCGCATCGTCGACCTTGCGGTCGAGGCCGTTGATGGTCTTCCACTCGTCGAGGATGGCCCGCAGCCGGTCGCCGGCCGCCTTCCACTGCGTCGAGTTGGCGCCCAACTCCTCGGCCTCGGCGGCCAGCGCCTCCTTGCGCGCGGTCTGGGTGGCGCGATGCTCGTCGCGGCGGGAGCGCTCCTGCGCGACGGTGGTCTCGACCTGGTCGATGAGGCTGGTGAGCCGGCGGGCGAGCGCGTCGATGTCGCCCAGCACGGACGCCGTCGGCAACGTTTCGGCCAGTTCTGTGGCGTGGGCCTTGATCTTGCGGGCGTCACCGGTTCCGGCCGCCAGCCGCTCCTCCATGAGCGTGACCTCGGTGCTCAGGTCGTCGAAGCGGCGGCCGAAGTGGGCGAAGGCGGCTTCTCGGTCGCCGGCCTGCCAGGAGCCGACGATGCGCTCGCCGGCGGCGGTGATCAGCCACACCGTCCCGTCGTCGTCGACCCGCCCGAACTGATGCGGATCGCTGCGCGGGGGCGCCGGTATGGCCGGTATGGGGTGGGTCGTGGGCCGCGGCCCCGGACCGGACGGCCGGGGCCCGGGACGTGGTCCAGGGCGTGGCACCGGGCGCGAAACCGGTTGGGCCACCGGGTCGGCCAGGTCTTCGCCGTGTGGTTCGTCAGCCGTCATGCGCTCGTCACCTACCCTTCGCGCGGTCGGTATCCCGCGCACCTGCCGCGCGTAGCGGCACCGTCTGCTGCGGCCGTGGGCCGGCCTTATCGGCTCTCCCAACAGCTGCTTAACAGTATTCAAGCAGCTTGGCGGCCCATGCGCCGCCACCCTTGTTCTTCTCGCTCAGGATGCGTCCGCCCGGACACAACGGGTATGAAGTTGTCCGTATCCCGACTCCGACGGAGAAACCATGGCCAAGACGGACCTCGCCGCCTTGCTGGCGTTGGCGTCCGCGCTCTGCGTGGCGATCGGCGACGTCCTGCAGCAGCGCGCGACGCACCGGATCACCGACACGTCGGTCGGGCAGTTCGAACTCGCCCGCAGGCTGCTGGGGAACCGGCGGTGGCGGTGGGGCGCCCTGATGCTGGTCGTCAGCATCGTGCTGCAGGCGGCCGCGCTGGACCAGGGTTCGGTGCTGCTGGTCCAGGCGTTGCTGGTGTTGTCCCTGCTGTTCGCGTTGCCTATCAGCGCGAGGCTGGCCGATCGCGCCGTCACCGTCCGGGAGTGGACCTGGGCCGTCGTTCTGACCGCCGCGGTGACCGTGATCGTGACGGTCGGCAACCCGCAGGCTGGCCGTTCGACCGCGTCGCTGCGGACGTGGGCCGTCGTGGCGGCGGTGCTGGTGCCGCTGCTGGTCGGCTGCGTGGTGGCCGCCCGGATTTGGGGCGGCGCCCTGGCCGCGGCGCTGCTCGCCTTCGTCTCCGGGTCGCTGTGGGCCGTCTTCGCGGTGCTCGCCAAGGGCGTCGTCCATCGGTTCGGCGACGGCGGTTGGGCCGTGGTCCGGACACCCGAGCTGTACGCCTGGCTGCTGGTCGCGCTGGCGGGCTTCGCCTTGGAGCAGTCGGCCTTTCGGGCCGGCTCGTTGACCGCGTCGATGCCGACGCTGGAGGTGTCCCAACCGGTCGTGTCGGCCCTGCTGGGCGTCGTCGTCCTCGGCGAGACTCTCGGCACCGGCCGCGCCGGAATGCTGGCGCTGGCGGTGGCGGCGCTGGTGATGACGGCCGCCACGGTCGAACTCGCCCGCGTCGACGCCTCCGCGACGCGCGACCGGGTCCGGGCGCGGCTCGGGGATACCGCCGCGCAACCGGCGTAGCCGCCCGAGGTGTAACCGAATCGCCGCGGTTTCCACAGGCGGCCCTTAGGTTCATGACGTATCAACAGTTGAGTGAACCGGTCGGGCAGCCGCGACGTGGTCGACGTCATACAGTCGTTGTTGAACTGATCGCAAATTTTGGGTGTATTTCCCCGCACCCCAGGGAAAGCTGGTCGGGGCTTAGTCGTGAGGTGAGGGGTCGCTCATGTCGAAGGTTGATGTCGCCGCGCTGATAGCGCTGTGCGCGGCGTTGGCGTCCGCGGTCGGCGACGTGATCCGTCAGCGCTCGGCGCAGGAGATCACGGACAAAGAGGTCGGCCACCTGGAGCTGTTCCGCATGTCGTTGCGGGACACGCGGTGGTGGCTGGGCGGCCTGGCCGCGATCGTCAACTACAGCCTGCAGGCCGGGGCCCTGGCGTGGGGCTCGGTGGTGTTGGTGACCGCGCTTCAGGTGACGGCCTTGCTGTTCGCCCTGCCGATCTACGCCCGGCTGACCAAGCGCCGGGTGACGCGCTGGGAGTGGGTCTGGGCGGTCGTCCTGGCCGGCGCCCTGGCGGTGGTCATCATCGTCGGCGACCCGGCGTCCGGCCATCAGCGCGCACCGGTCGGGACGTGGGCCGTGGTGGCCGCCGTGATGGTGCCGCTGCTGGTGGCGTGTGTGGTGGCCGCGCGGATCTGGTCGGGCAGCCCCTTTGCCGCCGCGCTGCTCGCGGTGGTGGCGGGTTCGGCGCTGGCGTTGTTCGCGGTGCTCACGAAGGGCATCGTCGAGGTGGGCGAGGACGGCCCGTTGGCCGTGCTGAGCGCCCCCGAGTTCGTGCCCTGGCTACTGCTGGCCCTGACCGGGATGATCTTCCAGCAGTCGGCGTTCCGCGCCGGCGCGCTCACGGCCTCGATGCCGACGATGACCGTCGCGAAGCCCGTCGTGGCCGGGTTGCTCGGCATCTTCGTGCTCGGTGAAACACTGAATGCCGACGGGCCCAAGGTCTTCGTCCTGTTCGCGGCGGTGGCGGTGGTGATCGTGGCAACGGTCGCGCTGGCCCGCGGCGAGGCCGCGACGATGGTCGCGGAGGTTGGCCGCGACGACGCAAGCCTCATGGAGGACGGGTGGTCGCCCGCGGAGGGCGAGGCCGACCCTTTTAGCACCGGCCCGGTGGTCGCGGTAGCGGAGGCCTGAGCGCACGCGTCGGTGAACCATTAGTTTGGTGGCGTGCTCAGCGGCATTGCCATCGTTCCCTCGGCTCCGCTGCTGGTGCCCGAGCTCGCCGGAGCGGCCGCCGCGGAGGTGACCGACCTGACGGCCGCGGTGCTGGCGGCGGCGGCCCTGTTGCCCGCGCGCTGGACCGTGATCGGGACCGCCGGGCGCGACGATGTTTTCGGCCCCGACACGGCCGGCTCATTCGGGGGTTTCGGCGTCGACGTGCGGGTCGGATTTTCCCCGCACGCCCCCTCCGGGGCGCCCGCCGACCTGCCCGTGTGCGCGTTGCTGGCCGGCTGGGTCCGGGGCCAGGCCCGGCCCGATGCGACCGCGCAGGCCCGCGTGTACTCCACCGACCACGACGCCGAAGCCGCGCTGGCCCGGGGGCGACGTCTGCGCGCCGACATCGACCGGTCACCCGAGCCGATCGGCGTGCTGGTCGTGGCCGACGGCGCGAACACCCTGACGCCGGCCGCACCCGGCGGATTCGACCCGGGCAACGCCGGCGCGCAGGCCGCCCTCGACGACGCGCTGGCAACCGGCGACATCGCCGCCCTGGCGCGGCTGCCGCGGCAGATCCTGGGCCGGGTCGCCTTTCAGGTGCTGGCCGGCCTGGCCGAGCCCGGGCCGCGGTCGGCCAAGGAGCTGTACCGGGGTGCCCCCTTCGGCGTGGGCTACTTCGCCGGCGCCTGGCAGCTCTGAGGTGGCCGTGCGACCACTGGCGATCATCGGCCCCACCGGAACCGGCAAGTCGCAGCTGGCGCTCGACTTTGCAGAACGGCTTGAGGGTGCCGCCGAAATCGTGAACGCCGACGCGATGCAGCTCTATCGCGGGATGGACATCGGCACGGCCAAGCTTCCCGTCGACCAACGCCGCGGGATCCCGCATCACCAGCTCGACGTCCTGGACGTCACCGAGACCGCGACCGTCGCCCGCTACCAGCGCGCGGCCGCGGCCGACGTCGAGGCGATCGCCGCCCGCGGCGCCGTGCCCATCATCGTGGGCGGGTCGATGCTCTACATCCAGTCGCTGCTCGATGACTGGTCGTTCCCGGCGACCGACCCCGCCGTGCGGGCGCGCTGGGAACGGCGGCTGGCCGAGGTCGGGGTCGGCGGGTTGCACGCCGAGCTGGCCCGGCGCGACCCCGCCGCCGCGGCGGCCATCCTGCCCACCGACGCGCGGCGCACCGTGCGGGCGCTCGAAGTGGTCGAGCTCACCGGCCGGCCGTTCGCCGCGTCCGCACCACGCATCGGCCCGGCGAGGTGGGACGCCGCCATCGTCGGACTGGATTGCGAGACAACGCTTCTGGACGAGCGGTTGGCCCGTCGCACCGACGCCATGTTCGACCAGGGCCTGGTCGGCGAGGTGAGCGCGCTGCTCGGCGAGGGCCTGCGTGACGGGGTCACCGCGTCGCGCGCCCTCGGCTACGCCCAGGTGATCGAGGCGCTCGACGCCGGGGGCAGCGCCGAGCGACTGCGCGACGCGCGGGAACAGACCTACGTGGGCACCCGGCGTTACGTGCGACGGCAGCGGTCGTGGTTCCGCCGCGACCACCGGGTCCACTGGCTGGACGCCGCGGATGGCGCGCGGTTGGTCGACGAAGCGCTGCGAGTCTGGGGCCACGTATCCTGAGCAGGTGATTTTCGCAAAGGGCCACGGCACCGAGAACGACTTCGTGGTGCTCCCGGACGCGGAGGCCACGCTCGAGCTCACCGCGGCCCGGGTGGCCGCCTTGTGCGACCGGCGGCGCGGGCTGGGCGCCGACGGGGTGCTGCGGGTGACCACCGCCGGCGCCGCCCTCTCGGCCGGCGTGCTCGACCGGCTGCCCGACGGCGTGGGCTCGGCCGACTGGTACATGGACTACCGCAACGCCGACGGCTCCGTCGCCCAGATGTGCGGCAACGGCGTCCGGGTGTTCGCGCACTACCTGCGGGCCAGCGGGATGGAGTCCCGGGACGAGTTCGTGGTCGGGTCGCAGGCCGGCCCCCGACCGGTCACCGTGCACCGGGTCGACGCCACGTATGCCGACGTCACCGTCGACATGGGCAAGGCGAACACGCTGGGCCCGGGCGAGGCGACGGTCGGCGGCCACCGGTTCTCCGGCCTGGCGGTCGACGTGGGCAATCCCCACCTGGCGTGTGTGGATCCCGACCTGACCGCCGAGCGGCTGGCAAGGCTGGACGTCGCGGCGCCGGTCAGCTTCGACCACGCCCAGTTCCCGGAGGGGGTCAACATCGAAGTTCTCACGGCACCGGCCGGCGGCGCGGTGCGGATGCGCGTGCACGAGCGGGGCGTGGGCGAGACCCGCTCGTGCGGCACCGGCACGGTCGCGGCCACGGTGGCCGCGCTGGCCGCCGGCGGGGCGGACACCGGCACACTGACGGTGCGGGTGCCGGGCGGCGATGTCGTCGTCACCATCACCGACGCCACCAGCTACCTGAGGGGCCCGTCGGTGTTGGTGGCACACGGGGAGATCAGCGGGGAATGGTGGGAAGCGCAGCGACGTTAATTCGAGTGCACGACGCCGATCCGCCGTGCATCATCTTGTATTGCCTATGACACATCCTGAATTCTCCAATCCCGCTGTGCCGGAGCCGAGCACCGGCGAACTCGCCCTGGAAGAACGGTCGGCGCTGCGCCGCGTCGCCGGTCTATCCACCGAACTCGCCGACGTAACCGAAGTCGAGTACCGCCAGCTGCGGCTGGAGCGCGTGGTCCTGGTCGGCGTGTGGACCGACGGCACCGCCGCCGACAGCGAGGCCAGCATGGCCGAGTTGGCCGCCCTGGCGGAGACCGCCGGTTCCCAGGTGCTCGAGGGGCTCATCCAGCGCCGCGACAAGCCCGACCCGTCGACCTACATCGGCTCGGGCAAGGCCCAGGAGCTCCGCGAGGTGGTGCTGGCCACCGGCGCCGACACGGTGATCTGCGACGGTGAACTGTCCCCGGCGCAGCTGACCGCGCTGGAGAAGGCGGTGAAGGTCAAGGTCATCGACCGCACCGCGCTGATCCTGGACATCTTCGCCCAGCACGCCACCAGCCGGGAGGGCAAGGCGCAAGTATCGCTGGCCCAGATGGAGTACATGCTGCCGCGGCTGCGCGGCTGGGGTGAGTCGATGTCCCGGCAGGCCGGTGGCCGCGCCGGCGGCAGCGGGGGAGGCGTGGGCCTGCGCGGTCCCGGTGAAACGAAAATCGAGACCGACCGCCGCCGCATCCGCGAACGAATGGCCAAGCTGCGCCGCGAGATCAAGGACATGAAGCAGGTCCGCGACACTCAGCGCAGCCGCCGCCTGCACAGCGACATGCCCTCGATCGCCATCGTCGGCTATACCAACGCGGGCAAGTCCAGCCTGCTCAACGCGCTGACCGGCGCGGGGGTGCTGGTACAGGACGCGCTGTTCGCCACGCTGGAGCCCACCACCCGGCGCGCCGAGTTCGAAGACGGCCGCCCGCTGGTGCTCACCGACACGGTCGGGTTCGTCCGGCACCTGCCCACCCAGCTGGTCGAGGCGTTCCGCTCCACGCTGGAGGAGGTCGTCGACGCCGACCTGTTGCTGCATGTGGTCGACGGCTCCGATGCCAACCCGCTGGCGCAGATCAACGCGGTTCGCGCGGTGATCTCCGACGTCATCGCCGACCACGACGGCGACCCACCACCCGAGCTGGTGGTGGTCAACAAGGTCGACGCCGCGAGTGGCCTGACCCTGGCCAAGCTTCGCCACGCGCTGCCCGGCGCGGTCTTCGTCTCGGCCAGGACCGGCGAGGGCATCGACGCGCTCCGGCGCCGGATGGGCGAGCTGGCCGTTCCCGCCGACACCGCGGTGGACGTGGTGATTCCCTACCACCGCGGTGACCTGGTGGCCCGGCTGCACGCCGACGGTCGCGTGCAGCAGGAGGAGCACAACCCCGACGGCACCCGGATCAAGGCCCGCGTACCGGTGGCGCTGGCCGGGCGCCTGCAGGAGTTCTCGGCGCGCTGATCTCCCGGCGACCGGACCCGCCGGCCGCCGACCAACCGTCTGGTTGGTATATGTTGGGCGACAGAGTTTCCAGTCGCCGGAGGTCATCCACATGGGCAGTGCCGTCAAGTACCAGCGCACTCTTTTCGAGGCGGAGCATGACCTGTTCCGTGAGTCCTACCGGGCGTTCCTCGATCGCCACGTCGCACCCCATCACGACGAATGGGAGAAGTCGAAGATCGTCGACCGCGGCGTGTGGCTCGAGGCCGGCAAGCAGGGCTTCCTCGGCATGGCGGTGCCGGAGGAATACGGCGGCGGGGGCAACCCCGACTTCCGGTACAACACGATCATCACCGAGGAGACCACCGCCGGTCGCTATAGCGGGATCGGCTTCGGCCTGCACAACGACATCGTGGCGCCGTACCTGTTGGCCCTGGCCACCGAAGAGCAGAAGCAGCGCTGGCTGCCGAAGTTCTGCACCGGCGAGACCATCACCGCGATCGCGATGACCGAGCCGGGAACCGGCAGCGACCTGCAAGGCATCAAGACGCGCGCGGTCAAGCAGGGCGACCACTACGTGCTCAACGGCGCGAAGACGTTCATCACCAACGGAATCAATGCCGACCTGGTGATCGTGGTGGCGCAGACCGATCCCGACAAAGGGGCGCAGGGCTTTTCGTTGCTGGTTGTCGAACGCGGCATGGAAGGTTTCGAACGCGGCCGGCACTTGAACAAGATCGGGCTGGACGCGCAGGACACCGCCGAGTTGTCGTTCACCGATGTCAAGGTGCCCGCCGACAACCTGCTGGGGCAGGAGGGCATGGGATTCATCTACCTGATGCAGAACCTGCCGCAGGAACGGATTTCGATCGCCATCATGGCGGCCGCGGCGATGGAGCAGGTGCTGGAAGAAACCCTGCAATACACCAAGGAACGCAAGGCATTCAACAAGCCGATCGGCAGTTTCCAGAACAGCCGCTTCGTGCTCGCCGAGCTGGCGACCGAGGCGACGGTGGTGCGCATCATGGTCGACGAGTTCATCCGGCTGCACCTGGACAAGAAGCTGACGGCGGAGCAGGCGGCGATGGCCAAGTGGTACTCCACCGAAAAGCAGGTGCACCTGATCGACCGTTGCCTGCAGCTGCACGGCGGCTACGGCTACATGCGCGAATACCCCGTTGCCCGAGCCTATTTGGACGCGCGGGTGCAGACCATCTACGGCGGAACGACCGAGATCATGAAAGAGATCATCGGCCGCAGCCTCGGGGTCTAGCCTTAACAGCGACAACACCATCACGCCGATTCGCACGGCGACGGCAAACCCCATCAATGCGCGCCACGCGGGGTGATTTTTCGGGTAGACCGCTGACGAGTTAATGGCTTCACGTACCGTCGGCCCATGTGTTCGGGGCACATGTATCCGGGGTATGCCATCCGCGTAATGGCGCGTAGTCGAGCCGAAAAGCACGCCGCCGTCGACCACTCCGGCAAGTGCGGCAACATGCGCGGGCGCGAAACCAAAGCGCGCGGCGCCCGCCGTGCGTTATTGCGCAGGCGGACGCCCGGTTCGGGGTTTGACTCGAATACTCATACGCCGCGCGGCCGGTCGCGATTTGAGCGTGGCTCTGCATCGATTCGACATCGGCGTGGTATCCGTTTTTGTACTATTCGTGATTTGACTTCGCATTTTTCGTATGCGGGAGCAAAGTTATGCGAGCCCGGCGATAATGCGGATCGGAACGGGGTTGTTTCCCCACGGTCGGACTACGGCCCGCTTGCCGGCTGTGCAGGTACGGGCATAGCCGCTGACAGGGGCGCAGCCGTCGGCTGGGAGGCTTGGTGAACGGGCAGAGAGGTCGCATGCGCAGGCTGGTCGGAAGCGCGCTGGTCACCTTGACCGCCACGGCAATAGCCGTCGCCTTGCTGGCGCCGCCTGCGGCGGCGTCCCCCATCGGCGACGCCGAGGCGGCCATTATGGCGGCGTGGGAGAAGGCTGGCGGTGACGGTTCACCCCTGGGCGCCCGGAAGGGCGATGTCTATCCCGCCGGGGACGGTTTCGCGCTGGACTTCGACGGCGGCAAGATGTTCTTCACCCCGGCGACCGGCGCCAAATTCGTCTACGGGCCGATCCTGGACAAATACGAGATGCTGGGCGGACCCGCGGGCAGCGATCTGGGCTTTCCCGCGATCAACGAGGTGCCCGGCCTCGCCGGACCCGACAGCCGCGTGAGCACCTTCTCCGCCAGCGATAAGCCCGTGATCTTCTGGACGCCCGAGCACGGCGCGTTCGTGGTGCGCGGCGCGATCAACGCCGCCTGGGACAAGCTCGGCAGTTCGGGCGGCGTCCTCGGGGTCCCCGTCGGCGACGAAACGTACAACGGCGAGGTGTCCGCCCAGAAGTTCAGCGGCGGCCAGGTCTCGTGGAACAGGCAGACGAAACAGTTCTCCACCGAGCCGCCCGCACTGGCCGACCAGTTGAAGGGCCTGCAGGTGGCGATCGATCCCACCGCGGCCATCAACATGGCCTGGCGCGCGGCCGGCGGCCCCAATGGGCCGTTAGGTGCGAAGAAGGGCGCGCAGTATCCGATCGGCGGCGACGGAATCGTCCAGGACTTCGCCAACGGCAAAGTGTATTTCAGCCCCGCCACCGGCGCGAACGCCGTCGAGAGCAACATCCTGGCCAAGTACGAGTCGCTCGGCGGACCCGCCGGCAGCGACCTGGGTTTCCCCACCGCCAACGAATCCGACGGCGGCATCCCGTCCAGCCGCATGGTCACCTTCTCGGGCGCCGACAAACCGGTGATCTTCTGGACGTCGGAGCGTGGCGCGTTCGTGGTGCGCGGCGCCATGAAGGCGGCCTGGGACAAGCTTCGCGGACCGACCGGCAAGCTGGGCGCGCCCGTCGGCGACCAGGCCGTGGACGGCGACGTCGTCTCCCAGCAGTTCGCCGGCGGCAAGATCTCGTGGAACCGGGCGAAGAACACGTTCAGCACGGATCCGGCCAAC
>NZ_LZJF01000046.1 GCF_001666835.1 Mycobacterium sp. E3251 | reverse complement strand
GCGCGGCGGGCACGCCCGTCGTTCGAGTCCTCGGCGTGTGCAAGGTGGCCTCCTAGTCCCGTCAGCCCGGCTTTGCGGCGGCGACGAACTGCAGCGCCCGCTGGGTCTGCTGCTCGACGTCGACCAGCCCTTCCGAGGAGAACAGGTCGACGAAGGCGTGCCGGTCGAACATGGTGAGCCCGATGACGCGGGCACCGGCGGTCATCGCATGCCGCACCGGCGGCAGGTCCGGGACGTAGCTGGTGAGGACCGCGATGCGGCCCCCGGGCTTGAGCACCCGGACCATTTCGCGTGCCACGCGGAACGGCTCGGGCGTCAGGTACAGCGCGCCGAAGCAGCACACCGCGTCGAATGTCGCGTCGGCGAACGGCAACGCGCGAGCGTCGCCGCGGACATAGCACGTGCGCGGAGTGTTGTTGTCCAGGACGGCGCGCGTCAGCATCGGCTCGGAGATGTCGAAGCCGACGGCGAGGCCGCCGTCGGGTAGCTGTTCCGCGAGCGAACCGGTGAAATTACCTGGGCCGCAGGCGACGTCGAGTAATCGTTCCGCGGCGGAAAGCCGCAATGCAGCAGCGGCGCGTCGCTGCTCGGCGCCGGTGGTGACGCCGCTGGCCGCATAGAACGCGGCCGGGCGCCACAGCCGCTCGTAGACCGTCGCGACGAGGGGACTGTTCATGGCGCGCTGCGCGAACGTCGGGGCCGGGGAACTCGTCGATTCGCCCAACACGTCGAGGAAACCGTGCCGCGCTACCGCGGCCTCGGTGAGCAGACCACGGGTCAATTCGACTGCATCCTGGCTCATTTCATCGC
>NZ_LZJF01000045.1 GCF_001666835.1 Mycobacterium sp. E3251 | reverse complement strand
GGCAGGGGGCCTACCCCCACCCACCCGGGGACCTCTGCTTACGGGCAACCGTATAGCCAGCCATTCGACTGGCGGCATCAATCGCAGACATCCCAATTCCGGCAGCCCTATGACCCGTACAACGGCACCGGTCCAGGCCGGACGCCGACGGGAACCGGGGTAGGCCCCCTGCCCGGCGCTACCGGGACCGGACCGATTCCCGGCATGATGCCGCCGATGCCGCCGCCGGGCCCCCAAAAACGGTCCCGCGCAGGGCTGTTGACCGTAGGCGCGTTGGCCATCGCGGTGGTGTCGGCGGGCATCGGCGGAGCCGCGGCGACGGCTGTCGAGCTGGGCAGCCACACCACCAACGGCAACGGGCGCACCGTCATCGGCGCGCCCACCGTCCCGGCGGCGAACATGCCGCCCGGCAGCGTCGAACAGGTCGCCTCAAAGGTGGTGCCCAGCGTCGTCATGCTGGAGACCGATCTGGGCCGCCAGTCCGAAGAGGGCTCCGGCATCATCCTTTCCGCCGACGGGCTGATCCTGACCAACAACCACGTGGTCGCGGCGGCCGCGGGGCCGCCGAAGGGCCCGGCCGCTCCGGCCCCCGGCGGTCCGCCTGGAGGCCCGGGTGGCGGACCCGGTGGTCCGGCTCCCAAGACAACCGTGACCTTCGCCGACGGCCGTACCGCACCCTTCACGGTCCTGGGCGCCGATCCCACCAGCGACATCGCCGTGATCCGCGTGCAGGGCGTCTCCGGCCTCACCCCGATCTCCCTGGGCTCCTCATCGGACCTACGCGTCGGCCAACCGGTGGTGGCCATTGGGTCGCCGCTGGGCCTGTCGGGCACGGTGACCACCGGGATCGTCAGTGCGTTGAATCGGCCGGTGTCCACCACCGGTGAGTCGGGCAACCAGAACACCGTGCTGGACGCGATTCAGACCGACGCCGCCATCAATCCGGGTAACTCCGGCGGCGCGCTGGTCAACATGAACGGCCAGCTGGTGGGCGTGAACTCGGCCATCGCCACCCTGGGTGCCGACTCGCCGGACGCCCAGAGCGGTTCGATCGGGCTCGGTTTCGCGATCCCGGTCGACCAGGCCAAGCGCATCGCCGACGAGCTGATCAGTAGTGGCAAGGCGTCGCACGCCTCGCTCGGCGTGCAGGTGACGAACGACAAGGGCTCCCCGGGAGCCAAGGTCGTCGACGTCGTGCCGGGTGGTGCGGCCTCGAGCGCCGGCGTGCCGAAGAATGTGATCGTCACCAAGGTCGACGATCGTCCGATCAGTAGCGCTGACGCCCTGGTCGCGGCCGTGCGGTCCAAGGCGCCCGGCGACAAGATCTCGCTGACCTTCCAGGATCCCGCTGGTGGCAGCCGTACCGTGCCGGTGACCCTGGGGAAGGCGGATCAGTAATGCGAGTCGAAGAACCCTCGGCGGCGGGATTGTCGGATCTCGGTTATACCGTGGCACCCATGGAAACGGGTGCGGAGTTGGTGGTCGGCCGGGCTCTGGTCGTGGTGGTCGACGATCGCACCGCTCACGGGGACGAGGACCACAGTGGGCCGCTGGTAACCGAACTGCTGACCGAGGCGGGATTCGTCGTCGACGGTGTGGTTGCGGTCGCGGCGGACGAGGTCGAAATTCGCAACGCGCTCAACACCGCGGTGATCGGCGGGGTGGACCTGGTGGTCTCCGTCGGCGGCACGGGCGTCACGCCGCGCGACGTCACCCCGGAGGCCACCCGCGAGATCCTGGACCGGGAAATCCTGGGCATTGCCGAAGCCATCCGGGGCTCCGGGCTGTCCGCGGGGATCATCGACGCCGGACTGTCACGCGGCCTGGCCGGGGTGTCCGGGAGCACGTTGGTGGTGAACCTGGCCGGTTCCCGGTACGCGGTGCGCGACGGCATGGCGACGCTGAACCCGCTGGCCGCTCAAATCATCGGGCAGCTGTCCAGCCTGGAGATCTGACCGCCTCAGGTCTGTGCTTCGGCGTCGGCGCGCGGTCCGTGCTCGGGCGGAGGCGTCGTGCTCGTGCCGCCGTGCTTGCCTGACGAATCTCCGTTGGTCTGGGCGAGCAGGTCGCGAATTTCGGTGAGCAGAACGATCTGGGCGTCGTCGGCCTGCTCGACCTCACCGCGCTTACGCAGCGTGTTGTAGGGCAGCACGACGAAGAAGTAGACGACCGCGGCGATCAGCACAAAGTTGATCGCGGCCGACAGCAGGATGTTCAGGTCGATGGTCTGGCCGCCACCGATGCTGATCTTCAAGATGCCGACGTTGGATTGCTGTTTGACGCCGATCCGGTTGATCAGCGGTGTGATGATGCTGTCGGTGAACTTCGTGACCAGTGCGGTGAAGGCAGTACCGATGACCACCGCGACGGCCAGGTCGACGATGTTGCCCCGCGAGAGAAACTCCTTGAACCCTTTGAACATTCCAGATGTCCTTCCTGGGATTGGACAGAGTTTGCTGTCGGCTGCGTGACCAACGGCGGCGAGGCACTCAGTGCAGGGTGAGGGTCACCGCCTGACCCAGCGTCGAGCCCGCCACCGTGTTCGCCACGCGAGCCGGCAGCGCAACTAACACTACGCGGTCGCCGTCCGCGCCCTGGACCTTTGGCTTGGCCGACACGAGCACCACGACGGCGTCGGTGGCCACCACTTTCGGAGCGGCCTGGGAGGGCTCCGACGAGCCGGTTGTCGGTGCGGCCAGTACGTCGACGACGTCGCCGACGCGGACCAGGTCGATCAGGGCGCCGTCCGCCAGCCGCAGCGGCACGATGCGGGCCCCGGGTCCCGCCTTCGACGCGATGGCGGCCTCGGCCAGCCGGCTGCCCAATAGCCGCACATCGGTGAGCACCTCGCCGCGCCTCGCCGGCCCGGCCAGCGTCGAACCGGCCACGGCGCTGACATCCGCCAGCGACCCATCGGGAATGGTTGCGGCCAAACGCTTTTCGAGACGAACATCGGCGGGGGTCAACGCGACGCCCGGCCGCAGGTCGTGATCGGCGACCACCACCTCGGCATAATCACCGGCCGGGTCGGAGCGCAGCGCGGCCAGGGCGGCCAACACGACCAGCCCGCAGGCGGCGACACGCCGCGCCAGGACGGTCCTGGTCCAATCCGGACGCAGCATCAACAGGCGGCTGAACAGGCTTGGATTCAGCGATGATTCGCCCACGCCGCGAACGTAAGCGCAACGCGGTCACCGGCGCATGCCGGCGGCAAATGCGTTTGTGGATAACCCGTTAGCTCGAGGCAGCGGCAGCGGACGCCGTGGAGGTGCTGCTCGACTTCTCGGTCGAGCCGGATTTCTCGCTCGACCCGGACTTCTCGGTGGATCCCGAGGTCGACCCGGAGTCGCTCGAAGCGGACCCATTGGTGGAACTCGTGGACTTCTTGCCGGACTCGCGGCTGTCTGTGCGGTAGAAGCCGCTGCCCTTGAACACCACGCCCACGGAGTTGAAGCGCTTGCGCAGCCGCCCGGAGCAGCGCTTGCAGGTGGTCAGCGCATCGTCGGTGAAGGCCTGCACGATGTCGAAGCGATCGTCGCACTCGGTGCACTGATAGCTGTAAGTCGGCACAAAAACCTCCGGATGATTGCAAAGTCTGTTAGCACTCTAGCGTCTCAAGTGCTAGAACCGCCACGTGACACCGCTCATTCCCGATCTGTTACCCCAGATCGAGTGGTGTTAGTCCCACTCGCGGCGTGAGCGCGTCGGTCATCGGTATGTCGTGCGGCTCGGCCGGCAACTCGTCGACCAACTCCGCGTCGCGCACGAGCGCGATCAGCCGGGCGCGGGGGTCGCGGGCGGGCAGGGAGCGATCGTAGAAACCGCGACCGCGGCCCAGCCGCACCCCGGAGCGGTCGACGGCCAACGACGGCACCAGGATCAGGCCCGCCTCCACGATCGCCGACGCCGGCAGCCACGGCTCCGGGGGCTCCAGCAATCCCCACCGCGCCGATGTCAATGTGCCGGGCCGGTATTCACCCCAGCGCAACGGCAGCGGCGCGTTGTCGGCGGTGGTGCGCGCAACCGGCAGCAGCACCCGGCCCGCCAGCCGCAGCAACACGTCCAGCATGTCGATCGAGCCGGGCTCGGCACCCACCGGCACGTATGCGCAGACGGTGCTGCCGCTGCTCACCAAGCTTTCCGCGGCCTGCAGCCGCTCGCACAACATTCGCGCCTCGGCGGCCCGAACGGCGTCGGCAACGCCGCGCCGGGCCGCCTGCAGCTGCGCCCGCAACACGGCCTTGCTGGTGGTCGCCATGCCTCAACCATTCCAGCCGGGTCTTCGGCCGCGCCACATCGACTCGGCAAACCGCACTCGGGTTATCGTGTGAACAATGTCAAGCCCAAAAGTGGTGGTCCCACACACGGCGATCGTGCCCGCTGCCGGTCTTGGTACCCGCTTCCTGCCCGCGACGAAAACGGTTCCCAAGGAGCTGCTGCCGGTCGTCGATACCCCCGGCATCGAGCTGGTCGCCGCGGAGGCGGCTGAGGCGGGCGCCGACCGCCTGGTGATCATCACCTCCGAGGGCAAGGACGGCGTCGTCGCGCACTTCGTCGAGGACCTGGTCCTCGAGGGCACGCTGGAGGCCCGCGGCAAGAAGGCCATGCTCGACAAGGTGCGCCGCGCGCCGCAGCTGATCAAGGTCGAGTCCGTGGTTCAGGCCGAGCCGCTGGGCCTGGGGCACGCCATCAGCTGCGTGGAACCTGCGCTGACGTCCGATGACGACGCCGTGATGGTGCTGCTGCCCGACGACCTGGTGCTGCCGACCGGCGTGCTGGAGACGATGGCCAAGGTGCGGGCGGACCACGGCGGGACGGTGTTGTGCGCCATCGAGGTGACGCCCGAAGAGATCAGCGCCTACGGGGTTTTCGACGTCGAGCCGGTGCCCGGCGACGACAACCCCGACGTGCTGAAGGTCAACGGCATGGTCGAGAAGCCCAAGCGCGAGGACGCGCCGTCGATGCTGGCCGCGGCGGGCCGCTACATCCTCGACCGCGCCGTGTTCGACGCGTTGCGTCGCGTCGACCGTGGGGTGGGCGGCGAAGTGCAGCTGACCGATGCGATCGCCCTGCTCATTTCCGAGGGCCACCCCGTGCATGTCGTCGTGCACCGCGGATCCCGACACGACTTGGGAAATCCCGGCGGCTACCTCAAGGCTGCGGTTGACTTTGCATTGGATCGTGACGACTACGGCCCGGATTTGCGGCGATGGTTGGTGGCGCGGTTAGGCCTGGCCGAGAAGTAGCAGGCCGATGCGCCCGGTCCGAGACGGCGCCCGTCTAGGGCAGGGAGGCGCGCTGTGCGTTCTGTGGAGGAGCAGCAGGCCCGGATAACGGCCGCCGCGGTGGCTCCGCGGCCCATCCGCGTGGCCATCGCCGAGGCGCAGGGGCTGATGTGCGCCGAGGAAGTGGTCACCGAGCGCCCCATGCCCGGGTTCGATCAGGCCGCGATCGACGGTTACGCGGTGCGCAGCGTCGACGTGCTGGGCATCGGCGAGGTGGGCGTCGACAGTCTGGGTGAGCCGCCCGGCGATGCGGAGCTCGACGAAGACCGGCGCGAGGGCCTGGTCCTGCCCGTGATGGGAACCGTCGAGGCCGGTGCGCGCACGCCGAGTCGCTTGCAGCCCCGCCAGGCCGCCCGCGTGCACACCGGGGCCCCGCTGCCCACGCTGGCGGACGCCGTCATCCCGTTGCGCTGGACCGATGGCGGCAGCTCGCGGGTGCGGATCCTGCGCGGGGCGCCGTCGGGCGCGTACGTGCGTCGCACCGGGGACGATGTGCAGCCCGGTGACGTCGCGGTACGGGCCGGCACGGTGATCGGCGCGGCCCAGGTCGGCCTGCTGGCCGCGGTCGGGCGCGAACGGGTCCTGGTCCATCCGCGGCCGCGGGTGACGGTGGTGGCCGTCGGCGGCGAACTCGTCGACATCTCGCGCACCCCCGGCAACGGCCAGGTCTACGACGTCAACTCCTACGCGCTGGCGGCGGCGGCCCGCGATGCCGGCGCGGAGGTCAACCGCATCGGCATCGTCAGCGGCGATCCCGGTGAATTCCGCGAAGTCATCGAGGGCCAGATCAACCGCGCCGAAGTGGTGGTGATCGCCGGCGGCGTCGGCGGCGCCGCGGCCGAGCCGGTGCGGTCGGTCCTTTCCGAGCTGGGGGAGATGGAGGTCGTCCGCGTCGCGATGCATCCCGGGTCCGTCCAGGGCTTCGGGCAGCTGGGCCGCGACGGCGTCCCGACGTTCCTGCTGCCCGCCAACCCGGTCAGCGCCCTGGTGGTGTTCGAGGTGATGGTGCGGCCGCTGATCCGGCTCTCCCTGGGCAAGCGCCAACCGATGCGCCGGATCGTGCAAGCCCGCACGCTGTCGCCGATCACATCGGTCGCCGGGCGCAAGGGCTACCTGCGCGGCCAGCTGATGCGCGACCAGGAGACCGGTGAATACCTGGTACAGGCGCTGGGCGGGGCGCCGGGGGCGTCCTCGCACCTGCTGGCCACCCTCGCCGAAGCGAACTGCCTCGTGGTGGTGCCCAGCGGCGCCGAACAAATCCGCACCGGCGAGATCGTCGACGTCGCCTTCTTGGCTCAGCGCGGTTAAGTGCAACGACTCCGCGCGCACGTGAACCTGTTGCGTACCAACGCCCGCCATCCGGGTTGGCCGCTGGATGTCGGGCCGTTGCGGGTCCCGGCGGGGGTGGTCCGGTTGCGGGCGGTGCGGATGCGCGACGGCGCCCAGTGGAGCCGCATCCGGTTGGCCGACCGCGCGCACCTCGAGCCGTGGGAGCCCAGCGCGGAGGGCGATTGGACGACCCGGCACACGGTCGCCGCGTGGCCGGCGCTGTGCTCCGGCCTGCGCGCCGAGGCCCGTGCGGGCCGCATGCTGCCGTACGTCATCGAGCTCGACGGGCACTTCTGTGGCCAGCTCACCATCGGCAACGTCACCCACGGGGCCCTGCGGTCGGCTTGGATCGGCTACTGGGTTCCGCGGTCGGCCACCGGTGGCGGGGTCGCCACGGCGGCGCTGGCGCTGGGCCTGGACCATTGCTTCGGCCCGGTGATGCTGCATCGCGTTGAGGCGACGGTGCGGCCCGAAAACGCCGCCAGTCGGGCGGTATTGGCGAAAGTCGGGTTCCGCCAGGAGGGGTTGCTGCAGCGCTACCTCGAGGTGGACAAGGCGTGGCGGGACCATCTCTTGATGGCCCTCACGGCCGAAGAGGTGTCCGGATCGGTGGCCTCGACCCTGGTCCGGGGCGGGCACGCCAGCTGGGCCTGACCGCCCCACGCTATGTGGCTACCGCGACACGAGTGACTTGTGGTGCTTGTGAGAGGCAAATTACAGGTGTGTAATTGTCCTGGTCACCAAGACCCGGCCGCGCTGGCCTCCGAGGGGCTTCGCGGAATCGGAACCAAAGAGAGCAGGTCGTCATGCCAAGCATTCCGCAGTCACTGTTGTGGATCTCGCTAGTAGTGCTCTGGCTGTTCGTCTTGGTGCCGATGCTCGTCAGCAAACGCGACGCCGTGCGGCGCACCAGTGACGTGGCCCTGGCGACCCGGGTCCTCAATGGGGGAGGGAACTCGCGCCTCATCAAACGCAGCGGTCCGGCCGCCGGTCACCGCAGCGACCCCGACTGGAAGCCGCCGGAAGAGTCGGCCGAAACCGAGCTCGACGAGGACCGCGACCTCGCCGGGGATGACGACGACGAGCATGCAGACGACAGCGACACCGACGAGCTGCGCCAGTTGCGCCCGGTGGTCATGAAGGTCGCGGTGCCGGAGCGCACCGAGCCCGACTACCTCGACGTCGACGTCGTCGAGGATTCACAGGCGCTCCCGGCGGGCGCGGCGGTCGAGGAGGAAGCCGAGGCCGGCGAGGACGACGAGGATTCCGACACCGACGTCGTCGCCCACGCCAGCGACGAAGAAGACGACGAAGGATTCGAATACGTCGAGGACTCATCGGGTCTGGAGCCCGAGGCCGAGACCGACGACGAGGAAATGCCTGCGCCGGTCCCGCGGAACGCCTCCCGGCGCCGCCGGTTCGACGCGAAGACCGCCGCCGCGGTCAGCGCCCGCAAGTACAAGTTCCGCAAGCGCGTGCTGATGGTGATGGCGGTCGTCCTGGTCGGCACGGCCACAGCGGCATTCAAGATCTCGCCGAGCGCCTGGTGGGCGTGCGGCACTGCCACCGCGGTGACGCTGCTGTACCTGGCCTACCTGCGGCGTCAGACCCGCATCGAGGAGAAGGTGCGTCACCGCCGCATGCAGCGGATGGCGCGGGCGCGGATGGGCGTGGAGAACGCCTACGACCGCGACTACGACGTGGTCCCGTCGCGGCTGCGGCGTCCGGGCGCGGTCGTGCTGGAAATCGACGACGAGGACCCGATCTTCGAGCACCTGGACTACGCGATGGCGATGCGGAACTACGGTTGGCCCCGGGACCTGCCGCGGGCCGTCGGCGAGTAGTGCCGGCGGTTCGGCGGTTCGCGCCGCGGCTGGTAGCCTGCTAGCGGTCAGGGGCTATGGCGCAGTTGGTAGCGCGACTCGTTCGCATCGAGTAGGTCAGGGGTTCGAATCCCCTTAGCTCCACAAAGTTTGAGCAGGTCAGGCGCATCGTTCGAGCAACATCGGGAGCGCGCGGCAGTCTGGCCGGGCCGCGCGCGGCGGCCAGGTCCGGCGTGGTCGCGGTGTCTCGTAGGCGCAAATCCGCGTGCCTACACGTCGCTCGTGTCTCAAGCACTGCGTGTGGATACGGCCGGTGTGCAGGCGATGGCCACGCGTTGGAGAAGCTACTACCCATGAGTCTTTATCCGGTCAGTCAGCTTTACGAATTCACACCGGAGGTGGAGGCAACAACGTCCTCGCGACGAAATCCCCTCGTCTTGGTGGGCGCGCTGGATGAAGCCGAGTTCATTGATATGCGCCTGTCACCCCAGCGCTCCCGCGTCGGAGTTCTGTGCGCCATTCAATGGTGTCGCGACTTCGAGGGTTCGAACGCGGCCCTGGTCGTGCTGAACGGCGTGGGAGGCGTGACCTGGTCGAACGACGACCAGGTGCGTCAGCGCCCCTGGCACGCTCAATATGGTGATTGGGAGCCGACGCGATCTGCACGGGCCGGGGGGCCATTCCCGACGCGGGATGCCGGGAACGAGGACTCGTGGGCGGTTGATGCGGCCGGCGCGTCATTGCCTCTTGAGGGTTCGAAGCGCGCTGAACCGCCGGACTATGTTCTGCGATTCGGTCGTTTGACCGTGTCGGGTCAAGCAGCTCGTATTTACATCGGGCAGATCGAGGGGTTGGGCGATACTCCGCCCGATATGGGGGAGTTGGGCGATGCCGAGATTATCGCTGGATTTCCGCAGTGGTCATCGGTAATGGAAGTCCGGGAGTACTACACGTATTTCTGGTCCGCGGAATAGCCGACCACCCAAGCTATTTCTTGTCGCGGGGCAGCCGGCAGCCGGTGTAGCCGGCGACGACCAGGTTTCCCCGGTAGCCGACTTTGATGAAGATCCCGGTGGGGCCGTAGAACCCCACGTCATGGTTCCCGGGGCTGTTCTGCATCACCTGCACCTCGGTGGCGTCGATCTTGGCGGCCGCCTGTTTGGCGGTCTCTTCGATCGTCGCCCACTGTTGCTCGGAGACCGGCACGTTGGCGGCAACGGCATCGGGGAGGAAGTAGCGTTTGCCGTCGGTTTGCTCGTACGGTCGCTCGCAGTTGTCGCCCGAGCCCTCGTGCGGTGTCTCCCACTTGATCGAGGGGATCAATTTGCTTGCGGCGGCGGTGATCTCGTTCATCGCGGCCTGCACCTGACTTTGGGTGTCCTCGAACGAGGGCAGGGACTTGAGCACCTGGAGGGCCTTGGCCGCATCGTTGGGTGGGGTGGGTGCGTAGGGGTGGCTCACGTGGCATCCTCCTGCGGCTAGTGCGATTGCGGCCACGACGATGCCCAGAATGCCGTGGCGTTGCAGGTTCCGGGGGCTGTACTGGTTCTTGCTCACTTCGTGGGAACCGCCTTATCTCCGAGTCCGGCAAGGACGGCGGCGATGTTGTAGTTGGTCGTCCTGAGCCCGCCGCCGTCGGGGAAGCGAGGGTAATCGCTGTGGCCGTGCGCGTCTTGAAGGGTGAGGGTGCCGCCATGGCCGTCGGGCACAGTGGTGGCACCGGTGGCCAGGTGGGTGAAGTTGGGGTTGGTCGCCGGGTTCGGGCCGAAGTGGCCGGCGCCGGAGGCGTCCGCCGCGCCCAGGACGCTGGTAGCGATGTCTCGGAAGGGCGGCGGCAGGAACGGTGCCACGTCGTGGGCGATGGCTGGCCCGTCGTACGTCCACTGGATCGGGTCGTCGGGCGTTTCCATGGTGAACACGTGGCCGGGCTGCAGATGTAGCTGCTGGGGCGTGGAGGCTTCGATGCCGGGGGAGCCGTAGAACAGCGCCCGCGACACCCCGTGATCGCCGGGCTCTTGCAGGGCAAGTCCGGTGGTCAGTGAGCCGTAGGAGTGTCCAATCGCGGTGAGGTCGGCGGGGCCGCCCTGGTGGGCGGCCTGTATCCCGTCGTAGAAGCCGGCCAGGTCATGCGCACCGGCCCTGGCCACGGCGTCGTGGCTGACGTCCCAGCCGCCGGCGAGCGATTTGCCGAGATCGTCCATGCCCGGCACCTGCGGCGGGTCATAACCAATCCACGCGATGGCCGAGACGGTGTCGTGTTCGTGCCCAGGGGTCAGGCTCAATTGGCGGAGGGCTTCCTTTCTGGCGTCGGTCGCCTCGGACACCATGCCCCCGATGGCGCCGTGGACGGTGGTGTTCAAACCGGGCGCCGTGACCGATACGTGGGTGGCCGTGTCGGGGTCTCCGACCGCGATCGCGGCGCGGGCCTGCTTGCCGGTTTTGGTGTCGAGCAGCATGAGCTTGCGATCGGGGCTCGCTTTGACGGTTTTGTCGACGGCCTGCAGGTCGGGCAGGTACTTGGCCCCGTCCCGGGCGGCATCGTATTGGCGTTGCCACGCCTCGTAGGCGAGGCGGTCGTCGAAAATCGCCCCCGGCTCGTTCGGCGGCGGAATGTTCTTGCCCGCCGCCCAATCGGGATGCTGGGCCTTAAGCGCGTCGGCCTGGGCGGCGGCCGCCTGAGCGCGGCCCAGTTCGTCGGCGAGAGTGAGCCGGTTGTAATGATCCCGGTCCACCGCGGGCATCCCATTGTGATTCCCGATCAATGGGTTCCGTTGATACTCGCGGTCCTTCTGCGCGGGCGTAAGAGTGTTCCAGACGTCCGCAAACTGCTTGGGGTCATCCGGCAGGTCCGGTACCGGCGACAGGGGACCCTCGACCGCCTGGATACCCGACTGGTCGTATCCATCGCCGTGCAGAGCGCCCAGTGACCGCTGCAGCGTGTTGGAGTAGCCGTCGCGGATCGACTGCAGCTGGTGCAGAGCGTCCCTGGTCTCGTCGGCGGCGTCGGCGCGGGCGTCTTTGATCAACGACTGCAACTGCGAACGACTCTGGGGATCGAGGTTGGGGTCCTCCAGATCCTTCATCGCCGCGCCGATGAGTTTGTCGAGCAGCTGCAACTGCCGTTCCAGCGCGGCGATCTCGGCGGCGCCCGCCTTCTGCGCCTCGGCCAGGGAGGCCGCGATGTTTTCCAGGTCGACGCCGATCTTGGGCAACTTCAGGGATTGCGCCCCAAGCGATTTGACCGTGCGCTGCACCTCGGCGGAATCGTTGATCGGGTGGTCGCCGTTCTGGTGGTTCCAGGCCGCGTCGAAACGGTTACGGGCTTGCTCGAACGCATGGTCCGCCTCGGCGGTGCATACCCCGGCTTGGTGGAACGCCTCCGCCAATCGCGAAATCTCGAACGGGTTCCCGGCCTGCAGACTCCGGTTGATCGCCCACGGGTCACCGCCGGCCTGGCCGATCAAATCGGCAACGTTGAGCCAGACCAGCTGCATCGCACCGCCAGAAAGTTCGCCATTCGTTCCCCGGACAGGCTGATGACGTTACTCCGCCCAGCCGGATCTCGTGTTCAAGCGGCTCTTCACGGGTGGGTGACCAGATAGGTTTCGTTGTCCAGCCCGGCGGTGAGTTCCTCGACGTCGAAGGGCCGGTCGAGGCGGGCGTGCAACGCCTTCGGGTCGATCAGCAGGCTGATCTCGGCCGTTTGGCGGGCGAACAGCCGTCCGATGAGCGGGTAGATGCGGCGCATGATCGCCCGCTCCCCGGCGGTGCAACGCGAAGCGCAGTAACCGACGTGGCCGATTTCGTCGGTGAGAATCTCGCTGTACAGCAGTTCGATTCGCTCGGCGACTTCCGGCTCGTCGGCGAACAGATCGGCGCCGGCGCGGCGCAACTCGTCGAACATGATGCAGCCCGCCATCTCGGCGGCCCCGACGAACAGAAAGCCCAACCGTGCGGGAATGAACACCCCGGTCTTCACGAATTGGCGCATCACGAACGGTGGGGGGACGACCTGGAATGTCAAGTCAAAGATGTCCAGGGCGTAGGCCAGCAGCCGCGTGTGGTAGTGCTCTTCGAGCTCGAGATAGACGTTTTCGGGAGGCAGGTTCTCGTCGCTGTTGCGCCCGTAGGTTTCGCCGAGCCCAACGCCAAACCGCTCAGCCTGGTTGAGTTTGGCCGTCGCCAGCAGGAACAGCATCTTGCGATCCAGCCCGGCTTCCGGTCGCCGGCGGCGCAGGTTGCGAAGGAAGGTGTTTCGGTCGGCGGGGTGGGCTGACCGGATGGGGTTCGCCTCGAGTTCGTTGAAGAATTGCTCGCGATTCGCCAACCGCCTGTTGAGCAGGTCGGCTTCGCCGTCACGCCGGGCCAGAAACTCCCGGTATCCCTCGATGCCGTTCATCTTTTCTCCATTCCTTTGACAATCGTTGTCACGTAACGGCTTAACTGCGCAGGATCGTGTGTTCCGGTGGCCAGCAGGGCGAAGAGCCCGGTGAGAAAGAACGTCCCGAGTTCGGTGGCGTCTACCTCCCCGGAGACTTGCCCCGCGGATTGCGCCCGGGCGATCACGCCGACCAGAAACTCGGCGACCGGGTGTTGCGCCAGCTCGTATTCGACGGGACGTGAGGACGAGAAATGCAGACCGAGCATGTCGCGGAAAACCACTGCGCCCAAACGGCGTTCGGCGTCTAGCACACGAGCGACGAGCCGCAATAGTGTCGACGTCAGGTCACCCTCGGCGTCGCCGAGTTCGCTGATGATCCGGATCTCCTCGTTGCGCTCCAGCTCGGTAAGGATGTGCTCCTTCGTCGGGAAGTGGAAATAGAACGTTCCCCGCACCACGCCCGCCGCAGCGGCGATGGCACTCACGTCGGCAGCGGCTAACCCGCGCCGCGCAATCTCCGCCAACGCGGCGTCGAACAAGCGTGCCCGCGTTTCGAGTCGTTGAGCCTCCCGGACGCCCCGCGCCGTTGCAGCCTCGGTAGGGGCGGGTGAATTCATGAAAGCACGTTACGGCAGACCATTGACGCCCGTCAATGACGGTCGTCAGCGACTTAGAGGGGACTAGAGCGCCCGCGGTTGCACACCGCACGAGCGGGGTACTGATCCTTTCGGACAAGCCACGAACCCGAAAGGACCGAATGGCGACGCGCGAGGACAACTCCACCGACGGCCTGCTGCAGGAACTCCTGTGGGCCTACGGGCCGTGCGGCCAGGAGGCCGACGTACGCGCCGTCTGTGCCCGCGAACTGCGTCCCGTCGTCGACGACATGTGGAGCGACGACGCCGGCAACCTGATCGGGTACATCGCCGCCGACCCTCCGGCCGACGGTGTTGGACGCGCGCACCGGCACCGGGTGTCCTCGGCGGCCGAACCCGGCGTCGGGACGCGGATCATGGCGCACATGGACGAACTGTCCATGCTGGTCAAGCGCGTGGAACCGGACGGCACGCTGCACCTCACCCAGCTGGGCACGATGTACCCCGGCAACTTCGGTCTCGGACCGGTCGCCGTGCTCGGCCAGCACGAGATGCTGACCGCGGTGCTCACGCTCGGCTCCGAGCACACCACCCAGGAAAGCCCGCGGATCTGGCAGACCAAGCCCGACCAGGGCGACAAGGCCCTGGACTGGGATCACGTCTACGTCTTCACCGGCCTGAGCACCGACGAGCTAGAGGTCGCCGGCGTGCGACCGGGCACCCGGGTGTGCGTCGAGCGCAGCAAGAGGACGCTGGTCGAGTTCGGCGGGTACGTGGGCTGTTACTTCCTCGACGACCGCGCCGCCGTGACCGCGCTGCTGCGCGCGGCCGCCCGGCTGCGCGAACGCGGCCAGCGGCCCGTCGACGACCTCTACCTCGTGTTCACCACCAACGAGGAGATCGGAGGGGTGGGCGGCACCTACGCCAGCGGATCGCTGCCCGGCACCCTCACCCTGGCGCTGGAGGTTGGCCCCACCGAGCAGGAGTACGGCACCACCGTGAGCGGCGGCCCGATCGTCGGCTACAGCGACGCCTTGTGCGTCTACGACAAAGACGTCGCCGACCGGCTGATGAGCATCGCCACCGAGCTGGGTCTGTCGCCGCAGGCGGCCGTTTTGGGTGCTTTCGAATCCGACGCCTCGCACTCGAAGGCCAACGGGCTGACGCCGCGCGCGGGCTTGCTGTGCGTGCCCACGCTGAGCACCCACGGTTTCGAAGTCATGCCCCGCAGCGCGATCGACGACATGGCGTCGATCATCGTCGAGTTCGTCCTGCAGCCCGGTGCGCACGCGCGCGGCGAAGATTAATACGGTCCCAAAATTTGCCTGAACATTGCTTAAGAGGCGCGTGGCGGCCCCCGGCGCGCCGGAATGCCGGTCCTACGGTCGACGGATGAACGTTGACTACTACCTGCAGAAGGTGCCGGTTGAGTCGGTGCGGCCAGGGTTTTCGCTCGCCATCGATCAGGGCGGCGATTATCGCCTGTTCCAGGTCGAATGCACGCAGATGACGCAGCGCAGCGGTCAGCCGGTGATGTTCACCCTGACGTCGGAACCGGTCGAGGGCGGCGACCCCTGGGTGCTCGAGTGCGCGGCGGGCACGCCCGTCGTTCGAGTCCTCGGCGTGTGCAAGGTGGCCTCCTAGTCCCGTCAGCCCGGCTTTGCG
>NZ_LZJF01000044.1 GCF_001666835.1 Mycobacterium sp. E3251 | reverse complement strand
TGCGCAAGATCCTCTCCCCCGACTACCTCTCGCGCGCCCGCGAGCTGGCCGCTCGGATGACGAAGCCCGCAGACAGCATCACCAAGAGCGCCGACCTTCTGGAAAACTTCGCGCGCGCGGGACGGGTTGGGTGACGAACGGCACCCCTGACGTCGCCGGCGCACGGCAACTGCAAGGCTAGGACCCGTGACGAAATTCGCCCTCGCCGGCTACGGAACGCGCGGCGACATCGAGCCATTGGCAGCGGTCGGCCGCGAGCTGCTGCGCCGAGGGCACGACGTGGCCGTGGCCGTCCCACCGGAATTGATGGGTTTCGCCGAGTCCACCGGGCTCGCGGCGGTCCCGTACGGCCCGGAACTGCACGACTTCCTGGACGAGGAGTTCCTCCGCAACATGTGGGCTGAGTTCTTCCGGAACATCTGGACGATCCGCAGCCCGATCAGGTTGATGCGCAAGGTCTGGGAGCCCCTCATCCGGCATTGGGGCGAGGTCAGCGCGGCGCTGACGTCCCTCGCCGCCGACGCTGACCTATTGTGCACCGGCCTGAATTTCGAGCAGGCCGCCGCCAACGTCGCGGAACACTACAACATTCCGCTGGCCACGCTGCATTACATCCCGATGCGGCCGAACGGGCAGCTGATTCCGATGCTGCCGGGGCCGATGGTTCGCACC